>NZ_MTAV01000053.1 GCF_002154695.1 Nostoc sp. T09
GAGAACAATTAAATGGTAGATGCACCCTGATAACTAACTCCCCTAGTTGGCTCAAACCCATTAGGGGATTTTTTTATTGTTACCACTAACACACCTCTATGAGAATTTTATCCGGATTATAGTAGCTGCACTGAGAATAGTTAAGTAGTAGATGCACCCTGATAACTAACTCTCCTAGTTGGCTGCCACCACTAGGGGTTTTTTCTAGTTAATCACTAGCCACTCCCTACGTCATAATTTTATCCAGATTCTAGTAGTCACTCTGAGAATAGTTAAGTAATAAGTGTACCCTGATAACTAACTCCCCTAGTTGGCTGATACCACTAGGTTTTTTTTGGTTAACCACTAGCTAAATCTATGTGATAAATTTGTATACGGATTGCAGTATAAGCGTTGAGAATACAGAAATTAGTAGATACACCCTGATAACTAACTCCCCTAGTTGGCTAGTACCTACTGGGGTTTTTTAATTCTTAAAAGAAAACAATATCCCTTTAGATAAATTTATCCTAAAGATTACACTAAACATGAAAACAATAAATTGGTAGATGCACCCTGATAACTAACTCCGCTAGTCTAGTAGTCCAGTACTTATTGGAGATTTTCTTGAGGAGATACTTTGCCTTTAACTACCCACTGATTAGACGCTGAGGGAATTATTATAACACAACAAATGTGCTATTAACATTAATGCAATTGTCCAATAAGATTATTTGTTGATATTCCAGTTAAGCGCTCGCTTAACCAAAGTCAATTTTAATTAACTCTATCTTATCATTATTTTTCTTAGCTCTCGATAGCCTTTCCCTGACTAACTTTTACCCTTTCATAGGCTAGAAGGCTCATGCGATAGTTATTCCATTGTATATTTGCCAAAAATTTTAATTATTTTTCTATAATTTTTCTGTGTGAATTACCAAGACATAGCTTTATCTACAGTTGGAAGGAGCTTTAACTCTCATAAGACGTTGTTTTGTTAAGCATGTTCTTTCTTCAACATCTGTGGATAAATGTTTTTTCAGTTTTACACAACTTCTCGAGTCTGGCAACTTTTATGTTGCTAGTTTGTTATGTGCTTCAGCAATATACTGATCTTGAATGTTTTATACTATAATAGGTTGCCTATATCCAGAGAGTCGCAGATCAGATGAATTTAGCGGTAATTAAGTTCTCCTCAGAAGAATGCGGCATTTGCCATAAAATGTCTTTTTATGACAAAAAAGTGGCTGACGAACTGAGTTTGCAATTTATTGATGTCAAAATGCAGGATACAGCTACTTACCGCAAGTATCGCAAAATCTTGTTAACTCAATATCCCGATAAATCAGAAATGGGATGGCCTACTTACATTATCTGTGATTCTCCCGAAGGAGACTTTCAGATTATCGGTGAGGTCAAAGGAGGTCATCCCAAAGGAGAGTTTAGAAGTCGTTTACAAGAAGTTTTAAATTCCACAGCTAGTCAGAACTGACTACCTCAAAAGATTTTACTTCCAGAACAGGGCCAATCATGGCAGTAGTCATGACATCTTCACGCACCTGTCCTGTAACTTTTGCTTTTTGCCCTTCTTTGAGTAGTTTTTTGTCTACACTTCTAGGTATTTCATAAGTAACACCATCATCGGTAACTAATGCCCATGCACCAGTACCAATATCACGGTGTTGGATAGTGCCTGTAACTGTAGTGCTCATATTATTTCTGAGTGTTAAGTGCTGAGTTTTGAAGGAATAAGGGAGATGAAGAACAGTAATAATTGTTCACCTGTATCTCCCTGCTTCCCCTCTTAACTTAAGCTACTTGCCTTTCATTTTTCAACGCTAAACGAGCTAATCCATAACAGAGTAGGGCATTAGCTATCAGGAAGACACGTGCCAAATAACTACTGCCCAATCCCCAAACTGTAGGATCATAAACTGCACTCACCGTTAAACACGCTGCCACACCAAGGGTTGAACCAATTGCAAACCATTTGCCGCTAGGATGTCCCAGCAGCAATGCAACGAGAACAATAGGAATGAGCACGCTGGCAAATAAAGGATTTAAAGCATTGGTTCCTTGGAGAGTGTTACCTAATTCGGGAATGGAACTTCCCAAAAGCCGGAAAGGCCATTGAGGAAGGTCAAAAATATAGAATCCTTTGAGGAAGAATAGTCCAGAACTGCCAGCTACTAAACCACTGGATAAAGACCAACTCCAAGAGAAGGGAAAGTAAACCCGTAAAAACCAAGCTAGCAGGTAGGAACCTACTACCATCAAAATTTTGGGCAGTAGTGCTACAGCACCGCCATCAATCCAAAAGCCAGGGTTGAGATAGCCATTATCCCTTAACCAGCGGAAGAAGTCAGAAAAACTAATTTGACCTTCAGTGGCAAGTTTAACTGCTGCTTCGGCATTTAGCAGCCCAGCGCCATAGTAGTTCAAACCATCGTCTTGGATAACTCGTGAAGACTGTTTTAGAACTTTCAAAACTTCATCCGGCTCTGTAACGCCTTTAGCTTTGATTAGTGCAGCGACACCAGCAACGTGAGGGGATGCCATACTTGTACCTTGAAAGCCAAGAAATACCCCTTCACCCTTTTCGTTGATTGTCTCTTGCAAAATCTTGCCAGCATCACTACCGCCAGGGGCGGAGATATCTACCCCAGCACCAAAGTTAGAGTAAGGAGCTTTTTCTCCATCCGGGCCGAATGCTGAAACGCCGATGACATGGGGATAACGGGCTGGATAGCTGGCCCCATTAGCATTTTCGTTGCCAGCCGCCGCAACAATGACAACGCCTTTGTTATGGGCATAGTCAATGGCTTGCTTCATTAACTGACTTTCACCGCCACCACCCAAGCTCATATTAATCACATCTGCGCCTTTATCAGCAGCAAATTTAATGGCTTCAGCAATATCGGCAACAGTACCTCCACCATAGTCATTCAATACCTTTAAAGGCATGAGATTGGCTTCGTACGCAATGCCAGCTACGCCATATTTGTTATTGGTAGCTTGAGCGATCGTACCTGCTACATGGGTGCCATGTCCGTTATCATCCTTGGCTTCTTCTCGGTCGTTAACGAAATCATAGCCTTTGACAAATTTCGTTTCATGTAAGTCCCGCACGCGAGTGATACCAGTGTCAATTACAGCAACTGTAATGCCGCTGCCCTTGGTTTGACTCCACGCGCCTTCAATGCCAATATTATGCAAGTTCCATTGCTTACTGTAATACTGGTCATTGGGCCCAGTTAATGAGGGAGTTACTTCCTCCTCATCTTCGTTGGGTTTTAAAAATTCTCCCAAAAAAGCAACTTCACCTGGTTGGGGAATCTTTTTATAAATATAATTTGGCTCAATAAATTCTGTAGCTGACTTGAATTGTGATTTTTGCAATTCTTTCAGCCGTTGGCGATCGCCTTTGATAATATACACATTATCTTTCGCCGAAAATTTATTATCCAATTGGGGTGTAACCTGGTATTGTTGAGCGATCGCTTGCAAATTTTTTTCTACTACCTCTTTGGGTATATCTTCGCGAAAATCAAGCAAAATCGTCTCAAACTCACCTTTGGCTGCCAGTCCCTGAAAATTTACGAAACCAAACACAGCAGCCCCTAACCCAATGACAAACAAGCAAAATAATATAAGCCTTCTCATATAAACTCATCACCGCTTTTTGCCAGTTGCTCACTACCATAACTTATCTCTGTCCCTTGTTGGTGTATTTTGCACTTTAGTTAAAACTTTGTATCAGCACTCAGGACTGTTGAAACTATGGAACATGGTCTTTTATGGTTGCCTCTGTTAGTCATGTTTTTCTGGTTGGCTTGGCAAGGCTCAAAGGAGTATCAAAAAGTTGAGGCTTACCGCGCTTGGGCAGAGCAATTTGAACGCGCTAAATATGATATTTATGCAGTGTTAGGTCAAAAAGGCAACAATATAACTTGGGGAAAACCCACGCCAAAAGGACCGATCAAACTTGAAACCTTTTCTTTACTTGATGTTCAAAAAATAAATCTTTTAGTGGATGACGGATTAGTAGAATTAAGTAAAGCACCAGAGAAAGGGCGTAAGATTGAATTACAATTTATCTTCCCCGAATCTGCTAACTCAGTCCGTGTTCCTTTTACAGAGATTCCTTTAGCAGTTGAATGGGGTAAGTATTTACAGGAAGCATTACAAAATTTGCACTCAAAGAGTCATGATTCCTAGTTGCTCTCTGAAAAACAGGAATTAAGGTACTCGGGGTTGCCAAGATATTTTAAATATCTCAAGATGGCTGGTGATTGTGATAAGTGTTAACAGTCAGCTTAGCCAAAAGATTAATTAGATGAACGCTGTTACAAACTCAAGGCCACCTGTTGCATTAACCATTGCTGGCTCGGATAGTGGTGGTGGTGCGGGCATTCAAACTGATTTACGTACCTTTGCTTTTCACTGTGTTCATGGAACTAGTGCTATCACCTGCATCACGGCGCAAAATACTTTGGGAGTAACGCGAGTAGATGCGATACCAACTGAGGCTGTGGTGGCGCAAATTCAGGCAGTAGTTGAGGATATTGGAGTACAAGGTGCGAAAACAGGAATGTTGCTCAACCAAGAAATTATTTTGGCTGTTGCTCAGCAAGTAGAGGCTTGGAAAATCGCTAACTTAGTAGTCGATCCAGTCATGGTGTCACGGACAGGAGCACAATTGATTGATGATGACGCAGTGCAGACTCTGTGCCATGCTTTAATCCCCTTGGCAACTATTGTGACGCCAAACCGCTATGAAGCTCAAATTATGAGTGGATTATCTATTAATTCCCTTGATGATATGCAAGCAGCAGCCCAAATCATTCACCAGAATTTAGGGGCGAAAGCCGTTTTGGTTAAGGGAGGAGGTATGCAGGGAAGTTTGCGTGGTGTTGATGTTTGGTTTGATGGGCAAAAATTGCAAACTTTGACAACCAAGCTAGTAGATACAAAAAATACCCACGGTACTGGTTGTACTTTATCAGCTGCGATCGCAGCTAATCTGGCTCAGAAAAAAGACCTATTAACAGCAGTGCAGCAGGCCAAGGACTATGTTACAACAGCACTTACTTACGCCCTCGATATTGGTAAAGGGCAAGGTCCTGTGGGACACTTCTTCCCTCTGCTGCGAAATTAACCTAGGTTGGAACTCGCCTTCATCCAATCGCTCAATCGCTGAAGCTATATTCAAATGGCAATGCAGTTTGAGGTTGGTTATATGTACTTATTCCATAATGTAAATAAAAAGTCTTTGCTCTGTCAGCATTTTTCTATTATTCTTGGGCATAGTTTCAAGATTGATTATCTCTGTTACTATCTCTAAAACAATAAATTACTTTAATTTTTCATACCAAGCCACCTATGCAAGCAAGCACAAATCCCATTTACAACCATCCGCCCACACCAACGGCTCCAGCCTATCCCCCATCTGTACCACTGTCTGTGTATCGGGAATTAGCAGCTGAGTTAAAAACAGCACAGGCAAAGTTAGATGCGCTCACAGCTAAAAATCAGCAACTAACTCAAGAAAATCAACTGCTACGCCAAGAAATGACTAAACTCATTCAGTCTTGTTTAAAGTTGCAAAAGTTAGTGGATTTTTCAGCACAGCCGCCTACTATGCCTAGCGACCCAGCGCCCCGTGCATCTACTGAGAAGAAAAGTGCTGCTCAACCGACCGCCGCAACAGCACGTCCACGTCAGCAAGTTTCTCGTCCGCGTCCACCTGCTGTCTCTGAGGTTCCAAGCAGTCAAAGCCGCCGTTCTCCAGTCTCTGTACCTGCAATGGAAATGATGTCCCCAATACCGCAACCAGTCTTCATAGAAGAGCAGGAAGTAAGATATTATGGTCCTACTGAACCAGAGCCTAAAGAAGTAAGTGGCTGGTGGTTAGTGATTACCATTTTGTTAATTATGTTGGCTGCTTTCAGTGCTGGGTATTTAGTTGTGCGTCCTCTGTTTGAACATCAGAGTCGCTAGTTCAAACTCTTTGTGTTGCGGCTGTAATTTGAAGATTCTCGGACAATTTCTCTCTCAAAATACCAAAGTACTGTATCAGGGAATTTACCTATTTTTTATTTACAAAACATACATTATACCATACCCAATTGGTGACGGTTTTTTGCTGTCATAACCTCAAAGACTATTAAATTAGTAACACTTGCCGCTGCTAATTTCACCACTGTTCCAACAGGTCATCCAAAGTCGTAAATGATTACATATGTTTTTAAAATACTTCTACTAGTTAAAGCGTCAGACAAGGGATCTGGTTAGATAGATAAACGAAGCTAGTAGAAGCAAGGAGTCCAATAAATGAAAAAAGTAGAAGCAATTATCCGCCCATTTAAGCTTGATGAAGTGAAAATTGCCTTGGTCAATGCTGGTATTGTCGGCATGACAGTTTCTGAAGTTAGAGGCTTTGGCAGACAAAAAGGTCAAACAGAACGCTATCGTGGTTCTGAGTACACCGTCGAGTTTCTGCAAAAACTCAAAGTAGAAATTGTTGTTGACGACAACCAAGTTGATATGGTGGTAGACAAAATTATTGCTGCTGCCCGCACTGGTGAAATTGGTGATGGTAAAATCTTCATCTCGCCTGTTGAGCAAGTTGTTCGGATTCGCACGGGAGAAAAGAATACAGAAGCAGTTTAAAACCTAAGGGCTGAGTTGTGAGTACTGAGTGGTAAGAGAAAAGAGTTTATAGAGTAAAGTTTTGGGTGTCTAACAGACGCTAAATGCCTCTATAGAGAGTTTTGAAGAAACGGTGACATGTAATTTCTTCACCCTGATTAACTCAAAACTTACTCCTGACTCAAAATTTAGTACTCAGGACTCAGCACTGCCAATTGCGGGAGTAAAGCTGTAAAAGCCTTACCTCGATGGCTAATTGACCTCTTCATCTGTGGTGTCATCTCAGCAAAGGTCAATTGTTTCTCGGGAATGTAAAAAATCGGGTCGTAGCCAAAACCACCATGACCACGAGGTGCATGAAGAATAGTGCCCCGACAAATACCTTCGGATTGAAGGACAATCGCACCATCAGGACTAGCGATCGCTACGACACAAACAAATTGGGCTTGTCGATTTACATCAGAGCCTAATTCGTTCAATACCCTAGCGATGCGTTCTGAGTCGGTTTTGCCGTAACGTGCTGAATACACCCCTGGTGCCCCATTCAAACCATCTACTTGTAAGCCAGAATCATCCGCAATTGCCCAATTTCCTGTTGCTTGAGCGATTTGAGAGGCTTTAAGACAAGCGTTGGCAGCAAAGGTGTCGCCTGTCTCTTCAATTTCTAATTCTTCAGGTTTTAGTGTTAATTCCCAGCCAGAATTAGCCAGATAAGCTTGCATTTCTCGCAACTTGCCTGGATTTCCTGTGGCTACTACAAGTAGTTTAGTCATTGGTCATTTGTCATTGGTCATTGGTCACGAGTCAAGAGTCAATGGTCAATAGTTTTTGGACTATGGACTCTTGACTTTCGACTATGATTAATTTTACTCTGCCCAATGTTTCGCCCACGCAAGAGTTTGATGTACTCGCTCGAGTGTAGCGGCTTCGCAGTAAAGGCGTAAAACAGGTTCAGTACCGCTAAAACGAATCATTAACCAGCTTTTGTCAGCTAGGCGAAATTTGTAGCCGTCAATAGTTTGGCAATCGATGACAGCTTGTCCAGCAATTTCCGTTAAAGGTTGGGTTTGCAGTTGTTGTAAAAGACGCGCTCTCACTTCCATACTTGCTAGCGGCAGATCGATGCGATCGTATGCTGAATTGAAACCTGTTTGTTGCTGTAAGTACTGGTAATATTCACCTAAATCTCTTCCAGATTCCACAATAGCTTCTAGCACGTACAATGCCGATAGCAGTGCGTCCCGTTCGGGAATATGGCTACCATAGCCAATTCCTCCTGACTCTTCGCCTCCTAACAAAACCTCTGCTGCTAACATTCTGTCAGCAATATATTTGTAACCAACAGGTGTTTCAAATATTGACAGGTGATGTAGTGCTGCTACAAGAGGAATTAAGTCAGAACCACTGACTGTTTTGACGATTTCACCACTAAAACCGCGCCTTAAGGTTAAATGGTCAATTAATATCGGAATTAATACTTGCGAACTCAAAAAGTTGGCTTTTCCGTCTACGGCTGCAATGCGATCGCAATCTCCATCAAAAACTAACCCAACCGTTAAATCGTTCGTATGCGTTTCTCGGTGAGTTTTTATTACTTTAAATAGTTGCGAAAGGTATTTAGGCAAAGGTTCCGGCGCACCGCCACCAAATAAAGGGTCGCGATCGCTGTTAATTTCCCGGACGCGATCGCCTAGTAGTCTTGCCAATCCGCCAGCCGCCGCCCCATGCATGACATCAGCAAATACAGTAAGTTTGCCAGCAGCTATGGCATCTCGAATTTTAACAATATCAACTTTACCTTCTAAGCCTGCTGTATAACTGGGCCAAGGGTCAAACTTTTCCAACTTGCCTGGTGTGGTTGCCTCTGATACTCCCTCAGCTAACAGCGCTTCTATTTCTTTAGTAAATTCTGGCGATACTGACCCACCAAAATATCCCTTGACTTTTAATCCTAAATATGAACCAGGATTATGGCTAGCGGTAACTACTAGTGCCCCCAAAGCATTAAGTTGTTTCGCCGCCCAGCTAAAAGCTGGGGTTGGTGCATAGCTTTCACTGAGTAGCACATCAAATCCAACAGCAGTGACAGCATCGGCCACAACACGGGCAAAGTCTTCCGCCATAAATCGGCGATCGTAACCGACAACGATCTTCCGACTACCTACAATAGAAAAATAAGTATTATATAATACTTTTGCGGCGACTGCGGCAACCAAGGCTAGGCGTTCAAAGGTGAACTCATCACCAATAACACCTCGCCAGCCGTCTGTACCAAATTTGATGGAGTTCGCTACAACTGGCATGGAGGTATCCTAAAATTTATACCTGAGGATTCTACCATTTATGCAGTATGGTGTGTAAAAAAAATATTGTTAAAGTAAGTACAATTGCCACTCAGCAGTTTTAAAATAAACGTAAATGAATTGATTTTTTAGCTCAGTCAGATACAAGTACTACTTTGTCTTAATTCGCATTTTTCTTGAAAACACAGCTTTATTTAAAGTGTCTAAAATATCTGATCTGAGATCGAATTTATCAAAATCAAATAACGTAACTTGTGACATATACAAATATTAATAATCCTTAATAGCAAGTACTATTAAGGATTGTATATAAGAACACAAGATGCTCAACACCCTGACTGTTCCTTAAAAATCATCGAGAAACTGACTAAGTCGACTAATCACAGGGTCAACCTCTTGAGGAGGGGGAGGTGCAGAATAAGTCGTGGTATTGACTACTTCTACTACTGATGTTGCTGGGGTTGGAGACTGAATCACTACTGGTCGCTCAGCGACCATGATAGCCAAATGAGCAACCTGTTGAGTCAGTTGTAGAATCTGGTGTTCCATTGACTCCAAACGATGAGATTCTTTGGCAAAAAACCGTTCCTCAAGGTCAGCCAGTTGATTTTGCAGTTTACCGATTTGTTGTTCAACCGCTTCTGTTGATGCTGTTTGCGGACCAGGTTTCACTGATTCCGGTACACATAAAGACTGCCATAGAGCTTCTTTGCAGAGGTCGCTGAAAGTTTTATCGACTTGTTTCTCCAAATAGCTTTCTACAAGAGCCAACAAGCTTTCATCAGCAACCCCTGGATTGAACGTGACCGATTTCACTACTTTTTTTGACCATTGGAACATCAGTTTTAAGCCCTAGAAGAGCGAACGGCTGATAATTGTGCCTCTCCATAAATATACTGCCCCAAGGCATTAGCTTGTCGGGAAGGTGCAGCTAAATAAGCGTTAATTTTAGCCTCTTTCAGCAGACGTTGTACATCTTCCCAAAAGAATTGACCACCTCCTCCGGTAATAATCACATCAGTAACACGCTCTGGTAACCACGCTAGTACGCGACTACAAATTTCTCGAGAAAACATCTCTGTGAGATTAGGGAGAAAATCATCTAGGTTAGTAGGCTTACTTGCACCTTTGGGACGGTAAAATCTTTCTCCCTTAGGTTTGTTGACAGCGGAAATCAATGCCAGAGATTGGCTATCAGCTCCCTCGATTTCAGCGGCTACTAATTCATAAAACTTATTCATCCCGAAATCTTCACTCTTAGAAGCGCCTCGGGCGAAGCGGAAGTTATCTACCATTAAAAGATCGATAGTTTGATGCCCAATATCAACGATAGCAACTGATATTTTTGTAAAATCGGGAACAGTTGCACCTTTTTGAGGTTGAGCTTCTGACCAGAGCAGGCTACCGTAGCCTTCTGGCATTACCCAAACTTTACTCACATTTAGTGTTACGGATTCGCCACGGAAGTTTAAAACATGAGGACCACTTACCAGGCTGATCAACTGCGCTTTTTCCTTTTCAAATTGCTCTAAAGAAAGGAAAGGCAGACCCAGTACGACCGAGATATCGTCTTTGAGCTTAAAATAGCCAGCGCTTGCTAACACTTTTACTAGTGCATCCTCTACCTTAGATTGACCTACTCCCAAATTAGCTCCAAAATCTGCTGCCAGTTGACCGACAGCGTAGCCACTACCTTGATACTCCAGCCATAAATCCATTAAAGGATCGGTAGCGCGTGCCTCAAAAACACCCCCACGTACCTGTTCTATTGACATTTGCTTTACGTTTGCAGGTACAAACACCACATTGTTTGGTTCGCGGCTGACACAAGTCTTAGTAGAAGTTCTGCCTAAATCAACGCTGAGAATAGCCTTACCGGAAAAGGTACTTGGCTTGGGAGTAGTAGTAGCATTGATTGGGGTGGACGCTGACACCCTATTCATGGGTATAGCAGCGGCATTTATCGGGGTAGCGGCGGATGGTTGGTCTGTCATAAAAGCTCCTAGTCCTAACTTAACTGTAAAAAGTTATCCTGCTCAATCTTACAAAAATGGGAATTACCAGAAATTTCAGGCTGCGTCAAGTGTAGCTAGAAATACGCAAAAAATTAAGTCAGGCGATCGCGAATCTAGCATTATTTGGGATAGTGTAGGCCAATAAGAGGTATATTTAACACCTATTTTGACGCCAGAAGCCTGTGTATGTCATTTTCTAGTGCTTTTACGCTTGCGTTTGAACACCCAAACAGCAAATGCCAGAACCAGGCTCCCAAGAACGATTTTTGATACAGGAGCAAGGTACTTGTCCACAAGTTCATACTGACTACCCAACAAATATCCTGAGTATGTTAGCAAACATACCCAAGCAGCGCTACCCAAAGTTGTATAAAATAGAAATGGTATCAAAGGCATATTGCTGATGCCCGCAGGTACGGAAATCAAAGTCCGGATTCCTGGAACAAGGCGACCAATAAGAACTGCCTTCCTACCTTTAGAACCAAACCAGCGTGTGGCTTTGGTTATATCTTTGCTAGATATAGCTATCCATTTGCCGTATTTATCAGCCAAAGCTCTTAAGCGCTCTTCGCCTAAAAACTTACCTGGATAATACCAGATGAGTGCGCCTAATACAGAACCCAAAAGTCCGGCGAAAAATACGCCAAAAATATTGAGCTTTGCTCCTCCTGGCTGATATGGACTTGCTGTAAATCCTGCCAGTGGCATGATCAATTCTGAAGGAATCGGAGGGAAGAGATTCTCTAGGAACATTAGTAGAGCAATTCCCCAGTAGTCAAACTTTGTAATGGTATGAGTTATCCATTCGAGCATTGAGTCAATTCCTAAAATTGCTACACCAGTCTGGTTGCCAAATTCAGCCTTAGCTTTGCCAAAAGTTAATTATCTCTGTGTTTGTTTGAGTTAAGATAACTTGGTTAGACTCAAATTGGCAATTTTACTGAGAAATGGAAGAAGACGAATTGACAAATTACAGGCAGGTACATAAAACAAAAGTCAAAAGTATTTTACACTTTTGACTTTTGTCTTCTTTGTGCCCCCTGCTTGTCTAGACTGTCGGGGTTAATGATTGCACTCTTGATTCTGATTGCCAGTCTAATGGGTTCCAAACCCGATCTTCTAGAGCCATCTGCTCAATTAAACTTGCCAATCTTAAAGCTTTCAGCGCTTGTTCACCACCAACTGAGGGTTGATTGCCACCGTGAACACAGTTGACAAAATGTTCTAACTCTGCGCTCAGAGGTTGAATATTAGTGGTATAGACTTTCTCAATCACACCGTCCTGCCGATAAAGTATTTGCCGATGATCGTTGAGAGAGTTGGCATTAGTTTGTCGGTGAATCAAAATCTCATTTTTGAGAAAATCTGCCTCAGTAAATGAATTTTTACAATGAGCAACAATGCGACGGATTTTTCTATGGGTGACTTTGCTGGCAGTTAAAGTAGCTACAATCCCATTAGCAAATCCTAAGGTGGCAGTTACGTAATCTAAATAACCAGAGTCTAGTGCCCTACTGCCGCTAGCAGTCAACTTTATTACTGGGGAGGCAGCTAATTCCAAAAGTAGGTCAATGTCGTGGATCATTAAATCCAGCACAACAGAAACATCGTTTGCTCTGTCTGAATAAGGGCTCATTCGATGAGCTTCTATCGCAAGCAATTCCTCAGTTTTCAGTACTTTGCTCAGTTCTCGAAATGCAGGATTGAAGCGCTCAATGTGACCTACTTGGAGAATACACTGAGATTCAGCTGCGGCATTGACTAAAGATTCTGCCTCAGAAATACTGGCGGCAATTGGCTTTTCAATTAAAACGTGAATTCCCGCCAACAGACAGTTGATGCCCACGGCGTAATGCAGGCGAGTCGGAACAGCAATGCAAACTGCTTCCACATGAGGTAGCAAATCACAATAGTCTTCAAAAAATTTGACCTTGTATTTGCTAGCGGTTTCTAATCCTCGCTCGACGTTAATATCGGAAACACCGACTAGTTCAACATCTTTCATTGAACTCAAGACTCGGGTGTGATGTTGTCCCATGTTACCCACTCCAATTACGCCTATGCGAATTGGTCGTGGTTGGTTGCGCTGTGTATATAGATTTGGTTCTGCCACTGACATGCTATCTTGCACTATTATTCTCTCCTCAACCACCAAATTTAGAAGACGCTACGGTCGTTGGCCTTTATACTTAACTGCCAGTTACGATCCGTCTAAAACCATCCAGATGGTAACATAGAGGTTCTATTTATGAAGAATTTCAAAGTTTGTTATGGGTTCCCGCAATCTGAGTATCTTTTGTATAGTCAGTTCGCCATTGATTAATTTTTTACACTTTATCCAAAATCTAATATGTCTTTTTATTAACTTAAAAATCTAAGTAATACCTAAGAATAAATTACCGAGTGGCAATTAGGTAATTAATTATCTAGATCAATATCTAAATTGATACAATTAGAAGTTAATAATTTTTTTGTTAGTAAAAATACAAAAAATTAAAAATGCCATACTGAGACTTTGTCTGAATAAAGAGTTCAAGAATTTATTAATAATGATGCTCACTGATACACTTTAATAATTTTTACATAATTATCCGCAACACTTGCAGATTGTGCCATGCAATTTTTAGGACACACTAGTGTAGATGTTAACCTTTAGCTGTTTAGAGCGTAATCAGAACTGCGATCGCCAACAGGGGTAAAAAGGCTCTAGCAATAAGATTTAGCGATTAGAAATCCAAAATTTAAAACCGCGATGAAAGCTGTAATTCTGTTGTCTGGAGGATTAGACTCTTCCACAATCCTCTACCAAGCCAAAGCTGATGGCTATGAGTGTCACGCCCTTTCTTTTGATTACCAACAAAGACATCGGCGAGAGTTAGAGTCTGCCCTGTTGGTGGCGCAAAAAGCTGGGGTGGTACAACACCAAGTAGTGAATTTCGATTTACGACAATGGGGGGGTTCGGCACTGACAGATGATGGAATTGATTTACCGGAGGAGCGTTCTCTGGATGAAATGTCTCAAAACATTCCTGTAACCTATGTACCTGCTCGAAATACTATCTTCTTAAGTTTTGCCCTCGCTTACTCAGAAACAATACCAGCCGAACGTGTCTACATCGGCGTTAATGCTTTGGATTATTCAGGTTATCCTGATTGTCGCCCAGACTATATTCAGGCGATGCAGGAAGTTTTCCGGTTAGGAACCAAGCAAGGACGAGAGGGGGAACCCATTACTATTGTTGCGCCCTTAATTAACCTGAAAAAAACCGAAATTATCCAGCTGGGTAATCAACTAGGTGTTCCTTGGGAACTTACTTGGTCTTGTTATGCTGGTGCTGATGTTGCCTGTGGTGTCTGTGATTCTTGCCGCCTAAGACTAGCAGCTTTTGCAGAATTAGGATTAAACGACCCTGTTTCTTATGCCCAGTAGCGTCGGGGTGCAGGAGGACAAACAATTCAAAATTAAGACATAGCCCCCCACTCACTGCGTTTCCGTGTCCGCTTGCAGGCGTCGTAGTTGCACTTGGTGCAACCGCGGTCCGATTACTGAAATGACAGTAAATTCCAGATTTTGAAAAAAGAAGGTTTCACCTTTGACGGGAAGTTTTTGGAGATGGTAAAGCAGAAAGCCTCCTAATGTCTGATATTCCTTCGTCAAAGGCAAATTCAAATCCAAAACTTCGTTGAGGTCTTCTACATTGATTTGCGCTTGTACTAGAAATGTCTGCTCGTCTAACATTTGGATCAGCAAGTCTTCAGCGCTATCAAGTACACCTGCGTCACCAATAATCTCGGCAATCACATCTTGGAGCGTCACTAATCCTACAATACCGCCAAATTCATTCACAACCATCACCATCGCTGGTTTTTCCTGCTGCATCATCGGTAATAGTTCACTCAAAGGCGTATGTTCCGGGACAAAGCGCGCCGGACGCATCCAAGGTTGAATCAGCGATTCTAAAGTCAGCTTCCCTATAGCCAAAGGTTGTGCCAAATCTTTAAAGTAAACTATGCCGCGAATGTCGTCTAAAGATTCTCCAACAATGGGATAGCGGGAGTGACCAGTAGCAGCCATTTCCTTCAGGAATCTCTGAAAGGTAGCATCTTTAGGCAAGGCTACAATGCTGGTGCGGGGAATCATCACTTCTTGTGCCATCACATCCCCGAATTCAAAGATGTTATTTAGCAGTTCTCGCTCTGAAAGCTGTAAACCAGTTGATTCTCGTTCTGTAGAGATAATCAACTGCAATTCTTCCGGTGTAACAGGTGGTCTCCAGCCTTGACCTGTGTATTCGATGCCGAACAGTCTCAACAGCCAGCGATTTGATTGGTTAAGAATCCAGATGAAGGGGCTGAAAAAACGTACGATCGCTTTTACTGAAGGTCCCAAAAACCTTGCTAGCTGTTCTGAGTACAGCATTGCTACTGATTTGGGACAGAGTTCTCCTAACACGATTTGCAAATAAGCAACCAAAAAAAAGGCGATGGGAATCGATAGAGAATGAGCGATAAAAAGACTCATCTCTCTAGGTAAAGGCCAGGATTTTAACCATGCATTCACCAGCATGACAATCGAGCTTTCACCGATCCATCCCAGTGCCAAACTAGAGAGCGTAATGCCTAACTGGGTGGTAGATAGCAGTCGGTCAATACTACGTTGCAACATTTCCACGGCGATCGCGGGAATGTCACCAGCTTGGACTAACTGATGGATACGCGATCTCCGCACTGTCACCATTGAGAACTCAGCTGTGACAAAAAAAGCATTGATGGCAATCAGTAGCAGCACTGATAACAATCGCAGCCCCACATCTGTCCAAATTAAGCTAGGTAAACCACTCACCGCTAAAGCTCGTGTACGACTTATGCACCCACTCTTGGATTTGCAATTTTGGATTCGGGAATTAGGAATGGTGGTTGCAATTTTTCCCCAGTCCCCAGTTCCCAACCACGCCAAGCATTTGCGTAGCTGGGTTTGTTAACGAGAGCAAACTGTCTGCGAGAGGCTTCGCAGTGCTGATGTCTAACGACAAGATGCACTCTGCTGCGAGTTCTGCTTCACAGGGGAAGCTGCTCAAACTACTGGCTTTTCCATCTCCAGTTCTAATCTAAAATCTCAAATCCCACATTTGACAATTGCCTCGCCTATTTTTCTACAGGAATATTCGACACTTCCAACTTCAGTTGTTGAGCAGGATAATCTGTCAGCGCCAGAGAAACCTTTTTGACATCATCAAGTAGAGCCGTGGGAATACTCACTGTACCAGAAAAAGTTGGGCCATTTGCTGGTAATTCTGCTGGTAACCCCTCTGTGCTAGCACTGAGAGTTCGTCCTTTGTCATCGGTGACATCCAAAAAACTATAAAGGAAGCGCACAGAATCAGCGCCTTTATTCTGCATTTTCACTTTCAGTAGTAAATCTCCACCTGAATAGCGAGCAGATTGCACAGCAAAAGTCACTCCCTTATTCTCAGCGGTAACGGGAAATCCTTTTTGGGGTTTTTCCTCAGCTACTTCTGTAGGCTTTTCCTCAGGCTTCTGCTTATTACTGTTGGTATCCTCATCATCTTCCTCTAGCTTTTCGGATTTAGCGACCTTGGTCTTACCCTCAATTCGTGCCTTGACAATTTTGAGGATTTCTTCTTCTCTTAATAGCGCTAAGTTTCCTTGTTGCGAGTTAGAGGACTTACTACTGGTAAATTTGCTTGTGGGACGACCATCTGGTGTTGTTACGCCTTTGAGTGCTGAACTCCCTAAAGTGAACCCCCAAAATGCGCTGACAGACCCTGCTCCCAACATCAGGGTTAACAAAATTAACGTAAGAAGTACAGTGGAATTTAATTTCATCGCTCTTCAGCTATTGCAGAATAAGGCTGGTTTATTTAAATGTATTAAGGCAGTTAACCTCAATGCTTATAAGAACTTAATCAATATTAGTTTGGACTATTTCATAATCAAATTATCTAGTAAAAAAATCTGGTAAACTATCTTCGAGGGTACATGAGATAGTAAAATCAAGCTACAATTAAAATTCGACCAGGGTTGGCCGAGCGGTTGAGGCAGCGAACTCATAATTCGCCCAAGGCAGGTTCAACTCCTGCACCCTGGATTTAACAAGAATTGAGTTGTGAGTGCTGAGTCATGAGTTACTAACAATTCTAATCTTGGTTATAGACAATTCAGGAAAAGGGTCTAGGGACTGAGTAATAGAAACAAGAGTAGTTTATTCAATTTAGATAAAAACTGCTATGATTTCATGCCTAAGTTTTACCAGCCTTCTCACCGAAATAGGATCAATGAGTGAGATTTTCACTCAATACTCAGCACTCTTACCGTGGAGGTGAATTTTAAAAGCGGAACTCAGTGCCCACTTTCATCTGCTCGGCATTGACGCGGGGAGACATCAGTATCGATGTGCCATAAGGGTTAGGTAAATCAGGGGTGCGAAGATATGGATCGTTAGTAGCTTGCTGAGTCAGCATATCCCGATAAACACCATTGACCAACTCACCATCGCGGGCAATTTCATTTTCAGGGAAAGAATTTGAGAACGAGCCAGCACCGAGAAAAGAGTCAAGCTGACGTTTCAAACTGCGATTTTCATAGAAATTGCGATCGTGTCGGAAATAAGCTCGCTCAATGGCATCATTCGGTGCTTCATAATTGGGTGTTGCCGTTTGGGCATTACCAACAGACGGAAAAGCAGCACTAGTAGCTAGCAGTACCCAGAAAACATTCAGGGGTTTAAGGTTTATACCCATATTCAGTACTCCTCAACTTTTGGGCGAATCTTAATTTATGCTTAAATTCAGAACTCTGATGAGTTCAACCTTTGGTGTAGCACAATTTTTAACGTCTTGTAATGACTTATTCTACTGAAACCCACAACCTATCAAATATTTGGGCAGCTACTGCTGATTTGGCCACCCTGCGCTACAAGTTACTAGATTTATTTTGTCAACTCGCTTATCAAGAGGGTGATTTTGTCCTTTCCTCCGGGTTACGTAGCTCTTATTACGTTAACAAGACACAGGTAACACTACATCCCCAAGGCGCTTTAGCTGTAGGACGTTTATTGTTTCCCTTATTGACTGCTGATATCCAGGCGGTAGCTGGTTTAACCCTAGGTGCTGACCCAATTGTGACCGCAGTAAGTGTGGTTTCTGTTTATGAAAACCGACCGATTCCAGCCCTAATTATTCGCAAAGAAGCCAAAGGTTATGGAACGAGGGCTTATATTGAAGGTCCTAGCTTGCCCGAAGGAGCAAAAATTGTAGTTTTAGAAGATGTAGTCACTACCGGGCAATCTGCTCTCAAAGCAGTTAACCGTCTACAAGAGGCAGGTTATACCGTAGATCAAGTAATTGCACTAGTAGACCGCCTGCAAGGAGGCGCAGAGTTATATCAGTCTGCTGGATTAAAGTTTGAAGCGTTGTTTTCGATTGAGGAGATTCAAAAGCGGTATCGGGAAATTAAGTGAAGTATTTTAGGAAACACAGAGGTAAGCGCAGAGAATGCCTTTGGTTACCTCTGTATTCTTCTAGGTTTAAAAGGCAGGTCAGGTAATTAGCTTTGCCTAACCTTTTCTTTCTCAAGGAACTTCTCTAGTTCTGTCAGCGCATCAGCATCAACTTTGGTTTGCATGGGACAGAACTTCGGCCCACACATTGAACAAAACTCAGCAGTTTTGTAGATATCTGCTGGCAAAGTTTCATCGTGGTATTCCTTCGCCCTCTCCGGATCGAGTGATAATTCAAACTGACGGTTCCAATCAAAGTTATAACGAGCTTTGGACAGTTCATCATCTCTATCTCTTGCACCATGCCGATGTCTAGCGATATCCGCCGCATGAGCTGCTATTTTGTAAGCTATTAACCCATTGCGTACATCTTCGGCATTGGGTAAACCTAAGTGTTCTTTGGGTGTTACATAGCACAACATTGCTGTACCATACCAACCAGCCATTGCCGCGCCAATAGCTGAGGTAATGTGGTCATAACCAGGAGCAATATCGGTAACCAATGGTCCAAGCACGTAGAAAGGTGCTTCCGAACACTCTTCCATCTGCTTGCGGACGTTAAACTCAATTTGATCCATTGGCACGTGTCCAGGACCTTCTACCATCACCTGTACGTTATCTTCCCAGGCTCTACGAGTTAGCTGTCCGAGAGTTTTCAATTCCGCTAATTGTGCTGCATCTGAGGCATCATGGGTACAGCCAGGACGCAGGGAATCTCCTAAACTGAAGGAGACATCGTACTTTTTGAAAATTTCAATGATGTCCCGGAAATGGGTGTATAGAGGATTTTGCTTATGGTGATGTAACATCCAGCGCGCTAGAATACCACCACCACGAGAGACAATTCCAGTGATACGGCTTCTAACCAAGGGCAAATGCTCTAGTAAAATCCCCGCATGGATAGTTTGATAGTCTACCCCTTGCTGGGCGTGTTTTTCGATGACATGAAGAAAGTCTTCAGGGGTAAGTTTTTCAATCGTGCCGTGAACACTTTCTAAAGCCTGGTAAACTGGCACTGTACCAATGGGAACAGGCGAGGCGTTGATAATAGCAGTACGAATTTCATCTAAATTACCGCCGCCTGTGGACAAGTCCATCACAGTATCAGCACCATACTTCACCGCTAGTTTCAGCTTATCCACTTCTTCTTGGAGATTAGAAGAGTTGGGTGAAGCACCAATATTGGCATTTACCTTGCATTTAGAGGCAATGCCAATGGCCATTGGCTCTAAGTTGGTGTGATTAATGTTAGCAGGGATAATCATCCGTCCCCGCGCCACTTCCTCACGAATGAGATCAGCAGGGAGATTTTCCCGCTGGGCGACGTAGTGCATTTCTTCAGTGATGACACCCTGACGCGCGTAGTGCATTTGAGTTACATTGCTCTGCCCACGCCGCTTGGCAACCCATTCTGTCCGCATATTGAATTCCTCGATAAACAGCTTCCCTCCGCTGGTATTACCCAGACTCAGGTGTTAAGGGTGTGATCTCAGCCTAGTTATTCAGGCACCCCTAGCATGGATGTAGATTGTACCACCTTGCTTGTGGCTGGGAGCAAGGGGGTTAACAAATCCTGAGGTGAGCGGAGTTGTCGGTAACAGCCGTTTTTTCGGAATCTTGTAACTCATCCATCGACTGAAGTCGGGAGAATTTCGTATTAGTTATCACTAAAGGGTAATCAGTGACAAAAATAACATTAGAAAACTACCTTAAGCACCCAATTTAGTTTTTATTTTGGTGGAAATATTCGACCGCTCGCCGATCCTCAGCTTTTCCTCATTTTTAATTGCTAGAAAAATACAGGTATACATTGAACCTACACAATATGCCCCGACTATGGCGTCGGGGTTTTTTCTAATTGGTAAGAGATGCGATCGCACTCGTTCCACTCCTCAAATAAAAGCTGCTAACCACTAGGTAGTAGAGGGCGATCGCCTTTTTGAAACCTGACCCATGCCTGTTGTAAATTTGTTGGCTCAAGGTTCTTAGCATCGTAGACTAAAATTACATTAGTAAGCCAGCACGGGTATCTGTATAAGGTAAGGGAGTAGAGCAGGCAAGGAGGATAAAGGGAAAATAACTAATGAATCTTGACCCTTGTCTATTGCCTATTACCTTTTAACCCTTGACCTTGACCAATGACTTCCAAGTATAGATATATTATTTTTTACAAACCTTATGGGGTTCTCAGCCAGTTTACGCAGGAAACACCCAAACACCGCACCCTGAAGGACTATATTCCGGTGACTGAAGTCTATCCTGTAGGTCGTTTAGATTGGGATAGTGAAGGGTTACTACTGTTGACGAACAATGGACAACTGCAACATCGTCTTGCCAATCCTCGATTTGGGCATGAACGTACTTATTGGGTGCAGGTAGAACGAATTCCCGATGCAGATGCTATAAGTAAGTTGCAAACAGGTGTAAGAATTCAAGATTACCGTACTCGTCCAGCAAAGGTCCGCCTATTACCAGAAGAAGCACCTGTAGGCGATCGCAATCCACCTATTAGATTTCGGAAAAATGTGCCTACTGCTTGGTTAGAAATTACTTTAACCGAAGGAAAAAATCGCCAGGTGCGACGGATGACGGCGGCTGTAGGATTTCCGACTCTACGATTGATCAGGGTAAGTATCGCCCACTTACAATTACACGGTCTACAACCTGGTGAGTGGCGTGACCTCACTTCCGCTGAACTAGAAATGTTTTTAGGCTAAGGTGCTAAAACCTTAGTGAATTAACCAAAAATCTCGTTATATATACTCGCTCAATTACTTATTAAATAAGTAAAATTGCTTATTCTTTTTTAAGAGATTACTTAGCAAGATTTTGCTGATTTCAATTAATTGCATCATGCAAATAACAGATTAGTTTTTACTCTTAAATTAAAAACCGTAATAATGTATTTTGCTAAACAGATTGTTCCACTAATTTGAACTAAAAATTCACAAATAGCAAAACAGCTATTATCTTTGTTACATAAGTTTTTATTTGCACCTTTGACAAAAATCAATTTAGAAGCAGTATAATAATTTTTTTTTATTCCTGCCCTTGTCTATATCAGCCCTTGGGTGCAAGTTATTAACTCTTATGAGCCGCAATCAGCAATCGATCTGGCATAAAACTCGCCAAAAACAAGATATCTTGTCTGCAACGCCTGCACGCTTGGAACTTGTGCCTGAACGAGTCTGCGATTTAGAACTTTGCACAGCAGAAACTCTACATCGTACCCAAGAGGAACTTAAGTTCTATCGTAGGCTATATGAAAATATTCCTTCTGTATATTTCAGTTTGGATACAACAGGAATAATTTTGTCTGTTAATCAGTTTGGTGCAAGCTGTCTTGGCTACACCGTAGAAGAGTTGATCGATAAGTCGGTTTTTAACTTATTTGAACACTCAGACAAACAAAGATTAGTTGATGTATTTAGAGAATTATTAAAGAGTTCATCTAATAGTGAAATTGCCAATTGGGAATTTCGTTTAGGTTGTCCCGCCAGTAAGATTTTATGGGTAAAAGTTGTGGCACGGTTCTTACCTGACGGCGGTGAAAACTATCTTGCCGATGCTAACTTAATTGATAAATGTCCTCAAAAGAATCCACAGATTCTCATGGTTTTAGAAGACATTACTGCTCACAAACAGGCGGAAGATGTTTTACGAGAAAGCGAACAACGCTTTCAGTCTATGGCTAATACCGCACCAGTAATGTTATGGATGGCAGAATGTGATGGACTGTTTACGTTTTTTAATCAATCTTGGATAAAGTTTACTGGACGTAGTATGGAGCAGCAGCAAGGGTTAGGCTGGCTGGAAGGCGTACATCCACAAGACCAAGAATTTTGCCAAGAAATCTATGATTCTGCCTTTCATGCTAGAGGCAAATTTGAGATGGAATATCGGCTTAAGCGTCATGATGGCGAATATCGTTGGATTTTAGATACTGGTGTTCCTAGATTTACGCCCAATGGCAAATTTGTTGGTTACATTGGATGCTGCATAGATATTACAGAGCGTAAATTAGCAGAAGTTGGCTTAAAACATAGCCAAGAAGCTGTGCAGGCGCAATTAGAGGAGATGGAAAGCTTAAATCGCCTCAAAGATGAATTTCTTAGTACAGTTTCCCACGAACTACGCACGCCCCTAACTAATATGAAAATGGCGATTCAAATGCTGGGAATCGCACTAAATCAAGAACAAAACTTTTTGTTAGAAATGACAAAGCCACAAGCAGAACGCTCGAAAGCATCTCGCTATTATGAAATTTTAGATAATGAGTGCGATCGCGAAATTAATTTAATTAGTAACTTCTTAGATTTGCAAAGGTTGGATACAGGTGCGAAGCCTTTAGTACTAGAATCTATTCAAGTACAGCAATGGCTGTGGCGAGTAGTAGAACTCTTTAAGGCACGCAATCGTAACTCTTGTCAGCAGAAGTTGCGCCTCAGTGTAGCAGCTAATCTTCCCTTACTAGCGTGCGATCCATTCAGCCTTGAGCGCATTTTAATAGAACTGCTTACCAATGCTTGTAAGTTCAGCCCCCCAGATGCAGAAATCACTATTTCTGCTCAATTAAAATCTCACAATATCCAATTTCAAGTGATCAATTCTGGTGTAGAAATTTCTAGCTCTGAATTACTGCGTATTTTCGATAAATTTTATCGCATTCCTAGTAACGACCCCTGGAAACAAGGTGGTACAGGATTAGGTTTAGCATTAGTAAAGAAACTCACCAAGCATTTAGGAGGAACAATCGAGGTTGAAAGTGGGTCAAACCTTACCTGTTTTGCTATCCAACTCCCACTGAGTAGTGAGGTGTGAACGAAATTCAACAAGAGTCAAGGGTCAAAAGTTAATTAGATGAGTTAATTTTGAATTTTGAATTATTTGTCTCCTTTAACCCCTATGCTTCTCTGCTGCCTAAGGTCTTAATCATAAGTCCTTAACTAAACACGATATACTTTTACTCTGCCACTCCTTTCCTTTTGGAAAAATTGGCTTGCCGATATCTGAAATATTTAGCTAATATGCGTCACAATTAATACTGCCACCAAAATTCACCAATGAAACCACAATTTTTTATTAAGTCTACTGTAGGCAGGGGTAGACAGTTGTGGCACTTTGGATCTTTGATGGCTAGAAGCACCTTGGAACGGGAATGAGGAACTTCCACTATGCTGATTTGCCCTCAGTGTAAATTTGAAAACTCTAATACTAATAAATTCTGCCAAAACTGTGGTGCATCCCTGACCCAGAAGGTCTGTCCTGAATGCAGTACCTCCGTACCTCTAAACGCACAAAGTTGTCCTAACTGTGGCACAGACTGCGGAACAGTGTGGTGGGCAATTATTGGCAAACAAGCTACTGGAAGCCGGGAAATAGGAACTGGAGGCGATGGGGAAAATGAGGAAGCAGGAAAAGATGAGGAAGCAATACCTTCTCTATCTCCTATGCCTATTAGCTCCCAGCTGATAGTAGGCTCTTATTTAGACCAAGAGCAACGCTATCAATTATTAGAGCCGCTACCAAGCTTAGAAGAACTTGCCGCTAATACTGAGGTTTGTATTAAAGTTTTAGACTGCCAACCATATCAAATCTCACCTCTGGAGGCAATATTAGAAAATTGCCAAAAGGGGCTAGTAACAACATCAGTGGAAGCAAGTAGAATTCCCCAACTTGCTAAACCTTATATTGCCTTACAACCACAGGGACATCCAGGGATACCGCCAATCCATGATGCATGGCAACAAGGCGATCTACAGGTCGTACTCATTCAAGACCGCTCGAATTGGCCGCGTTTACTTGATCTGTGGCAGCAAAACGCAACAAGTTCATTGAAAATTTTACACTGGTGCTATCAGATGACCCAGTTGTGGGGAGTTCTAGAACCAGTAAATTGTTGTCAAAGTCTTTTGGATTTGTCGAATTTGCTATTGGATGAAGATCAAACACTGACCTTAGGACGCTTATATTCAGAACCATTTAATAAACAGTCTGTTGCCGATTTACCAGCAGATTTGGCAGATCAAACATCTGCTGAACAAAAGCAGTCTTTAACAATTAAAGCCTTAGGGCGGGTTTGGCAGTCCCTATTTAGACAGTCTCAACGCACTCAATTTGGTTCTATAGTCCAGATGTTAGGAGATTTGGAACTAGGTAAGATTGAAACGATCGCACAATTGCGATCGCGTTTGGAAGAAATGTCTAGCGAAATAGTAGCACCCACAATAGAAGCTTTTTCTCCAACAGAGGAGCAGTACACCACTGCACCAACTATGCTGCAATTCGATGAGCCAGAAGATTTCAACTTCAAAAATGATGATATGCCAACGGTGGTCCTGCCAATGCAGCTCAGTAGCCTGCAAGAGACAGGACATACTGATGTGGGTCGTCAACGTCATCATAATGAAGACTACTTTGGCATTGAAACCAACATTAACAAACTAGAGTTACCTAAAACTAGAGTTCTACAAGCGCGTGGTTTATATATTCTCTGCGACGGTATGGGGGGACATGCTGGCGGCGAAGTAGCTAGCGAGTTAGCAGTCAACACTCTGCGGCAATACTTTCAAGAAAATTGGCTTGGCAACCAACTGCCAACAGAAGACAGCATCCGTGAAGCAGTATATCTAGCAAATCAGGCAATTTACGATCTCAATCAAAAAGATGCGCGTTCTGGTGTCGGGCGCATGGGTACTACCCTAGTTATGCTCTTAATTCAGGACAGCCACGCCGCAGTTGCTCATGTGGGAGATAGCCGCCTCTATTGTTTAACTCATAAGCGAGGATTGGAACAAATCACAGTCGATCACGAAGTCGGTCAACGAGAAATTACTAGAGGAGTAGAAGCCAGCATCGCTTATGCTCGTCCTGATGCTTACCAACTTACCCAAGCTTTAGGACCACGTGACGAAAACTCAATTAATCCTGATGTAGAGTTTTTCGAGATTAATGAAGATACTCTTTTTGTACTGGTCTCGGACGGTTTATCGGATAATGATTTACTAGAAAGCCATTGGCAGACTCACTTACTGCCTTTGCTTGGCTCTGGTACTAACCTAGAAGCCGGAGTCACAGACTTAATTGATTTGGCAAACCAATACAATGGTCATGACAATATTACTGCTATCTTGATTCGAGCAAAAGTGCGTCCAAATCTGGACAGTCAAAGATAAATGGGGACTAAGGATTAGGGGCTAGAGAATAGTTTTCTAATACCCAATACCCTATCTCAATTTCTTAATCCTTTCACATTATTAGTTTGTATTGTGGTTACTCTGACTCTGCTAGAACCGCAACAAAAAACACCACTCAAGCAATGGTATTTTGAAAACTCCACCGCGATTAAGATTGGACGAGCGGTGGATAATCATGTTGTGTTAAATGATAGTTTGGTTTCTCGCTATCATTTAGAACTTAAACAAGTCAATTCTGCCAAAAATGGCAGTTTGTGGCAGGTAATTAGTCATGGTACAAATGGCACTTTCCTCAACGGCGTCCTTGTAACTCAGAGCCAACTGCCAGATAATTCCCTGCTGCAACTAGCACAGGGAGGCCCAATCATAAAATTTCAAATTCAAGAGGTAACAGCACCAGAGTCTTGGTTGCGGCAAAAAGACATTCCAGGCTCAATGGAAAAAACCTCTGCGCCTGTATCTTCTACCTGTACTCATGAAGGGAACTCTCCCAAAAATCTGTTTTGCATCCATTGTGGCCAACCTCTGTCAGTGCAAAAGACGATTCACCAGTATCAAGTTTTGCGAACTTTGGGGCAAGGAGGCATGGGTACTACCTATCTTGCTTGGGATGCAGCAGGTGTGATTGCGGGGCACCCACAACTGCTGGTGTTAAAACAGATGAATGCCGATATGGCGAAAATTGCCAAGGCGCAGGAATTATTTGAACGGGAGGCGCACACTCTCAAATCCCTTAACCATCTTGGAATTCCTAAATATTACGACTTTTTTGTTGAAGGTGGCAAAAAATACTTGGCTATGGAATTAGTCCACGGTCAAGATTTAGAAAAACGTATATATACTACAGGTCCAGTAATACCAAGCCAGGCGATCGCCTGGATGATCCAAACCTGCGATATTTTAGATTATCTCCACAGCCAGCAACCACCATTGATTCATCGGGATATTAAACCCGCTAACCTGATGGTGCGAAATTCTAATAATCAGATAGTGGTACTCGATTTTGGTGCAGTTAAGGAAATTGGTACGGCACCTGGCACTCGCATTGGCGCTGAGGGTTACTGCGCTCCTGAACAAGAACGAGGACAACCCCTCACCCAATCTGATTTATATGCCATTGGCCCAACCTTAATTTTTTTACTGACAGGTGAAAACCCTTTCAAGTTTTACCATCAACGAGGGCGGCATTTTCGGTTTGATGTAGCTAGCATCCCAACAATTACTCCCAAATTAAGAGAGATTATTGACCGCGTTACAGAGCCATTGCCACGCGATCGCTATCAGACTGCTAAAGAACTAGCTACGGCACTAGCTACTTGCTAATGAAGGAACAAGGCAAGTGTGAAGGCTGAAAAATTTTATCCCAGCCTGCGGCAAGCCCTTTGGCTTGGTGCAGTCGCTCATGGGGAGCCACTGCGTTGCGCGGGTTGCCCGCGTTGAAGCAAGCGGCGTAGAAACCCCAAAACCGCGCTGCTTCACCGCTCCGTGTCTACATACTTCACAGTTTACTCTTCGTCCCAAGCTTCCACTGCTAACAATTCACTGATTGGATCTTGCATAGTAAAGCCAAAATCTAACAGTTCTTGTTTCCAGTGCTGCCATTCATTACCATAGAGCAAAGCAATTTTCCAAATGCTATCGCTAGGCTTGATAATATTGGATTCTACGAGTGATTGCACGTTACGCTGCAATTTCACCATTGGGTGAATTACTTGCTGAGTCATAAACTCGATTCAATTCAGATTTTGTTTAGTAAATACTTAATCAAAACTGCTTTCCGTTTTGCAAATGTTACCGATGCGTAGAGCGTTGTAATTTTGGCAAAGCTAGTCTTAACTTTTTAACTATACCATAACTAACTCTACTAAGTTGTTGGTAATTCGGTTTTGTACGGTAATTACCACCACAAAACACTAATTCCATCGAACACTGATCATAGACACCAAAATCAAAGTTAGCCGTCCCCTATAGATGCATCTATAGCCAGGGTAGGCACGACTATTAAACTTGTATTTGTTTTAGTCAACGGAATATGTGCAGATTGCGAAAACCCTTTATAATAAGGGCATTTGGGAAGTTTTGTAAGTTAACGGTTTAATTATTTACCGTATTGAATCTTATATAGAATATCGCAAACATCTGAAACTAAACAATCTGCTTGCAAATCTTTATATAAATTTCATATTAACATTTAAGAGTTATTTTCTATGGTGTTTAATTTTACGTCTAGCTCTGAAATAAAAATAGTGCTTTAGGTAGATGAAGATATACAAAATATCACTTCGTTACTCAATTAAATTACTTTGTTCGCGAATTAGTTTTCTTTAATATTTTTGACTTTAGCAGTTAAGTTTATGACGGGTAAAAACTGCCAGAGCAGCGTAGCCAACTTCGCAGCTTACTCCCTGCTCTGCTTGGCTATATGGATCAACCTGAAAGTGAACCGAGATTACCTCAGGCGATCGCCGCTTACAATCATGGGTGCTGTACTCGCATCCCATGAAACCTCACCCAGCCTTCAGAGCCAGCTTTTGAATTTTGTGTAAAATATTTCTCCATAAAATGATAGTTCCTGTGAAGGAGTGGGTATCCTCCTGTTAGGAGGATAGCTAGTACCTCAGTATTTACCACAGCATCTACATAAAGTATGGGTTCAAGTGAAGAATACTTCGATATCCGCCGCAAGCAGATTGCGCGGCGACAAAAGATTTTAACAATAGTGTCAATTGTATCATTCTTCGGTTCCATGGCCTTTTCAGCGATTCCGGTGATACAACAGGCTATTCAGCCACCTAAGGCAGTAGTTGCATCTCCAGAGAATTCATTAGAAAAACAGGCAAAAGGTTTGGAGATGGTTTTACAACGAGAACCAGAGAACCAAGTAGCCTTGGAGGGGTTGGTAAACGTGCAGCTACAGTTGAAAGATACTCAGGGTGCGATTCAACCTTTAGAAAAGTTAGTGAAGTTACGCCCTGAACGCCAAGAGTACAAAGCTCTGTTAGAGCGTTTGAAAAAAGAACAAAGCAAGAGCAATTCCCAGACAAATAATCAGCCCAAGCCTAATTAATAGTCTTTGCTCAAGCATTGTATGAACAATTTTCTTCAAACACTTTTGGCAAAGATTTAATTTTTAGATTACTAAGTAATACACAATGTTTAACAGTAAAACTATTTTAATCACTGGTGGTACAGGCTCATTCGGCAAGCAATTTGTAAAAACGATTCTCAGCCGATATCAGCCTCAGAAAGTTATAGTTTATTCCCGGGATGAACTCAAGCAGTATGAGATGGCGCAAGAGTTTAACGCACCAGTGATGCGTTATTTCATTGGAGATGTGCGCGATCGCGATCGCTTGAGTATGGCTATGCGGAATGTTGATTATGTAGTTCACGCTGCGGCTCTCAAGCATATTCCTGCGGCTGAATACAATCCGATGGAATGTATTAAAACTAATATTCATGGAGCAAATAATGTTATTGATGTCGCCATTGAACAAGAAGTAGAAAAAGTAATTGCTCTTTCAACAGATAAAGCAGTAAATCCAATTAATCTCTACGGTGCAACCAAGCTAGCTGCGGATAAACTTTTTGTCGCAGCTAACAATATTGTGGGAACAATGAAAACACGATTTGCTGTAGTTCGCTACGGTAATGTTGTTGGTTCAAGAGGCTCAGTTGTACCCTTCTTCCAAAAGCTAATTTCTGAAAAATCCCCAGAGATTCCGATTACCGATCCACGCATGACCCGCTTTTGGTTGACACTCCAGGGAGGTGTGGATTTAGTTTTGAAAGGTTTTGAACGGATGCAAGGTGGAGAAATATTTGTGCCTAAAATCCCTTCAATGAAAATTACTGACTTAGCTGAAGCAGTTGCACCAGGAGTACCCATTAAGATTGTGGGTATTAGACCAGGAGAGAAGCTACATGAAGTCATGTGTCCTGGTGAATCTTCACATTTGACATTAGAATTTGCCGATCACTATGTCATTAAACCAACAATTGAATATGCTCAAGCTGTTGATTACAGTTGCAATCTTTTAGGAGAAAAAGGAGTCCCTGTTCCAGATGAATTTGAGTATAGTTCTCACAAAAACATAGACTGGCTTAAAGGTTTCCAATTACTAGATATGTTAAAGCAATGAGTGACTATATTCCCTATGGGCGGCAACATATTAGCCAAGAAGATATAAATGCTGTAGTAGAAGTTTTGCGTTCAGACTGGATAACTCAAGGCCCTGCTATAGAAAGGTTTGAGCAAGCTGTTGCTAACTATTGCGGGGCAAAATATGCTATAGCAGTTTCCAGCGCAACAGCAGCATTGCATATTGCTTGTCTAGCAGTCGGTCTAGGAGAAGGAGATCATCTGTGGACATCACCAAATTCGTTTGTAGCATCAGCTAATTGTGGTTTATACTGCGGAGCCAAGGTTAATTTTGTCGATATTGATCACCACACTTATAACTTAAGTATTGAGGAATTAGAGCATAAATTAGCTTGGGCAGAACAGCAAGGTTGTTTACCTAAAGTTTTAATACCCGTGCATTTTGCTGGGCAATGTTCTGAGATGGAGAAAATTGCGGCATTATCTCAGCATTATGGTTTTAAAGTTATTGAAGACGCTTCTCATGCCATTGGAGGAAAACATCAAGGAGAACCTATTGGCAACTGTAAATTTTCGGATATAACAGTATTTAGCTTTCATCCAGTCAAGATTATTACGTCTGGTGAAGGCGGCATGTTGTTAACAAATCAGGAGAAGTTGTATCAAAAATTAATTAGATTGCGAAGTCATGGTATCACTCGCAATCCAGAGTTAATGGAAGGTGAACCTCATGGTTCTTGGTATTATCAGCAGTTAGATTTAGGCTTTAACTATCGGATGACAGATATCCAAGCAAGCTTGGGTATTAGCCAAATGCAAAGGATAGATAAGTTTGTAGAACGCCGTCGCTTTTTAGCTGAACGCTACAATCAGATGCTACAAGATTTACCACTAGTCTTACCTTGGCAACATCCAGATACAATGTCTAGCTGGCATTTGTATGTGATGCGTTTGAAATTAGACAAGATTAATAAAACTCACCAACAGGTGTTTGAAGAAATGCGTCGAGATGGAATTGGTGTTAATTTGCACTATATTCCGATTCACACTCAGCCATATTATCAAAAACTGGGTTTTAAGTTAGGAGATTTTCCAAACACTGAGACATATTACCAGGAAGCTATTAGTATTCCTATTTATTACGCATTAACTCACAATGAGCAAGATCAAGTAGTAATGGCTATAAAACAAACTTTACTATCAGAGAAGAATATGTCATGAAATTAGGTATTGGTACTGCACAATTTGGTTTAGATTATGGAATATCTAATAAAGAAGGAAAAACCCCAACAGAGGAAGTAGTAAAAATATTAGCGCTAGCAGGTCAAAATGGAATCCAGGTTTTAGATACAGCCCCTGCTTATGGAACTAGTGAAGAAATATTGGGAAAGTTAATTCCTGATAATCATAACTTTGAAATTGTGACAAAAACTCCTAAATTTTCTCCAAATTGTATTAAATCTGATGATGTTAAACTTTTAGAGAATACTTTCTATCAATCTTTATCTACATTAAATCAATCCTCTATTTATGGTTTATTGATACATCAAGCTAAAGATTTACTAGCAAATAATGGACAATCTCTGATGGAGAAAATGCTCCATCTTAAAGAAAAAAAATTGATAAAAAAAATAGGAGTGTCTGTTTATTCTCAAGAAGAAATTGAAAATGTTCTAGAAAAGTATGCAATAGATTTAATTCAGTTACCTATTAACGTCTTGGATCAACGGCTCTTACTCAGTGGAAATTTAAGTTCTCTTAAAAAAAATGGTATAGAAATTCATGCGCGTTCAATATTTTTTCAAGGTTTATTATTAATGGAGCCAGAATGCCTACCATCTTATTTTGATTCCGTTAAAAATCATTTAAAAAAATATCATGAAATGCTATCGCAGAACAATATCTCAGCATTGCAAGCATCTATAAGTTTCATTAAAAACATTAAAGAAATTGACTCGATAATTATTGGTGTTAATAATCTTCAACATTTATCAGACATTTTATTAGCCTTTAAAACTAACTTTTTTTTAGATGCAAATGTATTTTTACAATTTGCTTTAACAGATAATCCTATATTAAATCCTACAAATTGGAAAGTTTAATATGAACCAAGATCAGATTTTTTTAGAACGTGAAGGTAATCAGTGGTTTAAACGCAATAAGAAAGTATTGGTTGATCATACTGAGATTGATTGGGCTTTGCATCTTATCGATTTGTTAAAGCCAAAAAGAGAAATTAAAAACATTGTTGATTTGGGTTGCGCTAATGGTTGGCGTCTTAATCAGCTAAGTGAAAAATTTGGAGATATAAATTTAGTTGGTATTGATGCAAGTTTGGAAGCAATCCAAGATGGTAAACAGCGTTACCCACATTTAAATTTATATCAAGGATTACTAAAAAATATCCCTATTAACTATCAGTTCGATTTAGTAATAATTGGTGCTGTAATGCACTGGATAGACCGGGAAAATTTAGTTAAAACTATAGCTGAAATAGATAGATTGACCGCAGATGGTGGTATTTTACTTTTAGGTGATTTTTTACCAGATTATCCTCAACGTCGCCACTATCACCACTTACCAAATGAACAAATTTATACCTATAAACAAGACTACGCCAAAATATTTGAGGCATTAGTAACTTATAAAGAAATTGCTAAAATCACATCCAATCACGATCAGCGAGAATTAGGTATACAAGTTTGTGATTCCTCCTCAAGATGGGTTTGTACCCTTCTACAAAAGTCTTTACAAGGTTTTTATCAGGAGGTCACATGATTTTAGCAATTCTGCAAGCACGCTTTTCTTCATCCCGTTTTAGGGGAAAGGTGCTCAAGCCTATTCTTGGCGTACCGATGTTAGCACTACAAATTGAACGAATAAAGCGTGCAAAGCTGATTGATTATCTTCTGGTTGCTACAAGCAAAGATGTTACAGACGATGCTATTGAAAATTTGTGTATCAACATTAATGTAGGATGTTATCGCGGAAATTTAGAGGATGTCCTAGATCGGTTTTACCAAGCAGCTAAATTGTATTCTCCAGAGCATATAGTCAGGTTAACAGGTGATTGCCCGCTAGCCGATCCAGAATTAATTGATGAAGTTATTAAGTTTTATTTAACTGGAGATTTTGATTATGCTAGTAATGCGCTTGAACCCACCTATCCAGATGGCTTAGATGTAGAAATATGCCGTTTCAAATGCTTAGAGCAAGCTTGGAAAGAAGCCAAGCTTCCTTCACAAAGGGAGCATGTAACTCCTTTTATTAATCAACAGCCGCATCTTTTCCATATAGGAGTTTACAAAAATAATACTAATTTGTCCCATTTACGCTGGACTGTTGATGAACAATTAGACTTTAATTTAATTGCAAATATTTACGAAGCTTTATATCGAAATAACCCTAAGTTTACGACACAAGATATTTTAGATTTCTTAGAAGTAAATTCCTATTTAAAAGATTTCAATACTTGCTATCAGCGTAACGAAGGTTTACAAAAATCATTACTGGTTGATGAATTGTTTCTAAACAAGATTGGGGAAGATTAACTGTGTCAGAACGTTATCATAATTCTGAAATATTTTTGGCAAGGGCACTTCAAACTATACCATTGGGAACGCAAACCTTTAGTAAGAGTAAAACTCAATATCCCTTTGGTGTTTCTCCTTATTTCATACATAAAGGCTTTGGTAGTCATGTTTGGGATGTTGATGGGAATGAGTATATTGACTTCATCAATGGTTTAGCAGCCATAACACTTGGGTACAGTGACCCAGATGTAAATGCGGCGGTGCTTCAACAAATGGAAGAAGGAGTGCTTTTTTCCTTACCTCACCCTATTGAGATGCAGGTGGCTGAAAAACTGGTTGAGATAGTGCCTTGTGCCGAAATGGTACGCTTTGGCAAGAATGGTTCAGATGCAACATCAGGAGCAATTCGCTTAGCTAGGGCTTACACAGGACGAGATCATGTTGCTGTCTGCGGCTATCATGGTTGGCACGATTGGTATATTTCCTCTACTACTCGCAATCGAGGAGTACCAAAGTGTGTTCAAGCTTTGACTCACTCTTTTAATTACAATGACTTAGATTCATTGCATCAGATATTTACGCAGTACCCCAATGAAGTTGCTGCGGTAATAATGGAGCCGATGAATGTAGTTGAACCTAAAGAAGGCTTTTTAGAAGGTGTCAGACAGTTAGCTCATCAAAATGGCACACTGCTAATTTTTGATGAAACGATTACAGGATTTCGTTTTGCAAATGGGGGCGCACAAGAATATTTCGGTGTCATACCAGACCTAGCAACTTTTGGTAAAGGATTAGCCAATGGTTATCCTTTATCTGCTGTAACAGGTAAAGCGGAGATTATGCAGTTAATGGAAGAAATCTTTTTCTCTTTTACATTTGGAGGTGAAACACTTTCTTTAGCAGCATCCAAAGCAACAATGAATAAGTTGCAGCAGCTACCAGTGATTGAAACACTGAAAAAGCAGGGACAAAAAATCATATCAGGTGTGCAGCAGCTTATTGAGCATTATCAAATCTCTCATATTTTATCTATATCTGGCCACTCTAGTTGGTCGTTTTTACTTTTTAAAGAAGTAAATCCATATAGCCAATGGCAGATTAAAACCCTTTTTCTCCAAGAAATGTTTGTTAGAGGAATTCTGACCCTTGGAACTCACAATATGAGTTATTCCCATAGTGATTCTGATGTAGAAACCCTACTAACAGCTTACACTCAAGTTTTTCAGATTTTAAAAGAGGTAGTTGATAATCAATCCTTAGAGAAATATCTCAAGTGCCAACCATTGGAACCGTTATTTAAAATCAGATGAATTTAGTTTTTCGTGTAGATGCATCTACCCAAATTGGCACTGGTCACTTAATGCGTTGTTTGGCATTAGCTCAAGCTTGGCAGAACACTGAAAAACAGGCAGTTTTTTTAATTTCTAACTCAGTTCCTACGTTAGAACAGAGGCTACTATCAGAGGGAATAAAAGTAGTTCACCTGTCAGTTTCTTGGGGAAGTATTGAGGATGCAAGGGAAACTGCTAGTTTTGCTCGCCAACTAGATGCAAATTGGTTAGTAGCCGATGGATACCACTTTGGCGCTGAGTATCAACGAGTAATCAAAGATGCTGGCTTAAGTCTGCTATTTATTGATGATTATGCACACGCAGACCACTACTATGCAGATGTGGTCTTGAATCAGAATATTTATGCTCATGAGGGGCTATACGCGAAGCGAGAACCTTATACTCAGCTTCTACTAGGTGTGAAATACGCCCTATTACGCCAGGAGTTTTGGCAGTGGCGTGGGTGGAAGAGAGAGACTCCGACGATCGCTCGTAAGGTTTTGGTAACATTGGGCGGTAGCGATCCAGATAATGTAACTCTTAAAGTTATAAAAGCCCTGCAATTAGTGGAATTGGATACCTTGGAAACTGTTGTTGTTGTAGGGGGAAGTAATCCTCATTATGAACAATTGCAATCAGCTTCCTTAGATTCAAGATTTCCCATCCACTTGAAGAAGAATGTAACTAATATGCCCGAACTAATGGCTTGGGCTGATGTGGCGATCGCAGCTGGTGGCTTTACTAGCTGGGAATTGGCTTTTATGAGTTTACCAAGTATCGTGTTAGTTTTAGCTGACAATCAACGAGCGATCGCACAAAAATTAGATGAGATGGGAGTATCTATCTATCTTGGTTGGCATGAGGATGTTCCTGCTGTTGAAATAGGGTCAGCGGTTGCTGATTTACTAAGAGTTGCGCATACACGAATAGAAATGACTAGACGCAGCCAAAAGTTAGTAGATGGTGAAGGAACTAAGCGCGTATTGAGACATTTAGCAACCAAGTTGTTGAAATTACGCTGTGCTTGCCAAGAAGATTGTCGGTTGTTGTGGGAATGGTCAAATGACCCAGAGGTCAGGGCTGTTTCCTTTTCCACAAAACATATACTTTGGGAAGAGCATATTAAATGGTTCCAATCTCGACTGCACTCTCCCAATTTTATTTTATACATTGCCGTTGATATAAATGATGTACCTATCGGCCAAATTCGTTATGAAATAGAAGGCGATAAAGCCATTATTTCTATCAGCATTGATAGAAATTTTCGTTATCAGGGTTATGGCTGTAACCTAATTGATTTAGGATGCAAAAAAATATTTTCTGAATCTAACGTTAAGATAATTTATGCCTATGTCAAACCCTACAATGAAATATCAATTAAAACTTTTGAACAAGCTAGCTTTCAAAACATGGGAAAAACTAAATTAGGAAAATATGAAGCTATTCATTTAATTAAAAATAAATAAAACTCCTATGAAAAAATCAAATGAGAGAAATTAATATTGCAGGTAAAAAAATAGGTGCTAACCATCTGCCATTTGTGGTTGCTGAAATGTCTGGCAATCATAATCAATCATTAGAAGTAGCTTTACGAATAGTTGACGCAGTTGCTAAAACTGGGGCACATGCCCTTAAACTTCAGACTTATACAGCAGATACTATGACCTTGGATATCAATGAGGGTGATTTTTATATTGATGCTCTCAATAGTCTTTGGCATGGTCAATCCCTGTATCAGCTTTACCAACAGGCTTATACTCCTTGGGAATGGCATAAACCGATTTTTGACCGCTGCAAGGAATGGGGAATCATCGGGTTTAGTACTCCCTTTGATGCTAGCGCTGTAGATTTTCTTGAATCCCTAAATGTGCCTTGTTATAAAATTGCTTCTTTTGAAAATACTGATTTACCTCTAATTCGGAAAGTTGCCAGTACTGGTAAACCGATGATTATCTCTACTGGTATGGCGACAATTTCAGAGTTAGACGAAACAGTGCGAACGGCGCGCGAATGGGGTTGTCAGGATTTAATACTACTCAAATGCACAAGTACTTATCCAGCGACACCAAAAGATAGCAACTTGTTGACTATTCCTCATCTGCGCGATTTGTTCAATGTACAGGTGGGGTTATCAGATCACTCGATGGGGATTGGTGTTGCTGTTGCGAGTGTTGCTTTAGGGGCGACATTTATTGAGAAACACTTTACCCTCCGTCGGGCTGATGGTGGCGTTGATTCCGCTTTTTCAATGGAACCAGAAGAAATGCAGCAGCTGGTTGTGGAAACTGAAAGAGCTTGGCAAGCACTGGGTAATATAAATTACGGCCCGACAGAAGCTGAGAAAGCATCATTAAAATTTAAGCGATCGCTCTACATTTCACAAGATATAAAAGCTGGGGGTGTTTTGACACCGGAAAATTTGAGAGCGATACGTCCAGGATTTGGCTTACCACCTAAATATTATGAAGTTTTATTAGGCAAAAAAGTAACCAAAAACTTAAAAAAAGGCACTCCTTTAGAGTGGGAACTTCTCCTTGAGTAAAAATTCCTTGCGCTTTTACTTAAAAAATCTACGTAAATTATAGCGGGTGACATTATGACTGTAATTCCATTAATTCTCAATGAAGAAGTAAGGTTTAATAATTTTAATTATTTAGAATTATTTTTAGCGTATCAGTAAATCAGACCAAGAAATTAACACAAGGAATAAGCTATTTATTAAGTATAATTCCTTTACTTACCCTGCTAACAGAGTCAATATTTAGCGTCCATTATTGAAAATTGTAAACAAAGGATTAGAGCAATGACTGAACTCAAAAAAATTATGTTTTTTGCGCCCTATGCATGGTGGTCAGTTCATAGTCAAGTCGATGCAGTGGTTGCTTCAGCATTGAGGTTGCGGAATTGTGAGATTTTTGTAGTTGGTTGTGATGGAGTGTATAAAAATTGCAATCTTGCACATCTCGCAACTCAGGTTGGTTATCAATACGCTGATGCTTGTCAAGCTTGTTCACAAACTAGTAAACAGTTTTTGGGTTCATCTTTTAATTTACCTTATCTACAGTTGCGTGATTCTATCACTGAAAATGACTACAAGATTGCTAATCAATGGGTAGAAAATCTTGAACAACAAGATTATAAAAATGCTGTCTATTTTGACTTACCAATTGGTAAATGGGTGACCTCATCTATTTATACGTATTTCAGAATATCTTCTGATAGAGAACTTTCTAGACCTGAGGTTAGAAAAGTTCACAAACAATATTTAATTGATGGATTAATAACTTATAAGGCTATTTCCAGATTACTAGATACTTATAATCCAACAAATTTATTTTTATTCAATGCTCGCTTTGCACCTTACAGCGTAGCATTTGAGGTAGCGAGGCGGCGACAAATTGATGTTATCACCCATGAAAGGGGATTTATTGCTGATAGTTTTTGTTTCTTTGATAATTCTAATTGTTTAAGCCCTAAGACCCCACTTGATTGTGTGAGAAGCTGGGAAGATATTACTCTAAATAAGCAAGAAATTTTCCAATTAAAAAATTATTTCATTGAGCGGGAAAATGGTCAGAATCTTAGTTGGCCATCTTTTTATGATTTCAATTCAAATCATACGAAAATTCGTCAGCAATTAAGAATACCATTAAACGCAAAAATAATTACTGTTTTCACCTCAAGCGAAGATGAGCTTGCAATGTCTGATGATTATAAGTCCATTACAAGCCAACTAGATATGATTGAAAGCTTGATGGAAATATTTAGAGATAGAGATGAATATTTAGTAATTCGTCATCATCCCTTTATTGCAGGTATAGGAAGTAAGACATTCCCACATGCTGTAGCATATGAATTTTTGTCAAGAGCTTATCAGCAAGTACTTTCTGCTCCTAAAAATGTGCGGATTGTCATGCCCTATGAACAGTTAACTTCATATGCAATTTTATGGCATTCCGATGCAGCGATCGCTTTCTTTAGCACTGTAGCACTTGAGGCAGTAGCTAGAGGTGTACCAACAGCAACATTTGAACTATCTCCATATCGGGGAGCAGTACGACATGCTTTTCAAGACACCAGTAAAAAATCTTTGGAAGAATTAGTTGATAGGCTACTTTCTGTACCTTCTCAGCCAACTGTCAAGGACTTGATCAGGTTGTATCGCTTCACCAATGCTTATTTCTTTAAGTTTTCTACTAAGTTTCACTCAATTGGTATAAAAGACTATCATTATCCTGATATAAGGATTAAAACGTTAGATGAATTGAAGCCTGGTATTGATCCAGCTTTAGATAGAATTTGCAATAGAATCATACATAACAGTTCTATCTACGATTTACCAACCGCTGAGCGTAAAAATAACTCAAATTTTGAGGAGTTGAATTTCTTTAACAGCGAGTTGCAAGAGATAGAAGAATATCGTCAAAAAATTAAGTCTCAAACTTTAGAAAGTGACGATTGCTCTGCCCAACCCTCAGTAGCTATCATTCATCTCAATTATACAAACATTCAAAAGACTGACAACCAGCTTTTACAAGCATGGAAAAATCAATCTCGGCATCAAAATCTGATTGTTTATGATTGTAATAATTTAGATGAGCATGACTACCAAAGTATCATAGACTCAATTATTAATGTTATTTCCTTTGTGGAAGAAGAATATGTTCTAATTACGAATGATTATATTCAGTATGATGAGTCTTTCCTCTCATCGGCTTTAGATATACTGTTGGCTGAGGAAAATCAACAAATTTCTGGAGTTATATGTGGAGCTTGGATTGCATCTTCTAAGAGAATCACTCAACAAATTTTTACTGAACGTGTACCCGCAAAAACTTATTCAGAAGCTATTCAGATTTTACCATTATTAACATTCCCTCAAAACCTGCTTTGTTTTGGATTAATTCGCAAGGATTTCTTGTTACAGCTTTTGAAATCTGTTAAGTCTGTATCTACTTTGAGTGAAGCTGCTGCAACTATGTTTAGTCTTCTCAAGCAGCCAGCTATCCACAGGGTAGAACTGCCAATATTAATTGTTCACCAGTTAGATACTGAGTTGAATCAAGATGTTCAGCCAGAAAATCAATCTCATAAATCTAATTATTTACCATCAGAACAATTAGATACTGATGGTTCAATGAATCAAAATCAACATATCCTACTATATACAGACGATCCAAGCATTTATGGGGTTGGGCAATACAACCACATAGTTCTTTGTGAATTAGCGAGATTAGGCTATAAGGTAACTTGTGTACAGAGCCAAGTATCTAATCAGTTTATTAAACAGCGGCAGCAATTGGGCATTCAACATTTGTGGCTTGACTACAATACTCTTCAAGAATTTGCACGAACGTTAACGAGTGTATCGGATGCTCAAAAGATTTTAGCTAGTGTTAAGCCTGACCTTGTAATTTTTAGTGATTGCTGTCCCTTCTCAAATCTAGCTGCTAAAAAAGTTGCTAATGAGATGGGGATACCATACATTATGGTCGAGGGATTTGTTGCCACCTATTTAGCAGAGCGATTTGACTCATACTTGGAAGAATTAGAGCAAATTTATGCTCAAGCGGGAGCAGTTATTGCTGTGTCAACCGAGAATTTGAATTTATTACACCAGCTCTTCAGACTTCCAAAAGACAAAGGACAAGTGATTTATAACGGGCGACCAAAACATTACTTTATTCCTCCTAGACCATCTGTTCGCGATCGCCTGCGTCAAGATTTAGAAATACCTGCCGATGCTATAGTTTGCTTTACAGCTGCTCGTTTGGAGCCTGTCAAAGGTTTTCAGTATCAACTAGAAGCAATTCAACAACTCAAGCAAAGTGCAATTTGGTCTCAACTTTACTTTATTTGGGCTGGTACTGGGACTTTGGAAACCCAATTAAAAGTTGAACTAGAGCAGCTTGGAGTAACTAAACAAGTCAAGTTAATTGGAGAACGTTCTGATATTACAGATTGGCTTGATGCTGTTGATATTTTTGTTTTGCCTTCAGAATTAGAAGGAATGCCATTATCCATTATGGAAGCAATGGCAAAAGGATTACCGATCATTGCAACCGCAGTAAGTGGTATTCCCGAAGAGTTGGGTGATACAGGTAAATTGTTACCCGATCCTAAAATTGATCGCCAAGCTACTGTTCAAGAATTAGTGAATACAATTCAAGCTTGGACTATCAACCCAGAATATCGTGACAAACGAGGTCAAGCTGGCAAGCAACGTGCAGAAGCAATGTTTAGAGAAGAACTGATGCTGGCAAACACAGTAGAAGTAGTAGAACGCGCACTCTTGCCGCTAAGAAATGAAGTTCTACCTGCTTTGTCAAATATGCCACTGGTATCTGTGATTATTGCCTGTTACAACCTAGCTCAGTTTTTACCAGAAACAGTAGCAAGTGTCATTGCTCAGACATACGATAACTGGGAAATAATTATTGTCAATGATGGGAGTAAAGATAATACTAGCGAAGTCGCGCGACAGTTGATATCAACTTATTTTAATAAAAAGATACGACTTGTAGAGAAAGCAAACGGTGGGCCTGCTAGTGCTAGAAATGCTGGTATCAGAGTATCTAATGGTGAATATATACTTTCATTGGATGCTGATGATAAGTTAAGCTCAACAGGGATTGAGAATCTGCTAAGTGTGGCATTAAATCAAGATTCTCCTTGTGTGGCATTTGGTTCCTACCAAATGTTTGGTGTAGAAAATAAACTTATTATCAGCGCTGACTTGTTCTCTAAAGAAAATATGAAGCGATTTAATATGCTTCATAACTCTTCACTTTATTCAAAAAAAGTGTGGGATTTAGTTAATGGTTACAAAGAGGATGTTGCTTTAATTGGTTATGAGGATTGGGAATTTTGGCTGAATTGCTTAAAACATAAAATCAACTTCTATGCTACAAAAGAAATAGTAATATATTACCGCAGAAGTATTGATTCGACGGGAAATCGAGCTTTTAACCAACATCATAATAAGTTTGCCTTAATCGTTGCCTACAATTCTGAGATTTTTAACCCAACAATAATTAAAGAATCAGAAAATCTGTTGCTTTCATTTGGGTTGATTAAAAAGTCAAATGAATTCAGCAATGAATTAGAAGAGCTTTTATTTCAAATAAATAGCTGCGTTAATCAGTATCAGCAAAAACTAAGCAGCCACTCAGCAATAGCTAACCTCTGCCAAGCTCGCCAGAGACTTGCAGAAAAATTACTCACTATACCTGCTGAACAATTGATTGTTGATTACTCTTCATATTTAGGTAATGCACATCAAACATTGGTAAATAGCGGTATTAAACATGAGGCTCTGACCGAGGACGAGCAGAATTATGTTAATACACTATCAGCTCATATTGCTAACGGTTTTGGTTCACCAAAAGCTATCCAATACCTGTTAGTAGGAATGTTGTACTGCCGTGCTGACCAACTACCACTGCAATATGACCTAACTTATATTCCTCAATGGTTGCTAGCTGATTATCTGAAATTTATCTTTGAATTTCCGCGCCTATTTCAAGAAAAGGGCGAAGTAAATAATTACTATCGCTATTTACAACAATGGCTAGATTACTTACAAGAAAATATATTTAGTAATCCAGAATCAGTATTATGGCAGTATGTAGCGAAATTTTTCCTTCAAGCTGCCAACTTTAGCCCTCTATATTTCACTACAGAAAATTTAAAAGAGATTTATATCAAACGCGCTGAGATTATGGAATATGCCTTGAAAACTCAAGGCTATGAAATTGACTACGACTTTCCAGAAAGATCGCCAGAACGGAAAAAAATGCGTCTAGGAGTTCTTGCTGCTCATTTTCAACTGGGTACAGAAACCTTTCACACACTGCCAGCGTACAAACATCTAGATTGGAATAGGTTTGAAATTATTCTCTACACCGTAAGTGCCAATAATAGTCGTTTAGAACGCTATTGTGCAGGCCATGTAGATGCTTTAGTTATCCTACCTTCAGACCTACAAAGTCAGGTACAAACGATTCGTAATGGAGATCTCGATCTTCTCTTAATTGCAACAAACGTTACATTAGTCACAAATCAGATTACATTACTTGCCTTGCATCGACTAGCAAGGCTACAGTTGACCTTTGGCTCTTGCCCCGCAACAACAGGCATACGAAACATTGACTATTTTATCTCTGGTAGTTTGTCAGAACCTGTATCAGGTGGACAAAAGCATTATAGAGAAAAGTTAGTAACTCTTGATGGAGTAGGTTACTGTTTTGATTACCCTTCTGAACTAGAAACTCCCACAATTAAACCCCATCGAGAAAGTTGGGGTGCAACTGAAAAAACTATTGTATTCATTTCGGGTGCTAATTTCTACAAAATAATTCCAGAACTGAGAGAAACCTGGGTAAAAATTCTTGCTGCTGTACCTGATTCAATTCTTGTTTTATATCCATTTGCTCCTAGCTGGAGCAATTCGTATCCGGCTAACTCTTTCCTCAACCACATGTATGCGATTTTGGCTAAGTACGATGTTGACAAAAGCCGTCTCATTGTTCTAGATGCACTACCTAGTCGCGCTGATGTTAAAGAAGTTTTAAAGCTAGCTGATGTGTATTTAGATTCCTACCGACATTCAGGTGGTCATTCTCTTGTAGATGCTTTAGAGGTAGGATTAACAACGGTAGTTTTAGAAGGTGATGCTCTTCGAGCAAGGCATGGGGCTGCTTACTTACGAGAAATCCAAATGTTTGACTTAATAACAAACAACGAGATGGATTATATTAAGTTAGCGATCACACTTGGCACTAACCCTGAATTATGCCAGCAAAAGAGCGCTCAAATCAAAGAAAAAATGCAGGGTAATCCTAGTTTTCTTGATAGTCGCTCCTACTCAGCTAAAATAGGAAGCCTATTCCAAGAGCTATTCAGCAATTATCTTGCAGATAATCTAAGTCAAAATTTGCCCTTAAATGAGACTAACCTGATTATTTTTCCTGACTGGTCACAACCAGAAGACCTACTATATCAAGATTTAGCCAGTGTAATTTCTGCTCTCACTACGCACCCAGATAAAAGTCAGATAACTCTCTTAATAGATACTCACAATATTTCTGAAGAGGAAGCGGATATGCTTTTATCGTCTTTGACCATGAATTTGCTCATGGAAGAGGATGTAGATATAACTGAGGGGCCAGAAATTTCTCTGTTGGGTCATATAAGTGATATTCAATGGCAAACTCTTTTGCCTAAAATTCAAACTCGAATTGCTTTGGCAATAGATAATAAACAGGCGATCGCACAAGTGAAAGCAGAAAAGCTACCAGTCTGTGAATTAGATAGCTTGAGCATCTTCCAATCAGAGGTTATACCTGTGTAGGATTAGCAAATATACCTGACGATTAGAAATCGCGGCTACACAAACGAAGTCCGCCTGCGCGGACTTGAGGAATTTTAAACCCGCGTAGGCGGATTTTGTCTGTATAGCTGCGAACTCCATTCGCCAAGGCTAAGGATATTTTTACTTATTTTTCTTCCAGATACTTTTGCCACATCTGTTCGTAAGCCTTCTCCATCTCAAGAGTAAACTGCTTACCATTCCATAGCGGTGCAGTGTGCCTAGACTGACGTAATTGCCAAGAAATCTGCTGTCTTAAAGAAGCGTCTGTACCCAAGCGTACACCCCATTCTATATACTCTTCATCTGTCCAAGCTATACCTTCGGTGATACCAGCATTGATCATCATGGTGTAGCTATTACGCGCGGCAAATTGTTCACCCACTCTCGTCACTAAAGGGATACCCATCCACAATGTTTCTAACGTTGTTGTTGCTCCGTTGTAAGGAAATGTATCTAATACAATATCAGCAATACCCAAGTTGGCACGGTGAACTGACTCTAGAGAGACTTGCGGTAAAAATCGTAACTGAGAGATATCCACACCTTCCTCTTCAGCGATTTGATAAAAGAAGCGTTTAATTGTTCCTTCTTCAGAAAGCCCCTTAATCAAAAAGTAGCTATTAGGTACTTGTTTGATAATTTGCATTTGCCATCTAGTTGTTTCTGGATGGCGTTTATATCCTCTCTGTGCGCTTAGATACACAACAGCATCTCCAGGGATATTTAAGTCTTCTCGACGAAGAGTTGGTACACCCACTTCAAAGCCATCTACTGCTATGTAAGTTTCAGGTAAGCGCCAGATTTTCTCTGTGTAGTAATCTTGTGCATCATCTGGTAATACATAGGGGTCTGCAATAAAGTAATCAATTGCAGGTATGCCTGATGCATCCCAACCTAACCAAGTCACTTGGATAGGTGCAGGCTTGAGTGCCATCACTTCACTAGTAATATCTAGAGTAATGCTATCAAGATCAATTAAAATATCGATTTCATCTTGATATATTTGTTCAGCAATTTCCAAGCCATTCATGCCTAATTTATGGGCATTTCCTCCCTGCTGTACATACCAATCTTGAAGAAAATCATTGACTAATTGATAGTTAACAAAATAAGTATGAATATCAAATTTATCTCTATCATGATGCTGAAATAACCAGCGGGCTAGCCAACCAACTGAATGATTTCTTAAAGCGTAGGATACATAACCAATTTTTAATTTTTTAGTGGAATGGTTTAAATCTCGACTATGTACATTTTTACAATAAGATTTTTTCCCTTGTGATTTAGCATAATCTTGAACATCATTGTTAAAAATTTTAGCAATTTGATTCTGAATTTTCCGGAAACTAGCAGGATTATCTTTAATGTGAGGTATCGCGAAGGATGGCGTCAGCAACCGTAGTATTCTGCCCTCTTCTAAATGAATTGGTTGGGCTTGGATAAACTGTTGAAATACAGCTTCCAATTCTTGGCAAGTTTCACATATCTCTTGCCAATATCCACCTGCTGACATTAGCCCTCTTAACAGCAAATGTAGGGCAAAAATTTTATCGGCTAAACCTTCTGATAATGAATAACATAACTTAGCTGTTTCTATACCCTGAGAATAATTACGAGCGTCTTGATAAAAAACTGCTAAATGTCGTAAAATCTCTACATTCTCTGGTTCTATTTGTAAATGCAATTTAAGAAGCTCTGCTGCTAGTAGAGGCTGCCGCAAAGTATGACCGATTGTCATGGCCGTAGTCAGGATTAAGCAAAAGCATTGATAAGTATCAGAGAAGTAAGGTAAACAAGCTTCTACTAAATTCAAATTGATTGGATGTAAAGGAGCAATATCTAAAAGTTTTTTTAAAACTTGGATTAATAATTCGGCATTAATATTTGCACTTTCTGGCTCATTTAAAATTTCGATTATTCCCCACTCATGCAAGTCCTTAATCTCTTCAAATTTTTCGAGTTTGAGGCAAAGTTGCAAAATGTGGAGTAAATTATTGAGATCAACAGGATTAACTTCCCGCATATGCTGGCGAATTAACCAAGCTATGGAATATTCTCCCAATTTTTCGCGTCTTTCAGCTTCTATTTGCAAAAATTGAAATAGTTCATTTGTCCAAATTTCTAACTGCTCTTCATCTGCCTCCGTCATTGGCAGCATCCACGTCATTTGAGCTTCTGATTCTTGCCCTTGTAATAGCAGTAGTAATCCTAAATGCCAATAGTAAGTAATAGTATTTGGTTCTATTGCTATTGCTTGTTCATATAACTGTGCTGCTTGCAGATATTTTTCTTGAATGAAGTATTTTTCAGCTTGATTTTGCCAATTATATATATCAGTAATCATGGTAATGCTCTAAGAAGATTGTATGGGAAATATAATTGTGAACTACTCACATAATGGAAATAAAGTGGATAGAAGCATCTACCCACTTTAAAAAATACCTAATTTAGTTCAAGACAAACTACATGAGAAATTAACTTGGCTATGAAGTTGCTTAGACAAACAATATTTTCACGTAGTAAGTCACTGCTTAACTTATTTCAAAGAGACGAAGTTACTAGCGCAAGAGGGTGAATTAGTGGTGCTGTCGAAATTGCCACTAGCATTATAGGCAACTACATCTGAACCGCCGTTAACTCTAGCTTGAGTAGCTTCACATAAAGTAGCGATGGTGGTGGCTTCACTGGTAGAAGCTTGCGTTGTTACACCCACATTACCTATATAAGATTTGAGAGGAGCATTGGCAAGTACTGTTGCTGCTTGGTTGGTCACTTGGCTGGCGTTACTAGCACCACCACCAGAAATTGCATACTTGTAATTTGTGGTTTGTGTGGCAATACCAAGACCTAATTTACCAAAATCAGCTTGAGCTGCAAATTGGTTCTGTTCTAAGTAATAAGCTTGCTGAGCGCGGTTCATGGAACCTACGTAGGTTTTAGCTTCCGACTGCTTCGCTTTGTTTGCTTGGTTCAAGAAAGAAGGTAGTGCAATAGCTGACAAAATACCGATGATGATAATTACTACCAACAATTCAATCAGTGTGAAACCTTCGTTTTCTTGCTTTTTGCCGAGAATGTGTTGGATAAACTTAGCTTTTAGTTCGGTTTTCATAAGTGTTTTCCCTGGGGTGGGGTGGGTTGTTTGTTCTAAAAAGAACTTACCCACCTCCGTTCAGTTTCATATCACTAGTGGCAAAAATTTTTTTCGCTAGGTTTTCATCCTCAAACGGCGGTTATAGGAAAGTAGAGCGATCGGTTTGCACAATCTACAATGCTCGCATCCAAGACGCACATAAATAAACCCCTGGTGTTGGCCAAGGGCTAAATTCTCAATTACGATGTGGGAGTATCAATCAAACTCAGGTGGCCAAAGTTCTGATACAGCCAACTCCCAGCCTGGCAGCAAATCTAGTAACGTGAGTGTGTCTCCATTCTGCAATACCACTGGAGCTTGGTTAAGTCGGTAAACTGTTACTGTCAATTTGTCAGGGTCAATCAATATCCCGACTGTAGACCCAAGTTTAAGGAATAGCTGAATTTTCTCTTCCAGTGGTTGAATTTTGTCTGTTTTTGATTTGACCTCAACCATCAAGTCTGGAACTAACTCTACAAAGTCGCGCTTGGTCTTCTTGAGCCGGTCAGCTCTGACAAAAGAAACGTCAGGCGCACGCAGGTCTCTTTTTTCAGAGTCTTCTTCTATCTGAGGCAAAATAAACCCGGCGCTAGAACCAGTCACACGCCCTAACTTGCGCGACATCACCCAGATATTTAAGAAGGTACTCAAGCGAGTAGCGATTTCCTCTGACTCGTAATCTGATGGCCCCATAAGTATAATATTTCCTTCTACCAGCTCCATCTGCCATTCTGGATGCTCGGTTTGTAATTGCTCTAAATCTGTAATGGTGAAAGACATAAGATTACAGAAAATACTCTTGTATATATCATAGGTACTGTTCGCACAACAGATGGCTAGCTGCGTAGACGCGGAGCGGCTTGTCGTAGACATCGCCAACAATGTCCCCATTTTTCCCCAATTGCGATCGCCTAAGGCATGGCATAGCCAATCGCAGTTTGTTATACTATATTAAACGTAGTCGTTATGAGTTTGTATAACTGTTATGACCAACCCGACAGTAGAAAACTTGGTAATCATCGGTTCTGGGCCAGCAGGATACACAGCGGCCATATATGCAGGGCGAGCTAACTTGAAGCCCGTTGTATTTGAAGGCTTCCAAGCTGGGGGATTACCTGGCGGACAACTAATGACAACGACGGAAGTAGAAAACTTTCCAGGGTTTCCCCAAGGCATTACTGGGCCGGAACTGATGGATAGGATGAAGGCACAGGCAGAGCGCTGGGGGGCTGAATTATATACAGAGGATGTGATATCAGTTGATTTGAGTCAACGTCCTTTTACTGTTCGCTCAGAAGAAAGAGAAGTTAAAGCTAACAGCATTATTATTGCCACAGGTGCAACAGCAAAGCGTTTGGGTTTACCCAGCGAGCATGAATTTTGGAGTCGCGGAATTTCTGCTTGTGCGATTTGCGATGGTGCGACACCAATTTTCCACGGTGCGGAACTGGCTGTAATTGGTGCTGGTGACTCAGCAGCAGAAGAGTCAATATATCTAACTAAATACGGTTCTAAAGTGAATCTGCTGGTACGCTCTGATAAAATGCGGGCTTCTAAAGCCATGCAAGACAGGGTTTTGAGCAACCCCAAAATCCAAGTACATTGGAACACAGAAGCCGTAGATATCTTTGGTAACGGCCACATGGATGGGGTGAAAATCCGTAATACTAAAACTGGTGAAGAAAGCAAATTACATGCTAGAGGACTGTTCTACGCCGTTGGTCACACTCCTAATACTTCTCTGTTCAAAGGACAACTGGAACTCGATGAGGTGGGTTACGTTGCTACTAAGCATGGTTCTGTAGAAACCAGTGTCGAAGGAGTTTTTGCCGCAGGCGATGTGCAAGATCATGAATTTCGGCAGGCAATTACGGCTGCGGGTACTGGTTGTATGGCGGCGATGTTGGCAGAACGCTGGTTGTCGTCTAATGGTTTGATTCAGGAATTCCATCAACAGCCAGAAACAGCAGTTAATGAATTAGAACATCAGCCAGCAACGAAGAAAACCGAAGCTGAGCAAGAAGCCGAATTTAATTTGAATGCCACGCGCCATGAAGGTGGTTATGCTTTGCGGAAACTATTCCACGAAAGCGATCGCGTACTTCTGGTGAAATACGTTTCTCCTGGCTGTGGTCCTTGTCATACCCTCAAGCCAATACTAAATAAAGTAGTCGATGAATTTGATGGCAAAATTCACTTTGTAGAAATTGACATCGACAAAGACAGAGAGATAGCTGAAAATGCTGGTGTGACAGGAACACCAACAATTCAATTGTTCAAAAATCAGGAACTGTTGAAGGAACTCAAAGGTGTGAAGCAAAAGAGTGAGTACCGCCAGTTGATTGAAAGTAGTCTTTAAAAAACCCCCTCAGGTTAGAAGCCTGGGGGTATCCATCCAGATTTTGTGTTGGAACTATAGTCGCCTTCTGTGAACCTCAAACCTTTGCAAGAAAAAATGGCAGAATACATGAGGGAATCAGGAGTACAGTTAGGTTGGCTGATTGACCGTAAAGAGCGAAAAGTCTATATTTATCGTCTTGGTATGCCAGAAGTATGTTTGGAAAATCCCGCGACTGTCAGCGGTGATCCAGTTATGCCTGGATTCGTTCTGAATATGAGTAAAGTTTGGTAATCAGGGCGCGATCTAGAATATCGGAGTCATCACTATATTAATGCGATCGCACTTAACAAAATCCATCAATATTGCCACCACTATAAGCCAAAATTTTTATAGAGAAGAACTTAGGTACAGGTAAAATGGATATCAAAAATGGCTTCCTCGGCACCGTTGGCAATACACCTCTAATTCGCTTAAACAGCTTTAGTGAAGAAACGGGGTGCGAAATTTTAGGTAAAGCAGAATTTCTCAATCCCGGTGGTTCCGTCAAAGACCGCGCTGCACTTTACATTATTGAAGATGCAGAGAAAAAGGGCTTACTCAAACCAGGTGGTACAGTAGTTGAAGGCACAGCTGGTAATACTGGCATTGGCTTGGCGCATATTTGTAATGCCAAAGGCTACAAATGCCTAATTATCATTCCTGATACTCAGTCCCAAGAAAAAATAGACGCCCTAACAACTTTGGGCGCAGAAGTTCGTCCTGTTCCCGCTGTACCCTACAAAGACCCCAACAACTACGTCAGGCTATCTGGCAGAATAGCTGCTGAATTAGATAACGCTATTTGGGCGAATCAGTTTGATAATTTAGCTAACCGCCACGCTCATTACGAAACTACAGGTCCAGAAATTTGGACGCAAACCAATGGTAAAGTCGATGGTTGGGTAGCTGCAACTGGGACTGGTGGTACATTTGCTGGTGTAGCACTCTACTTAAAAGAAAAGAATCCAGCGATTAAATGTGTTGTTGCGGACCCCCTTGGTAGTGGACTTTACAGCTACATCAAAACTGGGGAAATCAAGATAGAAGGCAATTCCATCACCGAAGGTATTGGTAATAGTCGCATCACAGCGAATATGGAAGGCGCACCAGCTGATGATGCTATCCAAATAGATGACAAAGAAGCTTTGCGAGTAGTTTATCAACTGCTGAGAAAAGACGGATTGTTAATGGGCGGTTCAACAGGCATTAATGTTGGTGCAGCTGTTGCCCTAGCGAAGCAGTTAGGCCCAGGACATACTATCGCTACCATTTTATGTGATAGTGGTTCCCGGTATCAGTCGCGGATATTCAACCAAGAATGGTTAACTTCCAAAGGACTTTCAGTAGATTAGTCAATTGTCATTAGTCATTGGTCCTTTGTCATTTGTTAAAAGGCAAGGGTCAATAGTCAATAGTTATCTCCTCTGCTCCTCCTACTTCCCTGTCCTCTTCTTTGTGTCCTCAGCGCCTCTGCGGTTCGTAAAAAAATGTCAAACACCACTCAACCATCACACTCACCAACCACAGACCCAAATACTTCTCCTAGATGCGTGCGAGTCTGTCAAAACCGCAGTTGTAAAAAACTAGGTGCAGCAGGTGTTTTAGCAGCCTTTGTTGCTTTACCAGTTCCTGGTGTGATGGTTACAGCTAGTGGCTGTTTGGGACAATGTGGCAACGGACCGATGGTATTAGTATTACCAGAGATGGTCTGGTATAGCGGCGTTCAACCAAGCGAAGTACCTCTACTGGTAGAACAACACTTATTAGGTGCTCAAAGAGTCAGGCAGATGCTTTATTATCGGTTTCATCCCCAGGGATAAAGCTGTTTCAAAATATATAAAGTCTACGCTCTTTGTTGACTGAAGTGAGGCATCCAATGAACATTCAGCAGCTACGTCAATCAGTGAAAATGAAGTGGCTGAGTTACTACGAACAAAATCGCCCCTGGTTAGTAAAAATACGAGTCTGGGGTACTTATGATGGTCTGCGACGTCCTTCATCTGGTTTTATCTTAGCTACTCTGTCTGTTTTAGAACCGCAGTTTGATCAGATACTTTCTTTTCTGAGCGAACTAAATAATAATCCTGACCAAATAGTTGCCGCCTTGGGTCTTAACTTCAATCCTGAAGAAGAGTTAGATTCATTTACCACAGAGCATGTTATAGCTGCAAATGATTTTTATAGCCAATCTTCAGAAGTAATTCATGAGCAATTTCAGGCTGTGTCATTAGCTACTAATTCTAACGAAATTGCTTTCGAGACGCCGCATTCAGCAAAATCGGCTACCGAGCTTGCATATTCAAAACTAGCTGTGCCATCGATTACAGTAACTAATGGAGTAGTTCGCGATCGCCAACCCGTATCATCAGTTGCAGTAGCTACCCAAGTTAATTACGAATCTTCAGCCAAAACGCTACTTGTCGAAAAGCCTGCTTCCGAGATGATCCTTCAACATCAACCTGGGCGATCGCTAGCAATAACTACTGAAATTTCCAGCGAACCCACAAGTTTACCACTTTCAGAAATTACTCCTGAGATTCCTAGTAAAAACACAACTATGCCATCTACTACAATGGCTACTGAGGTTCCCCAATATGAAACAAATTTAAAATCACTTGCTGTGGCTATCAAGGTTCCCGGCAATAGTAAACCATTGAAAATACAATTACCTGATATTCCTCATAAGGTTAAGCTCTCACCTAACACTAATGCTCGTAGTCTAGCTTCTTGGGTCGATGAGTTTTGTCAAGGTGCTGATTGGGACCCTGAGGAATCTATTTTTATCCACTTTTAAAGTAGTTAAAAGATTTTTTGATCCAAAACAACCACAACGGCGTGGAAGAAAGTCAACATCGATTTAACTTAGAAGCTGTACCCCGGTTTTTAGATTGGGGGTTGAGTGTGGAACAAGTAAGTAGTTAAACATAATTAATTACACAAAGTCATTGCGTTCGTCGAAGACGTTCCCGAAGGGTATGCAGCGTTCGCGTTGGCGTAGCCTCTCGTAGAGAAGCGTCCCGAAGGGAAGCGAAATGTAGACACGAAGTGGCTTCCCGCAGGGTAGCAATCGCAAGAGCTGGGATTGCTTCGCTTCGCTCGCAATGACTGTAATTAATTTTGCGTGGTTACTTACAGCAAGCAGCAGGGAATCAGTCTAACTGATTCCCTGCTGCTTGCTATGTCTCAATCAATAGCGTTACATTTTACCGTGCTGCAAGACTTGTTGAAGATGGTGACGGATTTCTTGTGCTTGTTCAATATCAGACTGCCGCAATTTTTGGAATAATTCTACACAGGGCTGGGAGTTAGCTTCCTGTGCATCTTGGATGTAAATGTCATAGGCTTTAACTGCTTCTGCTTTATTATGCAACACAGTGACAAAATCGTACTCTAGGTTGCTAATAGGTTGTTGAGACTGTCCGTTTCCTGTACTAACCATAAATTTTCCTTCTTTTAGGTTTCTAATTAATTTCTACTCAGCTTAAAAGACAGCTTCATCTTCCCAAAAGCGTAGAAAAAATTACCAAGGTTACATCGGCAGTCTGAGGTATAACAAAAATAGCAAGCGATTAGGAAAATAAGGAATAGGGAATAGAGAATTAGGAACTGGGGATAAGGGAAGAATTGCAATTACTAATGCCTAATGCAAATTTTCATGCGTGCTAGTGTATGCAGTTCATGACGACTGTAGGCGATAAGGCCTCTGCAACATCAAATTTTGCTATAACCAATTGCCTACCAGAACGAACGCAGCCCAAAAATAGGGATGTTCGTATGCAGGATTTGCCTTAATTTTTAGTTGCGCCTGCCGTAATGCCTCAGCTTTACTGAGTTTAGGGTTACTTAGTTGTTGATAAAATTCCTTCATTAAGTTAGATGTTGATTCGTCGTTCACAGACCACAAGCTAGCAATAGTACTTTTGGCTCCAGAACGCAAAGCAAACCCAGCTAATCCTAAAGTAGCGCGGTTATCACCTGCTGCTGTTTGGCAGGCACTCATTACTAATAGTTCAATTGGTTCTAAAATTCCCAGCCTTCTTTTTTGGAATAAACGATCAAAATCTAGAATGGAAATGCGATCGCTCCATGTCAGCAAAAAAGTTTCCTTAGGGTTAGAACTAAATTGACCGTGAGTAGCAAGGTGAACTATGGGGAATGGTTGATTATCAAGCGCTATTTTCAAGCTATCGCGAGTAAACTTTTGATTGAGTAATACTTTCGCTTCAACTTTTGCCGTTACCTCTTTAATTTCTCCTGTAACCGCAGGTAGGGAACTGAAACCTTGGCGTGCTTCTGCTAATCCAGCCGCTAACACGCCTAGTTTTTTGCGTTCCAGTCCTTGGGGAAATAGCCGTAAACCTGGACTGAGAGCAACACTATATTTTTCTAGCAAGTAGCGATCGCCATCGTGAAGTGCTGCCATTGGCACGTTGCGCAAGAAACCATCTAAGACAAATACTAAAGTTGTCACCTTACTGCTGTTGAGCTTCGCTTCCGCTGGTGCAATCAGCCATTGATAAACTTTTTGAGACAGTCGAAAACTTTCTTCGCGGATATAACCACGGGACACATAAGAATAAAGGCGTTTGAGGGTAGCTTCAACTTGCTTTTTTGACAGTTGGGTACTGTAGTGATGCAGGGGTTGATTGGGAATTGAAAGGATGACTTCCAGGCGATCGCTTAGAATAATCGGATAGATAACAGCAGCTTGCACGTCGATTTGATCGATAGCTACAGGATGGGTATCTACACAAGCATCCTTAAAATAGTTATCCAATTCAGCCAGTTGTAGAGCTTCTATTACCTGACGTGCTTGTTTGAGGTTGTTTTGATCGTCACCTTTTTCTAACAACAGGCTGACATAATCTCGATAGATGGGTTCGATACTTTCTCTAAAATCAAACTGAACATCGGCATTAATGGCTACTAAATCACTGCGGAGGGATTGTAAGTAATTAAAGGCAATTTCATAAGCTGCGATCGCATTCTTAATATCTCCTTGTTCTTGAGCAATTGTGCCTGCCTGTGCAGCAGTCCGAGCCACTAAATCAGCCGCATCCATTTCTTGAGCTATTTTTTGTGCTTGCTGTGTCAGTTTTTTGGCATCTGTTAACTGGCCATTTTGTTGATACAGTTTACCTAATTGTTGGAGAGAGTAAGCCTCGGCTCTGGGATCTTTGATTTCTCTAGCTTGTTGGATGGCTTGTGCTAACAATTGGGCAGCTTTGGCAGCATTTAAGTTATCTCTTGCACGCTCTATTACTATCAAACTTTCTGCAAAATTTATCTTGGCATAAATAGCAGGACGGCTGGGAGAAAGTAGGGCGAAGTTAGTTTCAATTGCTGGAATTAGCGCCTGTGCTGGTTCCCATCTTTGCAGTTTCACTAACAAGCTGAACTGATTTAATTGGGCTTCTAATTTAGCTTGTGGTTCTGGAGATAAACTAACTGCTTTTTGGTAATCTGTCAAAGCAACGTCATATTTCTGTAAATCCTTGGCGATATTACCAAGACTGAACAAAACTGCACTCACATCAGATCGAGAATTAAATTGTTGACTAATTACCAAACTTTTCTCTAGAGCTGTATATGATTCCTGCAAATCACCAACAGTTTGCAGCGCCACCCCTAAACTTCTTAATCCTTGAGCTTTCAGTAAGCTATCAGGTTGATTTTGCAGTTCTGCAACCAGTTCTTCTAACAGAGTTTTGGCGCGGCGATATTGCCCTAACGTTTCCAAACCTTGTGCCTGATTAATTTGACTGATGAGTTTGCCTGTTTTATCTCCAATGCGATCGTAGATTGCTGCTGCTTGCTTCCAGGTATCTATAGCAGTTTCCGTTTGTCCTTGCAGTATTTGGATTGTTCCTTGGGTATTTAATGCTTGAGCTAATAGTAAGTTACTCTGATTATCCTGTTTTTTAAAGGTTTTTAATAAATTCAGACTTTCTGCAATTGTAGTTTGAGATTGTTGCGTTTTACCTAAATCTTTATATACGGTAGCTAAATAATTTAGCACTTGAACTTGGCTAACAACTTCTTTTTTCTCTTGATAATAATTTAAAGTATTTTCCCATACCTTAGCGGCTTCTGCATATTGCCCATTCTGATAGTAATTTTTTCCTTGTTGTAATAAATCTGAAGTCTCAGATAATTGTTGAACTATGCGATTCGACTCTGGTAAACTGGATTGATTGGCAACAGCAGGAATACTTTTGTTGACTAATAGTATAGTCAAAATCAAGCTTATTAAAAAAAGCCATAAAACCTGTAATTTTCTTTTTAAGAGAAAACCAAAACGTTGGAGCAATATTTCTTTATATATAATTTTATAATGGTTATTCATAGTTCTTTTTTCCATGTCTATCCTAAATAATTTGTGAAAATTATTTAGTACTGTAGGGTGGGCATTGCCCACCATATCCGGGTTTTGGTAAGCATTGCCTTTATATTTCTTTTCCTGTGAGCTTTTATCTGTATGCGCGAAACAAAAAAATCTAGATGAACTACATTAAAAGCTCATGAATGCTTACAATTAAAACTTTTCTGAGGTGAGCTTTCTTGAGGTAAAGATGCCACTAATTCAACTTCTCCTTTTGCATTAATTATCCAATCTGTTGCTGCCACAATTAACTGTCTTGGTTGAGGCAAAAAATTACTTGCTTGATTGCGACTTTGTGTAGTTGTAAAATCTCGCATATCAGACAACAGAGTTTGACTGCGAATAGTTGCGGTCGGATCTGCTGGTAAGCCACCTCTTCCCGTGATGGTGAACGAGTTACCTTCAGTTGCGGCACAACTAGCAATTACCCGATTGCGCGGATCGTTCGGTTTTTCTGGTAATGTTAGCAATCCCGCACTGCGATTCACTTCTGGATTATTAATCGATACAGTTCCCGAAACGCCGAACTGAGAACTGGCTGTAATATCGCTCCCAGAGGTAAGTTGCTGTTGAAACTGAGTACCAAAAAGACCTATGGCTGTAATATTGACATTGCCACCACGACCGAAGAAAGCGTTGGCTGTAATATCACTATTTTCTGTCGGCACAGCAACAATAAAATTTGTGTCTATTTTAATGTTGCCGCCATCACCACCTGCGCCAGCATTCCCTGCCGTTGTAGAAATGCGACTTCCACGGCGTAACAATAAAAAATCTTTTAAATTTAGAGCAATATTACCGCCATTAGTGCTGGCTGTTTCCGCAGAAATTAGAGACTGGTTGTCTAGGGTGAGTTTGTTTGCCTGAATCTCGATATTGCCACCAATCCCACCACCTTGGCTATTAACGGAAATGGTTGCACCATCCTTGATCTCAACAAGTTCAGGATCGATGAATATATTGCCACCATTACCAGTAGAACCTGGAGTGGTATTGGACAACAGACCTGTATTTGTACCTGAAAGGAAGACTCTATCCTTCACTTTGACTACTATATTGCCTGCATCTCCTCCACCTTCAGTCAAAGCTTCTAATTCTGCGCCATTGGTAATAGATAAAAAGGGTGTCGTAATTTGCAGCGTTCCGCCTTTTCCTGTTGCACCCTCTAAAGTGCTGACAAAAGCACCGCTAGGCTTAAAAGGTTGACCAGGATTACCATCGAAGGCAACTGATTCACTAGCATTGATAAAAATATTACCTGCATTACCTGAAGCAATAGTGCTAGCACTGATACCAGCACCATTTTTGACAGAAAGCTGCCTTGTTTTGATGTCAATTACATTACCTTGACCCTGGGAACCAGGTAAAACTTCACTAATAATGCCGCTAGGAATCACCACTGGTTGAGGAAGATTTGAGTTTGAGAGTAAAATTCCCCCATCCATCACAATGGATTTTGCTGCATTTACCTCAATTCTGCCTGCATTGCCACGCCCTACAGTAGTAGCTCGAATTTGCCCTCCCTGTTGCAGCAATAGAGAGCCAGTTTTAATTTTAATGATGCCACCATTGCCTTGAGCGGTAGGAAAGACAATGCTACTAAAACCACTAAAAGCCCCAATATCAGAGGTTCCGGTGAGGGCGATCGCATCCGCAGCATTAACTGTAATATTACCAGCGTTGCCTAAACCTTCTGTTTGCGAAAATACCTGACCACCATTGGTTGCTAAAAAGTTCTTCGTATTAATCTCGACATCGCCAGCATTTCCACCATCTGCGCTTAAGGTTTGACTTCCTAATCTAAAGTTATTTAAATAAATTGCATCAGCATTAACGATGACATTACCAGCATTACCACCACGAGTAATATTTGATAATTCTGCTTGGTTTGCTTCTAAGGTATTAGCGGTAATGATTAACTTCCCACCTGGGCCTGTTGCACCTTGACGCAAATTACTTTGTACATAATTACTTAGAGAAATCAACGGTGCATTAAGTGTCACATCACCACCTTGACTAGAACCGTAGGCGGCACTTTCGATATATGAATCTCCTAGAGGCGCTGGTTCTTGAATAATCGCTGTTTGACTCTTGAAGGTAATGCTTCCCCCAGATGAACCGTAGGAGAAAATTTGAGATCCAGATGGCATGAAAATATCATCTTTAGCTAACAGTGTGATATTTCCACCGGGATTGGAAAACGAGAAAGTAGAAAAATCGACACCAGAAGCATCAATAAAGTTGGGGGTGATAATTTTTCCTCTTGAGTCAATTACAATGTCACCACCGCCGGAAACCCCAGCAAATGTCCCCAAAAGAGATTTAACAGTAATATCACCCGATAAAATAGGATTAGGTTGATATTGATTGGTTAAAAAAACCAACCCTCCCTGATTAATAATTTGATTGATGGTGATATTAGCACTGCTAGGATTGCCATTTATGTTAGGAGTAGAAGAAAAAACAAATGAATTTCCTGTAATTCCTGGTGGGTTGAAAACGGTTGTTCCGGCTCTGATATCAACAGTAGGTTTTACACTACCATTAATAGGAACTTCCGTTACGCCATCAGCAAGCGTGACTGTTTCGTTAATAAAGTTTGTGGTGTCGGGACTGGTAATAGTTAAACTGTCAATTGTAACGCTGCCACCTGCAAAAATATGGATAGAAGCCCCTGTATAACTATTAAAACTCACATCTCCACTTGCCCGAATAATCGGGTCATCGGTGCTAGCTAAATCTCCGCCATTACCATTCATTTGTTCGAGGCGAAAATTACCATTACTAAAAAATTGCGCGTTCCCACCAATAGAATTAGCTGAACGCAACAGCATATTTTCACCAGCAAAGAAGCCACTAGCGGGATGATTTAAGGCAAAGATGTCGATTTTATTGCCTTGGACTAATAGTTGTTGTCCAGCCGAGGCGATAAACGGGTTATTGAAGCTATCGCGCACTTTTACAGTGTCGCTAGCTTGCAGAGTTAAATTATTACCTGCTTGCAACTTTCCTTGTAAGTCAAGATTTTGACCAACTAAAGTCAAGTCTTTCCCTACAGATAAGTTACCAGAGTTAGCGATGGCTTTGCCATCACCTCCAGCGAACGCACTTTGAGGAGGTAACCAACTATCTAACCCCAAAGGCTGGTTGATAGTTAGTAGGGAAGGCGTTTGTGGGTTTTGGGTACTAAATTTTTCACCGTTCTCTAATCGCAGGCTGTTGCTGGTGCTAGCGAAAAACGAACCGGAGATATTTAGGCGTGCATTTTGTCCGAAAATAATGCCATTAGGATTAATCAAATATAGGTTAGCACTACCTAAAACCCCTAACGTACCGAAAATCTTAGAGGCTTGATTTCCTGTGACTCTTCCCAGGATATTTTCAATTCCAGAAGGATTCGCAAAATAAACTCGTTGCAGATTACCAATGTTGAAATCTTGGAAACTGTGAAACAGATTACTACCCCGAATTGCCCCACCATCAATGCGGTCTATCAGATCGCCTTGCTTTGGAATATTCGGGGTAACAATCGAGCTTTCAGTTCCTAAACTATTGTCAGGGATAATCTGTGCAAATACACCTGTAGTTAAGCCTAGCGTACAGGCGATCGCTCCACTGCTTACCAAAATTTCGATCAGCTTGTAGTGCACCATCTGTTAGTTGCTTCACTGTGGAAAATCGAGTTAAAAAATAAAATCAGCTATATTAACCGCAGTGACTCCTGTGAGAGTGATGCTACCACCATTTAAAGAGGTGAGATCTAAATTTAGATTACAATTGTTCAGCGAAGCGAGTTTATCCTTGGCATTGATAACACCATCACTATTACTGTCCAAAGTGCCTTTAGTTAGAATCAGTTGGCTGAGGTCAATTTTGTCTTGATATTTACAAAAGTCGCTAATGGTATCGTTACCAAACTTAGCACCAAAGATGAACCGATCCTTTCCTCCATCACCAGTTAACCAATCATCACCTCTACCACCAGTAATCAAATCATTGCCACAACCGCCACAAATCGTATCATTGCCATCGAAACCAGATAAAGTATCACCACAATTTCCGCCTTTAATTACATCATCAAAACGAGTGCCAATAATCGTATTGCTGGCATTTTCATTACCTCGCAAAGTAAAAACCGGAATTGGATTGGAAACAATCAGATTTTGGAAGGAAAAATCCAGGTTCGCCCCACTTTTTTTGGATGCGAAAGTCACTTGATTCACATTACTATCAATCGTAATGCTGGAAACTAACCAGTTATTTTTATAACCGCCTAATTCTTGCAATCGGGTGTGAATTTTACCATCTCCATTAGAATCTAATATTTTAATGTTGACTCCAGTAGGAATGGTAAAATTAAAAGAATTGAAGGCAGCTTGTAAGTCAGTAAAGAATGAACCCTTGGACTTGCTGTTACTATCAGTAAGAACTACACCTTTATCCGTCACTAAGAGATTGACAAAATTGTTGATTCCTGGAGTAAGTTGACCCGCATCAAAGGTTAGGCCTTCTGTTTGAATGCCATTATTGAAAGTAAATAAACCGTTAGCATAATGGTCACGACTATAAACACCATCTTGAACAAAAGCAGCAAGTGCGTTGATGACTGCTTGTTCATCTTGAGTGTTGGCTAAATTTCCATCAGATCCTAAATTATTCCAAGCCGCTAAATCAGCTAAATAGTTGGGATCGGTACTTTTAACCCACGTTGCTGTAAATCCTGCAATACCTGTATTACCATTTGGTAAAAATTCTGATTGATTATAGTAAGGATAACCGAGGCTTATAGAACCAAAATCTGGGTCGGGATTAAGGAAAAAAGAGCCATTAGAATTGTTGGGATTATTGAGATTTTCAACAGAATAAACTTGAAATGGCTGTCCGTTATTTAATGTCCCCTGAAGTTTATAAGTAGAGACATCTAACCTACTATTTGCTGCAATTGTGCCGGAATTCAGATTTTTTCCGTTGACGGCAACAATTTCGGCATTATTAGTAACATTTAAAAAGCCGAAATTTACTCTATCTTGACTTACGTCTTTTTGAACATTGTAATTAAGAAAGAATGTCCCATTAAAAGGGGTTTCATAGTATTCAGGCAGATCTGTATTTATATCACTTGTGTCAGGATTAATCGTTCCTAATCTGCCTGACAAATTAATAGGAGTAATGTAATCATTACTGACTTTAGCATTGACGGTAATGGTTTTTGATTTACCTGAGGCAATATTGTTAAATAAAACCTCGACTGTTTGCGCATTATTATCCGTGTCAATACTTGTGCCACCATCAAGATTAGAAAAACTGACGAAATCTAGTCCAATAGGCAGCTTTTGCCTGAGATCGTCAACAATTTTTACTTCTTTGGCATTAGCAAAACCATTATTACTTACAGTAATCGTAAAGCTAACATTATCGCCAGGAAGTGCAATAAACTGATCTGCTATGCCATCTCCGTTGTTATCAATGGCTTGTTTAAGATTGGTAAATGATTGTTGATTAACAAGGGTAAATTTTGTGTCTAAAGCCAGCTTGACGACAGGTGCAAGCACACTTGTATAGTCATCTTCAGTCGGTTTGTGATTATTGACAACTGAATCTGGGTCTTTCTGATTAGCCGCAATAATTTCTGCAACATTGGTGTAAGCAGAAGCGCTAGCTGCTTTCAGAACTGTACCCGTCAGAGTCAAGGTTGCATTACATCCTGATGCGAGACAACCAACATTCCATATACCAGTTTTGCTGTCATAACTTCCAACATTAGGTTGAGCACTGACAAAGCTAAAACCAGAAGGTAGTAAATCTTTTATTTTCACCCCTGTTGCATTGGCTGAACCGCTATTCTTCAATGTCAGGGTAAAAATAGCTTGATTGCCTACTAATAAGGAAGTATCAGATATCTTTTGGCTAAGTGATAAATCAGCTAGTAAAGGTTTACACTTACCTTTATCTCTACCTTTTGATGAAAAATCAAACTTTTGGGAACGATGAGATGAATCAGAGAATTTAGAACTTTGATTAGTCATAAGAACTATTGAGTGAGTCAGCGCCAATATTTCCCAGCATGAAGCATGGGTAAAAGAAAAAGTCAAGAGTGATACCCTTCACCCTTCACTAATTAACTAAAAGTATCCTTAGAAATCTCGGTTACCCAAGCAAAACCTACCTAACCTTTGAGGTAGGTTTTGCTTTGCAGTACGTGGATTTGAAACCCTCAATTTTTTGTTAGTCCGTGTAAGCGAAAAGAGTTTGATCGAGAGCAAATTATATTTACTCCTTAGTTTGCAAATATCCGCTTACTTGGATGTTAATAACAAAATTTTATAAATATCCTCGTACTCCTCAGACATCCTCTAAAAAGTCTTGTGAGATCTCCCTAGAAATCTTGGGAAACAAAATACACAAAATTAGTATTTTTTAACATAAAAATACTAAAAAAATTGGATATGTACAAGGCTTTATATGAAGTGGTGCATTCATAATAGGCACACAAAAAATACTCTTTTTAGTTATTAAAGCACAATGTAATGTAATTCTAAAAATTTAGATAATATCTTTAAAGAGACTGTTTAACAGGATGTTATATAAAAAAAATGTTAAGTAGTTAGTTTTGGCAACACAAGTATGTATACCAAATTATTTATCTATTGAAATCACCTCTAAGGCTTATGCAGTATGGATAAAGAGAAAAATTAATTTTGTTGAGTAACTAGCTCTTTATATTACTTTGGGAAGAGAAAAATCTGTTCTTATTGAAAACTTCATATTGATGAAGCAGTGCTGAGTAAGCGAATGTAATATCGGCGAAACCTGCCGATATCACTTATTGCTGAGTCCGCTGGCTCTAGACTATGTACTCAACACTACTGAATGCAAGTTTCCTTGTCTGCGCTCTTTAATTATTTGTTGTTATCCCATTTAGGAAACACAACATATTTAAAGAATCAGAGAAAAAGCTGTGGCATCATCCGAAAATTAGCTTTTTTCTCAAGTTAAAGGAATAGTATACGTTACGACTTCTCAATTAAAAGTTGATTGAGTGGTAGTATCAACTGCTAACCTTTTAGGCACATCGGACACAGCAGAACGAACTACATTAATAAAGTTTTGGGCGTAACGTTGCGTTGAAAAATCGAGAGCGCGTTGTCGTGCTGCTACTCCGATAGTATGGGTTAATTCTGGATCTTCCAGATAGCGGAGAATGGCGATCGCTAATGCATCCGCATCACCGTAAGGTGTTAGTAGTCCATTGACACCATCTGTAATAATTTCTGTGGGACCGCCAGCATTACCAGCAATCACAGGTTTACCAAGTGCCATCGCCTCAATAATTACAATACCAAATGGCTCTTTGTCGGAAGCGTGTACAAAGATATCCATCGCCTGCGTCCACTCAGGAACATTGCGCTGTAACCCAACCATAAAAACGCGATCGCTCAAGCCCAAAGCTGCTATTTGCGTTTTTAAGAAGCCTTCATAATCAGGTTCTAAATCGTGCTTACCGCCAACGACTACACAGTGAGCATCAGGATATTTCTGCAAAATTTGCGGCATTGCATCTACTAAAACATGCATTCCCTTCCATGTTTGCAATCGCCCCACAATCCCAATCAAAGGCCCGTGGATCGGTAGGCCCAACTTCATCCGCGCTTCCATTGGCGAAGGAAGAACATTAGGCTCGAAGCGGTCTAAAGCTACACCTGGATATACCAGAGGCGTTGGTCTATGAGGCCAAATCTTTGCCTGCGCTTCCTGACCATCTTGAGAGAGAGTTACGATCGCACGAGCAGGTAATAACGTCGCCAGCCTCACCAACCAAGACTTACCATCCGGTACTTCTAGTTGATACCACACAGCAGGTAATCCAGCTGCGATCGCGGCCATTCCTCCATAGATATGAGTAATCCACATCCAGTTGGCGATCGCATCTACATGTTCGCGCCTAGCGATCAAAGCTATCTGAAAAACCGTACTAATCAAACGGTGAACTTGGCGCAGGCGACCACTTGCAATCACTCTTGTATCAATACCGAGCGACCTTACTTGTTCTACCATTGGGCCGTCTTCTAAAAATATCGCCAACCATTCAATACCCGCTTGTCGCCCTTGTTGCATTAAATCCCAAAACATCATTTCACCGCCACCTCTTTGTTCAGCCAGCGGCATAATTGCAATAACTTTCATAATGTTGACCTTAATTTAAATGAAATAGATTGTCATAAAGGGCGAGGCAAACTCGCTCCTAAAAAGCTCACGATAAACGAGTTTTAGATTTTAGATTTTAAATTTCGGATTGAACCTTCAAAATTACAAGAGGTCTACAAGCAGCAAATTTATTTGTAGAATTAATCAAAAATCAAACCTCAGCGAATATTTGATTTTCGATTATATTCTCCAATCCAAAATCCAAAATTATTTGGCTATTTAATTCCTTGATGCTGATAATATTTATGTGCTGCCATAGCCATAGCAAAAAATCCCCAAAGGATCATACCCGCCACACTCAGCATCCCGCTACCAATAATTAATTGAGAACAAGCACTTATCCCAATCGCACGGGAAGCACTGACAAAACTATCAAAACGACCTTCACTATACTTACTAACATTAACAATCAATAAAATCAAACCGCCTAAATAAGGGATAGCGCCAAACCAGCCCAAGGTGAAAAACATATCTAAAACGCCACTATCAATGACGAATACTTCAATTTGCCCTGTTTTTTCATTAACCTTCCAAATATTTCCTAAACCGTTACCTAGCCCATTGGAAAGCGCAATACTCAGGTTTCGATCATAGCTTCCCGATCTATCTTTAAAGCTGCTATCTTTTTCCAGATTAGAAAAAGTTTCAAAACGAGTAGCCACAACTTTAGAAATTGGCTCAATAGTAATTAGTGGTACAACACAAAGCGCCATCACCAAAATAATAGTAATTAAGCGCATTTGAATTTTGGCTTTAACTGAACCTAAAATGATAATTACTCCTAACAGCCAACCACCCCAATTAGTCCGGGCTTGTGCTAATAAGAATGATAAATAACCAACAGCTGAAGCAGGAAAAATTAAAAATCCAGTTCTCGTAAATAACAACAATAAACCAGCTTGCATCACAGAGCCAAAAGGCCCAACTGAGTGCAGCGTACTCCATACACGCATCCCAAAAGGTACAGGATCTCCAGAACTGCTAAACATTTTTGACTCTATAAGCCAGTATCTATCCCACTCTGGAGCAACCACAAATTGATATACACCATAAGCTCCAAGAATTAACACGCACCAAAGAAATGTGCGCTGAATATGATCGCGATAGCTAGGATAATCTCGCCAATTCGTGAATAAATGAAAAGCAAAAATAATCGGACTGAGCCAATCTAAAAGACCACGTGCTACAGGAACAGGTGCATTATAAATTAGACCAACTAGAAAACCATAGAACACTCCAATAAAAGCTAAAAGAAAAGGTAAACCTCCTTGGCGTAGGGTACTAGGGAGGTAGCGTAAGAAGGTTCCTATAGTCACAAAAACTACTAAATAGGGTGCGATCAGTATCTGACGAGTAGCGTCCCAACCAACCCGGTAGTCTATCAAGCGGGAAACTAAGGGTGTGAGAAACCAAATCCACCAGGTAAAGCCGATGTAGAGAATCGGATGGCGTAAATATAGAAATAAACCTACTAGTAAAGCTGTTGCGGGAAAAACTAAACGCAACATCGCAGCTGCACCAGCAAAATAGCAAACTATTGTTAGTAGTATGAAACCCAAGATTACCATCCAAGCCTGTGCTGCTTGATCCTGGGGAGAAAAGTTTTGTTGTAAAACACTATTGAAGAGTATCTGCTTAGAAGTCATTCAATTTTAGATTTTGGATTTTTGATTATAGAAATTATTCTTTGCGCCTCTGCGTGAGATTCTTTTAAGCTTGTTGAGTACACGAAAGAATTATGGAACCACAGATGTAGACACGAAGTGGCTTCCCGCAGGGTACACAGATGAACACAGATGAATTGTAGTGAATTTTTAATTTTGACTTTTGAATTGCCGATGTGTTTGCCATCCGTGCCAACGACCGCGCAAAGATGCCCAGCATTTTTTACCTGCCAATTGACCTTGACTAGGCAAAAGTCTCAGCCATTGCACTAAGCCTAAGCTATCCCTTGTGCCTACTAATATTGCCCATAATAAAAAGACCGCACGGCGAAAAAGCGGCAAATATTCTAATAAAACTAAAGTTTCATTATGGACTAAGTTAATAAAGGCAATTTCATTAAAATTATTTCGCTGGTCTTCATCAAAACGTTGTGCTGGGTAGTGATCTACTGCTACTTGAGGATCGTAAATTAGCTTCCAACCAGCCTGCTTTAACGCTAGGGTAAATGCCATTTCAAAATGTACTTGTGCCCCTGTACCGCGCATCCGTTCATCAAAACGCAATTGTGCGATTGCTTCTTGGCGAAAACTCATGTTCACGCCTTTGAGAACATCGACTTCACGAGGTTCTCCCACTCCTAGATGATGGTTACCTATCACCCGTCCAAACCATTGCAATTTACCAACTATCTGCCGGGAGTCATCTATTACCTTGTTTCCTTGATGTACCCAATCACGCCCACCAACACCACCAATGCGGCGATCGCAGATAAAATGAGCGTTGATTTTCTCTAACCAATCAGGGTGAGGCACTGCATCATCATCTGTAATGGAAACAATGTCTCCTTCTACTGCGGCTAGTCCGGCGTTAAGAGCTGCTACTACCCCAGGTACGGTGACTTTGACGATATGCAGTGGCAGGTTGTGCGGTGAGAATTGGGCGAGAAATTCCCAAGTTTGGGCATCTATATCGCGAACAACTACTATTACTCGATCGACTGGTTTAGTTTGCGCCTGTAGTGCTAAAAGGCAGCGTGAGAGATCTAGAGGACGGCGATAGGTGGGGATGAGAACAGTGTTCTTCATTCTTGATTAACTCCTCAAATAGATCCACATAAGTTTGTGCCATCGTATTCCAGCTATGTTGTTCAGCGACAGAACGAGCTGCTTTACCCATTTGCTGCATCAAAGCGCCATCGTTTACTACAGACAACAACGCTGCTACTAAAGCATCAATATCATCTGAATCGGACAAAACTACCCCGCATTCTGGTGTCACCAATTCTGCACCCCCGGTAGCAGTGGCGGTAATGACAGGTAAACCAGAGGCGAGGGCTTCTAATAATACGAGGGTGCAAGCTTCATAACGGGAAGGAAATACAAATAAATCTGCAACCCGCATAATTGCGGCGATATCACGTCGATAGCCTAAAAAATGTACTCGCTCACTTAACCCTAAAGAGGCTGCTAGTTGAGGGAAGGGGCTACCTTCAGTGCTACCAACCACCGCTAAATGTAAATTGGGAACTTTTGCTAAGGCATATAAAACTGTATCTAAGTTCTTTCTGGAGGTGCGAATATCGCCAGCAAACAGGGCTAGAGGGACGTTTTCTGGTAGATTCCATGTTTGGCGAGCGCCTACACCAGGAGTAAACTCTTCTAAATCTACGCCGTTGACAATTACCTGAATTCGAGAACGGGGTACGCCAATATTTACTAATTCTTGCGCTACTTTCTCAGATACGGCGATGACTACTTTCGCTTGTTGAAAAGCCTGCTTCTCCCAATGGGCATTCAACGCAGTGTAAAGCCACTGGTACAAACCATAAGCACCGCGACGGGTACGGGAAATATGCACAGGCGTAGACGCAAAGCGGTGAGGGGGCCGCAGTCTTGGCGATTCCCGTCGATTGCGAACCCCCGAACCCGGAGGGCTTGTCGCTAGACATTGCAGCCAAGAACTGTGGACAAAATGTACAGCATTCACATCTGCTGAGTTCTTGGTAATCGCTCCATTGACTTTTACTAAATCAATATCAGCGCGATATTTTTGCAACCAATCTGCACTTTTTTTCGCAAATACGAAATTACGAATAAATTCTGTAGGGAAGCGTTGGACTGGAATCTCAATCCAATTAACTTGGCTATTCTCTTTTAATTTAGGTGCTACTTCACTTGCCAATAATATGAGGTGATGACCACGACGAATTATTTCCTTGGCAACCTCATAATTGACTCTTCCTTGACCATCACCTTTTTTAACTGTATGGGTAACAATGCAAATTTTCACACACCAACTCCTTGATAATTAGTTAATTATTAAACTTCTAATAAATATCCAAGATAAAGATATTTGGCACCACAGATAAACATAGATAAACACAGATAATTTATTGGTAAGAATTTTTGTGTTGCTATGATTTTTTTTTCATAAAATTGGCTTCTGTGAGGAGAAATAAAAGTAGGGTGGGCAATGCCCACGATATCCGTATTTTTGTGGGCTAAACTACTCATCCCGATCATTGCTTGGCTAAGGCTTAAATGATAAAACTGAGAGTCAGCGCAGCTAGAGTTCGCAAATTAAACTTCTGTTTGCTGAGTGCTTGCCAAAGATAAGGACGTGCTGCATCTGTCTGTTGATTTCGGATTAAGCCAATCCCTAAAGTTGTATTAGCTTCTAACCATTTCTTTTGAAAGTATGGCTTAAATTCTTGAAGTTTAGGATCTTCCATGAAGATTTGATAACAAAATAATTCGCTTTTAGCTTTACGAATTTTCGCTTGAATATCTTGAGAACCACTAAGCATGGTATCAGTTTGCTCATGGGCACGATATCGCGTCAATCTTTCTGGAGAATAGTAAGCTGCATAACCAGATATACAGCAAAGATAGGTTAAATATAAATCCCACATTCCACCAGCTTCTGAAGGAATATTATCCCAATCCACAAGATTATTACGAATTACACAAGCTGCGGCAGTGGGTATACTTTTATCTACTAACCCAATCTTAGCGAAAGATTTATAAACACCTTGTACCAGTTTGTGACGCTTGAAACCTCTTGTATTCTCTTCTGTACCAGAATAATTAATATTGCCTTGAAAGTCTATTATATATTGGTCACAAAAAGCGATAATCAGTTTGGAATTTACTTCTAATGGAGGTACAAGTTTAGCTAAAAAATCTTCGTTCCACACATCATCATCATGCAAGCTGGCAACATATTTACCTCGTGCCATCTTAAAGCCATGCATCTGATTAGCAATCATCCCTATATTTTGTGGATGTCGCCAAAATTGAATACGTGAATCTCCAAAAGATTCGACAATCGGTAGGGGATTTTCGGGACTACAATTATCAGAAACAATAATTTCAATATTTTGATAAGTCTGTTTAACTGCGCTGGCGATCGCTTGTTTAAGATACTCTGGTCGATTATAGGTAGGAATAATCACACTGACCAGAGGTTGTACTACTTCAGAGGTGCTAGACATAAGTTTAAGACATTAAATTTTCATGTCTATAAATAGAATGGGTTGTCAAGATATCTGTCATTTGTCATTGGTCAATAGTCAATAGTTATTGGTCATTTCTCCCTTGTCCCATTTCTCCCCACACTCCCCACACTCCCCACACTCCCCATATCTCCCTTGTCCCTACTCTGCTTGACCTCTTTGGTACTGTGTCTGGTGATATCTCCACAGCTTGCCTTGGCGAGCGAGTAATTCTTGATATTTGCCTTGTTCTACTATCCGCCCCTTTTCAATTACTACAACCTTATCTGCTTGAGCAATCGTAGAAAGACGGTGAGCAATGACAATCACTGTTCGTCCTACAGCAAAATTCTCTAAAACCTCTTGAATTGACTGCTGTGTAATTGCATCTAAAGCACTAGTGGCTTCATCTAAAATCAAAATTTCTGGTTTGCGCACCAAAGCACGCGCGATCGCAATTCTTTGTTGCTGTCCACCAGATAATTGAATTCCATCAGCACCCAAAATTGTGTTAAAACCCCCAGGCAATTTTTCGATAAATTCTAGTGCATTCGCCTGGCGGGCTGCTTCGTAAATTTCTGCTTCAGTGGCTTCAGGAGTACCGTAAGCAATATTATTGCGAATAGAGGTGTTGAAAATAAATGTTTTCTGACTAACTACAGCCATTTTGCGACGTAGCGAGTCAATGTCAAAATGACACAAATCAACTCCATCTAAGAGAATTTGCCCTTCTATAGGATCGTGAAATCTAGGAATCAAATCAGCAAGTGTACTTTTACCGCCACCAGTTTCTCCTACTAGAGCGATCATTTTTCCCTGCTCCATACTCAGGGTAATATTCTGTAGCACTAGACTGCCAGCTTCATAGCCAAAATCTACAGATACTATATCAATTCCTTGTCGCAATCCAGGGAACCGGATTTTGCCATTATGGAAGTAATCTTTATCCTCAGTTTTTAATAACTGTTTGATATTTTCTACCGCTCCGGCTTGGGTACTTAAAAAGGCGATAACTCCATTTAAATCTTGAATCATCGGCACCAAGCGAAACAGTACAAAGAAGAATGTCAACAATGAGGCAATCTTCATTAAGCCAGTTGTTATTGCCACAATAATCATCGCTACGAGAATTACTGTAGAGATACTTTCAGCAATCGGCCTGACTATTAAAGACAACCAATAAACATTTTTCCAAGCATTAACTACATTATGACTGGCTTGATAATACCGTTGCCGTTCAAAATCTATAGTAGAAAATGCATGAATTGTGCGGATGCCATCAATAAACTCTAGTGACCTAGAAGTAAAATTGTCGTTCGCTTTGGTGACAGCAAAACTGCGCTCACGAATATGTTTATTGAGAGTTGTAAGCCCTACAGCTAAAAGACTAAACAGTAAAATCGAAATTATTGAAAGCTGCCAAGAGAGGACAAATAAGGATAGAGAGTAGACGGCGATCGTTAAAGTTCTGGTGATGACAAAAGCCATCCCTCCAAAAATCTGTCTAATCCGCTCCATTTCACTGGTAAGACTATTAATTAGTTCCCCAGAGCTTTTCTTAGCAAAATATTTTAGACTTTGAGCCTGGAGTTGTTCAAATATCTGTTTACGAAGATTATCTACTAAGCTAATTTCGCTAAACTGAATACAGATTTGTGCTAAGTAGTTAAATCCTGCACGTATACAAGTTATAATTACAATTAATGTAGATACTCGAAATAATCTCTCATTAGCTGAACGGTTAATACCTAAAATGATGATATCAAACCAGTCAATTCCTGTTTTTACTGGTTCAGCATTAGGTGTAGTCAGGCTTTGGAGAAAGGCCAATAAAAAACCAAGTCCAAATCCCTCAAAGGTAACAGCACAGAGTGATAAAACTATTGCTAAAATTGCAACCCGAGGAAACTTTTTAAACTCTCGTAATATTAAGTAGTTATTTTGCCAAAAACTACTAGCTTCTAGAAATCTCCGAGTTGTTCGAGTGAGCTTGAAATACATAAAATGAGTTACAAGAGTCTTTCAATAAAACAAAGTCCAATCAAATTACACTGAAAAAGTGTTTTAAATTGGATGGCGATAAATGAAGCGACCAATAGCAGATCCACAAAGGATGGCAAATTGTTGTTGGAAAAATTTGGCTGAAGAATACAGTTGAATTGGTGTTTGACTGTGCCGCCAAAACAATTTATCTGTAATGGTAGGACGGCAACCTTCAAGAGCACTCATAATTAGGTTCTTGCGCCAAGGCTTAACGCTTGGTACTGTTGCATGAGACATAATCGTGCCGCCTGGGACAAAATCCATACCATCAGGTCCCACCGTACTCAGGGGATGAGTAGACACCATAAGCGCTAGGTTGAGGTAAGTCTGATCGCCATAGAGATAGGGGTAATGATGAAAACTGTTCTGGGCATACAGATCGTCGAAATCTGTGTATCCTGCCATCTCACCTAGTTCTATAAGCTTTTGCCAAAGTAAAAGAATAGACTTGCAGTTTTTATTCACACCAATAAAGCCACTATTAAAGTGATAATCTAATTGGCGATCGCAAACTAAGCCATTACTCTCGGCAAATTCTTTCCAAGCCAAGCGTCGAGGATGATTAGCCGGTACCTGATACCACGAGTCCCCACACAGCGCAATTCCCCGACTCACCCACTTCTCATAAAAATCCCAGGTACATTTATTAACGATGTCTGGATCAAAGTAAAATAGCGCATCCACATCTGGGCAGTAACTATCCCATAATAAGGACATAAAATCAGGCTTGTAAAAACCTAGATGCTTTCGGGTATTGAGTTTCACAAACCGAATTGCACAATCCTCAGCGATAGAAAACTCTTGATAACCCTTGCCTTGTTTGAGAGAGTTAGCCCAAGGCGGTAAGTCACCGCGATATCCTGCCCAAAACACACCACGAAAACCGTGATGATATAGAGAATTTGCCAAAACTCCCACACCATAGTGGTAGTCTTTTTCAAAAACAGTACAGATAGCCGTATTCATAGTCCTAGCGATCGTTAAATTAATTACTTTTTTGCACTTTTGCGCGAAACAAAAGCAAGAGACTTTTATGAGCAGGGTAAGCGCAACGAAGTATGAAAACTTTTTCCTTCCTTCTATCCTCAGCCTTCTGTTCTCTGCCTTTTTTTCTAAGATTCAGCCGGCTTAAACGTAGCTTCTACCTGCCATGAACCGATAATTTCTGGTACTGAGAGGCCATTCTCTGAACTTAAGCGCACTACATCTTCCAAAGCCCAACAATGCGATCGCATCAAACTTCTATCACCTTGGACTACATTCAATAACTGTGGGAAATTGTGTAGATTATATTTACCCATCCAACGTCCTAGAGGTGTAATGTTGTGCCCCTCAGTTGTGCGAAACTTGATTGCTCGAAACAGTTTACCGCGTTCTCCAACCTGCCACTCATGGGAGATAAATGACCCTGGCGAATAAACCTGCATCAGCAAAACCAGTCCCAGCATAACCGGACTTACTAAGAGTAGCAACACTAAAGCCACAATCCAATCAATTACTCGCTGCAACTGCTTGCTAAAAGAGTTACCTTGTTTTAGTCGCTGATTGCCAGAGGGTAAGCGGACGAATATTGGCTTATTAGCTTGTTCGCAGGCTTCAGCCCAAAATCTCAGCCAAGCTTCACCCAGTTTGGGATCGATGCTCACCAATTTGACTGGGGAATGTTTTAAGCACTCTACTAACAATTCTTCGTTATATAGAGAAGGCAAATATGGCTGTTTTACTTGTCCGGGAGATTTCACCAACAGCTGATCTCGTCGCCACAAAAGTTTGCAGTATGGGGAGCGATGATCTTGGTGTTGCTCAGGTAGCGTGTAGTGATTGTGTAGAGTTGGAATTATTGACGTAGTCATAGGTCTTGAGAATTTGTAGAGTAGTAGATTCTTGACCTGATATCAAAAGCTATCCCCGCCAAAAGCGCTAATCTGAATTGATAAACTTACTGAAGCGATCGCACATCTTAGATTTACAAAAAAATCTGATACTCAGTAGCTACGCAGAAATAGATCTGACTGGGAGGTTGGAGATCAGGGTAATTAGCGCGGTGTAGAAAATATCTATACCTATCACTCCATATTTATTTCCACTCACCAGATGCACATTTTGATAAATCTGTCAAAATCAGTCTACGCTTATCTTTTGGCCTTGTTTGAAGGGCTTTGATATCTAGAATATAAGACGCTTTAGGAATAAATCTTGACCAGAGAAAATCTTTATTTACTCTTTAAAGAGTACTTGGTTTCCCTAGACAATTATTAAGTTATCGTGAACTAGATGATTCAAGGGTTAATTAAGCTAAATAAAAAGCTTTTGTAGTGAGGAATCAAGTCCTCATTTCATGTCCGGCAAATTACTTGTGATATGTCATTGCGAGTGGAACGCAGCAATCGCAAGGGTTTGGAGATTGCTTCTCTGCGAAACGCTACACGTAGCTTGCTTCCTCGTAGGGGTACGCAATGACAATTGTTCAACCGGACATAATATCATACCATGTCCGCTAAATTAGTTGCGATATGTCCGCCGCGAGTGCAACGAAGTGAAACGTTCGCCGAAGGCGTTCTCGCAGAGTAGCAATCCCAACACCTTTGCGATTGCTTCCCTCCGGTCGCAATGACAAGTGTTTAACTGGACATGATATCAGCACAAATTTGATCGTTAATGTCCATTCAAACTGAGGTATTGTCTTCGTGTCTTCACGTGATATTAGGGCACAACTGCCGTTGTGCCCCTACGACCTACTTGCATTCATTCCAGCTAAGAAAAACCAGCTATTTTTCTACAGCTTGTTGTAATGCAAACCGTTGTGGCTTTGCATAGGGTACATATGTGCTGTGAGAGTTTGATACTCCATTTGCTACAACCCCAATTAGATTTAACTTGCTCAGCATGGCTGTAGCTTGGGCCATTTGGCTGCGAGTTACCCTACCAATGCTGGCCACCATAACTACACTGCGGCAAGATGAGGCTGTCAGCATGGCATCCACTAAGCCAAGAACTGGAGAAGCATCTACGAGTATCAGATCGTAATTTTCCTCAAATGTTGCCATCAATTGCATCATCCGGGGGGAACTCAAGAGATTAGCCGCATCAGTAGGTATTGGCCCTGCGGTCAAAATATCGATGTAGGAAGAGCCTGAGTATTGAATACTAATTTGGTTCGGGAGAGCGGCTTCACTTGTTAGTAGAGTTGAAAGTCCCTGATCGTTAGGCAGATTGAGCTGATTATGCAGACTAGGATCGCGTAAATTGGCATCAATCAGTAGTACCTTTTTGTGTAACCTGGCTGCACTCATTGCTAAACCTAATGCCAAAGCTGACTTACCCTCATCGGGTAAAGCCGAGGTGATCATCAAAGATTTCAAATTAGTAACAGAATTTAGCAGCTCAATATTTTTATAAATCAGATCTAGCGATTCCCAACGTGGAGGAGATTGCAGTACTTCAACTGTCCAAGGTGCAAGAACTTCTGGCTTACCAAAGGGCAACTTGATCATTGATTCTCTGGGTTTAGCAGGCGGTAACTTGGGAGTTATTCCCAACAATGGTAGAGCGACATGCTTCTCCAATTCCGCAGTAGTATGAACAGCATCATCAGATGCTTCCCGCATAAAGGCAGCAATGCCTCCCAACATTAACCCAACCACTGCACCCAACAAAAGGTTCTGCTGGAGATTGGGGCCCATTTGCATACCTTTTTGAGGTTCTTCAACAACCTCCCAGTTAAATCCGCCTTTAGAAAGTTCCTGCCGTAACTGCTGTTCTGCTCTCAACAGTTGTTCCAACCTTTCACGGCTAAATTGTAACTGCGGTAGTATGCGATTGTAATAAGCCAGCAATGGCGGGAAGCGTTTGAGTTCAAACCGCAAATCGTTCTCTTTTTGAGCCAAAGTTTGATCGCGAGCAGCTAATGCAACTATATTTGTCTGTGTTTCTACTAACTGACCAGCAAGGTTGAGGTCAATTTGGCCGAGTTGTCCTTGTTCTAGGAGATTTTCTCCAGCAACTGCACCAGCAGGTAGCCCACCTAAAGTTCTGCTGACTTCTTGTTGTAATAATTCCTTCTGTCCTTGAAGTTGTTCTTGCAACTTTTGCACGTTAGGAGTTTCATCTGTGAAACGCAAGCGTTCCTGTGATAGAGCTAGCTCGGTTTTTTGAATTTCGTTGAGTAAACCTTGATAGCGAGTAGATTGGCTCAGGCGAGAAGAAACAAGGGCATTCTGTGGAGAACGGTTAAGTTGTTCTTGCAAAGATTTTTGACGAGCTAAAGCTTCTTCGTATTGAGAACGAGTGGTGCGTCGTTCTTCCTGAAGTTTGTTTAAATTGTCTTCTAGTGCTTTTGCTTGGATCTCAGGATCGATTAAATTCTGATTTCTGCGAAACCTTTGGAGATTAGTTTCAGAAGCATTCACTTCATCACTTGCCTTCTTTAACTGATCTCTAATAACTTGCAGACCTTTTTGTAAACGTGAATCCTGCTGCTGCTTGTTATATTCCACATACACTTGGCGAATGGCAGCCAGAACTTTTTGCGTTTTGTCTGGGTCTTTACTGGTATATTCAACTTGGAAAATTTTAGTCAAGACATTATCATCTTTTGTCTTGATTTGATTTAAGACTAAAGAACTTTTAATCTCAGCTACAGTTATGTCTGGATAGTCTTGTTGAAGTTTATTAACTGCTTTTTGCAGGAGTCTAGAACTCTGCATCAAATTAAGCTGAGTCGCTGTGTCTATTTCAATGCTAGGTTCGGTAAATTGATTTTCTGTTGCGCCTGTTCCTGGTTTAACTTGATAGTTGGGTTCTACTAACAACTGCATTGAGCTTTTGTAAGTAGGCTGTGTCCTAGTAGTGATCAAACCCGCAAAAGTAATGGAAGTTAAAAAGATAAGTAAAAACCAAGGAAATCTGCGTACAAGTACGGCAAACATCTGTCCGTAACCCACTTCATTTTCGGGAGCCGGATTGAGGCTGGGATTTAGACTAGCTTGAACCACGTTGATTATCCTTCTCCTAATAAATCACCGAAACAGTGCCGAGTAATGAGTGCTGAGTAATATGATGTCCGGTAAATTACCGTTAATATGTCATTGCGAAGTTATGGGGTTTTACTCGTTACTCATAACTCTCTACTCAGCACTACTGAATTGATTGATGCATTCTCCAAGCTTGGTCAATAATTTGTTCGACTTTACTAAAGAATGCGTTTTCTGAAAAATTTGTCATTGCATGATTACGGATATTTTGATAATCCCAAGTTATTTGCCCTGCTTCTAATAATGCAGCTTGTAAGGATTCGGGTGTTTGTCTTTTAAAAAATACCCCTGTTTCTCTAGGTACTTGAGTATCTAAGACACCACCTGCTCCATAAGCAATAACTGGAGTACCGCTAGCATTAGCCTCTACTGGAACTAAGCCGTAATCTTCTAGGGCTGCAACGATCACAGATTTAGCTTTAGAAAACAAGTCTTTACGTTGGCGATCGCTGACATGACCTAAGAACTCAATATTATCTAATGCTTTGGATTTTAAGCGTTCTTGTTCTGGACCATCGCCTGATATTAATAATCGCCAACCTAGCCAATTAAAAGCTTCAATTATTATATCCAAACGCTTATAACTAATCATCCTAGCTGATGCCAGATAATATTCATCTTTGATATCAGAAAATACAAAATTACTGGTATCAATAGGATAGTTGACAACAATCGCTTTCTTTTGGTAAATATCTTGAATGCGGCGAGCAACAATGCTGGAATTAGCAATATAAAGGTCTGGTTCCTGCGCGTATTGCAGGTCTACCTTTCTCATCAATTGGAATACTTTCTCAATTAATGGTGCAAAATATCGATAATCTCCATATTCACGTAAATAAGTTTCTGTATCCCACAAGAAACGGGTGACATTATGACAAAAGCAAATATGAAGTGCATCTGGATGTTTTCTGACTGCTTTAGCAAAACTAGTGCTACTACTAATGATGAGATCGTAGCCTTGTAAATTCAAAGCACGAAAAGCGGGAAAATATAAGGGAGCTATCAATCGAAAATATCTGACTGCCCCCGGAATCTTTTGTAAGAAAGTTGTATTAACTATCCGCTCACCTAAATCAATTGTTTTTTGGTGATTGTACAAAGAAGTATAAATATCGGCTTCGGGGTAGCGCTTACAAAGCAACTCAAATACGCGCTCTGCTCCACCGCGCTGGGTTAAGTAATCATGGACTAGAGCAATTTTCATAATTTCAGTTAATAAGATAAGCCAGAGGGCAGATGGCAGAAGGGAAGATATTAATATCCTTTCTCTAAAATCTTGCTACACATAAATCTCAGCATCTTTGCGTCATTATCTGTTGCGACTTTTTTAGAGAATTGATATAAGACAATACGGTTCAGGGTATCGCCAACCAAAACCCTGATGTGTTAGGCACTGCCTAGTCTACGCCTATAACCTTCTGCCACCTGCCTTCTGCCTTCTTCAACTCACAGCAACGAGGGTTTTTTCTGTGGCGAAATAAGCGTTTTGTTCGGCTCGTAGTTGGTCACAAAGTCTACCTGCCGGCAATTCGACATCATCGTAGGTGAGGACTTGATCTTTAGGAATATCGCGTTTGAGGCGACATCCTTCAGCTAATCCCATCGGTAGGAGATTTTGCTGTTGAGCGATCGCAGAATTTTCGCATTGTCCGTAGGTCATGTAGTAGCCAATACCATCCAATGTTTCCCCGGCTTGCAAGTCAATTTTGGCAGTGGTAACTACATCTACTACCGGGCCTGCTAAGGGAGACATCACTGCATCTTGGAAGAGGACAGCACGGGCTACAGAAAGAGGAACTTCAAAATGACAGAGGTGGTAAGGGGTATAAAAGCTGTAAAGCGGGCCTTCACCTAGTTTGTACAAGTTGAGATAGTGGCGTTGTTTGGGGTCTTCGTGAGTTGCCAAGACAAACACCCCTGGCCCTGGTTTTGCGCCTACTACATAATCAACGATACCGCCCAGTTGCTTGAGCTGTTCAACGTCATACATATTGGTCATCTCATCCACATGACCGCTGAAGTCATATCCCAGCATTCCCCGCTGGGCTACTTTCATGCCTGTGGCGTTAGCAACGATCGCCTGCTCAAAGGAAATTTTACTACCATCGGCAAAGCTGGTTACCATGTGGGCTTTTTGACCCCAACGCTTGGCAAATGCTTCTTGAGTGGTGGGATTGCGATAAGGGTCTTGAAGTCCTTTAATGTTACCGCACAATAGCGGAGTTAGACCAATACTTTTGACAAAACGGTAGAGGTTCATTTCTACCCCAGGCTGATCGCCGTCGCAAGCGCTAAGAATCACGCCTGCTTTGTCAGCATAGACTTTGAGGATGGGGCCAATTGTGCCGTCGAGTTCGGCATTCATCATAATCACATGCTTGTGATGGGCGATCGCACTCATCACGATATGCGCGCCAAATTCCACCGCGCCTGTGACTTCTATCAAAGCCTCGATACCCTCAGCACGGCAGAGTAATTCCGCATCTTCTGTGACTGCATATTTACCTTGAGAGATCGCATCTTCTATTTCGGTGATATTTGCAACAATCTGAATATTTTCAATCCCTGCTTCTATATAAGCTTGCTTGGCAGCATCAATTTGGCGGTTGGAGATAGCAACTAACTCCATTCCGGGGACTGAGTTAATAATTTGATTGGCAATTCCTCGACCCATAAAGCCTGCACCAATCATCCCTACTTTGATAGGTCTACCTAACGCAGCACGGGCTTGTAAGGCGCGATCAATAATAATCATGAGTTTAATTCCTTTATTAATTTTATGTTTTTTGTTGTGAGCGATCGCTACTGACAAATTACTGTTTTTGCAAATGACTAATGACAGACTCGACGAAAAATCTCACAACTCTAATCAGATTGCTATAGACTCGCACCACCAACAGGTATCATGCTCAATAATGGCCAATTTAAATCTTTATCAGAAATTTCGGTAACTTCTAAAGGCCATTCAATGTTGAAAAATGGGTCATCATAGCGTAAACCTCTTTCATAACCTGGTGTATAAAATTCACCAACTTGATAGACAACCTCAGCGTCATCTGTCAGCGCTTGATAGCCATGAGCAAACATTTCTGGAACATACAAAGCGCGGTGATTGTCTGCGGTTAGTTCCACACCAATATGTGATAAGAAAGTGGGAGACTCAGGACGCATATCAATAATCACGTCGTAGATAGCGCCTTTCGTACAGCGAATTAATTTTGTTTCTGCTGCTGGAGAAAGTTGATAATGCATCCCCCGCAGTGTACCTTTTTTATAATTGAAAGACACGTTACACTGAGCGACTTTTGGCCTTAAACCATGTGTCATAAATTCTTGAGCGCAGAAACTCCGCGCAAAAAAACCACGACTATCTTGCTTTTTTTCTAATTCAATGATGAATGCGTCTTTCAGTTCGGTTTGGATGAAATTCATAGATAACCTCAAAAGTAATTTTTATGATGGCAGCAATTTACTAATTAATGAAAATTAGCTGGATATTTGAACGGGTTCTAATGAAGGATTTAACTCTAGCCTGGGATAAGTATCATCCCAATATTGGGTACAAAGTTCTGGGCGTTCAGGGGGATTAGCTGTGTAACAGAAAAATAGCGTTGACCGTTCTTCTGTGCGTACAGTTCCGTGATGTAAAACATTTTTTGTATCCGCTAAAATTACGGTACCTACTGGACCTTTACAAGATTTCCAAGCTGATTTAGGGATTACTTTTTTTACTATTTCATCATCAATACCCATATATTTGGACTGCCAAAGTTTGTAGTAAAGCCAATAATATTGCCAGCTAAATAAAGAAGTTAAAGAGCGCGGAATATATTCAAAAGGTCCAGTTTTTTCTGCTACATCATTTAAGGAAAGAAAAATTTTGATAATCCGGCGGTCTTCAGCGTCGCTATGCCATAGCAATGTCCCAAACTGATGTTCGCTAGGGAAATCTTTGCGCAAGTGTACACCATGAAAAGTAATAGGAAGACCGATATAATTTTCAATGATGTTGAGCAGCCTTTTTTCTGTAGCCCATGCAGAAATTTCTGGTAAATCTGTAACTGTATAAATTTGCGGCCATTTCTCATCTAGATGGTCGTTGTTGGCTTTTTCCATCTGGGATAATTGATGATAAGCAGTTTTGAGCATTTCTGCGTTAGAATTAAATCCCAAATCTGCAAGTGTTGTAACACAAACACCATCACGTTTGAGAGCATTTAAAATTATGCGATCGCGCTCTTCTAGAACGGGTAATTTTTTTTTATGCTTCCATCTTTCTACTACACAAGCTAGGTCAGAATATAACGCATATACTTTGCGTTTAATACTATTGAGCATGAATTAAATACCTTCTAAATTTTGAGCTAATACTACTGGCTATTTAATGGCTTATCTCTCTTTTTTTTTGCAGTTGTTGAGTAGTAACTTCAGTTGCTTCTGCAAGGCTAAAATCTTTACAAGCCATTACATCAAAAGCAGATAAACCAATTAAAGCTAAAAACGGAATTACTGTTTTAATGGCAGACACAGGCCATCTTCTTAAAGCACCTAAAAACACTTTAAAGCTAACGTCTTTACCATTCTGCAAAAGCATTCTTCTACAAAATTGCTTAGAATATCCGCTCTGCTCCAGTTTCAAAATCACTTCGGGTATATGTTTGTATTGCATTAATAGCGCAGATCTTGGTTCTTTCTGCCAATAACTCACACCAACAATACATTCTAAAAAAGTCTCTTTAGTGACAATTACACTGCCATTAGCAGCACAATATCCCGCGAAATATGCTAAGGATATCCAATTATTTGCAGCATCTGTCCAAAATTGGAGAGCCTGTTTTATTAGGTCAGTGCGGTAGACTGTAGCCGTAAGAAATATGACTGCACCAACACTTTTAGAAAAACAATGTTCAAATATCGCCTTACCATCACCACAAGCATCTTCACTATCAGCATCAAACCAGCGATTACCAAAAATAGTTGGTGGGTGAACTGGTTCACCAGTAATTTTATTGCGACCAGAAAAATTGAGAAATATTAATGATAAATCTTCATGTTGTTTAAGCTTATCGATGACATAAGCAATGGTTCTATGTTGAATTGGATCATCGTCACCAATAGTCCAAACATACTTTGTTGTAGCAGAATTTAGGCAATAAAGAATATTTTTCATCACGCCTAAATTTTCAGAATTACGATTAGATTTAAATGTAATTTTACTGAGTATCCCTTGCCACTTCTTAATAACATCCTGAGTGTTATCTGTGGAACAATTATCAGAAACTAGAATTTCACATTCAGACTCAAAACCAGTAATAGCTTGAGACAACCAGGCTAACTGCTTATCAAGCAACTCAGCCCGATTATAAGTAGGGATAGCAATAGTGAGCAATTTATTCATTTGATCGGTCGCGATCTAATTAATTGAAAAAATAAATTGTTGTAAGAGATAATTCCCTGGGAAAAAGATTAATCCGGAGAGTTTTATCTATTTTTAGAGCAAATCAGTTGTTTTCAACCGATAAGACAATTAACATTCACAAGGAACTCAAAAACCTGGTATACAGATTTTTTAGTTAAAATTTTCGAGAACAAGTAGGGCGGGCACTGCCCACCATCTTAGGATTTTGATGGGCAGTGCCCAAAGCCCTACCCTTCTCCTGCGGAGACGCTACGCTATTAACGTTTAACTTTTGCATTCCGCACAATAGTAACTATCTTTTATTCCAAAAAAAGTCTTTGTCAATTTGCTGTGTGCGAATCAGATACTCTAACTGTTTTAACCGCGTAAATCCTCTAAACAAGAAAGTATCTTCAGTCATATCAATTTGACTAAACAAATTGAATAACTGCTGCGCACCAAGCTGGGCATTCCAATCACACTTAAATCCGGGTAGTATGGTGTTGATTTTATCGAAAGATACCCGATAGCTACGGTTGTCTGCACCGTTATCTCCAAAGGACAATTGACAACCTGTAAAAATCTCTGCAATAATTTCCGCGATTTCTTTGACTCGATAGTTATTTGTAGTATCCCCAACGTTAAAGATTTGTTTGTGTACAATGTCACGGGGAGCTTCAATGGCACAGACAATTGCCTTGCATATATCTAGTGCGTGAACTAATGGACGCCAAGGAGTACCATCACTGGTCATTTTGATTTCTTTGCTAGTCCATGCCAACCCAGCTAAGTTGTTTAAAACAATATCAAATCGCATTCTCGGGGAAGCGCCAAAAGCTGTCGCATTTCGCATAAAGGTAGGAGAGAAATCATCATCAGCTAATGGCATTACATCTCGTTCTACCAAGGTTTTACATTCTGCATAGGCTGTTTGAGGATTTACAGGTGATTCTTCTGTAACATCACCCTCGGTAGCTACACCATAGACACTGCAAGAAGACATATAGATAAAGCGACGTACACCTGCTTCTTTAGCTAGCTTAGCTAGGCGAACTGAACCTTGATGATTGATTTCGTAGGTAATATTAGGTGCTAATTGTCCGGTGGGGTCGTTGGAGAGTTCTGCCATGTGAACTATAGCTTCGATCCCTTGCAAATCTTTGAGGATGAGATTGCGGATATCTTTGTTGAGAGTTTTGGCTGTCACTTCAGTACCGTTATACAGCCAACCAACTTTATAGAAGCCAGTATCTACGCCAAGAACTTCGTGTCCACGTTCAATTAACAGAGAAGGTAATAATGAACCGAGATAACCTTCTGTTCCAGTTACCAATATTTTCATTGTTGTTCAAGCCTTTCTATTTGATTAATTTCTATGAGATGAAGCGCTAAGTAAAAGGAGATTTGCCAAGGGTATTTTTAGAGCTTTGAGGTATTCATGAGGGTCATTTTCATAAATTTTCGACCCAGACGTCTCCAAAAAGTATCTCGCCATCCTGACCAATCTGTCATGTCAAGATAGTGAAAAAATAAATCTTTTTTGGGATGTTCACATTCCACTCGCAAGCCTGCATACCACGGTTTGGGAGTATTAGTAAAGTGAATTATGCAAGGATGATGCAGCACATCTTGATAAATATCTTCTGGAAACGGACTATTTTTCCCAAATGAATCATCATATATCCTTGGCATCTGATTCCATTTTGGGTGAAGTTCTTCCCATTTACCAGCCAAAATGGCATTTAATCCATCTTGATCGTTAGGTAGATATTTTTGGTTTTGTTGAAGGTATTCAATGATTCTGCTACCTATATTCTCAGTTCGCCACTTATCAATATTTATGACTAACAATCCAGCATTAAAGTATTTACCATCTGGAGCAATGCCCAATTCTTGATAATTTTGTAAAGCTTCACACATTGATATATCTAACTGGACATCATCCTGAACTGCTAATACATAGTTATTTCCTATATCGATGTTCCATAACTCTGCTAAATCTCCTGTTACTACCATGTCGCTATCTAGATAAATTGCTTTATCAAAATGTTTTGGTAAAACCTGAGGTAGGAGTAGTCGATAATAGGTAGGAATTGTTACATGCCTATTTAATGCCAGATTTGCAAATAGTGCATCATTTAGCTGCACCCAAGAAATTTCAATTTGTTCTGATTTAAGAGATTTAATAATCTTGTGTTTGTTGGCTTGACTAATTCCTCCGTCAAGAATAAATAAGAACATCTTGCAATTACTGCTAAGATTGGCTAATGCCGATCGCACTGTGACAGCAAGAGGCATTGCATAGTTATTATCAGCAGCGCAAACAACAACAATTGGCTGTAAATCTGATATAACTGTCATAATTTTCACCTTAATAACTAGTTGGCTGATGTTGGGATTATGCGGTTGGGATGTTATCAGCTACCAGGTGAAGCGAGAAATATTACCAGTGCTTCCAAGTTCAATATAGCGACTGGCAAATTACAGCAATTTTTAGGTAATTAAACTACAGCAAATGCAATGCTACTTTTGCTGAGTTTAATCCTTGCAGCATAGTTAAATTAATTGACGGGACTGCTAAACCGCGTCTACTTTGAAAACCATAGTTTTTTCTAGATCGGGTTTTGCTCCCAAATCCTATACTCTTCTCTGTTCCCCGTTCCCTGTTCCCTGTTACCTTTTGAAAAACTCTAGTTCTCAACTTGGACGAGGTTTAGATGTGATTGTTCGGGTATTTGTGCCACAATTGCTTTGCCAATTTCTAAAGAAGAAGTGGCTGCTGGGGAAGGCGCATTGCAAACATGAATAGAGTTTTGACCTTGGACAATCAAAAAGTCATCTACAAGAGAACCATCATTCTTCAAGGCTTGCGCGCGAACTCCCGCATGGGTAGGTACTAAATCTTGTGCTTGCACTTCCGGAATAAGTTTTTGTAAACTGTTAACGAAGGCGGCTTTGCTAAAAGAACGAATAATTTCCTTGATTCCTTCATCAGCATGTTTGGCTGCTAATTTCCAGAAACCGGGGTAAGTCATTACCTCAGCAAAATCTCGCCAGTCAAAGTCGGTTTTGTGATAACCTTCGCGCTTGAGACTGAGAACTGCATTTGGCCCTGCATGAACGCTACCATCAATCATGCGGGTAAAGTGAACACCAAGGAAGGGAAAATCGGGATTCGGAACTGGATAGATGAGAGTTTTGACAAGATAGCGTTTTTCTGGGGTGAGTTCGTAGTATTCTCCCCGAAAGGGCACAATTTTCGCTTGTGGTTCAACTTGACCTAGTTTAGCAATGCGATCGCTATGCAATCCAGCACAATTAATTACAATGCGAGTTTCAAAGCTACCGTTGTTTGTTTCAATTACCTGATTCTTACCACTTTGGTGAATTTTCTCGACTTTAGTATTGAGGCGTAAATCTCCACCCTGCTTTTGAATTAACTCAGCGTATTTATTGCTAACTTGCTTGTAATTAACGATCCCTGTAGAAAAGACTCTGACTCCGCCTACACAACTGACATGGGGTTCAATTTCTCTGACTTCTTCAGGACTAATTTTCTGGACTGCTATGCCATTGTCTAAGCCGCGTTTGTAGAGATTTTCGAGGCGTGGTAGTTCTGCTTCTGAAGTTGCCACAATCACCTTGCCACAAACTTCATAATCAATCCCATGTTCCTGACAAAATTCTACCATTGAGCGAGCACCATCACGGCAGAATTTGGCTTTAAAACTTCCTGGTTTGTAATAAATTCCTGAGTGAATTACACCACTATTATTACCTGTTTGGTGAAATGCCCAGTTGCTTTCTTTCTCTAATACTAAAACCCGTGCATTTGGATAGCATTTACCTAAAGCTAGCCCTGTAGAAAGCCCAACTATTCCCCCACCGATAATTGCAAAATCGTACATTATTATTATTGCACCTGCAACCAGAAATAAGTTAGTAGTTAAGAGCTAAATTACATTTATAACTCATAACTGTTTTATTACCATACTTTCCAAGGAGCTTGACCGTTTTTCCATAGCTCCTCCAGATAATTTTTATCGCGTAATGTATCCATTGGCTGCCAAAAGCCACTATGTTTGTAAGCCGATAGCTGTTCCATATCAGCTAGCTTTTCTAATGGTTCTTTCTCCCAAACAGTGGTGTCATCAGCAATAAAGTTGATCACTTCTGGTTCTAAAACAAAATAACCACCATTAATCCAAGCACCATCACCTTCGGGCTTTTCTCGAAAACTAGTAATTTTAGTTTGTTCCTGCGCCAAAGAAATCGCACCAAAACGACCCGCAGGTTGCACGGCGGTGAGTGTGCCTAAGGTGTTTTGTTCTTTATGCAACTTAATTAGTTCTGTAATATTTACATCACTCACACCATCACCATAGGTGAAGCAAAAAGTGTCATTGCCAAGATGCTCTCTAACACGTTTTAAGCGTCCGCCTGTCATAGTTTTATCACCTGTATTAACTAAGGTGACACGCCAAGGTTCGGCATAACCAGAATGCACATTCATCTGGTTAAAACGCATATCAAAGGTAACATCTGACATATGCAAGAAGTAGTTAGCAAAATACTCCTTAATGATGTAACCTTTATAACCGCAACAGATAATAAAATCGTTAATACCGTGAGCAGAATAACTCTTCATGATGTGCCATAAAATTGGCTTACCACCAATTTCTACCATCGGCTTAGGTCTGATACTGGTTTCTTCACTCAGGCGTGTACCCAGACCACCAGCCAAAATCACTGCTTTCATGCAATTACCTCAAAGATTTGCAGGTTGGTTAATATTTATTCACCTTGTTAATTGGCTTTCTGGTTATTTATCAGAAAAGAATTCAGAAATTAGAAACTAGTGGTTCATCGTATTGATTATGAGGGGAGAGTGAGTTCGTAGCCAGGACTTTAGTCCGGGATTTTTAACTACTCAACTGCTTACTACAAACTTATCAAACCAACCAAAGTTTTAATTTGGTAGTCTATCTTTCGGGAAGGCTTTGCTTACAATTAGCTAAAGTCTGAATCTCTAAATTCTCCATTCTGAATTCTTATCAAGATGAAGCGATTGCACCTGGAATTGAGAAAAATTTATTTTCTATCTATTTTTCTCCGTAAACAATCTAACGATATTTTCGCTATTATTTGTAAAGTCAATGTAAATAAAAATCTGTGATATGTAAAAGGTTTATGAATATGTTGAAAGTTGAAAGTTTAATACTTAATTAAATAAAAATATACCTATAAAAAAATAGGGTTAGCTCATGCTAACCCAAATAATGCATGGTTTTCTACAATTGTCACTAACAAGTTATTAGTAATTAACTAGTGATGAAAATTACTTTTTTAGCTACTTTGTTTCTCCTGAATCCATGATATTTGTACTTTGGAATAAAGCATCACATTTGTTTTCCACAACAATACAGAGGCTACTGAGTGCTTGTTGATAATTTTCCATATCTTCTTGCTCCAGAGAGACTTTGGCGGATGTCTGTAAATCATCAATTGCTTTCAGACGATTTGCCTCTGATTCTCGACCACCATATTGTGCAAGTTCGTAGTGAATCATACCTCGTTTGAGGTATCCTTTACCCATTTTGGAATTGATGCTTAATGCTTGGTCAAAGTCAGCGATCGCTTTGTTGTACTCTTGAAGGTAATTACTGCTATATTGGGCTATTTGAGAGTGAACAATACCCCGTTGGAAGTAGGCTTCTGCTTTCGATGCATTGAGATTAATCGCTTGCGTAAAATCATTGAGTGCTAGCTGATAATCTTGTTGAGAGTCGCCGCTATATTTAGCAACTTGGGAGCGGACAACACCCCGTCTGATGTAAGCTTCAACTTCTTTATTATTCAGGCGCAGTGCATTATTAAAATCGGCGATCGCTAGGGTATACTCCCGATCTGGATCGTTGCTGTATTCAGCAAGCATGTAGCGAACATTACCCCGATTTACAAAAGCTTTGATTTCTCGCGGATTAAGTTGCAGAGCTTCGGTGTAGTCTGTGAGCGCTCCTTCATAGTCTTTCATGTTGTAACGAGCATTACCTCGGTTAACATGAGCTTTAGAGTGATTGGGGTCTTTTTCTAGAGCTTGGTTAAAATTTTCAATCGCTCGCGCATAATCTCGCACTTTGTAAGCAGCATGACCTTGTTTGTAGTAATCAGCAAAGTTGAGATTTTTGTTATTGTTTGTCTGACGAGACATTAAAGTTTGCTGGCTATAGGCATTTTGAGAAACAAAGGGGCGAGTAAATTTCACCATGACATCCAAATAGCCTAATAACCCAAAACCCATTAAGCACAAGACTACAGGGTAAAACTTTCGCTGCTTGAGCTGTTGATAAAAAGGAGTCTTTTGTTGAGGAACTCCTGGCTGCCAATGATAAGTTGGCAATGGAGCCACTGGCTGCTGTGGTCTGTAAGTAGGTTGATTGTTGTAGCGCCTTTTTGCTGGAATCCGAGGTTTGAGATGTTCTCTAGCTGCTATTGCTTGATGAGATGGAAATGGATCGCGTCCACCTAAGCGCGAGGTACGTTCGCACCAAGGACATACATTCAGGTGGCTGTTGTAGTTATGCTGAGGGTTGACACTACAGGTAACAAGGCTTTCTTCGGCTTCAGCTATTGCCGATAGCCAGGTTTGGGCGCTAGGACGCAAATGGGGATCTTGATGTCCATCTTCAAAACAACGCAAGAATAGTTCTTGCAAGGCGGGATGGAGAATTTCCCAAGCGGGTGCAACAGGAGTAGCAAGGTAGGGTACTTGCCGCCTTCTACTGTAAGTGAAATGACCAGCAGCAATGCGTGATTCGTAGGCTGGTGGCTCACCAGCACCTTGAAAAATTCCCGAAAATGGGTGGGTGCCTTCCATTAAGAGTTGAAATATCAGCACCCCTAACCCAAATAAGTCATGAGTAATTTCGCGATCGTACTGGGAAAAAATCTTATTCTGGAGTTCTGGTGGCGTAAACTCTGGTTTTCCTACAGGGCAACGGTAAACAACATTGCTATCTGGATCGATTACTTGGAAGGAATCTGTGTCTACTAAGGTTACCAGGGCTGTGTCGCTAACCAGGATATTCGACTCATTGACATCGCCAATACAATATCCGCTACTATGCAAAGCAGCAAAAGCTGCCGCCAAATTTCGAGCCGTGCGCAGCAGGTACTGATAGTTAAATAAAGGACAATGTTGACGACGGGTTCTTGGGTTGTAAAAGTCAATGATTGGACGCATCCCCCGAATGCGCGGCATTAAAAAGCCAATGATGCGATCGCTACCATCTACTGCTCGTAATAGATCTTGAGGCCAAGCAATGGAAATATGCCCTAAACTAGCCGTGGGGTTTTCCGGCGGATTAGTCAGCATTGCTTGGAGTTTGTAAGCATGGGCGACTGTGGGTTTGTGATAAACCTTGGCCACTAAATTACTATGAGATGGCACCGCATAGATACAAGCCTCACCACCACGCCCTAAACTGACGTTAAGGTTGAGAATTTCTTGTTTAGGAAGACAACGTAGTACCTGCATGATAAAGTCACGGTTAACGGGGGTTACTGAAAAATGCTCAATCTGGCGGAATCGTTGCTTATGGTTTGCTGAGTGCCGCGATGATCAGTGTTAGATCGTCATCGGTACGCTGTGTGATCCGCTCTGACCCTAAGAATTTCACTAACTGTTCTTTGGCCACTGTCTTATCCTGGGTATTCGCAACAAAATCGAATAAAGGAAAAAAGAATGGTTTATGCGGTTCACCAACAACCATATTTAAAGCCAGCATTTGTAGTCCATCGGTGAGAACGCCAACATTGACTATGGTTTCACGCCATAATCTCATTTGCGCTGTTTCTAAAGCTCCAGGCGAAGTCAAAAAAGTGGTTTCGTTGATGTATTCACCACTGTCAGGCATGGTTAATGCCAGGAGGTTACCCATGCTATCCTTCGCTACTGCCAGTCCATCACCAATCTGAGACACGGCCACCACTTCTGGTGTGGCGACCATAACAATTAAGGTAGTTGCTAAATCCTGAGGTTGTTTATCACTAGCAGCAGCTTCATCTTCCACTGCTTTTTTTGCGGCTAACATCGCGTCTGTCAATAGCGATCGCACAATTTCATCATCAGCTAGAGCGTCGCGAGTAACTTCTTTAAGAGATATGTTTTCTATTGCTGTTTCCACAGCAACCATCGCGCCGACTTTCCCTTGGCTGGCTGAACCGGCACCGTCTGCTGCTGCTGCCACTAACACATTATCGGACAATAATTGCCAGTGGTGAGCATCCTGACACAGCTGTTTATTTTTTAAATGGCTTGTACCACATACAGATGCAGCCACCACCTGCCATTGAGGTATCTGTTTTGACATATTCATAAATTTTCTTGCAACAGCTAGCTGTGTTATATCAAGCTGCAACTTTTATTAAACAGTACCCCAGCCAATTGGTGGTAGTGCTACTTGTTCATCTACCTGAGAGTGCGAAACCGCTGACATACTAGCTGACAACCAAACAAACATTTCAATAAAATTGAGTCCCTTCAGTTTCAGCGGCGTACGTACAGCTATTTGATTTAGGCGCGTCATGTTGGCATTTTCCACACCTACTGTAAAAAATGCTACACGTTTGCTAGCTTCATCACCTTGTAAACGTTTAGTCGCTTGCTCTACCACATGGTCTAGCTCGCCTTGTGGCTCGCCATCGGTAATCATAAATACCCAAGGACGATAATAAGCAATACCATTGGCACGATATTGAGATTTGCGTTCTTGAATCATGTCCAATGCCTTATGAATGCCGGAACCCATTGTGGTCAATCCTTGCGCTGTTAGGATTGGTGGGTTAAATTGATCGGCAGTCACAAAGTCTTGGACTATATTTACATTACTATCAAATGTGACTATCGCTACCTCTACTCGCCTAGCTGCTAAGGAATTCTTGACTAATTCATCCTTTAAACTCAGCAAGCCCTGATTTAAAGCCTCTATTGGATCTCCTTGCATAGAACCAGATGTATCTAGTAATAATACGCAAGGACAACGTGGCTCTGGGTTTTCAGCAAATTCTACGACTTCATCTAGTCTTAAGGTATCATGCATAACTTTTCGTGTTATGTTATAATCCAAACTCTTCTTTCCTTTTACTCTAAGTATATAGTTTCCAGGGTTGCAAAAACTACATTTAATGTATTTTTGGGTAGATTCCTTAACCTTTATTAATAATAATATTCTTACTCAATTCTCTACATCTTCAAGAGAATCTTAACTAAGACATAGTTGAGTAAAAAGGAAATTACCTGGTGTTCACATTAACTTCATTAAAGCATCTACCAAACTTCATAGTTAGCGTAAACCCACAATACAATAAATACCTACTTCTACCTGCAAAAAAGTTTAAAGCTTTTGTGTAGAAACCCCCAATTTTATATGAAAAGAATAAATAGATCGGACTCAACAGTATAGTCATCAGAATTGTCCTTAGGTAAATATGTCAACTACAAATCAAAAGCCCGCTAAAAATACCAAGCTTCAGTATGCAGTACAAAATTTAACAAACGAGCTATACTGTGGTGTTTATCGTTTGTCGGATATGCACATATAGGAATCTGGTTTGATTTTTGAAAAATTGACTTATTCCTCTAGCTTTCATGTTTCCTGTTAAGAGTTGCCTATCCCTACTTTGTAAGTTCACAAATCAAATTGGAGTGCTACATATCCTAAAAATAATTTGTTTTTAGAGAAAAATTGAGAATAAAAAAATGCCTCATGACCATTATTTCAACTTTACCTAGATTCACGTTGATTTTCCGGAAAACTCGAGAATATGAATCTTTCAGGCACATTCACCAAACTAAGTCCCCAGAGTTTATTAAGTCAGTTATCTAAAAGTTCTGACAGTACCTGTTTGCGAGCATTTAGTAACTCAGTTTCTTGGTCTATTTACCTAGAACAGGGCAAAATAACCTATGCTACTCACTCAGTCGAACCATTTGATCGATTAGAACGCCATTTACGTCGTCTTAGCCATCAAATTCCCCTGCTAAACAGTCAAATTCGTGTCCAATTGCGTTTGATGTTTGAAGTTGACTCCCCAAGTCAATTCATAGAACAGCATAGTAATTTGGCTGCTGAGCCTCCTGAATACCAAGCTATTACTTGGCTGGTTGAACAAGGACATTTGCACTCCACTCAAGCAGCAGTACTGATTCAAGAATTAGTTAAAGAAGTGATTGAATCATGGTTGTTAATCAAAGTAGGCAACTTTGAATTAAGCAATTTATCTGAGAATGTGCCAAAAATTAGCAGGCTGGACGTAGAAAAAATTATAGAACGTTCTCAGGCAAGATTACAACGTTGGCAAGCTTTTGCGCCCCACATTTCTTCTCCTTATCAGCGTCCTTACCTGTTTATTAATAAATACATCCAGAATCCAACTTTTTTAGATCTCCAACCAAACTTAACTAACTGGATGAAAGGTTTTAGCCTACGTCATCTTGCGGTAATGATGAACCAAGATGAAATCCAATTGGTTCAAAACTTATACCATTACATCGTTAATGGCGGGATTATATTACATGAAGCAGACCCACCATTTGATAAATTACCAAAGACATGCGGCGAAGTATCAACTTCTCCTCAATACATTACAGAATCAGCGAAACAAGAATTAGTTGATACAGTAGTAGAACCAAGTAGTACAGATGCTGAAGCCTCCCTAGACATTCCTTTAGATGATATAGCGCCTATTGAAGAATTACCATATACTTCTTCTCCTTCTCAAGACAACTTTCAGGAATTAACAATACCAAATAACACAAATTCTGCTCCTGAAAGAGTAACTACTGCTACTGCTATCGCTAAAAAAGTCTACAAAATCATTTCTGTAGATGATAGCCCTACCATTCTCAAAGAAATTAGTCGTTTCTTAGAAGATGAAAATTTTTCTGTAGTAACTATTGACGATCCATTAAAAGCTGTTATGTCAATTATTAGGCACAAACCAGACTTAATTTTACTGGATCTAAATATGGCAGGGATTGATGGTTATGAGTTGTGCCGAATTATACGTAATAATTCAATGTTCAAAAACACTCCCATCATATTTGTCACAGCTAATAAAGGACTTGTAGATAAAGTTAAGGCTAATTTGGTAGGGGCTTCTGGTTATCTCACCAAACCTTTTAGTCGTGCAGAATTACTGAAGCTTGTTTTCATGCATTTGGCTTGACTAACTCAAAATCATACTACTTTGAATTGCGATTTGGAATCAATATGGCTACAGTTTTAGTGGTTGAAGATACTCCTTCTCAGTTGGAATTAATTAATAGTTTTCTCAAAGATAGTGGCTACATCGTACTTAAAGCTTACGATGCTAAAGATGGTTTAGATCAGGCAGTCAATCACCATCCTGATGTAATTATTACTGATGTAGTGATGCCAGGACTAAGTGGATTTGAATTTTGTCGTCAACTGAAAAAAAATCCTGTAACAGAGAAAGTACCAATTATTATCTGTAGTTCTAAAAATAAAGAAATTGATCGGATTTGGGGAATGAAGCAAGGAGCAGATGTTTATTTGACTAAGCCTTTTACCAAACAACAATTACTACGTGCTCTGGAATCTGTTGTCGGGTAATTCTTAGAAGACAAGGGAGAGTGGGGAGTGTGGGAGAGGGTGGGGAGAAATGGGACAAGGGAGAAATAACCAATGACTATTGACCAATGACAAGGGGCAAATCTAACAAACAGCTTGCCGAACCGGAATTTCGATTGTAAATTCAGATCCCATACCCAGTGTGGACTGGCAATAAATTTTACCACCATGTTTTTGGGTAACAATCTGATAGCTGATGGAAAGCCCCAATCCGGTACCTTTGCCAATGGGTTTGGTAGTAAAAAATGGCTCAAACATTTGGGAACAGACATTTTCTTCAATGCCACAACCGTTATCGGCAATGCAGATGGCGATCGCCTCGTTTGGTATGTGTTCAGTACGAATAGCAATTTTGCTGGGATTGGCTCGGATTTGGTCAAGGCTGCGTTGTTGATCTCGCTGTTCCAAGGAATCAATGGCATTACCAAAAATATTCATGAACACCTGATTGAGTTGACTGGGATAGCATTCCACATGGGGCAGTTGTCCATAGTCTCGCACAACTTGAATGCCAGGATGTTCTGGTCTTGGTTTAAGACGATGTTGCAAGAGTAACAGGGTGCTTTCGATACCTTCGTGCAAATCGACAACCTGAGTTCCTAATTCATCTAAGCGAGAAAAGTTACGTAGTGAGATAACGAGTTGCCGGATGCGATCGCTCCCCAGTTTCAAAGAATCGACAAGCTTGGGCAAATCTGCTTGTAAATAGTCGATATCCACTTCTTCCATCCAGCCTTGAATTTTGGGATGGGTTTGAGGATGGCATTCCCGATATAACTCGATAAAATTCAGCAAATCTTTGATGTACTCTTTGGCGGGGGCAAGATTGGCGTAGATAAAAGTTACAGGATTGTTGATTTCATGGGCTACACCCGCCATCATTTGACCAAGTGAAGACATTTTTTCGCTTTGCACTAACTGCACCTGTGCCTGCTTGAGGTTGTCTAGTGCCTGAGAGAGTTCGGTGGTCTGTTGTTGTAAAGATTTTTGAGACTCACGTAGTTGCAGGTGTACTCGGATACGTGCCAGGGCTTCTTCGTGTTGGATCGGCTTGGTTATGTAATCTACTGCACCCAGACTCAGCCCTTTGACTTTATCGACTGAGTCGGAGAGCGCGGTCATAAAAATTACAGGAATGTCACGGGTAGCGGAATCGACTTTGAGCCGATGACAGGTTTCAAAGCCATCGATTCCAGGCATCATCACATCCAGCAGAATAATATCGGGATGGTAAGACTGTACGCGTTGTAGGGCGGCTTCTCCACTTTTGGCGATCGCCACCCGGTAACCGATCTCACTCAAGACATCGAACAACACTTGAATGTTGGTAGGGTTATCATCCACTACCAAAATGGTTCCTTTTGGGGCTGTAATGTCAGCGGGCATGGTTGAACTCCTAAAAAAATTTAAATATGCGCTGCTAATAAATTGAGAATGGCTTCATCGTCAAATTTCTGGCTCAGTTCCAGCAGCTTATTAGCAAAAGGTGCGTACTGGGGATTAAGTTGCTTGAGGCGGTTGGCTTCCTGCTGGATATCGCTCATAAAGCCATCCTGGGCTGCTTGGTAGATGGTGGTCAGTTCTTCTGGTGACGGCACCACCAGTTCCACCGGATTGGCAACGACAACAGATGATTCAGCCGCTTCCGGTGTGGTTTCGTAAATCCATCGCAACTCTAGGTGACGTTGCAATTCCCCCAGCAAGGCTGTAAACTCTATCGGCTTGGGAAAAAAGCTACTGCAACCCGCATCTATTGCCTCCTGCATATCCACTTGAGACAAGCTGGCAGGGGAAGCAATAATGGGTGTGACTAAAAAATCTGGCAGTTGACGCAAGCGCCGGGTCATTTCCAGCCCATTCATCTTTGACATCATCACATCAGTAATGATCAAATCTGGGCGCATCTGGAGTGCGCGATCCAATCCTGCTTGCCCATCATCTGCTTCCGCCAGTTTGAAGCCCAAGGGTGCCAGCATACCCATCACCACAGCGCGGTTTTCTAGGCGATCATCAATCACCAGGATTTTGCGCCGTTCGCCCTGATAGCCAATTACCTTTTGATTACTAGATCCACACTGATTCAGCCAATCGGCAGCAGCAAGTATGTCCACTTCAAACCAGAAGGTGCTGCCCTTACCCAGAGTGCTGTTGACCTGGATCGAACTGCCCATCATCTGGACAATTTGCTGACTAATTGCTAACCCCAATCCCGTACCTTCACTATTGCGATCGCGTTTTCCAGCCTGCTCAAAAGGTAAAAAGATTGATTGTAACTTTTCTGCAGGGATGCCGATGCCCGTATCTTCAATTCGGAAGCGAATTCTCGTTGATGGAATGTCGGCTGTTTGTTGATTGCCTAATGCTTCAACTGTAAATTTCACACTACCAAAATCAGTAAACTTAACTGCATTGCTAAGTAAGTTTAGTAACACCTGCCGCAGACGTTTGTCATCAGCATGAACGGCGGTGGGTAGGTTAGCGGGGTGGTAATGGAAAGCAATACCCTTTTGTTCGGCTTTGATGCGGCAGATTTCGACTGTGGTAGTGAGGAAGTTGGCGAAGTGGAAATCCTGGGGATAAAGATCCATCTTCTGCACTTCTAGCTTCGAGAGATCCAGAATGTCGTTAATCAAGGTCAGCAGGTGGGAACCACACTGGTAAATCACACCTAATCCCTTCTGCTGCTTGGGGGTGGTGGTGGGGTCACGCTGGAGGATTTGAGCATAGCCCAAAATACCATTCAATGGGGTTCGCAGTTCGTGGTTCATGTTAGCGAGAAATTCGCTCTTGGCAAGGTTGGCAACTTCCGCCGCTTCCTTAGCCCGCAATAGCTCGAATTCTGTGTACTTGCGACTGCTAATATCGCGGCAAACGATTACCCCTCCTTTCAATGCACCATTTTCATCTTTGAGAGGTCTGCCACTAACTGTCAGCCAGATGCCATCAGGGATTTTACTATGACGGGTAAACATTTCTACATTGTCTACCTCCTCTCCCTGAACAGCTCGCACTAAGGGAAGTTGCTTTTCTGGCATCAAAGTCACCCGATCGGCTTGAAATAGCCCGTATTGCTGGGACAATTCTTCCTTTTGAATGTCGGTTACTTTCGCGTTAAACATCTGTTCAGCAGCGGGGTTAACAATCAGGAATTGACCGTTTTCATCGGCAACAATCACTCCATCGCTCATGCAGTTAAGGATTTGTTGCAGGAGGATGGTTTGTTCTTGGAATTTCTCGTTGCTTTGCTTGAGGTCGATTTCTACCTGATTCCGTTTCCAGGTTTCTGTGCGAATTAAATGGTAAGTCCAAAAAATGATTGCCAAATTAAAGAAAATGCCCACTAAAAACGTCCCCATTGCCTGAATGGCGGTGTTGGTAGCAGCTTGCTGTTTTTGTCGTAACTCTACAGTTTCTGTGGTTTGTATCTGCTGTATCAACAACGTCGCTTCGTCGAGTAGTTGCGTTGGCGATTGGTCAATTGCGGCATTTAGCCCTTTGGTTTGCTTGATTTCAATGCCTTGACGCAGTTGTCGTAGGCGTTGAATCGTAAATGCTTCTAAGCGATCGCCAGCTGCTTGTTCATGCTTTTCAAGCAAAGATTGCAATCGCCGCATTTGTTGATCAACATCGATCATCCGAATGCCAAATACCCTGAAGGTCTGTTGATTCCCTGTCAGCAGGTATTGCTTCTGAAGTAGTTCGGTATCCTTCAAGGCGCTGCTCACAGATTCTAGAGCATTCAGAGTTTCCAAATCTTCGGCAATCTGGTGGTTAATTTCTAATGTCCGGTTGGCACTCCAAAATGCTATGCCACTTACTGTTAATGCCACGAAGGTGGTTGTTGCTAAGCTCCCAGCAATAGTTCTCAGAAATTTGGATTGTTGTTTCATAGTGATTCTTTGTGCCTAGGAACGTAGAGGACGTAGTCCAAATTTCTGAAATACTGTCATTGCCTTAGCGCTGCTTAAAAAATCTAGATAAGCCTGCATTTCCTTAGAATGGGGAGAACCTTTAACAATAGCGGCACCGGAGCGGATTGGTTCGTAAAAATCTTTTGATGCAGTGGTTAATACCTGCACCTTGGCAGAACTTTTGGCTTCTGAGAGGAAAGTGATGCCCACCTCAGCCTCTCCTTGCTCAACGGCTCGTAAGACTTCCCGTACATCCACCTTGAACACAACTGCCTTCGATTCCACTGCCTGCTTAATGCCCAACTGGGTAAGCAGGCTGTCGGTATATCGGCCAATAGCGAGGTTTTGGTCGCCAAGGGCTACAGTTTTAATGCGATCGTCTGCTAATTGTCGAAAATCAGAAACTTGCACCGAAGAATTAGCAGCAGTAATCAATACAATGTCGGTACTCAGCAGTTCCTTGCGGCTTTCGGGCAGAATTAACCCCTTTGTTTGCAATTCATCAAGCGGTGGAATATCTGCCAATAAAATCCCATCAAAGGGTTCTCCCTGCTCAATTGCCTCTTTGATTACGCTAGAACCAGCAAAGATGGAGTGAAGTACAACATTGGGATGTTCCTGCTGATAGAGTTCTTCGATCTCTTGCAGTGCACCGCGCACCATACCCGCCGCGCCAAAATTTAAGCTCACCACCTGTGTTGATGGGTGAGAGCAACTTCCTAACCAAAGAGCAAGCATAAAGGCTACAAGGCACCATGCCATCCACTGGAGGCGTTTCATATTGAGTTCCTCAACACTTGCTGTATAGTATTCCCACGTATATAAACTACCTAACAGCAAACACTAGGTCACCGTACTTTCTCATAGTCAATTTAAAGCTGTATGGCACAGGCTCACATTAAAAAACTCACCCCTGAACAAGAAGTACTCATGCCCATTATTCGAGATGAGTGGCTCAAGATTGCTTTAGATACTTCACCTACAGATAAACAAAAAGCAGAAGCAGCTATTTGCCTTGCTTATGAATGTGTCGGAATAAAGCCACCACAAAAAATTATGTGGTTTGACTCGGATTTTTTACTGCTTGTGAAAAATCAATTTACATGACTTGTTTTGGTATCGATCTCTTTACTGGTTGGGTCATTCTTCTATACTGGTAAAATGCTTGGTATGTATACATTAGAGCAGTTACTTTAATCTCCTTTTTTCAGAGTTTGTGAGAGATTCAGGGTAAAAGAGCAGGCAGATCATTGAGCTTAAATTAGTCTAGTTTATTTATACTCTACAAACAGAAAAACTATTAAATCGATCTGTTCAATTTTGAAATATATATATTTCAAAAATCATTTAATTATTATTTATTTTCTCAGTATTTAGGTAATTAACGTATCTCAAAAAAGCTTAGTTTATACTCTAGAAATATTGAGATATAAGTATTAAATTTAAATTATCCTTTCTTGGAAATTTACATGTTAAGGCGTAATATTTGTATTGGTTTTTTCATATTAATTACTTTTCTCAGTGCTGGTGTAACACCGTTGCAACAGTACTTTGAAACTGTTTGCTTTGTTTCAGCTAACGGAATTATACAAGTACTGAATCACAAAGAAAACGACAATGACAGCCACAAAGACAAAAAATGAGAAACAACATCACAAAGGTGTAATATTGCTTCTCATGTCAATCGAATTTTAACTATTTAACTGGAAGCTCCTCTCGCAAAGGAGCTTTTCTTATGGAAAGTATGTGTTATATGGTTATAACAAGTCAATTAAAAGCCTGTAAATCTTATTGTAAGTAGGTTTTGAAGTAAGTATAATATTAGATTTCATTCCATCTATTATGTTTAATTATGCTTGTTGTATCAAAGCTTGTATACGCAGTTATTAAACTTATTAAGTTTAAGGCTGGTAAAGCTTTGAATACTTATGAAAAAATTACCCGCAAATTATAGACTAATGATGTTGATATTGAACGAATTGTTTTATTAAAAATGGCTTGCCTGAGTACAGGTTTTATCGATGTATTGAGATATCCGCCTAATATATTATCGGCAAGAGAGGCAATCTGCTGGATAAATTGGGACTTAGATCTAGAAGATTTTAGCGTGCAAACCTGAGTTATCTGGCTCAAGTTGCGTTTGGGCGATCGCTATACTACTTCTAGTGTTATTTGATTGCTGAAAATTGTTTTAGCTCTAAGCTATCTATTTATTTATAAACCTGAATGATTCTACTAGTTGTTGGTATGCTCTCTGGTAATTAGCATCATCATTACCAGAGCCAGTTTTAGATAGTGTCACAACAATAATGCGTAAATCTTTGGGTCTGGCAAAAACAATGTTTTCATTTTCGTATAACCCACTCGATTTAAACTTAATTCCAGTTTGCCCAGCAATTTTTGCAGTTTTAAATTCACTGGTAGCAACAAATTGATTACTTTGCTTCACCCATTTCTGCAAAGGTAATTTACGGCTATTACGATACACAGATACACGTACATTGGCTGGGTATTCTGTACCTCCTGCATATTCTCCAGCGCGAATCTTTTGGGCGTGCTTTTTAGTCCAGATATCAACTGTACCTAATGGAGAATTAACATTATTTGTCCGAGAAACTATCTTTTCCTCTACTACAAAAGAGTTGAGGGAATAGCCAAAGCCAAAACCTAAGCGACTGCGATAACCAACTTGGTCGGGAGGTACAGGTTTTGGCACATCTAAGGAAACAACTTCTTTGGCAATCGCACTTTTTGTCAATGTAGAATTAACTTCAGATATGCAGGCGATCGCTCCTGCTGCTACTAAACTCATCAAAAGTGAGTGTAAAATCCGTTTCTGGAGTTGCTTGTAATTAACTTTCATTCTTTAAAGTGGAAATCTCTATCGCTTTGATAGATCCAACATCTCCAAGAGGATTTCCGCAATTTGCTCGAATCAACGTAGTAGGATCGTTCAAGTGAATGGGTAGACTTTGCCAGATGAGCCGCGATCGCTCACCAGCAAGCACCCTAAAATGAGAGCAAAAGACGATTCCTAAAACAAGCACACTCCAATGCGTATTTCTCTAAACTGGCTGCGGGAACTAGTAGAAATCAAACTTAGCCCAGAAGAATTAGCCGAAACCCTGACAATGGCTGGGTTTGAAGTAGAAGATATTGAAGACCGCCGCACTTGGGCAAATGGCGTTGTTGTGGGGAGAGTGCTTGAGCGTCAACCCCACCCCAACGCTGATAAGTTGAGTGTTTGTAAAGTAGATGTTGGTGCTGCTGAGACTTTAAATATTGTCTGTGGTGCTGCTAACGTCCAGGCAGATATTTATGTACCAGTAGCTACTACAGGTACTTACTTACCAAATATTGATTTAAAAATTAAACCCGCAAAACTGCGCGGTGTCCCTTCTCAAGGAATGATCTGTTCTTTAAAAGAACTGGGTTTGACCACTGATGTTGATGGAATTCATATTTTTCCCCAAGAAAATCTTCCATTAGGTAGCGATGTGCGTCCTTTGTTGGGTCTAGATGATGTGATTTTGGATGTCACTGCCACTGCAAATCGCGCTGATGCCTTAAGTATGGTAGGTATAGCAAGGGAAGTAGCCGCTTTAACAGGAGGTAAACTCAGCATTCCCGAACCTGGTGAGGTGTCGATTAGTCAAAGTGGGGGAAATTTAGCGTTAAGTATTTCAGAAACCCAAGCTTGTCCTGCTTACATTGGCACAGTCATTGAACAGGTAAAAATTGCTCCTTCTCCGGGGTGGTTGCAAAAACGCTTACAAGCTGCTGGAGTGCGTCCCATCAATAATGTCGTAGACATTACTAATTATGTGTTGTTGGAATGGGGACAACCCTTACACGCCTTTGACCGCGATCGCCTACAATCTGTGGCGGGAAATGGAAATTTAACTATCGGCGTTCGCTTCGCCAATGCTGGAGAATCCCTCAAAACCCTGGATGGACAAACTCGCAACCTCTCAACTCAAAATTTATTGATTACCGCTAACGATAAACCTGTGGCGATCGCGGGAGTTATGGGTGGGGAAGAAACGGAAGTTCATGAAGGTACTCAAAGTTTAGTTTTAGAAGCAGCGTTATTTGATTCCGTAGCCATTCGCCGTTCTTCTCGGAGTATCGGTTTAAGAAGTGAGTCCTCTGGCAGATACGAACGGGGCGTGAACCGGGCTGAATTGGAAGTAGCCTGTCGTCGTGCTTTGTCACTGCTGAGTGAATTGGCTAGTGGGGTAATTTTACAGCAGGAAATTGCCGACACCCGCCCCGACCCATCCACTTGGACGCGTTCGATTGCTCTGCGTTTAGACCGAGTTAATCAAGTGCTGGGGCCAATTGATTTAGGCGAGGATACAGGAGAACTGGAAGGACGGGACGTTGAACGAATTTTGACTGCATTGGGTTGTCAACTTACCGCCTCTGGAGAACGTTCCTGGAAAGTTTCTGTCCCACCTTATCGTTACCGCGACTTAGAACGGGAAATTGACCTGATTGAAGAAATTGCCCGTCTCTATGGCTATGACAAATTTTGTGATACATTACCGCAAAAAGCAGAAGCAGGCTATTTGCCTTTAGATCAGGAACTAATCCGCAAGGTACGAGCTTTCTTCCGGGCAGAAGGACTGACAGAATTAATTCAATACTCTTTAGTCAAACCAGGGCAAGACAAACAAATAGTACTGTCAAACCCCTTGTTTGTAGAGTATTCGGCACTGCGAACCGATTTATTATCTGGGTTGATTGATGCTTTTCAATACAATTTAGAGCAAGGAAATGGCGCGCTTAACGGTTTTGAAGTTGGGCGGATTTTCTCGCGAGAAGAAGACGGTTTGCAAGAAGCCGAAGCGATCGCGGGGATTATGGGTGGCGATCGCACGGTTAGCAAGTGGTCAACAAGTGGTCGCGAACAACCTCTTACCTGGTATGAAGCCAAAGGTATTTTAGACAGCGTATTTCGCCAGCTCGATTTGCCTGTAGAATATCAACCCGATCGCCGTGATGAGCGTTTGCATCCAGGGCGCACTGCTTCTCTGTGGATTAGAGGTAACAGACTTGGTATTTTTGGACAACTCCATCCTCAATTGCGGCGCGAAAAGGGTCTACCAGATTCCGTCTACCTATTCCAGTTAGATGCTGATGCACTGTTGGATGCTCTGGATCAAGATGATACTCTGGCACCAGTATTTCACCCCTATTCCACCTATCCAGCAAGCGATCGCGATATCGCATTCTTTGCACCTGTAAAAATTACAGTTGTTGAAATCGAAAAAGTAATTAACAAAGCTGGCAAAGACTTACTAGAATCCGTGGAATTGTTTGATGAATATCGTGGTGAAAATGTGCCAGCCGGACAACGCAGTTTGGCATTTCGCTTAATTTACCGCGCCAGCGATCGCACCCTTACCGATGCCGAAGTCGAACCAGTACACAACAAAGTCCGCGAAGCTTTGGTGGAAAAATTCGGTGTTAGTTTGAGAAGTTAAAAATCGGGAATAGGAACAGGGAATAAAAGGGAGCATCCACTTTTGGAAAAAATACCAGGCGATTTCTAATCGCGGCTATAAAAACCAAATGCACCTGCGTGGATTAGATTGAGCCTGCGGAGGCAGGCTTTGTTTAGCCCCAGACTTCTAGTCTGAGGGGCTATTTGCCAAAAGTGGATGCACCCGAATAAGAAACAAGGGATAAGAAGGACAAATGCCCAATGCTCAATTCCCTGTCCCTTTTTCATTGGGATTACCTTCACAGTAAGTTCACGAATTAAATAGCATTACCCTAGTGTTTTTAGGTAAATAAATTCACTAACATTGCTGCTATTGCCAGCTTTGTAAGTTTTTCGATCCTATTAAATAACGTAGATTTTACTTAAGTAAAAAGCTCATTGAATAAACTTTACTTAAAGTTAATCAGAAACTCTTACAATAAAGTATTACAAGATATTAAACTGAAATAATTAAACCACTTTAACAAACAGAATCCTCACACTTAAATAAAAATAAAATTTTATGCAAACTAATTCAAATACTGATTTAGAAATAGTTTTTCATATAGAAAATAAGAGTAATGTGGAGTCTTTAGCCCAACAGTGGGCTAAAAAGTATGTGCAGAACCTTCAAGCTGATACAAGCATTACAGAAAGTGACAAGACACTGAATTTAGCTCAAATAGTGTCACCAGCTGGTCGAGAGAAAACTACTCAAAAAATCATAGAATCTTTACGCAGTGTTAGTGCCAAGGCTTGGAATCAAACAGAAGCGCTGTTATCAGAACAAGTTAAGTTACATTCCATAGACCCCACTACCATTAATCCCTGGGAGATTGCAGCAGATTCATTCAACATTTATCAAAAAGCTTTGGAAGTTTACACCCAAAAAGCAACGCCACGGCCTTTGGCGTTGGTAGTGCAACTAGCACAAGAAGGTAATCCGCTTTATGAACAAGCATTGGAAGTTTATACTGAACAGGTTGCTCCTAACCAGCTAGCTACAGTAGTTGGTGCAGATATAGGAGCAATCAGAAAAAAATATACAAGTAAAGACCCTAGAGTTATTGGCTTTGTAACAATGCAGTTTCATTACACAAGCCAAATGCTTTTGCAACAGCTTGATCCTATAGAGCGATCGCTAATTGGTGCATACTTTAAAGTTATTGACGATCACTTATATATGCCACTCCAACGTGCTTATGAAGCCGCCGCGGAGCATGATTATGATTCACCAGTAATATCCGCAGTGCGAAAGCTTTTACCTGTTAGTACACAAATTGCTAAGAATATTTGCCAAAAGGTAATTGAACTTTATCCAAACTACCGCTGTATGTCTGGTGTTTTGAGTGACCCAGTGGTAAAAATCTCTAGCATCCGGGATGTAGAAATGTTTCAGGTATACTTGTGGGTGTGTGCCTTAGAAGGAAACATCACTGCTGTTCAACAAGAATTGTTTCCCCTGTGTGTGATGCTTTATCCTACATTAAACGTGCAGTGGGACATAGTTCGCCAAATGCTGCTTTTGCTAAAGCAAGAAGTAGAAACTTACCTAACACCTGAGCAAAATCACACCTTAATCCCGTATTCTCAAGCGTTGTGGAAGATGTTCTCTACAGAAGTCATTGGTTGATCGCGCAAAGGTGTAAGGGTATGAGGCTTTAGGGAAGCGATACAGAAAAAGCAAAGGTTACAGATTAAATCTGACTTTTTTAAACCTCGTCTACCTTGAAAACCGGAGTTTTTTGTAATTAGAGTAATGTACACAACTGAAGCCTCAAACTCCAGTTTTCAAAATGGGCTAGGTTTAATTAGGAATTAACAATTATCAATTACGAATTGATATTAGTATATTCATGCGGCATAAATTCTGGAAAATACTACAGGTTTGAAAAATGCCGTTTAATTTTTGTTGATTCTAACCAAGCTCAATTCTGTAACTAGATCTAAAAGTTGTTATGCCCAAATACATCATGTGGGGAACTTACTGCGAAGACGTTCTAGAAAAGCGCACCCCTTATCGTCAAGCCCATTTAGACGGATTAGCAAAACAAAAAGAATCTGGCGTGCTGATTACTATTGGCCCCACCAAAGATGTTACAAAAGTTTTTGGAATTTACGAAGCTGATGATGAAGCCACTGTGCGCGAGTTAATTGAAAACGATCCCTACTGGCAAAATGCCATTTGGACTGAATATTTTGTTAAAGAGTGGATTCAGGCTATTTAGGTTATTTGTCATTGGTCATTTGTCCTTTGTCATTAGTTATAGGGCATTGGGCATTTCTCTCTCATCCCCCGTGTCCCCGCGTCCTCCTCATCTCCCCTGTAACTTCCCGCTTTCAGCAGATGCGATCGCGTTGCTGTAAATGCGAGGATCGGTATTCCTCACATAGCCAACTGTCGCTGTTGTCTACAATAAAGATAAAGTCAGCTGTAAATACAACAGTTTCGGTTTGCTATCATCGTTTGATGTTTTGAGAAAGTACCACTATGAAACTCAACTTAAAACGCACACTTCTGCCCGGCTTGATGGCTGCAAGCTTAGCCGGCGGTACCTTAGTTCCTGCTCAACCGGCTTCTGCTGATATGTTACGAGATATCGGTGTTGGCGCAGGTGCCGGTGTAGTATCTGGTGCTGTTAGAGGACGTGGCCGCGTATTGAACAATGCTATTAAAGGTGCCGCTGCTGGTGCTGCTGTTAATGCTGTACACGGTACTAGAAAGCAGCCAAAAAATCGCAGAAACGGTAACATAATTCAAGATGCCGCAGTCGGTGCAGCAGCCAGCACGGTTACAGGCGTAATCCTTAATGGTGGCAGAGATGCCCTAGGTCATGCTGTTGATGGTGCAGCTGCGGGTGCAGCTATCAATGCCATTAACAATGGACATAGAAATAGATAATTTGTGATCCATAATTTGTACCTGACAGATTAATACGAATTATGGATGATGAATTCGTCAAGTAAATTCCCTAGCAAAGCTAGGGAATTTTAATAACAAAGCTCAAAAGCTGAGAAAAAAGTATGAAAATTTTGCTTAGTATTACTGGCCTTTTAGCGCTTTTTTAAAGTTGCGACGATAGGACTTATTAGTAACAAATAAAGCAGGCCACAACAGAGCTAAACCAACACGATTAGGCAAACTTGGGGTAAAGTTAGTCCTCTCAAAGCCAGTCCAAAACTTCCAAGCCCCATATAAATAACCTGCGATTAACCCAAGAATAATTAAATTAGTCATTTTTATAACTCCCAGAGCAACAGACAAAATTTGAGTTAAGTATTTCTACACTAATTAGACACGCGATCGCTAAAACCGAAAAAATATGACTAAACTATTCAGTCTTTAGGTAAGCGAGCTACTTAACGATACATTCTCTTATATCCAGTTTAAAGTAGTCTCCTATATCGTAGCTAGTAGCGATCGCGGTAATTCAAAATAGCCTATGGGAAGTTACCTTGCTAGCGTATACAGGTTTCCCTTAGCGATAGCCTGCGGCAATAACACCAAGGAACAAACAAACTCATTAAGTGGAAATTGTTAGAGAATTGGAATTAGAGACTAATCTACTTTTGCTGCTCTGTAGTACATAAAGCTACAAATGTATATGCTTTGTATTTTACTCAGATGCATCTTGTGGGAGTTCCTCAAATATCAACATCCATAGGAGACTAGAGTATGAAGAACACAACGTATATTGCGGGTCTTGACGCAGCAAATGCTGCAAATAGCTAAGGAGGATTTATGCGTGCAGTGCTGATGGCAGGCGGTTCGGGAACGCGGCTTCGCCCGTTAACTTGCGATCTGCCCAAACCGATGGTGCCTATCTTAAATCGACCGATTGCCGAACATATCATCAATCTTCTCAAACGCCATCAAATCACAGAAGTAATTGCGACACTGCATTATTTACCTGATGTCCTGCGAGACTATTTTCTAGATGGTAGTGATTTTGGTGTGCAGATGACCTATGCTGTGGAGGAAGACCAACCTCTGGGTACGGCAGGTTGTGTGAAAAATATTGCGGAACTCTTAGATGAAACCTTTTTAGTAATTAGCGGTGATAGCATAACAGATTTCGATTTAACAGCAGCAATTGAATTTCACAAACAAAAACAGTCAAAAGCTACTTTAATTTTGACCCGCGTCCCCAACCCAATTGAATTTGGGGTAGTAATTACTAATGAAGAAGGCCGGATTAATCGATTTTTAGAAAAACCCTCTACTAGTGAAATTTTCTCCGATACAGTCAATACAGGTACTTACATTCTCGAACCTGAAGTTTTAGAATACCTGCCAGCCAACACAGAATGCGACTTTTCCAAAGACTTATTTCCTTTATTACTGGCAAAAAATGAGCCAATGTTTGGCTATATTGCTCAAGGTTATTGGTGCGATGTTGGTCATTTGGATGCGTATCGTGAGGCGCAGTATGATGCCTTATATAGCAAAGTAAAACTCGACTTTGCTTACACAGAGACTTCTCCCGGTATCTGGAAGGGTCAAAATACTTATATTGACCAAACAGCAATTATTGAAACCCCAGTTGTTATTGGTGACAATTGTCGAATTGGAGCAAGGGTACAAATTGAAGCCGGAACTGTAATTGGCGATAATGTTACCATTGGCGCTGATGCTAATCTCAAGCGTCCGATTGTCTGGAATGGGGCGATTTTGGGCGAAGAAGCACAACTTTCAGCTTGTGTAATCTCTCGCGGCACTCGTGTAGATCGCCGCGCTCATGTATTAGAGGCTTCTGTAGTAGGTTCGCTTTCTACTGTGGGAGAAGAAGCTCAAATCAGCCCTGGAGTCAGGGTATGGCCTAGTAAGAAGATTGAATCTGGTGCGATTTTAAACATCAACTTGATTTGGGGGAATACCGCTCAAAGAAATTTATTTGGGCAACGTGGTGTACAAGGGTTAGCCAATATTGATATTACCCCTGAATTTGCGGTGAAGTTGGGAGCTGCTTACGGTTCTACCCTAAAACCTGGTTCTAAGGTAACGGTTTCTCGCGATCAGCGCAATGTATCGCGAATGATCACGCGATCGCTCATTGCTGGTTTAATGTCAGTCGGCATTGATATTCAAAACTTCGATGCCACAGCCGTGCCCATAGCTCGCACAGTTATACCCACAATGTCCGTAGCTGGCGGTATTCATGTGCGAGTACACCCCGATCGCCCTGACTATATCCTGATTGAATTTATGGATAACAAGGGCATTAATATCACCAAAGCCCAAGAAAAGAAAATTGAGGGGGCTTACTTTAAGGAAGATATGCGGCGGGCACAAGTTCACGAAATTGGTGATGTTGCCTATCCCAGCCAGGTAAATGACCTTTACTGCACTGCCTTTGAAAAACTGTTGCACGTTTCTACTCTGCGCAATAGTCGGGCAAAAGTCGTGATTGACTACGTTTATTCTGTGACTGGGGCAGTGCTACCCCAAATGTTAGATCAATTTGGTGCAGATGCCGTAGTTTTGAACGCTAGTCTGAATAAACACGCTGTATCAACAGCAGAACGTGAAGGACTGTTAACTCAGCTAGGCCATGTGGTTGAGGCGTTGAAGGCTAACTTTGGTGTCCAGGTATCAGCGAATGGCGAACAGCTAATTTTAGTAGATGAATCTGGAATCCCAATTCGTGGGGAAATGTTAACCTCTCTAATGGTGGACATGATTTTAACCTCTAACCCCAGAGGAACGGTAGTTGTACCAGTTCATGCTTCTAGTGCTGTCGAACAAGTCGCCCGTCGCCACGATGGTAAAGTCATCCGCACCAAAGCCAACCCGACAGCTTTAATGGAGGCTTCACAGAAATATCCCAATGTGGTTTTGGCTGGTAGTGGAGATACTGGTTTTATCTTCCCGCATCTGCATCCGGGATTTGATGCGATGTTCTGTATTGCCAAGCTGATTGAGATGCTAACTATCCAAGAGCGATCGCTGGCTACTGTTCGCGCGGAATTACCCCGTGTAATTCACAGATCTCATTCAGTACGCTGTCCTTGGAGTGCTAAAGGCGCACTAATGCGTTATTTGGTCGAAACTCACCCCGCCCAAAATCTGGAATTAATCGATGGGGTAAAAATTGGTCAGCCCCACGATGACAGCTGGCTGTTAGTTTTGCCTGATGCTAGTGAGCCAGTAGTACATCTGTTCGCAAATAGCAATGAGCGCGATTGGGTAGATGAAACTTTAAGAAACTACCGCACCCGTGTGCAAATGTTTGTGGAAAGGCAACAAGAACAACATCCCGCGGAAGTTTAATTAGTCAATAGTCAAGAGTCAACCAAGCTTAGATGGTTGACTCTTGAGTTTGAGGCAGGTTTAAAGACGCGATCGCAGCAAAGTACTAAGCCAGACTTGATTGCAAGGTACTTGCAACTAATAAAACACTGACCGCTTCCGCACTAATGCAGCCGCAAATCTTCAGTATGAGCTTACTGGAAATGAAAATCTCCTAGCTCTACAGAGCAGCCGCTACAACCAAGCAGTATAAGTTTATAACTAACAAATTAAAAGTTTTCCTAACTTGGTAGTAGCTAATGCTTTTGGTTTGCAGAAAAAAGAATTCATCAATCGACAAATATCAAAATTTTCCAAATTTAAGATAATAATTCCGAGTATGTATATATTTCGCTATTAGAATTAATTCTGATAAGTATCTCAACCTAATTAAACGTAAAATGTCATGAAATGTCATTACGAGCGGAACGCAGTGAAGCGAAGTAATCGCAAAGACTCTATTTTATCTTTTTTAATATTTAACTACTTAACTAAGCTAATTTTATTCAGTTTAAAAAGATTATAGCGTGTAGTAGCGATAGTGTAATGCATTGAAATAATAATTTTCTAGGAGTTAGGATATCAGTTATCTGTCCCAACTACTCTACTTTTTAGTATTCAGCGAATAAAAGTAACAATTTAGCAATATTTGAAAGTTAAATATACAGGACTTACGCAACTGTCACAAGCAATGGCGCGGCTACACCGCGCCGAGCGCCAA
>NZ_MTAV01000265.1:0-116 GCF_002154695.1 Nostoc sp. T09
ATGTACGATGCTATTCGTTTGATTGCCTTTGAGTTAGGACTGAGATTTTTTGCAGATTTTTTAGCTGGGAATGTCTACTTCAAAGTCAAGCATCCAGAACATAACCTTTATAGAGC
>NZ_MTAV01000265.1:126-7922 GCF_002154695.1 Nostoc sp. T09
CCTGTCATAACCAACAGCGATAGGATATTTATTTGGAAGTTTCTAACGGTTATTACTTAAAAATTTAATTACTAAAAGAACAAAATTCTGGGAATTATGCTGAACCAAAATTCAGCTTGATTGAGGCAAACTAGCACTATAACTATTTTATACAGGGGTGCTGTTATGCCACGTCAACAACGTATATCGCGTATTCTAGAAAAAGCTCAATTGAGATCTGCCAGACTGAAGGCTATTAATCCTAAAATGGATTTTGGCGATGCTTGCGACCTAGAAAATATGATGCAACAAATGGAGAAATTACGTGGCAAGCTAGAGACTTATAATAGCGCTTTAGCAGTAGTTGAGTCTACCAGAATCGAGATTGAGGAGATGGAAAAAAGTTTGGGCAATCTTTCTGAGAGACTGCTGCTGGGAGTTGGTTGTAAATACGGTAAAGACAGTAGCGAATATATGATGGCGGGTGGTGTGCGCAAAAGCGAACGCATTCGTAAAGGCACAGCTACTCGTCTCAAAGCTGCGGCAGAGGTAAAATCTGGTGAGGATGCTCCTACGGCGTAGCACTGCCCACCAATATTTTAAATTTACAATAGATGGGCTGGTGGGCGATGCCCACCCTACTCAAGTTCTGCAATTAAATTGAGAATTTCTCGGTAATATTGGATATTTCCTTCTTTGTAATAAAGGTCGGCGGATTCTTGGAAATCGGCAATTGCTCTTTCGTAATCTCCGAGATTCCGGTAAACATCAGCGCGCACAAGATAGGCTTCTGTCCAATGAGGTTGCAGTTCTAAGGCTTGGTTTAAGTCTTTGAGCGCTTCTTCTAATTCGCCTAGCCAAGAACGGCTACGGCCTCGATTAAACCAGTCTTCAGCAAAACTAGGCTCGATCGCTATTGCTTGATTGTAATCTTCTAGCGCTCCTTGATAGTCTTCTATGGCATAACGAGCATTACCGCGATCGCTATAAAATGCAGCAGAGTGGGGATTTAGCTGTAAAGCTTGGGTATAATCTGCGATCGCACCTTCATAGTCTTCTAGGGTATACCGCAGAGATCCTCGGTTGTAATAAGCTTCAACTAATTCAGGATTGAGTTGTAATGCTTGGTTGTAATCGGCTATTGCTCCTTGTTCATCGCCCATCTGACGGCGAACGTTACCCCGGTTGCAGTAGGCTTGAGAAAAGTTAGGTGCAATTTCTATTGCCTGAGTGTTATCGGTGATTGCTCCGTGGTAATCTTGCAAAGCTTCGCGGACAATGCCTCGACCATAGTAAGCTTCGGCTAAATTGGCATTAAACATCAATGCCCAATCATAATCTTTAATTGCACCTTGGTAGTCTCCGAGGTTACGACGCGCCGCAGCGCGATCGCAATATCCCTCAGCCATCAGTGGATTGAGTTGCAGGAGCTTTGTACTGTCTTTAATTGCTTCTTGATAGTCTCCCATGCGGCGACGCACATTTGCCCTTAAGCCATATACTAAATCTAGTGTGGGATTTTCTTGCAATGCTTGGTTATAGTCGGCGATCGCTCCTTGATAGTCGCCCAAAGCACTACGCACCAGACCCCGTTCATAGTATGCTTGCACATCATCAGGATTGAGGGCGATCGCTTGATTAAAGTCTGCCATTGCTTGCTGATACTCTTCTAAGTAAGCATGAACAAGACCCCGATTATAGTAAGCTCCGGCAAAATTGGGATTTAATTCTAAAGCTTGGTTGTAATCTTCAATCGCCCGTTGATAGTCTGTGAGGGCATAACGAGCATTACCGCGGTTATGATAAGCCTCCGCCAAATTGCCATCTAGTTCTAATGCTTGGTCATGATCGGCTACCGCTTGCAGATACTCTCCCAAAATATGGTAAACATTACCTCGATTAGTGTAGGCGGCGGCAAAATTGGGGTTTAACTGCAAGGCTTGATTGAAATCTGCGATCGCTCCTTGATTATCGCCGCGATCGCAACGGGTTACACCGCGATTATGGTAAGCATTGGCAATATCAACATTAATATAAGTAGATAAGTGAGGATTAATTTGAACTGCTTTGTAAAAATTGGACAGCGCTGTTTCATAGTCTCCGAGAGCAAAGTAGGCTTTACCCAAGCTGTGGTAAGATTCAGCTAAATTGGGATTGATTTGCAATGCTTGGTTATGGTCAGCGATCGCTCCTTCATAATCTTCTAACCAGTAACGCGCATTAGCCCGATTGCAATAAGCTTCGGCAAAATGAGGATTGATTTCTACTGCCCGATCAAAATCTGCGATCGCACCGTGATAATCTTTAAGATCGGTGCTGATGATAATACCTCGGTTATAGTAAGCTTCGGCAAAATGGGGATTAAGTTGTATTGCTTGGGTGTAATCTGCGATCGCTCCTTGATAGTCCCCTTGAAAATTTTTGTTTAATCCCTGAGTTAAAAAATCTTCAGCATTCATAAAATTTATGAGAGTTACGAGTTTTTATAGAGAGTAAATCTTGCACTAATTCCAAACGATTGGAAGTCACACGCCAGTGGCTACCCTCCAGGAAGCTGCACCGAGCGTGTCTACTCTTATCTTTGATGCAAGATGTGAATAAAGGCTAATTATAGACGACAGAAATTATTCCACCAATAATTCTGGTTGTAGCCTAGAATCCAATACCACTTATAGAAGCATGGTACTCAATACGGTTCGGTTAAGGGGAAAAGGGAAAAGGGGAAAGGTTTAAATTCACCCTTAACCCTTTTTCCCTTACCCTTTGCCCAAACTACAACTCTAATGAAAAGTGCTTATCCGAACTGTATTGGCATGGTACTGGCAAATCAGCAGGACTCAGATCCCTCACGATCCCAGCAAACCGCCGTCACCCTCAGGGTACTCTACGAGAACCCCTACGGAGAACGCCAGTTCGACGGGACAGAAACTGACACCGCCGACTGGACTCACCATCGAATGGTGCGGCTAATTGAACAAAGCCCACTTGCGTGGGCTGAATTTCTTTAACCAGGACTTCCCCCTGCCAATATACGCCAAGGCGATTACCCCGCATCAGCTAATTCAGGCTTTGACACAGCTGAATTGGAATCGATTTTGAAGGATTATCAACCATTTCACTTCCCATATTTCTCAAATGAGTCAACATTAACTCATCTCGTTGATGCCAGACTGCAAAGATTTTTTGTCTATCATCATTAAGGGTTTCTGGGTCGATTTGATAAGCTTCATTTACCCGCTTCAACTTTAATCCCAACAAACTTAACAATCGGCTGATGATTTTGATTGCTGAAATATTTTCGGTTTCGCTTCCTAAATTAATACCCAGTACTCTTTTGATATGCTTACTATTCTGAGCAGCCAAATTTTTCAGCAAAATTAAATCTGGATCATTCTCCGTAAACTCTCGTGCTACTTCCAAAAAATCTACCATTCCTAAGGCTCTCATCGCCTCAACTTTCAGCGTGTAAGTTTTTAAATCGGGAAGAAAAACTTGACCATCACCCCAATACAATTGCTGATTCCATTCCTGGCGATCGCGAATATGAAAATACTCGCTTTCGTGGGTCAAATAATAGTGAGTTAAAAGTTGACCATAATAGCCTTTATCATCCTGTAATTTCAGCATGGGTGTAACTTCTATGCCATACCTCTGCCTGAGAATGTATTTCTGGGTGGCGTTGCGTTCATCCTCAGTTAGGGAATGTTTGGCTAATAACTGCTCATATTCGACATAATCAATATCTCTAGCATTACCTATCGCAGAAGCTGATACTAATTGATTCTGCTGTTTAATTTCTTTAATTTTACGTTTAATCTCTTTGGCTTTTTGACGTTTTTCTGACCAATCTTTTTGGACTTTGACAATTTCCAAAATTAATCTTCTGCGATTGGCCAAATCTTGCGGATCTGTTGCCAAGAATGCTAGGCGTAAATCTCGAATAATATTATTGTGTACTGCATTGCTTCTTGTCCATATTTGATGCCCATCTGCAATTAAACCTTCTTGGAGAGATTGGCGATAAAGGCGAATTGAAGCATTTACCCTAGCAGATAACTTTGCCCAGGTTCGTAAATGTATGGGGTCATAAACTAATGGTAAATCTACATCTATTTTATGCAGTGGACTGAGCAAAGCTAAATTATCTTTTTGATTCTCTTGATACCAATAAGACAGCAAACGATAATTGGTACTACCACTGCCAATTAAACCAATACCTCGCTTCGCACACCAAACAACACGCGGCACATCATCTCTAACTCTAGCTAATGCTTGTCGTGCTTCCGAATCAGGAATTACGCCTTGAAATATGCCATAGACTCTATCGAAATGTTGCACATCAATACTAATTCCTGTACCAATACTAGGAGTGACAAATACAGTGTCATATTCAGGAATTTTTTGATTAATCTCTGCAACAAAATCAACTGCTGCATGGCCTGGCGTATTTGTAGTTTGACTGCTGACAACCAGAGTTTTAGGAAATTGTCGGCGCAATTTTTCTAAACGTTCTTTTAGGTAACGTTCGATAGTTTCGCAACTGTAACGCCCAGTCCGACTATCTGTAGTAACGTAACATTTACGTCCAGCAATTAAATCGAGTTCTAATTGATGAATTAGCGGCGTTGGATTGGGAGAATCATAAAAAGTCACATCCCAACCACGCTGAGGTTGCCATTGATTTAAAACTATCCAAGGAGTTAATTTACTTGCGGCTAATCCCTGTAAATATTCTAGAGATACATCAGATAAATCAGCATCTTGGGCAATAATTAAGCCTCCAGTCCTTAAAACTGTCGCAATTAATTGTTGGAATATTTTTAATATTTTAACGCGCTTCTGTTTACAGGTATTACTATTTAATAAATGCCATAAAGACTGTTCTACTTCATCTAAAATTACGATCGCACCTTGCCAATCTTCAGGGTTTAGCTTCCAAATAGAATCGACGCACAAGCCGAAGGATTGGTTCACACTCTCCCTTCGTTCTCCATTGCCGATTCCCCAGTTAATGCCAATTTTTTCGCATAAAAATCTTCCTAATTGGATTCTATGGGTAATTAGCAAAACTGCTTGATTTCTACTTTTAGCTTGATTGACAACAGCTTTCAATCCGGTTGTTTTACCTGTTCCTTTTGCTGATTTTACTCCCACTAATCCAGAGGTGGGGAAAGGGATTTCACCTAAATAAGGACAATTAACAGTGAGTGCAGCCGGAATAGTTAACTCGGTATGAGGTTTAGTTTGAGCAAGATAAACTTCTAAATCAACGCTTTGACGATAAACTTTATCGAAACTAGTTGCACCTTTGGCGACGATAAATTCATCAACGCCTTTTTCCAATCCCGGAAGTTCGATAACTTTTACAGGACAGTTTTTTTCTTGGAATAAAAAACCCAGTTGGGAAATCGCATTATTAACAGCGGCGATTGTTTTGGGTTTAGTTTCAAAATCAAAACAAATGTAAAACGTGCGTTTTTTTAGAGTAAAAATTCCTAAGTCAGGAATTAGCTGGCGACGGGTAACTTTACCAAAGTCATCTTTAACCACTCGATAACCGCTAGTAATTCCGGGAATGGCGATCGCAGCATATCCTTGTGTTAATAGTGTCGCTGCTTTCTTTGCTCCTTCGCAAACAATCAAAGGTATGTTCTGTTCCATCACCCATTGCCAAAAGCCTTTGGCTTCGCCATTGGCACCAATACTGATATCGTTGGGCATAGAGAGATTGTAACGCTGGGCGACTTGCTGCCAAACTTGTGGCGGAACCCGCAGACAGAACACTCGCGTTGGTGTGCTGGGGGGATGTTCGTACTTGATGGACTTACCATTTTGATTGATTCGGGGTTGGGTTGGCTTAAAGCATCCCCATTCCATTGTTTGCCAATTATTCAGCGGATCTAGTCCGGAACACCACCAACCGCCTTCAGTAATATGGGCGTAACGCTGCAACCACCCATTTTTCACCATTCCGGTATTGGTGCGTGGAAGTAATTCAGAAATCAACAGGTACTCATAAGCGTTGATACCTTGAAGCGACATGAAATTGAGCTTCGCAATGTGTAAATTTATGCCACTGCTCTTGACTAATTCCTCAAGGTGTTGGGGGTGTAAATAGTGAAGATGCATAGGGCGAGGCTCTAAGCGAGGACGATGGATTTAAAACTTACCATGCATCAGCCGATTTTTTATCATAGTTTTCATAAGGGTTTAATGCTACTTTTTTTACTCAGTGGCGGGAGACACATCGGTAAAAGATAAAGTAGGTGATTTTCTCTTTTGTCTTGGTTCGGTAATAAGTTTGTATTGTGATATTTGTTCGCGATTAATTTTTAATTATCAGTAGAATCCTAGATTAAAGAATGCGCTTGCATTAAAGGCACTACTAAAAGCCATATTTGTCAAGATGGATGAAACCGCAGCAGTTTACCGTCAAAAACAGCTTTTGAGACAAAAGTAACAAAAGTTACTGAAAATATGGTGAAAGTAACATTGTTAACTGTCAGGCAATGAAATGCTTCCCTTGCGATCGCTGTATTGCCATTCAATTGCGGTTTCATCTGCTTTCCAGCTAATTGCTGCACTGGCACTGCGGGCGCACTTACCAGTCCCAATCTGGAAGCTACCCACTCGCTGCATGACAACAAAGCGATTGAGATAAACTTGCTGGCTACAGATTATCCCCTGGCGAACAATAGTGATTGATCGCTGTCCGCTAGGAGAAACGTATTCTGTCATCAGATCGGGACCTATGAATCCAGTAAAGATCCCTAGAAGGAAACCCATCAGGTAAAACGGCAAAAATAATAGACCGGGAAAGTGCAGTAAACAAATCAGCCCTTGCCAGGATTTGGACAAGGATGTAGTTGGCAATTTATCGATCGCCCAGCCAGAAATTATTAATGTCAGCAGCCCCAAGCAAGGAAGAGCTAGTATACTCCAGAAGCCGCGCAGGGTGTAGATTGCTTCAGCAGGTAGCAGTCTCAGCAGTAGCCAGAAAGCCAGGTTTAATAGTAGTGAGAAAATCCACAGGCTGAAGCGAGGAAATTGAATGCGACGATCGCGTTTTAGGTTTTTCAAGTTCAGCTTACAATTTCATAATAAAACTATCTCGTCGGTGAAAGTCAGCCTCAGCGCCTTGATGAGTCAAAGCCCAATAAGTCACTTCACCATCTCTATCTTTGATAACGGTGGCGATCGCAACTTCCAAAGCTTGTTCTACCGGGAGAATTTTATCCAAATCAAAATCTAGAGTCAGTTCTAAACTGTCTGCTTGCTGTTGAACAATAAACGGGAGTTTTATTAAAGCTGCTTCCTCTTGCATTCCTTGACGGTAACCATCAAAGCGATAAACATTCCAATGTCCGGCAGGGGAAAGGTTGAATTCCCAATACTTTGGAGAATCCTTGATACCCAGGAAGAACTCGAAGCAGGTATCTTGCCACAGTTCATGCTTTCGTGATGGTCTTGCTGATGGTGGGGTGATAGCAACTTCTTTTAAGTCACCAAGCAAAGTATATTCAATCGCCAGTTGATTATCATTCCGGACAATCTTACCTACAATTTTTAGATCAAGCAGTTGCTTAGTAGAGGCAAAAGGTTGCAGGAAAAATGACTGATTGTTCATTTCATATCCTGAATTATGGCGCGAATTGTAGTTTCCTGAGTTTCAATACTTTTCGTCAGCGCAAATTGCACCAGCGCTCTATAAAGGTTATGTTCTGGATGCTTGACTTTGAAGTAGACATTCCCAGCTAAATAACCCTCTTCTGTCACTTTCCGGGTATTCTGAATAAAAGAATAAAAAAAGAAAACCC
>NZ_MTAV01000265.1:7932-13104 GCF_002154695.1 Nostoc sp. T09
CTGCAAAAAATCTCAGTCCTAACTCAAAGGCAATCAAACGAATAGCATCGTACATATAGGCATAGTCATTCGCGGTGAGAAACGCTTTGCCTACGGAGAGATAGCCTTGCAGTATGCCTTGACAAAGTTCAGTATCAAAAGAAACGCTTTCCCAATCCTCAGTTTCTTCCCCAGAGGGATTGCAACCCGATCGCAAACAATCGCCAATGTCGTAATGTACTAGGCCAGGCTTCACGGTGTCGAGGTCGATGACACTGACGGCTTGCTGAGTTGCAGTATCAAACATCACGTTATTGATTTTTGGGTCGCCATGCATCAGACGTAGTGGCAACTTGCCTGTAGCTTTAGCATCTTCTAAGATATGTGCAAAGATTTGGCGATCGCTAACAAACTGCAAGCAATAATTGACTTCTGGGGTTTTCTGCACAGAAGTTGTCGCCAGAACTTCGTTATAGTGTTGCAGGTAGCGTGGCGTAATATGGAATCCTTCCAATGTATCAGCGAGTTTTTCTGGTGGTAAGTCGCTGATTAGATTGTGGAACATCCCCAAAGCATAGCCAACTTCGCCAGCTTGTGAGCGATCGCTCATCGTGTCAAATGACTGCGAACCTGCAATAAAGCTGATTGCGCGCCAGAAAGAACCATCTGCATCTGTCCAATGGTCTTGTACATCTTTGGTAAAAAGTACGCGAGGTATTTCCCAGCGGCGGTTGAGGGGAGAGCGTTGTAGCCGTTTGCGAACGTGCTCTGTGAAGATACACATATTCTGCATGATCAGTTGCGGCTGACGAAACACCTGCGTATTGATGCGTTGCAGAATAAAATGTCGTTCTTGTGCAGCATCTAGAGTTACTAAAAAAGTGTCATTTATATTACCACTGCCAAATGCTTGAATACCCTTTACCTGACCCTGAAGCGTAAATTGTTCAGCAATCGTAAAAAGATTGTCTTTGCTTTGTGTTTTGATATCTTCTATCGTGTTCATATTTGACCTGCACTACTCACCACGTAACGGACCAAAAGGAATTAGGAGACATCGTAGCCTAAGTTGCACGTTAGGTCTGTGTACAAGTGTTGCAGTTTTTGCGATCGCCTACGACGGCGGCTTTGCAGCATCGCGCAACATCTCAAGATGTTGTCAAATCAAGTTAATTCCCTGCGACTCAGTAGATGAAGTAAAGGAATCTAAAGGTTGACTTTTAACTTCCCCAGTAAAAAACTTTTTTGTTTCTTTACCTGTCATTTAAAAAAGACATAAAAAAATGTCTTAATTTTTCGGGTGACTAAGAGAGAATGTGAAGTAAGTAATATAACTTAAAGATCTCATATATGTCTGACAGAAGGCGTTCTGACGATTACAAGCAGGTCAGTGGTTATATTCCACTGGAATTAGCCCTGGAGTTCAAAAGCATATGTGCTCGCTTGGATATATCTCAAAGCGATGCTATGGAAGAGATGATTCAAGAGTGGATCAGCAAAACTACAGGTTCTGGTGCTAAAAACAAACCTCCAGAAGTACCAACCACAATTGCCGATCTAGTCAGATTGAACATGACAAAGCTCAAACGCTGTGGAGTCAAGAACTTACAAGCACTGGCTGAAGGAGAAGTTCTACCGACACCAGGAGATTTTGCAATCATCACTTCGGCTTTAGGTATCCCAGAACAAGAAAGGATGAAGATTTGGCAAGGAACGTATAAACCGTCCGTGTATCCCAATACTAAGGGTGTAAAAGTATATAGAGTTTCTGAAAGTGTAAAAGTAGATGAGTGTGAGTATTCTTAAAATCCTCAACTTACCGGGCTGGAACTATAAAATGTCCTATGAAGGACTGTCAATTTTGGCCCCAACCAAACGCGATGCTACACAGCTAGCTCAAAGCTACGGGGAGGCACTTAGTGAAACAGCGTTAAAAATTAACGGTAAGGTACGGATAAAATGGCGTGGCTGTAAGCAACCAATCGAGTTTTTCGGATGGATGGCAAGCCAACAACCACCAACAGCCTCCGAAACTGCCGAACGTATCTTGCAGACTGGCGGTACAGTGTTTTGCAGCCAGATGCACCTCCCTGATGAGTTGTTGTATCGCATGGTTGCTGCTGCCGATAATGAACGTCCTATCAGCATCGTCAGACAAGATAACCGTAAGCAAATTATTGTGAATCAACCGATGATTGAGATGCTGCAAACTCCTCCTGAGATTGCGACTCAACGGGTAATGACCAAATTTTGGCTACCAGAAGATTTGGCTGAATTGGAGCAACGATTACACAACGATCACCAATTTACTTGGACTTACTCAGCAGGTCTCAATGAACGCGCTTGGGCAATCTTGACTACTCAATTTGAAGCTTTCGAGGTTGAAGGCATTTGGTACAGACAGGGAACCTGCTTGTCTACTCCACAACTGGTGCCAATTCCACCAGGAGTGTTTGAATCGGCTTAAATGCACAATTTGATTCCTTCCAGAACTCAAAAGTTATCAGGTGTCTCCTTTTTTTAAATAAGCTCTATCAAGGAATTTATTCTCAACATATTAAAACTCTAGAAATATAGAGTTGATGCTTGATGGCATCACACAGGCTCTATGCTACCCAAAACTATCAAATACCGTACAATTGGCTAACGTTGCTGTAGTAGCTATATGTAATTATTCTGCCTCAACGGTAACACCAAGGTTTCGCACCAGAACGGGGATGAGTGGAGTTTAGGGTAATACCGCAATCTTTTAATTCGTTAAACACAATAAATAAAGCAAAAACTAACCCCAGCAACAGCAATACACTACCAATTGCCAGTAACGAGTAGGTGGTGCTGTCGATTTCTCTTTCAATTAAAGCTTCTTTCGGCTTGCGGGGATTATAGTAAACCTTCACATCTGCTTTAGGTTGATAATTTCGGAGTCTTTGCTCAGTTAAAACCCGTGAATTAGCAACCCCACTATCACCAGCAAACAACTGTTGAGATTGATGTCGTTTGCCATTGACAACATACTCATAACTCACAATAATTTGGTACAACTTCCGATTTCGACCTTTGGTAGAGCGTTCTTCAACCTTCACAGCGAGAATTGTACCGATAGTTTCTGCCCATTGTTTCGCTTGATGCGACTTCCAAAGCGATCGCGCAGATATGACTACCAAAATTAAGCCAATAATGGTGAATGGCAACACTGGTAATAGACTTGATAAAACAAACTCGATGAAAAACATCTCTCACCTGAAAGTAAGGTATGAAAGCTGCTGTTAGTTCTGCGGTCATTTAGCAGTACTAATTAATACACCCTATCAGATGAGCGATCCAACAAGGTCTGTTGTTAAGCCACACCTTACAAATATCACTACACAATCATATTGACTTTTATCTCTCAAAATGAGAGCATAAAAATAATAATTTAATGGGTTAATAAATATGATTACTATAGAAATCAATGCATCTCATTTCAATTCGCAAACTTCGTACTGATACTGCTCAATTCCCCAACGCCAAACAGCAAATAGAAAACTGGTATGCAACCGTAAAAAAAGCAGACTGGCAGAGTTTAGAAGATGTTCGTAGAATTTATCGCGATGCTGAAGCAGTGGGGAATTTTACTGTTTTTAATATTAAAGGTAATGATTATCGCTTAATTGTCGGTATCGACTATGAAAACCAGGCCGTTTACTATAAATATTTTTTAACACACGCTGAATACGACAAAGATAACTGGAAAAATGACCCTTACTTTTGACCAAAATGCCTATCGCAATCTATTAAGTGAAGTTGCTCCTAAGGCCATTGATACAGAGGAAGAGTATGAACGCATCTTGAATAGAGTAGAAGAGCTAACTTTTAAGAAAAATCGTACAAACGAAGAGCAAGCTTTATACAAGTTGCTAGTAATATTAATTGAATCCTACGAGACACAGAATTATCCTATGGATAATTCTGCACCTTATGAAATTCTGCAACATATTATGGAAGCTAGTGGAACCCGTCAAGCAGATTTAGTAGGAATAATTGGTTCGAGTGGTGTGGTGTCTGAGGTGGTGAATGGTAGACGTTCAATTAGTAAAGCACAAGCGAAAGCACTTAGTGAGTATTTTAAAGTGTCGCCTAGTTTGTTTATTTAAGAGTTTTTATACCCTCATTTTATTGCATCAATCCAACCTCAACGCTACATAATAGCCAGGCTGAAAAGCGTAAATGCCGTGCAGGGTCTACAAAAGAAGGCATCGCACGCCAAAATAGCAGTTTTAATGATTACACCATACATCTAGTAGCTCAGGTAACCAGTATTTTGATGGCAAAATCATGGCAGCAGGAGTTTTTTCTGGAGCAATCAAAACAGGAAACCAACCAGATTTTAAATATCCACCAGGGAGATGTTTTCGATATACCATAATCGATGTGAAATATACGAGTTGATTTAATGTTAAAGAATCGGGAATTTCGATATTAAATGGACAATCCATTTCATTAGTAATAACTTCAGCAAAAGTTACAAAATCTAACATTTCTGGATGCTCAAGCTTTTTATCTTTCAATTCATAAAGGTCTTGGGCGATTCTTGTCAATTCTTTTAGATTGCTGTCAAATACTGGAGCAGGACTACAGACAATCACTGCTGGGTGATCCCACCTTCCCGGCTGAAAGAGCAAATTGTTAGCTTGAACTAGTCTTCCCCAAACGACCATACCCTTTCTCAAGAGAATATTTTGATCGCGATATAAAACGCAAAATCTGCGATCGCGTTCTAGAACCATCCACCACGGAGGAATCAGGGAATTATACAAGAACTGCTTCCAAGAAAATTCTTGGCATTGCTCCTTAAATTTTTTGCGAGTCTGATACAAACAATATGCAGCATCCATCCAAATCGGATCTCCTTTTTACAGGCACTCAGGAAACATGACAATTCTCTTGTTCATTATTCCCAGTGCGTTCGCTACTGTTATAGCCGAGTTAAACTCTAAAAATAGGCGATCGCATCATTGCTTTACTCACCCAACAAAAAGAGCGATCGCCAAATAAGTCTAGACTTTAGCCAGGAGTTAACTTAAACATTTGTTGCGCATAGACAAAGCTCTATCTGAATGCTCCCTTATGCAGCCAGCAAGCGTTACACTAGAGCTCTTGCAAAAATATATTTTTGCAAGAGGGGGGAAAGGGAAAAGGTTAAAGGGAAAGGGT
>NZ_MTAV01000265.1:13114-46688 GCF_002154695.1 Nostoc sp. T09
CTTTAAACCATGAATTATATTAAAAAAAACCCGGTCTGTCTTAGACCGGATTTTTAGCTATCTAAATTTATCTAAAGTAGAATGTAGTCTTATTACGACTCATGAAGCAGCAGGTTGCTCAAGATTTACTTTGACAACTTTATTCTTTGCTTGCTCAGTCTTAGGCAATGTCAGATTCAAGATACCATCTTTGTAATCTGCTGTGACGTTAGTATTTTGAATTGGCGCAGGTAAAGGAATTACGCGTTGAAATTTACCGTAGTGAAATTCACTTTTGGTAACACCTTTTTCTTCAGTTTTATGTTCTGACTTGCGCTCACCGCTGACATAAACAGCCTTTTCAGTGACTTGAACATCCAGATCTTTCGCTTCTATTCCTGGCAGTTCTAGCTTGAGATGAATAGCTTCTCCAGTTTCTTGCAATTCAGCAGCCGGAACTCTAACAAAGCCTTTTTCAAAGGCTGTAGATGGTACTCTTGTGTCTTCAAATAGGCTATTGATTTGACGTTGGATAGCGTTTAATTCTTGCCAGGGGTTGTAACGAACTAACATATTGATTTCCTTCTTAGCAGTAGTCTTTATTTGCCTGAACAATGGAAGATTTAATTCATTGCTTTGATTCTTATAGTATTATTTAACAATAAGAGTATTAGTACGGCTAATATCACCTCAATTAATGATGATTGCCGAACCTAAATATAGATAGAATCTTAGGTGTAGAAACCTGGAATTTATTGGTTCGGTAAACCACCAAACTATTTTGAGATATTTATGCGGTAAATCCTAGTTGCTGATATGTACCATCTGCCCCAGGAGTGTGATGGCAAGCAGTTAATTGCAGCTGTACTATGTAGTTATAGTGCGATTAGCTGGCTTTTGAAAAATTGGCTAAAAGAGCAAGACAGAAAAAGGTTTTGGGGAATTCAGACGTTGAAAGAAGCAACTATTGGCAGATTGCAGGTGTATACAGAAGTATTTTGAAAGAATAGCATTAACACTTAATGCATCACAAAACTTGCATAGAAGAGAATAATATTTGATCTAACTTATTTTTCATACCCGAAGTAGGGGCGATATAGTACTAAAACAATTATCTTTGTTTTAATTAAAGTTCTTTTAACTTATTGCGCTAAGTAAAGAGACTTGATTAAACATAAAATGCCTTGTAGAGTAAAAATCCTTCTGTCACGCCACTTGCTACAACGTAATGGCTCTTATGCCTTAACACAAAAGATATTACATTTTTTAGAGCCAACCTACTTATTAGTAAAGTTAAATGCTAGGTCAATGCTATGAAAAAGATTACTACGCTTTTTAGCGAAGAACGCAACCAACTCCAGACAGATATTGAAAACACAAGCAGTATTGAGCAGATAGTTAAGCTGGTTCAGAACCGACTTGATAATCTTGAAAGAATTTACATTAGCGAACTAAATTTGACTCAAGTCCGTTTGGCTTCCTTTTTCTTGGATATGTTGCGCCAGTCTATTGGGACTCTGGCTGCGGCTAACCTTGCTCAAATCGTTCCAACACAGCAAAAGCAAATTACTAACCCAATTCCAAACTTTTCCCCCAACAGAGTCATCCTGAAACTGCTAAAGGCACTGCTCTATATAGGTATTTTAGGTTGGTTGTTCTATTTAACTAAAACTACACCAGGTGCGTGGATGGCGATGTTGCTAGCTTCTGTGCTTTTGGGGTTGGAAGTTGTACTGCAACTCGACAAAAACAATCAAGATGATAATTCAACATCACAAGAGCTATTAAAATTACCTCAAGCTGTCCTCCGGGTTGATAGCAAACTTCTTTTAGACAACCTTGCTGATGCTCTCCACACCATCGACCTAGCAGTCGCTAGATTTGAAGAAGGAAACAAACAAGAAGGTGACCTTGGCGTAGAAGAACTACCAGAGTTATTGGGTTTTCTACAAAAGCTCATGGGCGCATCATTTCTTGATAAACCCCAAATGGCGATCGCACTAGCGCAACTTCTACCACAGATTTTAATGGAGCAGGGAATTCGCGCCCAAATTTACCGAACTAACGACCCCCAAAGCGATCGCAATTATTTTGACTTTGAGCCAAGTATCGACCCTGACACCAAAGATTACGTAACCTTAACTCCGGCGTTGTTAAAAGGCGATCGCTTGTTGCGGCGCGGTCGAGTCATTGAGCCAGCGTATTCCCAGGCTAGAGAATAACAGACAATAAGACTATGGAAATTTTAGAAACAATTGGTTTTGATTTGGGACACGGTGAAACAGCTGTAGCTAAAGCTATAGTGGAGAGCATTGAACCTCCCCAGATGCTTGAGATTAATAATAGGAAAAACCAAATCACGGCTCTTGGTTGGCATCCCAGGCTTGGTTATCTGGTGGGAGAACAAGCTTTAATTCAAGCTGGCGTTACCCAGCTAACAATCTCTTTCAAGCAAAAACCAAACAACGATCCCAAGTATCAAGAGACAATTAGCACTTTTGTTGCCACCTACTACCGCCTTTTAAAAGAAAGTAAACAAATTGAAGGTGGGGAAAATACTTACTTTTACGTTGGTTGTCCTTCAGGATGGTCGGTGAGCGATCGCGCAGAATACCAAAAGCTACTACAATCTGCTGGCATTGAACTACTAAATGTCGTTCCTGAATCACGGGCTGCTTTTATGCAAGCTAAGGAAGCCGGGAAACTAGAGTATGAAAAACTGCTTTCATCGGTGCTAATTGTTGATATTGGCTCTTCAACCACAGATTTTACTCTGGTTAAAAGCTTACAAGAAATCCCCATAGATTTCGGAAGTAATACTTTAGGCGCATCGTTAATTGACAAAGCTATTTTTGAACGCACTCTTGCCCAACATGAGCAAAAGGCATTATTAGAAAAAGTATTTGCAGAATATCCCCATCATCAAGCTCGTTGTGAACTTGCTTGTCGTAAAACTAAAGAAGATTACTTTTCTAATGAACAGCTATATAGTGATGCTCAATCCTTTGCCCGTGGCTTCGAGTCTATCAATGAACAAATTTATTTTATCCCCCAAGTTAACAAATTAATTATGGAGGAAATATTGCAGCAACCTTTGCCTGCGCTGGGGCAAAAGAGTTGGATGCAAACATTCCGCGATGCAGTTATTGAGGCGAAAGAGAAGCTAGACAAACAAGGAATCGTACCAAAAATTCTGCTGATGACTGGTGGTGCATCTCGAATGAAGTTTACACACCAAATCTGTCAAGAAATATTTCCAGAACCAGAAACCCTCCTCCGCCCCGATCCGGAACCAGAACGTTGTATTGCATTAGGTTTAGCGCGTGTAGGTAGATGGGATTTGCGTGCTACTGCCTTCAAACAAGAAGTTAACAAACTTGTTGAATCAAATAAACTCAAAGAGTTGATTGAAAGGCATATTCCCGAGTTAATTGAATTGTTGACTAAGCCATTAGCGAATAGTTTGATTGAAAATGCAGTTCGACCAGGAATAAAAGATTGGCAGAAGAACAAAATAAAAACTTTAGCCGATTTAGAAACCTCAATGAAGGGTCGGGCAGAAGAGTGGCTGCAAGGCAATATTGCACAGCAGATAATTAACACTCAATGCATTAGTTGGTTTAACAATAAAATTCAACCAGACTTAGCCGCCCAAACCGATCCAATATGCCGAAAGTTTCAAATACCTAGAAGTAGCTTAAGGTTTGAGGATAGCATTGACCCAGCTTTTGTCAATCCAGAACTAAGAATTGGCGATGCGATTCTTGCCGACACAGTAGCATTTATTGTCAACGTTGTAATTGGTGGCGGGACTCTCGCTAGTATCATCACTTTGATATTAACTGGACATTTTACCTGGCCAATCGCATTAGTATATGGTGCTTCGGTGATGGCAGCAGGAATGGAATTGAATCGTAAGGGTGTACAAGAAGCAATTAAAACAAATGTTGATGTCCCCGGTTGGCTGCGTTCTAGCTTTTTGAGTGATAAAAAAATTGACGATATGTGTGAACAAATCAAGCCTGAGTTAGAGAAAGTGCTTCGAGAACAACTGACAGCAAATCAAGAGGCTTTTGATCAACTGATCGCCAAAGTTGAGCAAGGGCTAGAAAAAGCCCTTTCTATCAAAGTTCAGGAGGCAATAATTCTAATCCAATAGCGTAATTAGGATTAGATTTAGTATTATAAGTAGGGTGTGTTATGCCGTAGGCTAACGCACCTTAAATTGCTAATTTTATATATATTATTTATAGTAATCCTCAACCATTCGATGAAAAATCTATTGCCTATTGCCTGCCTCTACAACTAATTTCACAACTCAAATAGGATTGCTATATGTTAATTCAACCTCAAATTCAAATACCAGAAAAATTACCCTTTTTAGAAAGATTATGTTGGCAAAGAGAAGATAGACAAAATCTTACTCTTTTAGAGATGCTCAGAATATATGAGCGAGGGTGGCATTACCGAGAAATTTTAGGTGATTTGAGCCAAATAGAAGCCTTGTTTGTGAAAGATTTAGCTCAATATTATGATTCATGGTTAGGAGCACAAATGTTTGAGAGGGAATTTCATCAAAAAATCTTAAATGTACTTAATCAATTAAATACTAACTTTTTATTAGAATGTGGTGCATATTTTGGTGGGGGAACTCTGGTTAGTTTAAATAATGGTGAATATAGATTAAGCAAAGATATAGATTTTCTCTGTTCCACAGGTACTGGCTATCGCTTACTGCGGCAAAAAATTGCTGAAACTCAATATGATGCCATCTTTAATACTCAAAACAATTTCAAATTACCCAGAGAAATAAAAGCTGACCAGTACGGTGTAAGATTTGCAATTGTAGTTGCTGGAATTCCGATTAAATTTGAGATTATTATGGAAGGACGTATCGAATTGGGAAAACCAGATTATCCCAGTTGGTCGCCCGTACCATGCTTAAATGAAATTGATAGTTTTGCTGAAAAACTTTTAGCTAATTCTGACAGATGGAACGATTCCTCGGTAGAGTCCAGAGATTTAATTGATTTGGCTGTCCAAAGACTCAAGTCTCCTATTCCTAGAGAAGCTATTGAGAAAGCAGAAACAGCCTACCCTGTGATTGAACCTTTAAAAAAAGCAATATCATTTTTCCAAAATCACCCTGATTATCGTGACAAATGTTTTACTGCTTTGCGAATTATCAAACCCAGTAAAATTATTGATGGTATTGATTTAATGGCGACGGATTTATGCTTAGAAAAGACAGCTAGAACATTTAGCGAATCTCAAGCAGAATAATATCAGGTCTGCTTAATTTTATTGGCGTACCCTGCGGCAATGCCTAACGGCGAACGCGTCTATATCAGTGTGTATCAGCGGTTAATTATAGCGGTTCCCAGCCTGCTAAGGTACGAAATTATCTGTGTTCATCTGTGTTCATCTGTGGTTAATTACTTCTTCCTGTAACTCACTGGCTTGGTAAACGCTATATTAATTTTTCAAAATTTTTCCACAACTCTATCAAACTGACTGCGAACCCACAGCCTCAAACTGCTGCCAGCAAAGATACAACGCACGTGGTACATGAAAACAACCTTTCCATTTACCGCCTTTGAGATTTAACAGCACTTCCCCGCGTCGATTCAGGTAGCCAAACCACTCACCATATTCTGCATCAGCAAAGTGTGACCAAGCGTAGTCGTGCATTTTTTTATACCATTCCCAGCACGCTTCACGCCCCGTCAAGCGATAACCCATTGCCAATGCAACCAAAGACTCTAGGTGAACCCACCACAACTTTTGATCCCATTCCAGTTGTTGTGGAGGATGTCCCTCCGCATCCATAAAGTAATACAATCCGCCATACTCACTATCCCAGGCAAAATTTAAGATATTAATTACTACATCCACAGCTTGGTTAATCGTTTTCGGATCGTTACGACGGCGGGCAATATCCATAATGAACCACATCGCTTCAATTCCGTGACCAGGGTTAATTAATCTGCCCTCAAAACAATCAACGTGGGAACCATCAGGAGCAACATTTTCATACATCAGCCCCCGTTCTTGGTCGAGAAAATCGCTCATCACTTCCTGAACAGTCAGATCCAGGACTTTCTCCAAGGTTTCGCTTGGCAGCAACCATGCCATTTCTAGAGTGAGGTTCGCTAAAATCATCGGTACAGCCAACGATTTCATCGGGCGTGTACCTGGGTAGGTCTTGGTATATTTGCCTTTTGGATTATCTTTGCGGCGCAAAACATTGTCGTAAGCCTGCATAGCCACATCCCTTGCCCAATCTGCACCACAGGCGAGGGCGTATTGACTGAAAGCCATCGCCGCAAAGCAATCAGAAAAGATATTGTAGGGCTGTACTAAAGGCTGACCTTCACGGGTGAGGGCAAAGTACCAATTGCCATCAGCATCTCTCCCATGTTGGAAGAGAAAATCAGCACCGTTACTAGCTATTTTCAACCAGTTTTCGCGTTTTTCTAGCTGATTGTAAAGCATGGAGAATGTCCACACTTGGCGGTTTTGCAGCCAGATAAATTTATCTGTGTCATACACTTTACCCTCGCGATCGAGGCAAGTAAAATAGCCACCTTGCTCCCAATCTATCGAGTGTTTTTCCCAAAATGGGAGTACATCATTGAGAAGCGCGTTTTTGTACACTTCAACCAGTTCTTTAAAATCGTGCTCCATAAATGTCCCCCACTTTTGCGTTAAAACCAACAGCGTTAATTATCACCTTGCCGTGGATTGACTACAAGTACTACCGACTGCTTGCTTTTATCCTGGCTGATCCAAAACTGGTATCACAGCCTATTCTGAAGAGTAGAAGCTATAAGTTACACTGTTAACCAAAGATTGTGGCAGCAAGCATGGATTATCTCAAAGAACAGATTGTCAAGAAATTAGAGGGTCTTCCAGAAAACGCACTCCATGAAATTTTAAACTTTGTTGAGTTCTTAGAGTCGCAAAATAAAACTTCTCAAAAACCTGAGTTTTCTATAGCAAGTGTCTATTTAGAGGAAGAATGCGACGTAGGATGGTTACAGACTGACTTATCTAACTTGGGTAGTTATGAACCTTATGATTGGCAACCAGGTGAACTTGGTAAAGGTTTACCTGTTAAATATGTTCCTGGGATGGGAGTAGTAATTGTTGAGGAATGACAACTCGTTCTTTACAGTTTGGAGATATTATAACAGTACGATTTCCTCAACAAAACCCTCAAGGTCGTGAGCAAGAAGGCTATAGGCCTGCGGTTGTAGTAGGGTTCCCAAATCGCTTAGGTATACCCCGCTTTTCGCTAATAATTGTAATTCCTATGACGACTGATACAGGGCAAACTTGGGCAACCGCTTCACCAGATTTATATCCACGTTTTGCAACGGGAGTTGCTAGATTAAGGTCGCCATCTATTGCTTTGTTGGATCAAATCAGAGTTTTAGATGTTAACCGCATTGTCGATTATCGAGGAAGTTTGACACCTGAAGAGTATGAACCTATTTTGATTGGACTTCAGCGCATGATTAGTCCTTGATTTTCAAAAAGGTGATCCCTCTTTGGATTCTAATACTAGTCGCTCTATTTGTATCGGCCAGCTTGGTCCAAGATTCTCATTAAGAAGTGGTATCAAGCTATTTCCCGCTATCAACTCTAAGCGTGGGTTGCTCTTTGCAAAGTCTGTAGCACCTGTTGTAAATCGGCTAGTCGTTACTAGTACACCTTTATTTACTTTTTCATCTGAAACCACTCCTAGCAAAGCTCTGGTAATTTCTACACCAACTGGTTTATTATAAAGTTTGCATTCTACTCTTAGATGCTCAAGCTTACCAGGTTCCATTTTAGTGGCGAGAATATCTCGTCCGCCATCTTTTTGTGATGGTGTCAATTGAGTTTCATACCCCATAGCAGAGTACAGCCTTTCAACTATATGCTCAAATTCACGAGGTGATATACCACTTGTTAAAAATTTGAGCGCTTCTGATTGATTTATTGGAGTACCGATATATCTTGCGCGTATAATTTCCCCAGCATCATAAAGTCCTCTACGTCTCCCATCAGGCAAATGCTGTATATGAGCTAGAACGTAGGCACTTAGTGCCTGAAGAGCTTCTTTAGGAAAATGTGGCAACAAATCTAAAATCCAGGTTATTCCTTCCCAAGTTGGTGTTTGCCTACCTCCCAAAGTATATAGAATGAGCCTCCGATTTAATAAAGATTTCATCATCCTATCAAACAATTCTGGCGCACTATCTTTTGCTGCAATTATCCCTTGTAGATGAAATTTATCAATACCTAGAGAACCTGATGGAATTAAAAATCTAAGTAAAAGTTTTTCAATTTCTTCTTCTGTTCTGTCTTGAATGTTAGCGATAAATTGCTCACGATGTTGGTTTGTAGGGAATTCATAGCTAATGAATGTTTTGTCAGGCGGGGAATTAAATACTAGCTTGAGCCAGTCATCAAGAGATATTCCATTAACATTAATTACTTCTGGCTCTTCACTCATTTTGGTTGTTTCTGTTACAAAATTAATGTTCTAATGACGCTAAGGGATGTTCAGTACAAATGAGAGTATTCTAATCTTGAAAACCAAAAAAATAATTCAGCAGTAAGATATAGAATTGGCAGATGAACATTAATTATACACTGGCAAAATTAGAGTAGGCTGCTAAATTACACCCCGACAGCTTCCTTCGCCGCGTACACCACTTCAGTTGTGATATCTTTAATGCCGCGATCGCGTGCAAGTTTCTCGATGTTGCATTTCACTTTAGCAAAGATTATTTCTTCCGTAAATGTATGTAAATTATTAGATTCTGCCTTTCCGACTGGGAAATATATGAAATGAGCGCTGAAGTTTAAGGAAAGGAGAAACGATGGTGTTAACTTCGATAATTCCAGGTTATGACTTAACAGAAATTATATCTGAAGGAACTAACACAATTGTTTACCGGGCTAGGGCGCAAAAAAACCAGCAGTCTGTGATCCTGAAAGTTCTTAAGGCTGAATATCCTACTCTTGAGCAAATTACTTGCTTCAAGCACGAATATAAAACTACAGAAAATCTCAACTGCGAAGGTATTGTTAAAGTGTACGGGTTAGAAAGCTACCAAAACCGTTTGGCGTTAGTAGCGGAAGACTTTAATGGCGTGAGTCTTAAGCAATTTCTCTCTCAGCAGCAACTTTGTGAAGTTTCTTTTCTCAAGATTGCTGTGCAGTTAGCACAAGCACTGTTGTCGCTACATCAGAACCGGATTATTCACAAAGATATTAAACCTGCGAATATCATCATTAATCCACATACTGGAATTGTTAAAATCACTGACTTTAGTATTGCCTCGTATTTAGATAAAGAAACACCGCAACTGACTAATCCTAATCACTTAGAAGGAACTGTTGCTTATATGTCTCCTGAGCAAACTGGGAGAATGAATCGCACTTTAGATTATCGTAGCGATTTTTATTCGTTGGGCATTACATTCTATGAGATGCTGACAGGTCAATTGCCTTTTGTAACTGACGATTTACTGGAGATGGTTCACTGTCATATTGCCAAGCCAGTAACACCACTTGCACAGTTAAACCCAGAGGTTTCTGGAACTATAGCCGCTATTGTGATGAAATTGATAGCGAAAAATGCTGAAGATCGCTATCAAAGTGCTTTAGGGCTATTAGCTGATTTAGAATTCTGTCTTAAGCAACTCCAAGTTACAGGAGATATTCCTGATTTTATTCCCGGACAGCGCGATCGCACTGCGCAATTACTCATCCCACAACAATTATATGGAAGAGAAGCGGAAGTCTCAACTTTGTTAGCAGCATTTGAGCGGATTAGCCAAGGTAAAAGCGAAATCATGTTGGTTTCTGGCTACTCTGGAATTGGTAAGTCATCGCTGGTTAATGAGGTGCATAAGCCCATCGTTAGACAGAGAGGTTATTTCATTAATGGTAAATTCGATCAATTTAAACGGAATATTCCCTACACTTCTGTAATTCAGGCTTTTCAATCTTTGATGCGGCAATTATTAACTGAAAATAGTGAAAGGTTGGAAAATTGCAAAGGAAAACTGCTGCAAGCGCTGGGTAGCAATGGTCAAGTGATAATTGATGTGATTCCCGAAGTTGAACTAATTATTGGTAAACAGCCAGACGTTCCCCAATTAGGCGCAACAGAAAGCCTTAACCGCTTCAATCGAGTATTTCAGTCTTTTATTCAAGTTTTTACAAAACAGTCACACCCCTTAGTACTATTTTTGGATGACTTACAGTGGGCTGACTCTGCTTCACTGAAATTAATTCAGGTGTTAATGACTAACCCAGATAGCCAATATTTGCTATTGATTGGAGCATATCGAGTTAACGAAGTCAGTATCAACCATCCATTAGTAAAAACTTTGGCGGAAATTCAACAAGCAGACACGATTATCAACAATATTATATTACGTCCATTAGAATTATCTCATGTCTGCGCTATGGTTGCAGATACCTTGGGTAATTCTGAAAACATCCCCAAACTAGCGCAACTTTTATTTAATAAAACTCAGGGTAATCCTTTATTTTTGACCCAATTACTCAAGGCACTTTATCAAGAAAATCTGCTCAAATTCGATTTTAATCAAGGAATTTGGTTATGGGATATACAAGAAATTAAAAATATTAATATTGTAGATCAAAATATTGTTGAGTTAGTGGCAGGCAATATCCGAAAGCTGCCAGAAGCTACGCAAACAACGCTACAATTAGCGGCGTGTATTGGCAATCGTTTCAGTTTAGATGTATTAGCAACAGTCAGCGTCAAGAATTTGCAAAATGTCGCCGAAGCTTTACAACCAGCTTTGCAATTAGGGCTGATTTTGCCCTTGAATAATGAATATCGCATACCGCTACTATTTGCCACCGAAGAGTTAGCTGATTTAGGATTTGATGACTCAAATATTACCTACCGATTTTTGCACGATCGCGTCCAACAAGCCGCCTACTCCCTGATTCCTAATCACCACAAACAAGTTACCCATCTTAAAATTGGTCAGCAGTTGTTGCAAAATACGCCTCCTGAACAATTGGAGGAAAATATTTTTGATATTATTAATCAACTAAATGTCGGTGCTAGCCTGATTACAGCGCAATCCCAAAAGCAACGGCTAGCTGAATTAAATTTGCTGGCTGGGAGAAAAGCCAAAACTGCAACAGCTTATATAGTTGCGATCGCCTATTTAACCACAGGTTTAAAACTCCTAGCAGCAGATAGCTGGCTTGGTGAATATGACTTGACTTTAGCGTTGGTAACTGAAGCTGTAGAAGCAGCATATCTGGATGGCGATTACGTGCTGATGGAGAATTTGTCCAGCCAAGTCTTGCAAAATGGCCGTACACTGCTTGAGAAAGTCAAGGTCTACGAAGTGCAAATTCAGGCTTATGTAGCTCAGAGTAGACAGCCTGAAGCTATCAAAACTGCATTAACTGTTCTCGAACTTTTGGGTGTCAAATTTCCCGATACACCTAGCCAAGCAGATATAACCCAGAGTTTGCAAGAAACTCAGTTGATATTAGCAGCAAGGAGTTTTGAGAATTTAATTGACCTACCAGAAATGACCGATCCGCAAATCCTAGCAGTCATGCGGATTATCGGCACAGTTACGGCGGCTGTGTATCAAGCAGTACCAATGTTGCTGCCGTTAATTGTATTTAAACAGGTGCGGTTATCAGTTGAATACGGCAATGCCCCAGTATCTACTCTCGCATACGCCTGGTATGGAGCCATTCTCTGTGGAGTCGTCGGGGATATTGATGCAGGCGATCGCGCTGGTCAACTGGCATTAGATTTACTATCACGTCTCCAGGGTAAAGCACTCAAAACTAGTACCTTCAATATAATTTACCCGTTCGTTAAGCCGTGGAAGTATCATATTCGAGAGTCGCTACTACCCCTACTAGAAGCACATCACAGCGGTTTGGAAACAGGCGATTTAGAATATTCTGCCTATTGTGCCTACAATTATTGCTCTCTTTCTTATTTCCTCGGCAAGGAACTGAGAGCCATAGAATCAGAGATGGCAATTTACAGTCAAGCTTTGGAAAAAATTAAGCAGGAAGCCGCCCATAATTATCTGAAAGTATTTCGACAATCTGTATTAAATCTAATCAGTGATGTTCCCATCCCTGGGAACTTGCGAGGTGTGGCATATAATGAAGAAGTTTTGCTGCCATTACACTTCAAGGCTAACGATCGTTATGCGATCGGCACTTTGTATGTAAACAAATTGATTCTTTGTTACCTATTTGGAGAGTATCAGCAAGCGGCAGAAGTCGCTTCCCTGGCTAAGGAATACTTAGATGGGGTAACTGGCTCTTTTATGGTGCCAGTCTTTCATTTTTATGATTCTCTCACCCAGCTTGCGATCTTACCCCAGACTCCAAGGCCGGAAAAGCAAACTTTGTGGCTGCGGGTGATTGCTAATCAAGAAAAGCTGAAGCAGTGGGCAGATCATGCGCCTATGAACCACAGGCACAAGTTTTGTTTAGTTAAAGCTGAGTACCACTGGGCGCTGGGCGAATATTTAGAGGCGATGGAGTACTACGATCTCGCCATTGCTGACGCTGCTGAAAACGGTTACATTCAGGAAGAAGCACTTGCTAATGAACGCGCCGCAGAACTTTACCTGTCGCTAGGGAAGAAAAAGATTGCTCAACTTTACATGACTGAGGCTTACTACGGTTACAACCGTTGGGGTAGTTCCGCCAAAGTCAAAAACCTGGAAAAGCGATATCCCGATTTAATTCTTCGCAGTACCAGTGCGATCGCACCCACAGGTAGCATTTCTAGGACATTAAAATCAGATGTATCTATCAGCACATACTCTACAACCAGCAATGGTGCAAATCTAGATATAGCAACAGTGGTAAAAGCGAGTGAGGCGATTAATAACGAAATCTCCTTAGAAAGTTTACCGCGCACTCTTCTACATATCATCTTAGAAAATGCTGGTGCCCAAAAAGGTTGCTTAATCTTAGTAAAAAACAATCAATTATTTATAGAAGCAATTGATAGTAGCCTGGTTGATTCGCAAATTACTTTGCCATCTACTCCGGTCGAAGAGAGTGAAATTGTCCCCAAAAAGCTGCTCAACTATGTAGCTAGAACTCAGCAACCCTTGGTAATTAGAGATGCTAAACTTGACCCAATTTCTAATAAAGATTCATATATTCAAACAAATCAATGTAAGTCAATATTGTGTGTGCCTATCTTTTATCAAGGTAAGTTTATCGGCATATTTTATCTAGAAAATAATTTAGTAACTGGGGCATTTACTCCCGAACGACTAGAACTTTTAAAGATCCTCTCTTCTCAAGCTGCGATCGCTATCAAAAATGCCCGCCTTTATGCTAAAGAACAAGAAAAATCCCAAGACTTAGAAGCAGCCCTGTTAAAACTCCAACAGACTCAAACTCAACTCGTCCACACAGAGAAAATTTCCTCTCTAGGGCTACTAGTAGCAGGAATTGCCCATGAAGTGAATAATCCTGTTAGCTTCATTTTTACTAACCTGTCTCATGCCAAGCGGTATGTTGAAGACTTAATTAATTTACTGCATCTTTATCAACAGCATTTACTTAATCCACCAGCAATCATCATCGATGAAATTGAGGCGATTGATTTAGATTTTCTACTGCAAGACTTGCCAAACATGATTTCCTCAATGAAGGTGGGAACCCAACGTATTCGAGATATCATGCAGTCTCTACGCAACTTCTCACGCAACGATGGTTTAGATAAAAGAGCAGTTGATATTCATGAAGGAATTGAAACCACGCTGATGATTTTGTCCCATCGCTTAAAAGCTGATCCAGCGCGTCCAGCAATTTATGTGATTAGGAATTACGGCAATTTACCCAAAGTTGCTTGTTATCCTGGGCAATTAAATCAGGTATTTATGAATTTGCTAGCAAATGCTATTGATGCTTTGGAAGAGTCTAATCAAGGAAAGACTTATGCTTTTCTAGAACAAAATCCCAATATCATTACAATTTCTACCACAACCAACGATCAACATGTGAAAATTTGTATTGCTGATAATGGGATGGGAATGTCAGAGTCAGTAAAGCAAAAACTTTTTCAAGCTTTCTTTAGCACGAAACCAGAAGGTAAAGGCACAGGTTTAGGACTATCGATTAGTTATCAAATAGTTACAGAAGCCCACAATGGTACTTTCGAGTGTTTCTCTTCCCCTGGTGAGGGTGCAGAGTTTATCATTCAGATTCCTATTTTTGAGAATTAAGCCAGCCCACCAAAACCCAGATATGGTGGGCATTGCCCACCCTACATTTATTTATACTTACCTTTTTTGTGATTGCCTGTTCCTTGTTTCTTTCCCACAACTTATTGTTGATTCAACAGCAAAAATACAGTTTGTCCTATACCCACAATCACACCTAAAACACCGCCTAAAGTCACAATTGCCTGCAATTCATTTTTGACAATACCTTCAATTGCTGCTTCTAAATCAGCGGGTGAAGTTGATTTTACGCGGTCAACAATTACCTGATCTATGGATAAAATTGGAATTACCTGAGCCACAATTGCTTCTAAATCTTTTTCTAAATATCGCTCCAAAATTAGAGCTAATTCTTGACTCACTACTTCTAATGAACTATTGACTACAGGTGAGTTACTTAGACGATTTAGTAGCAAGGAAGCAATATGTTCCCAATCAACCGAGTCAGTTAATCCTTGTAACAAATCGCTGCCACTTGATTGCAGGTAGTGGCGGACACTTTCTCTAGTAGTTTTTCGTAGTTGCCGTACCGTCCCCACTGGCAAGTTTTGCAAGGATAAATTTTGCAATAATTTCTTGACGCGATCGCGCATCTGCAATTCTTGAATCAATTCTTTTAACCGAGCATTGCTTGCCTCTTTTTCGTCTAAGCAAAAAGTTCGCAGTCTGGTAAAAGTATTGCGTAAGCCAAACAAATTTGCTACTACCCAATAAGTGCCACTGGTCTTTTCCCGAAAGGTTTCATCAATAGTTTGAATTGTGCGATCGGTCAAAAAATCAACTATAGTCTGTCGCAGCACATCTGGGGGTAAAACTACTTCTAATAACCAATCAGCTAGTCTTTTAGATTGTTCTTCACTCAGTTGAAATTCCAGCAGTACTTGGTCAAAAATTTGATTTATTTGGACTTCTAAAAAGTCTTCGCGCCGAGCTAAAACTTTAAGGAGCCGTGGTAATGATTCACCCAATAAATCACGCAAAATCCCTCCCACAATTTTAGCGCTTTTTTGATTTTTTTCCTCTGAGTTAATTTGGTCAAGCGCTAATTTTAACAACCACAAAATTGCTGCTTGTACTCGTTCTGTTTGTAACAGACGACGTGCTAAATTTTGCAATTCCTCTGGTGTCAAAAGTGACCCCATAATTGTATTAGAAATTTTCAGAGCCAGACGTTCCTGGTTACGAGGAATCAATCCAGGTGTAAACGGTAATCTTTGCTTACCGATATAAATGGCTCGGTAGGGGCGAAATAACATTTTAATGGCTATATCATTCGTGAAATAGCCGATAATTCCACCTACTACGGGGGGTGATATATAAAGCCACAGATGAGACCAATCCACAGAATTTTGGACTTACCAATTTTGGATTTTGAACTTGACGAAAAGTTGAGCCAGTCGCTTGCGGGGTTTCCCACGGCAGTTCCTACCCTTCGGGAACGCTTACCCTTCGGGAACGGCTCCGCCGAACAGCGAACAAGTCTGGCGACCGAACGGACTGCCTCCCCGTTGTGCAAACTAGCGTTTTAGGAGGTAGCCCTGCATTGTCTCCCAACCTAGCAAACTTTTCCCTAAAGAATTTTAGATTAAATAGTTGAATTGTGCATTCAAGAGTCTCTGTTTTTTTAGCAGTAGACTTCAATCCAAAATTTAAAATCTAAAATTTACTAACTACCAGCACTCCCATCATACCGTTCGCAATGGGGTAGTGTGTGGCGGCAGCAAAACCAACTTGAGAAGCTAATTCTACTTGCTCTTTGCCAATGGGAAAACGATCTAAGCTGGGGCTGATATAGGCGTATTCTTCTTTTACTCCCAACTGGGTCGCCGCTGGTACAACAATATTTTCTAGATACCATTGTTGAAACGATCGCAGCTGCGGATTCTCTGGTCGATGAAAATCTAAAATTGCGGCTTTGGCACCAGGCTTGAGAACGCGGTACAACTCTTTGAGACTGCGGGGAATATCTTTAACATTTCTTAAACCATAGCCCATTGTTGCAGCGTCAAATTTGTTGTCCTCAAAAGGTAAATCGAGGACATCGGCCTCAACCCAGGTAATGGTTGGTTGCAGGCACTGTCTTTGAGAGCGTTCTTTAGCCATCGCTAGCAAGTTTGAAGAGAAGTCCACTCCGTATACGTGTCCTGTTGCTCCTACACGCCTTGCTAAACCTATGGCGATGTCGCCACTCCCGCAACATAAATCTAAGCAAATATCTCCAGGCTTAGAGTTGCTCCATTTGATTGCCATTGCCTTCCAAATGCGGTGTTGTCCCAAACTCAACCAATCATTCAACTGGTCATAAACAGGAGCAATACGATCAAAAATAGCGCGAATTTCGTGAGTCATTAGTCAAAAAGTCAAGAGTCAACTGTCAAGAGGGCAGTACATTAAAGCAACTGCTGTCGGCTTACCAGCTTATAGACGCCCGTAGACCTGGGAAGTGCTGCTTTCGGTAGAGTAGCATCTAGCGTTCAACAGCCAAAATTTGAGCATTCGACTCCAGACTATTAACTTTTAACTAAATGTCTAGTTAACCGCAACAGCTGCTAGTCAGAGCGATCGCTACTAATTGTGCTGATAAGTGAATTAGCTTTAGTTCATCTTCTCGCAAAGTGTGAGGTTGTTTCCACTGTAGAGATAAAACTCCCATAACTTTGTGACGGTAAGCAATTGGGATAACTAAGTGAGCTTGTACACCAGACTGCTGGTAATGAGCAACACCAGCTAATTTTTGCTCTTTAGATACATTTAACGATACTTGCAGTTGCCCAGTAGCGATCGCCTCGCTTACGAGTGGGTCTTGTGCTAGCCAGTTTTCTACAGTACCGCCGTAACTGTAAGATCCATGAGTTGCAATCAGACTATTGCCTTCAATTAGTTGCAGAATACAGCTATCAGCCCCAAAACTGTTGCTAAGCGCGGTAGCAATTGGTGTCAGAGTTTCTTGTAAACTATTAGCTGCTTGCGTTACCTCTACCAAAACAGTCAGTAGTGCCATTTGAGCATTGGCACAGCGCAATTCTTCGGTGCGTTGCTTCAGCAAGTCATAGGTTTCTGCTGCCCTTTGAACTACAGCTTTCAGTTCCCCTGGGTCCCAAGGTTTGGTGATATATTTATAGACTTGCCCAGCATTAATTGCCTCCACCAAGTCTTCAATATCTGTAAAGCCAGTCAAGATTATCCTGACTGTATCTGGAAACTGAGGTACAGTCTTGCTGAGAAACTCAGTGCCTTTCATTTCTGGCATTCGCTGATCGGAGATGATCACCGCTACTTCCCCTTCGGCTGCCAACATTTGCAGGGCGGTCATGCCACTATCAGCTTTGAGTACATTAAAATCTCGGCGAAAGGTGCGATACAGCAAATCGAGATTATCCGGTTCATCATCAACTACAAGGATTTTGAGTTTTTTCGGTCTTTCTAAAGTCCGTAATTGGCGACGATCTGTATTAATTTCAAGACTGGCATTATCCATAAAAGTTAAGTCCGTTAAATATTTACTATCTTGTTATATTCCATACCAAGTCTAGTCGATAATAAACTACCAGCCTTGCGAAAATTTGCGGATGTACCTGAAGAGCAGTTGAACTAAACCTGAATAATTACCATAGCAAATTTATACCTGCTTATAAGTGCCTGAGTTTCAGGCTTTTTTCCTATAAAATAAAATTTGCTGATGAAATATTAATTACCCAATAAACTTTAGTACACCAGCAAGTATGAAAATGGGTATGGGGCATTGGGCATTTGTCATTTGTCATTAGTTATTTATCCCCCTTGTCCTCCCTGTCCCCGTTCCCTGTTCCCCGTTCCCCTTCGGGTTCAGCAGTTGCTCATGGGGGAAACCCCCAAGACCGCACTGCTTCACCTGTTCCCTATTTTCAAGTTATTTGCTTATGACTGATCTACCAACCAACTTTCAAAATCCTAATAACGCTGATTTAGATACTGCCCAAGAGTTACTGCGAAAATTAAGACAAAAGCAAGGTAATTGGGTGGAATGGGGTCAAGCGATCGCCTATTTGCAAAAAGCTGGTTACAATCCCCAAGATATTTTTGAGGCAACTGGATTTGAGCCGATTCAGCAAAATCAGGTGGTTGTTGGTTCCCAAGTTTATAATTCTTTAGAACAAGGTGGCGCATCAGAAGCGACGCGATCGCATTACGCCACACGCGGCAGTGATATTTTATATGAGTTACGCTTGCTCACCCACGAAGAACGCGCCGCCGCCGCTGATCTGACTTTCCAGCACAAACTTGACATGGATGAAGCACGGGAAATAGCCAAAGCTATTAAAGAGTTCTCCCGTTTCCGCCATTTGCCAGAAGGATTTTCTGCCCATCCGGGTGATGCTGTTGCCTACAGTACATGGAAACTGGCACGCCAAAACACAGATTTACAAGAGCGATCGCGTCTGATTGCGAAAGGCTTGCGTTTTGCTCATACGCAAACAGCTAGAAAACAAATAGAACAGTTACTCACAGATTTTACTGTTGTTCCTAAGCGTCCGGCTCCACTGTTACCCTTTTACCGCCTGGAGTCTGAGGAAGAGTTACCCAGAATTGTACCTGTAGTTGGTGAGTTGCCATTGGCACCCAACGATTTAAAAGCGGTGCCTTTAGTGACAGAAATTCAACCATTTCGGATGGTCAAATTTACTGGCGAACAAGCTTGGGTACCATTACCAGGTTGGCAAGTGCTGTTGAGTGCCGAAGATCCAGTAGTGATTTTAGCTACTAGCGATCGCCTGCCCAATCAAACCCAAAGTCAGCCCGGACAAGTGCTAATCGTCGTAGATCGCGCCCAACGCCAATGGGATGCCTCTAGCTACTTTTTAGTAGATAATTCTGGAGATTTAGATATTCAGTGGTTTGAAACTGAACCGGAAATTTCTCTCTTAGGAAAGATTATTATCATCTTGCGTCCTAAGAAAATCCTGGATGAAGAATTAACCAAGGATTCCTGGCAGATTGACGAATAGAGTTTGGGAATTGTAACAGAGGTGCAGAAGATTGAGAGGATAAGGATTGAAACTTTTTGGATATCCCGATCCTCTACCTTCGCGTGCTTGCAGAAACGAGGAGAATCAAAACAGCAAGTCTCATTAGTGAATCTGAAATGCTCCCGCTACATTGCTTGCAATTAGGGGTGATAGTTGTCACTTCATTAAGTGGTTCTTCAATAGCATTATGTATCCAAGTCGGGTCAAATTTATCTTGTGTGCGCTTATAAAATTAATTGACCAATGCGTTTTAATACACTTAGTACCTGTTGGAATTCTGCATCTCGTTCAATTGATAATGCATAAGAACGAGCATATTTAGGCTTTTCTTGCTGAACTAGCTTAACAAAAACAAACTCTCTACCGTTGACAAGTAACCCAAACGTTGGTCGTTCAATATTGGGAGCATCAAGCATATAAGCAAGTGCTTGGGGTAATGCGGTCAAGACATCAAATTTAGTGCTTTTAGATTCAATAACTAGTACTACTAGGCGTTTTTGAATTACTAAAACATCAATGTTACCTTTGACTATTATGCTTTCATCTACAGCAGAAATCTCAGTAGATTTTTCAGTTTCAATTTCAAAAGGTGGCTGATAAAAACCTGCTAAATCAAGCAGTGGAGATAGCACTACCATCTTCACTGCTTCTTCTGACATGGGACGCCGTTGAGTTAAATTTAAATAGTTACTTTTAACTCGTTCGAGCGAGAAAATTTCTGCATCATTCACCGATGGTAAATCATTTGTCCATTCTGGAAAAAAATCAGCATTTGTAACCAATTGCAAACCAAATTTTTCTTCTAGTTCGTAAAGGCTGATATCCCGCGCTTGGATTGTTTGTACCATAATTAATTGGTGAATAATAAATACATCTGTATTATAATAGCTGAACTAGAAAATGGACGCGATATGTGAAATCGTGTCCTATATATGGAAGAAGATAGTACTAAAAGGTTTGATAATTTGGGAAAAAACTAGCAAGAGTATTAGGCAAGTAAGTGACCCAAGAATCTCTCTATTCGGAATTATCTGATAAATCACCTGTTTCTACCCTGCGGGAAGAGGCGATCGCACGCATTCGCAATAGCCTGCGTCCCGGACAACAACAAATGGCTGACTGGTACTCTGGCCCCTTGGCTGTTTCAGCTGTACCTGGTGCGGGTAAATCTACGGGTATGGCAGCCGCAGCAGCGATCGCGATCGCTCGTCAGTATGAACGTGTTGCCCAGTCGCGCCTCGCTTCGCGCCGCCAGTTGGTAGTTGTTACTTTTACACGTTCCGCCGCTGCTAATATTAAATTAAAAATTCGTGAATACTTAAAGCAATTATCTCTGCCTCAGATTGGCTTTGCTGTCTATACCTTGCATGGTCTAGCATTGAACATTGCCAGCCGCCATCCTGACTTATCTGGGTTACAGTTAGAAAACGTCACATTAATTACACCAACTCAAAGCCATCGCTTCATCCGTACAGCCGTAGAACAATGGATTGCCAACAATCAAAGTAGTTATTTACGCTTACTAGAAGGTAGCCAATTTGACGGAGAAGAAACAGAAAGATTGCGTCGTCAATCGGTGCTGCGGACAGAAGTATTGCCAGACTTGGCAACTACAGTCATTCATGAAGCCAAAAGTTCTGGACTTTCGCCTGAAGATTTACGGCAGTGGAGTAAACAAACCACAGACCCATACACAATTTTAAACGTAGCCGCAGGCTTGTATGAGCAATATCAAAAATTAATGCGATCGCGCGACTTCATCGACTACGACGACATGATTTTAGCAGCGTTGCGGGTTCTAGATAACGACAGCGCTCGCCGCATTGAGCAAAACCAAGTTTTCGCCGTCTTTGAAGATGAAGCCCAAGATTCTAGCCCATTACAGACGAGATTGTTAGAAATTTTGGCAAGCGATTTGGGGGAAGATATGGGGACACGGGGACGGGGAGACACGGAGAGTTCTTTCCCCCCGTCTTCCTCATCTCCAATCAACTTGGTGCGCGTAGGCGACCCCAACCAAGCGATTAACTCCACCTTTACTCCAGCCGATCCAATTTATTTTCGCCAATTTTGCGCAGAGTGCGATCGCCTGCGAAGATTGGCAACAATGGATCAAGCTGGGCGGAGTACGAGAATTATCATTGAAGCGGCTAATTTTGCGCTGGAGTGGATCAATAGTTTTTACGGAGTCAAGATGCAACAGTCATCTCATGGCTCTATTTCTTCACTTCCCTTCCGTCCCCAGAGAATTCGTCCTGTGGACACTGGCGACCCTCAACAAGATGCGAACCCAGCATCAGTAGGAAGTGGGCTAGAACTGTACACTCCCCGAGATATTCATCACACCGTCGAATTACTATCTAACAGAGTGATTGAGCTATTTGCTCAAGACCCAACGAAAGTTAGTGCAGCAGTGTTAGTGCGGGAAAATCGCCAAGGACGATGGTTAGCTGAGGCATTAGAACCTATATGTAAAGACCATAAAATTACACTTTACGATGTCGGAGAACGCGATCGCCGTTCTCATATTCCCCAAGAAATTTTAGCTCTACTACAATTTTGCGATCGCCCCCATTCACCTGATTACCTAAAAGCTGCGCTTGAAGTATTGGTGGAACGCCAGTTAATTCCCACCCAAGACCTAAATGCTCTTGCCAGTTTACCAGAAGAATTTTTGTATCCTGGCCCCTTGGCAGCACCGCAATCGGAAACAGTCCAAAAAGCCTCACACTTATGTCGGAGTTTACTCCGCGCTCGCTTAGAACTGCCGATATATCAGCTAATTTCCTTTTTGGCTTTGGCTTTAAATTACGACCAAGCAGAACTAGCAACTGCTGACAAACTTGCAGAACGGGTAAACCAGCAAATAGCTGGTAATAGTTCAATGGGAGCGATGCTGTCAGCTTTGAGTGAAATTGTCAGTTCCGAACGCTTTGAAGCTGTAGAAACAGAAGATTTAGAAGCGCGTTACACCCGTAATGGTCAACTGACGATTATCACCATGCACAAAGCCAAAGGGCTGGATTGGGACTATGTTTTTCTGCCCTTTCTCCACGAAAACTTAATTCCCGGTCGGTTTTGGGTTCCACCTCAAAGCCAATTTTTAGGCGACTTTACCTTATCAGAAGTGGCTCGCGCCCAAGTGCGTGCTGCTTTGCACAACGAATCACGGATACCAGAAGTATCTCAAGCTTGGGAGATAGCAAAACACCTAAAAACTGCCGAAGAATACCGTCTACTCTACGTTGCGATGACACGAGCCAAGCGGTTGTTGTGGATGTCTGCGGCGCAAAAAGCACCCTTTACATGGAGTAAACCAGAGAATTTGCAAGAACAAGCACCCTGCCCAGTATTCCCAGCATTAAAGCGCCAATTTCCTGAAAGTGTGGTTTCTTTCTCAAATTCCTCAGTTTAAATACTGGTTTTTGGCAAATTTAGAATATGGGCTATATAGCAATAATCTAGATATTAATTTTTGTTAAGTAATTGACTTATTAGAATAGAATACATATACTTAAAAAGTAAGTAAATAGTCCTTAAAAAATAAGGATTAATTACGTAACAAACACAACAGGAGTAAAGCATGGCTGTAAAAGACACCTCAAAAATAAGATTGAGCTTAGACGTTTCGCCTGAATTAAATGACATTATTACTGAATTAGCACAAAAATCCGGTTCTACCAAAAGCGATGTTCTGCGCAAAGCTATTGCCTTAATGGAAATTGCTATTGACGCTAAAGATAGAGGTGAAAAGCTTGGTCTGGTAGATAAAACTCAATCTGTAAATACCGAAATTGTCGGAATTTAGTCTTTTTCTACAAGTTATACTGAGGTTCATGAAGATGTGCATACTAAAAAGGGAAAAATGATCAAGTATTGATAGTGTCAATATCATTAAAACCCTGATAATTTGTATTATCAGGGACTTTTTCACTCTATTATCAAAGAGGTTAATCATGACTCATGAATACAATAAATATGACCTCGATGAAATTTGCAAACAACTTCAATATATAGTTTATGATGTATCTCAAAGTGAGTTTGAAAAATTAGAGTTAGAAGGTGAGAATTTGCAAGATACATTAGACATCCAACTTTTACACTGTAAAATTGAAAAGCTGGCTTTACAACTTGGAGTTGATGTTCCAACTTTTCTTAAACTTGCTATTGAAATGTATTCTCATGCTTTTGGAGATATTTCTTTAGGTAAAGAAATTGTATTAGTTGATGAAAGAAATAATTTAGTTAAAGAAATAGCTATTTAGTTAGTTTTGTTTTCTATAGTATTAAAAATTAATATAATCATTAATTAAACATTTATTTTAGTCTTTTTTATATCTGCATATAACAGTTTTTACTCAGAAAAAGTACATCTCAAATTTGAAATGATTTATAGACGAAGTCTAGCTATACAAAACCTGCATAGGAAGCACTATATTTTTTGAATGAGTTGATTTATCATTTAATTTATATTTAAACAAATGACTAGCAATCAACCTAATCAACCTAGCTCATCCCACAACAATACTCCTTCACAATTAGATTTAAATCAGCTTGTAACTCAACAAAAAATGGATCTAACTCTTAAACCTGGCAAAACTAATATTGATCATTTTAAAGAGATTATTATTAGTTTAATAGCATTAGCGGGAATAGCGTTTATAATTTATATATGTTCTACAGTTTTACAATCGGAAAAAGCCTCAGCAGATGATAAAAAATGGGCGCAATCTACTATAACTTTTATAGTAGGAGGTGCTGTTGGCTATATAACCGGAAAAACACAAAGGGACTAAACGTAATAATTACGATAGTAGCTCTATATAATTTGTGGAAATTTATAGCTAAAAAAGCTAGTTTTTTCCTATTTACATATAGGCTTTATCAGTTAGTACAAAAAAAGTGTAGTTTAGATTGAAGAATAAGATCTAACACCCTTATCAACATTGGGTTAAGCAATGCAAAACCTAACCTCCTTTTGATGCACTGATTTGATGAATTTTCCTTTGCGTGAGACATTCATATACCCCCGCCCTTGACGACAATCCATGTGCCACAATCATTGATTAAATCACTGCCTAGAGCTATTTACAAATTGTTTCCCACAGTCCTTACAGCGATAGCACTGCTTTCCCCTGCGATACCCGTTTTTAGATAATTGTGGCGATTGGCAATGAGGACATTTCATTACTTTCATTACTTTCATTACATTACTCAACAGGCTATCTCCCATATGCGGCTCTAAATATGACACTAGCAACTCCTCAATCTGCTGAATTAGCAATTGCCTGTGTTGCTGATCTGCGGTGCGAAGTGCCGATAACATGACAGCATTGCTGCTATGAACACAAACTTCTGCTAATAAACTACACTGCTCCTCACTTAATGCCGGGTTTCGCTGTTTCAAGATACTCGCCATAAAGTTAATCGCTTCTTGGGTCATGCTGTCATCGATTGACTGAAAAATCTCACGAGATATAAAAAACTGCACAAACACCACCCGTGACACTGGCTGTTCAAAGATTTGTGCGACAGCGCTTGCCAGAGTATGAATCATTTGGCGGAGTGGTAACTGGGCAATTTGTAGCTGATCTACCTGCGCCCACATGAGCTTGACCTGTTCGGTATGGCGCAACTCCATTGCATGAAAAATAGCGGCTTTATCAGGAAAAAACTGGTATACAGAGCCAATTGCTGTCCCTGCTTTTGCCGCAATTAGATGGGTAGTCGCAGCTTCATAGCCCACTTCGTCAAACACTGCTGCCGCCGCATCCAAGATTTTTTTGACCCTTTCTTTACCCCGCTGCTGTTTAGGTTGACGGCGCAAACTTCTTGACGAATGTGAATATTCTGTCATATTTTAGAAACACGACGGATTTTTCACAATTTTATATCTAGGGCCGAACATGATGCAGTCTATGCTTCCCGGTGCGCCTTGGTTGTTGGCACACAAATCGATGCTGGCAGTGAACCAACCCTGCAAAATTTCCTTGTCTGGGGTTGACTATGTGATGTGGAAAGATGCTGCTGGAGCCATATCTGCTTTACCAAATGCCTGCCCGCATATGGGGGCAATGCTGTCGGCAGGGTGGTGCGAAGCACAAAGCGATGGCACAAGTAGCGTGGTCTGTCCATTTCATGCCCTCAAGTTTGATTCCGAAGGCTGCACCGTTCTGCCAGGTTCTAGCAAGAAAACGTTGCCTCAGATGAAACCGTTAGAGTTAATTATTCAAGGCGATTTTATTTGGTCTTATGGGGAATACGAGCCGAAAGTACCAATTCCCACCGTGCTGAATGAGATTGCCAAAAATTACTACTTTGTCGGGCATACAGCAGATAGAAGTGTAGAGACCGATTTGCTGACCATGCTGTTGAATATGCATGACTACAATCATCAAAACGGCACTCACCGCGACTTATTTAGGATTACCGATGTCGAATTTCATCAATTTATTGATAACGGGCATCATTCCCATGCGTTTTATGATATGCCCACAGCGCCTTACAGCTTGGTAGAAAAGCTGAGGAAACCGGATTTATTGCTACTTCCTAGCACTATTAAAGCGCACCTGGAAAATCACTTTCCAGCCCTCGTGATTTTTCATGGAGAAATGCCATTAGGTAAAGCAGCCCAGTGTCATATATTTGTACCAGAAGCCTTAAATCGTACACGAACTTACATTTTGTTATTCGCCCAAGCCAAGCATCCTACCTTTAAGCTATTTGGCAGCACTTATCTCAAATTTGGCAAGGTTGTAGTGGATCAAGATGCGGATATTCTCTCGAAGATTTATCCAGATACTCCTCAGAAAATTAAACTCAACAATGAAGTGGGTATGGACTGGGTACGGCGTAATTTTGAGAACTTCCCAAATGTTGTGGAACCTAATTTATCAAAGTAGACAGCGCTGTAAAATTTGTCGCTGTTATAAGTCTCAAGTGGAATTTATGTAAAATCAATTCCTCGGAAACTGAATTGAAAGTGCAACGTCAAATAAAATATCTTCTTGTGGTAGGGTCTTCTAATAGCAATTCACCATGAAGTTGCACTTAATATTTAGTAAACTAATCTGCGCCACCGCTTGTTATAGCGTATGACGCCAAGGACGAAACAGCAGTCATTCTTAAGTGTAAATTCCGGAGAATTGGTATTAGTAGCTAGATTAACTATTCAATTCTCAAGGTAAAAGAGCATGAAAAGCATTGATAAACTATCTCATACAATTAGTAATGCGCGTCAATTTCCGCAAAAAGTGATATTCGCCTTGGCGTTAACTAGCTTGCTATGTGGAATTGGATTTACTGCCAACAATAGTGCTACTGCTGCTCCTAATGCAGCAAAGATACAATTATCCCAAAACATCCAAAATAGACCAAATCAACTGCCAAGAGTGGTTGCTAGAGCCGTACTAAATGATGCAGCCAAGCGTTCTGGAGTGGCGATCGCTGATTTGAAAATTAGCCAATTTACAGCGCAAACCTTTGGTAATTCCTGCATTTTCCAGTTTGGAGAAGTTTGTACGCGGGAATACAGACCCATTCAAGGCTGGGAAGTCATTGTTCAAGTTAAAGACTCTTCTTGGACTTATCACACTAATAGATCGGGTTCGCAAATTGTTTTAGATCCGAAAATTAATCAATCAGGAAATGTCACATTACCGAAAGCGATCGCCAATAAAATCTTAAGCGATGCAGCCAAACGTTCTGGTGTGAGAGTTGGCAATTTAAAAATCACTCAAGCTACATCTAAAACCTTTGGCAATCCTTGCGAGTTCAACTTTGGTGAAGTCTGCACCAGGGAGTACAATCCTATTGAAGGCTGGGAGGTAATTGTTCAAGTTAAAGACTCTTCTTGGACTTACCATGTGAATAAATCTGGCTCGCAAATTGTTTTAGATCCAAAAATTAAAGCGACGGGAAATGTCTCGTTACCAAGAGCGATCGCCAATAAAATTTTAAGCGATGCAGCCAAGCGTTCTGGGGTGGCAGTTGATAATTTAAGAATCACTCAAGCTACAGCCAAAACCTTTGGCAACGAGTGTCATTTCAATTTTGGCGAAGTCTGTGCAGAGATTTACAAACCCGTTGAAGGCTGGGAAGTAATTGTTCAGGTGAAAGAACAGCCTTGGACTTACCATGTGAATAAAACTGGCTCTGCGATCGTTTTAGATCCCAAAGTGAGTGCAACTAGCAAAAGTTAGATTGTAGCCAAGCTGCTACGGAAGGGTAAAAGAGAAAAGAGTTTCCCGTTCCCTCTTAATGGTTTTGATTGGATTCAATGCGATCGCACTATGGACAAAAACTTATTGATCTGCCTTTGTGTTTCCTTTTGAAGTCTTTGCGGCTCGTGCAATCTCATTCGCTTAGTATATAATGATGGATTGTGTCGATCAGAGCCAAACCATGCCTAAACTCAAAACTCGTAAAGCAGCGGCAAAGCGATTCCGTGCCACCGGTACAGGTAAAATTGTGCGTCGCAAAGCTTTTAAAAACCACCTTCTAGAGCACAAATCTTCCAACAAGAAGCGCAACCTGTCCAAGTCTACACTTGTACACGAACGCGATGAAGACAATGTGCGTTTGATGCTCCCCTATTTGTAAGTCCTTCAGGAATATTAAGTTATGACACGGGTAAAACGCGGTAACGTAGCTCGTAAACGCCGCAACAAAATTCTCAAACTAGCTAAAGGTTTTCGCGGTTCCCACTCAACTTTGTTTAGAACCGCTAACCAACAGGTAATGAAGGCACTGCGGAGTGCCTATCGCGATCGCAAAAATAAAAAGCGCGATTTCCGTCGCCTCTGGATCGCTCGTATCAATGCTGCTGCACGACAACATGGTTTGAGTTACAGCAAGCTAATCGGCAACCTGAAAAAAGCCAATATCCAACTTAATCGCAAAATGTTGGCACAATTGGCAGTTGTCGATCCAGCTAGCTTTAGCAAAATCGCTGAATTGGCAAGCCAAGCTAGAGGATAAAGGTGCTAACGGATGAATAACGGATGTAACAGATGGCAAGCAATTAATCAGTTACATCTGGTATTATCCGCTACCATATTATTGATTTTTTGCTTTTCATTTCTGGGGACAGGATGGATTGCATCTGCCGCCCAAATGCCAGAAATTCAGCGGCGAGGCTATTTGACTATTGCCGTCAAAGATAACTTGCTTCCCTTGGGATTTAGAGATGCTAACGGGAATTTGCAAGGTTTAGAAATTGACTTAGCGCAGCGTTTGGCAGTTGACTTGTTAGGTAAACCAAATGCTGTAAAGTTACAACCTGTAGCAAATCGCGATCGCCTATCTGTAGTCTTAAACAATAAAGTTGATTTTGCCATTGCGAGAGTAACAGCAACAGAGTCACGCTCTCGCTTGGTTAGTCTCAGTGTTCCTTACTACTTTGATGGTAGTTATGTAGTTGTAAAAGATACTGCAATCCAGCAGATTAATGATTTGGCAAAACGCAAAATTGCTGTACTCAACAATTCCAGTACCATTGCTGATGTCAGGTACTATGTACCCAATGCCGAGTTGGTAGGAGTCAATTCCTATGAAGAAGGGCGATCGCAAATAGAAAGTAATACTGTAGCAGCCTTTGCCGCCGATGCTAGCGTTCTCAGTGGTTGGGTGCAGCAATATCCTCAATATCGGCTACTACCAACCAAACTATCCACAGCGCCTTTGTCTGTAGTTATGCCCAAGGGATTGCAGTACGATGATTTAAAACGGCAAGTGAATGAAGCGATCGCTCGTTATTTAGCTGAAGGTTGGCTGAAGCAACGCGCTCAATATTGGGGTTTGCCATAATTTAGTCATTAGTCATTAGTCATTAGTTACTAGAACATAAACAATGGACAATGAACAAATGACAGATGACAAAAAGCTGATAATAGATAAGAAGACTCTTTATAATTTCCTATTTCAAGACAATGGATAACAGTCTAGCGGTTGTTTATCTCTCGATTTTTGTGGGTATACTCGCATTTGCACTTGTGAGTGTTTTCCGCCAAATTTTCAAAACTCGTAAAATCGAAAGCTCCTTATCACGGTTAAAAAATAAGTTGAGTAAAGACAAAGGTACGGCTCAAGAATATTACGAGTTAGGCAGTATTTATTCTCAAAAGAAAATATATTCTCAAGCGATTACCCTGTTTCAAAAAGCTCTCAAAGCTGCCGAAGAAGAGAAAGAAGAAAATATTGCTCCTATTTACAATGGACTGGGTTATGTTTACTTCGCCCAAGAACAGTATGATTTAGCAATTCGGCAGTACAAAGAAGCGCTCAAGTACAAACCTGACTACGTGACAGCGCTAAATAATCTCGCTCATGCTTATGAGCGCAAAAAATTAAACACACAGGCGCTACAAACTTACGAAGAAGCCCTAAAATTCGCTCCAAATAATTCTACTGCTAAACGCCGTGCTGAATCTTTGCGACGCTTGGTTTCTGCATAATTACTCATTCATAACGGCAATAATGGCGGTGGGCATCTTACCCGGCGCCATTTGTCATTTTTAATTGGGAATAGGAAATTCCATAATTAATAGTTAGTTTGCTTCCAATCCTCACAATTCGCGATCGCATACTGCCGAGTAGATGATATATTACAATGTAATACATAAGTAGTAGCTCAAGGACTTACAACTCAGCACTACTGAACTTTCCCAGGAGTGAGGGGGTGAGAATGAATATTCCACCACAAGAATGGCAAATCTGTCTTAAGGTTTTGCAGCAGATATCCGAAGATTCAGCACTCATCAATTCTGATGAACGCTTCAAAAGTTTGATTGCCAAAATCTACAAAAACAGCAAAAAAGAAGTACGCCGTACAATTCAGCAAAGCCAAATGGCTGAAGATCAACAGCTAAAGGCGATGACTGTAATGGTACAAAACCAACTCCAGCAAAAACCAGCCGCGGCTTTGTCAGATGCGTCTGTGTCAGCGAGACTCAAAAAGTCAGCAACTTGTTATGTTTGCAAGGCAGCTTATTTTGATCTTCACTTCTTTTACCATATGCTATGTCCAAGCTGTGCTGCATTCAACTATGACAAGCGCAACCAACGCACAGATTTAACTGGACGTGTAGCATTAATTACAGGCGGACGCATCAAAATTGGCTATCAGACAGCATTAAGAATGCTCCGCGATGGTGCGAGAGTAATTTTGACAACCAGGTTTCCCCATGACTGTGTGCGACGCTTTAGTACGGAACCTGACTTTAGTCAATGGCGTTCACGGCTGCAAATACATGGGTTGGATTTGCGTCACATTCTTGGGGTGGAAGCATTTGTTCGTCATCTTCTAGATACGGAACCTGCACTCGATATCATTATTAATAACGCCGCACAAACAATCAAGCGTCCGCTAGCTTTCTATCAACACTTATTGTCGCAGGAAGAAAATCCACAGGAAATTCTGACAGAGCAAGCACAGGGTTTAATTAAATATGGTGCTGTCGGTTCCGCATTATTGGAAACCCAACCGCACTACAAAGACTATTTATCTACCAGCAGCGACTATTTCCCAGCCAATACTTTTGATGCAGATGGACAACAAGTAGATTTGCGACCAACTAATAGTTGGCTGCTGAAGCTGAATGAAGTCAGCACAGTAGAAATGTTAGAAGTCCAATTAGTCAATGCGATCGCACCCTTTATTTTAAACAGTCAACTCAAGCCCTTGATGATGCGATCGCCTTTTGGGCGACGGTTCATTATTAATGTATCGGCAATGGAAGGGCAATTCAATCGCCAAAATAAAACGGTATACCATCCCCATACCAATATGGCAAAAGCTGCTTTGAATATGATGACCCGCACATCAGCAGCAGATTATGCCCGCGATCGCATTTTTATGAATAGTGTAGATACAGGCTGGATTACTGACGAAAATCCCTTGTCTAAGAAAACCTATTTGCAGGAAACCAAAGGCTTTCATACACCATTAGATGTAATTGATGGGATGGCGCGAATTTATGACCCGATTGTTCAAGGGATAGAAAATGCTGCCGAGCCTGTATTTGGTCATTTTCTCAAAGATTATGCTCCATATCCTTGGTAATTCGTAATTAACAGGTAGGGTGTGTTATGCCGTAGGCTAACGCACCTTGAATTGTTAACGGTGCGGCGCTTGGCGACAACACACCCTTGTATATTGAAAATTCAAATAAATCTATTCGGTTTATCAATACAAGCTGGGAATATAGATAACTATACATTCCTGTAAATATCTAAAGAATGATTAAGAGGCTACGGTTCTTTAGTTTAGCTATTGCCATTATTATTTTCATTGTTTGTGCTCTAGGTTTTCGGGAAATGTTATCTGCACAACAGCCTGCGATTTCCCATCCTCTGACTGCGTTAACATCAACAGAAATTAAAACAGCTGTTGCAGTGGTTAACAAAGAGAAAAATCTCAGTGAAAAAGCTGTATTTCCCTTAATAACTCTGCAAGAACCAGATAAAAAAGAAGTTCTCAATTTTACCCCAAGGAAAACTTTTCAGCGCCAAGCTTTCTTGGTAGTGTATGAGCGCTTGCAAAATAAAACCTATGAAGGTATTGTTGACCTCAAAACCCAAACCTTAAGTTCTTGGAAACAGATACCCAATGCTCAACCTGCAATTATTAATCCAGAATACGATCTAGCAGCGCAGGTAGTTAGATCAAATTCCCAATGGCAAGCAGCAATGCAAAAACGGGGAATTACAGATTTTGATCGAGTTAAAATTAATTGCTGGGCACCAGGGATTTTAAGTAATCAGGAAGTTGCCGCAGGTCAACGTCTTTGTCGAGCATTATCTTACTACAAAGGCAATAATTGGAACTATTTTGGCAGTCCGATTGAAGGTGTGGTAGCTACAGTCAATTTAAACACAGCTAAACTCGACAGTTTTGTAGACAACGGGGTAGTACCTTTCTCCAAACAGAACTGGAACTATGATGTGCAATCTTTGGGTAACTTACTATCTCCGCCCAAATTATTAAAGATTCTCCAACCTCAAGGTGCAAGTTTCCGAATTCGAGGTAATGTAATTAGCTGGCAAGGTTGGAATTTTCGCTATCTTATGCATCCCCGCAGTGGGTTAGTTCTTTACCAAGTAACTTATGACGACGGGGAAAATATTCGACCAGTGCTATACCGCGCCAGCCTATCGGAAATGCTAGTACCTTATGGCGATCCTGACCCTACCTGGGCTTTTAGAAATGCCTTTGATGTGGGCGAATATAACTTTGGTTCCCTCGCCACCTCAATGGAGTTAGGTAAGGAAATTCCCGAAAACGGCTTGTTGTTGAATGCTGTGATGGCTAATGAACAAGGAGAACCCTACGAAATGCCAGGGGTGATTGGCATCTACGAACGAGATAATGGGATGCTGTGGAAGCACTACGAATACAACACCCAGAAAAATTATGTCCGCCGCAGTCGAGAACTAGTGATGACCATGACGGCGGCAATTGATAATTATGATTACAGCCTCAATTGGATTTTTCATCAAGATGGCAGTTTAGAAATTCAGAACGATTTAACGGGAATTGTTCTAGTACAGGGAACATCTGCGGAAAAACAGTCTGAGGATAATTTCTATGGTCGGCTAATAGCTAAAAATATCTTCGGGGTAAATCATCAACACTTTTTCAACTACCGCCTAGATATGGATGTAGACGGTCAGGCTAATTCTGTGATGGAAATGAATGTCAAAGCCTTACCGATGGATGAGAAAAATTCTTTAGGGAATGCGATCGCAGTTACAGATACTCCACTGACAACAGAAACCGCTGCTGTACGCGATTTAGATATGAAACACAGCCGCGAATGGATGATTGTTAACGCCAATCGCCAAAACACTCTAGGAACTCCTCCCGGATATATGCTAATGCCAGGAGGTAATACCATATTTTATCCTGTGGAAGGTGCGAAAATTCTTGAGAAAGCTGGCTTTGCAACCCATCATGTTTGGGTGACAAAATATCAGCCAGATGAACTCTATGCTGGTGGAGATTATCCTAACCAAACTCAACCAGGGCAAGGATTACCTAAATATATTGCCAACGATGACCCTTTAACAGGTGAAGATATCGTACTTTGGTACACAATGGGCGTTACCCATATTCCCCGCCCCGAAGATTGGCCTGTGATGCCAACGCATCGAGTAGGCTTTAAACTTGCTCCTAGAGGATTCTTTAGCCGTAATCCTGCTATTAATTTATCTGAATGAATGTCACTTAACTTAAAGCGGATTTAGATCCCCGACTTCTTGAAGGATACAGCTGGCGAATAGGGGGTAATACCCTACAAAAGTCAACAAGCTTTGGTTCTG
>NZ_MTAV01000054.1 GCF_002154695.1 Nostoc sp. T09
TTCATTGGGTAAGCGAGGGGTTGGGGATGAGGACAAAACCTTGTCAACCAAAAGGGTTTCGCGTTAAGTTGACACGTATGAGCATTGCTAAACCCTTACGGGAATTGAGTCAGGAAGAAGTTTCTTTTTCTCCATATCTAAATATTGAGTCAAGAATGTACAGAAGCTAAAAGTTCTTCCTATTTCCTTACTCAGCACTCAGTACTTTTATCTCAGAACTGTTTGAGTGAATCTCTTAGGCGGAACCCCTTGATTTTTCCCAAGATCATCCAGTCTCTTTCGTCTCCTCTCCACTTCTATCCTCACAACGGGCAGAATATCTCAACTCCCTCTCCCGATCAGATGCGATATAGAGGGATTGTTATACCTAGGGTTAGGGAACGAAACAAGGCAGCCAGAATTTCAATAAACAGGTATTTTTGCCAGAAGTTTACTGAACACTCCTTGGATTGAATGAATCAAGCTTTTAAACTATAAAACAAACTATTTACAAATTTCTAGAGGGAAATTGCCAATATTAATGACTGTTTTAAATACCTTAAGATTTTGTTAACTGATTTGGTATCACTTGCTAACAAATACGAAAAATTATTTTGAAATATTTAAATATATTATATGCAAATTTTGCATTTATGTCATCAAATAGCGATGAAATTTTGGCAGCCATCAATAAGGCTTACTCACCAATAATTATTTGTATTATGTCTCTAAAGCTATTACTCTGCTTGCACTTCATCGAAAATTCAAAATGTAATTGAATAGAGAAGAGATGATATTGGTCTATCTATTATCTATATTTTTGGAAAAAAATCTGTTCTAGCTACAACGTTTTGCTAAAATTTTGAATTTGCTAAAATTAGGAGAAATCATAAATTTTTATTTATTCATAAAAAAATAGCCAAAAATATATTAATTTTAGAAATAAACAGTGATAAACAGGTGATACGCTACAGGACTTATCACCTGAATCATGCATACTAACCAGTAGAAAAATATATAGCCGATGACTAACGTACTATGGCTACAAGGTGGTGCTTGTTCAGGCAACACGATGTCATTCCTGAATGCCGAAGAACCGACAGTCTGCGATTTAATTGCCGACTTTGGCATTAAAATACTTTGGCATCCATCCTTAGGGTTGGAACTAGGCGATCGCTTACAACAACTACTACGAGATTGCATTTCGGGCAAAATTCCCCTAGATATCTTGGTGTTTGAAGGTAGTGTTGTCAACGCCCCCAACGGTACAGGTGAGTGGAATCGCTTTGCCGATCGCCCGATGAAAGATTGGTTAACAGACCTATCCCAAGTTGCTAGCTTTATTGTGGCTGTTGGAGACTGTGCCACATGGGGAGGAATTCCCGCCATGTCACCTAACCCTAGTGAGTCACAAGGGTTGCAATTTCTCAAGCGTCAAGAAGGCGGATTTTTAGGTAAAGACTTCCGCACTAAATCAGGATTACCTGTAATTAACATTCCCGGATGTCCAGCCCATCCTGACTGGATTAGTCAAATTTTAGTTGCGATCGCCACCGGACGCATTGAAGATATTGCCCTTGACGAACTAAATCGTCCGCAAACCTTCTTCAACACCTACACCCAAACAGGTTGTACCCGTAACGTCCACTTTGCCTACAAAGCATCAACCGCCGAATTTGGTCAACGCAAAGGCTGTCTATTTTATGATTTAGGCTGTCGTGGGCCCATGACTCATTCCTCTTGCAACCGCATCTTATGGAACCGCGTTTCCTCCAAAACTCGCGCCGGTATGCCTTGTTTAGGTTGCACCGAACCAGAATTTCCCTTCTACGACCTCAAACCCGGAACTGTATTTAAAACCCAAACAGTCATGGGGGTTCCCAAAGAATTACCACCAGGCGTGAAGCCAAAAGACTATGCCGTACTCACAATGGTAGCCAAAGACATGGCACCAGCTTGGGCAGATGAGGACTTTTTCACAGTTTAGTCATTGGTCATTGGTCATTAGTCATTAGTGGTAAATGCCAAAGGACAAAGGACAAATAACAAAGGACAAAGGACAAAGGACAAATAACAAATGACAATTCAATCATTAGACATTTCGCCCGTCGGTAGAGTCGAGGGCGATTTAGATGTGCGGGTGGATATCGAAAATGGGTATGTAGTCAACGCGTGGACTCATGCTGAACTCTTCCGAGGATTTGAAGTTATCCTCCGTGGTAAAGATCCCCAAGCCGGATTAATCGTCACACCTCGCATTTGTGGTATCTGCGGTGGTTCTCATCTAACTTGTGCATCTTGGGCACTAGATACACTTTGGGGAACAGAAGTTCCACGCAATGCGATTTTGGCAAGAAATTTAGGTCAAATTGTCGAAACAATCCAAAGTATACCTCGTTACTTTTATGGTTTATTTGCTATTGACTTAACCAATAGAAAATACCGTAATAGTCGCTTTTATGAAGAAGCTACCAAACGCTTTGCTGCCTTCACTGGTACATCTTACGAACTAGGGGTGACAATTTCTGCTAAACCAGTGGAAATTTACGCCCTTTTAGGCGGTCAATGGCCCCATTCTAGTTACATGGTTCCTGGTGGTGTGATGTGCGCCCCCACCCTCACCGATATTACCCGCGCTTGGTCGCTGTTGGAATACTTCCGCACCAATTGGTTAGAACCAGTATGGTTGGGTTGTTCCCTAGAACGCTACGAAGAAATCCAGACTTATGATGATTTTAGGGATTGGCTAGATGAAGACCGCAAGCATCGGGATTCTGACTTGGGTTTATATTGGCGCATGGGTTTAGATATTGGTCTTGATAGATATGGCGCTGGTGTTGGTAAATATGTCACTTGGGGATATTTAGCCCATGAGGACAAATACCAGAAGCCGACTATTGAAGGGCGAAACGCTGCCATGATTATGAAAAGTGGAGTGTATGACAGCTTTAATGACACTCACACCTTGATGGATCAATCCTTTACCCGCGAGAACACCACTCACTCTTGGTACGATGAGGGAACAGCCGATATTTTTCCTGGCGATCGCACAACTAATCCTATACAAAAGAACACCAAAGACTTTGACAATGCTTACTCTTGGGCGAGTGCAGTCCTACACAAAGACTTCGGACGTTTAGAAGCTGGACCTTTGGCACGTCAGTTAGTCGCAGGCGGTAAGCATGGAGAATCTTGGCAGCACTACGACGGATTTATCCTAGATGTGTTCAAGCAGATGGGTGGTGCTAGTATTCATGTGCGTCAGCTTGCACGAGTTCACGAAATTGTCAAGCTATATCGTCAAGCCGAACACTGCTTGCGCGAATTTAAGTTAAATGACCCTTGGTATATCAAACCCCAAGAAAAAGATGGCAAAGGTTGGGGTGCAACAGAAGCTGCAAGAGGTTCTTTGTGTCACTGGGTAGAAGTAGAGGGAGGTAAGATTAAGAACTACCAAGTTATCGCCCCAGGTACTTGGAATATCGGCCCCCGTGACGGTGAAGGAGTACGCGGCCCTATTGAAGAAGCTTTAATCGGGACACCTATTTACGATTCTAGCGATCCAGTAGAAGTTGGTCACGTCGCGCGATCGTTTGATTCTTGTTTGGTGTGTACAGTTCACGCCCATGATGCCAAGACTGGTGAAGAGTTGGCGCGTTTTCGGACTGCATAAATAATAGCTAATGGTTAATTAAACTCATGCAGGATAAAGGATTAGAGGAATTGGATTGTTAGTTGTCAATGCAACATAGATTGAATTCAAGCCAGTTAGTAGAGATAGAAGCAATTATCCAAAATATAGCGGACAGGGTTTTGCTGATTTAATCATGTGATCGCCTACATTAGTGTTTCTTCTATGGTCACACTCATGCCAGCATTCCCAGAGAATTCTTTATCCCTGAACTGCTCCCTTCGACTTACTTCGACTTCGCTCAGTACAAGTCGCTCAGGGAGCATTCTTCTGCTGGCTGAGCGGAGTCGAAGCCAGCCACCTAGTGTAATGAGTTTCATTTTGACATTCGGCTAACTTATGCAACAAATTTGTATCCCCCACAATCAAAGCTTGCTTCTTTTTCCGGCTCCAACCTTGAACCTGCTTCTCACGCTCAAAAGCATCAGCAACGCGCTCATAGTACTCGCAGAAAACTAGCTTCACAGGCAACCGTTTCGCCGTGTGGTTTGCGCCCTCTCCTCTCCTTGTTGATGTTGCCACAACAGCCGTTCCAAATCCGTCGTACTACCCGTGTAGTAACTACCATCGGCACACTCAAGAATGTAGATATAAGCCATAAGTTAATTTGTGTGATCGCTTTCTATTTATAAGAAGTGTTCCCTGAGCGAAGTCGAAGGGAACACTCTCTTACTAAGCCGCGCGCTGGCTGAGCGGAGTCGAAGCCAGCAGGCGATCGCACTTCACTGAAGTCTAGCAATCTAACTATTTATTCAACAGTCGTAGCCTAACACACCAAAAGTTATAGCAACAGTGAGTTAGGCTGGCATTAATGCACTTCAAAAAACTGAAATTTATAAGGTAAGCTTGTGTCTGATATTGCCCTACACAGATATCTCCCTCGCCTTCCCGAAACCGCACTACAAGAGTTTACAGAATGGTGTGTTTTAGAGCAGGCAAAAGCAGCAGGATTTGAATTTACTCCAGATACAAGTAAGTTGAATAACTTACCACCACAAGACTACATTCCGAAGCTGATCGACCAGTTTTTAAAAGTTAAACCAGACCCAATTAAAGCAGGTTTAGTAGCTGCGATCGCGGGTAAGGAAGCTGATAAACACGCTTTATCTGGTTTGGCTGCTTTAGCTGATTTTGCCTCACTTTATGTCAAGTACTTAATTCCTAAAGATGGTAGTACTCCGGAACAAGCAGATGCTCTATTGCTGGAAGCATCACAAAAGCAGTGTGAAAAACTAACTCAAATTGCCAAACAACATGGCGTAGAGTTTTAGAAATAGACGGTTAGAAACCGCAGCTAGGCAGGCAAAACCCGCCTGTGGGAGTTAAAAAAGCTTGATTTTCTATTAATTAGCCCACCTTCGTGGGCTTTGTTTGTCTAGCAGCAAATTATATTCACAGCACTTAAGTTAGCTGAGTGATGAGCAAGCTGTACAAGATAATTTTTGAAACCGTAGAGAAGCTGAATTATCCTACAATTATTATTAACCAATGCTAACTATTATTGGTTGCGGTAATCTCAATCGCAGTGATGACGCTGTAGGTGTAATTATTGCCCAACGCTTACAACAATATCTAGCTCAAAATCCTCATCCTAATATGCGAGTGTATGACTGTGGAACCGCAGGGATGGAAGTGATGTTTCAAGCTAGAGGTAGTAAAAAATTAATTATTATTGATGCAAGTTCCACTGGTTCTGAACCAGGTGCAGTATTTAAGGTTCCGGGTAAAGAATTGGAAGCTTTACCGGAACCTAGTTATAACTTGCATGATTTTCGCTGGGATAATGCTTTAGCCGCCGGACGGAAAATATTTCAAAATGACTTTCCCGAAGAGGTGACAGTTTACCTCATTGAAGCAGCAAATCTTGATTTGGGACTGGAGCTAAGTCCTGCTGTTAAACATTCTGCTGATCTGGTTTTTGAAGAGGTAGCTGCAACTATCAGACAGAATAATTGGTGAATAACAATTTTGGTTGAGGCTTGCTCCTTCATATTTCTATCCAGCTAAGTCACGATAAACAGAGAGTTCATCTACTCTCATTTCAAAGGGTATACCTTGACTTTCTGGAGGACAGACACGAATTTTAGCACTGCTGACAATTTGGTTGAGTAATGTCCCCATTGGCACAATTTTCTGTAGAACGCGCCAGTTGGTAACTTGATCGGGACATTCGATTACCAATACCATAGCATTGGCGTGGGTGGTAACATACCAGCGACAACTAGATAAGAGATTTTGGATAGAGCGATCGCAGGCTTCATAAAAATACCTGCTAATAGAATACTCCAGTTGCTGACGCAGGATAATATCTGCTGATGTCAGTTGCATTGGATGCGAATCATCTTCTCGGGAGTAAATTTCTTTAGCCATCTGTGTTAATTTCCTTTGTTACATGCCAAGTACCATCGCATAGAGAACATCTTTATTAGTTTCTAAGAATTCCTGAGTCTCATCATCATAGAAAGCACCAATACCACTACAATGAATACCCCAATAATTGCTAACAAGATAAACTCTTTGCCCTAAAAAGCCAGCTATTTGCATAGCTGTTTGATAATTTATATAGTCGGACACAAAAAATAAAGTTACAGCGCTGTCTCTGGCGATTGCTTGATTAATGCACAAGTAACCCGTTTTTTCACTAAAATTGCCCGCCTTAATTAGATGCTTTCCCTTATATAATCCAGGAGGCATTCCCCTAACTTGATGAACAATCGAATAAATTTCTATCTCTTCAAAATTTACTGTCGGTATCGGCTGTTCTAGATTTTGCAATATCCGCCAATAATTTTCTTGAGAAATTGACTGTTGATGAAATCGTCTACTTGAGCGTCTCATCCAAACAGTCTGAAAAAATTTATCCTTGTCAAAGTCAACCTGGGGATGCACCAATTTATATTGGCGACTTTTAAGAAGTGAAGTTTTTTGATAGCCATCTTCTATAAATTCATTGGCTTCAAAATAATCTGTGCCACAGACAAAAGCCACTTTCAACCTTAAATGTCTGATTTGCTTTTCTTGCACTTCTCCTGAAATCGCACAAGCAGTAATAAACTCTTTATTCTCAAATCCCAAATCCGCATTGAGAGCGAGTTTATCAAAATCAAAAATAAATTGTATCTCTTGGTCATGAATATAGGCTGATGCGGCAATAGCACCTAAATGGTGACCGCTATCTAGCCAGCAATATCTCAAGCTCCTGTCTTTATATTTCCAGCTAGACCTATAATAAACACAACTAATTAAAAAAATGAATCCATTTATACTTTTGCCCGGTATAATATAACTCTCTAAGCCATCATCAATTAATTCATAGATGAGTGTTAGAGAATTATTCTCAACTTCCAAATGATATATGCCATTTACTATTCCCTGGATGCCGCGAATCTGTACATAAACTTCTGTAGGATATAAAGCGCCCGCAGATGGATTTACACGCAGTTTTTGCAAACCATCTTTATACATCTTTTCCAGAATTACAGTACTGGTTAAGCTGATAAATGAGTGAATAGGGTTATTGAGATTTAATTTCACTCTTCTATAAAATTTTGGATAAACTTTAAATGCAGATGGCTGAGTTGATGCATCGACATAATTAGGATCGATCTGCACCGATAAGTAAGAATGCTTTCTTGCTTGGTGATAGTCTGGCTGTAACAGCTTACTTTGAGGCATTTTTGAGTATCCTTAAGACTTCTATATTGCTAGCAAAATCTATTGCTTTAAAATCGTCTAAGTTTTTTAAATTTATGTTAGGATTATGTTGTAATAACTATTTAACTACTTCGGTTTTTCCTGCTGATGCTGCATACATTAAAACAGTAGCTCCATTATCGTTTTGGTTATCAATGTTGATGTTGGCAGTAAGCAACAAATTTATCAAATCGAAGTAGTTGCCAAAACAAGCAAACCATAAAGCATTATTACTATCGTTGTTTTTGGCGTTAATATCCACACCTAAAGTAATTAGTTCTTTCACTACCGAGTAAACTCCTTCTCTGGTAGCTTTCATTAGAGCGGTATCACCATTTTCACCAGGCTGATTCAAGTCATCAGAGTTGTATCCCTTCTCACTCAGCCATTGACTTGTTGTTTTGCTTGGATTTTGCTGATTTCTTGAATTCATAAACATCTTACCTAGAGATTGGCATAGAGTCGATTACCTGTTATAGCAATTCTTAGAAAAGGTAATGGTGGGCATTACCCACCATGTTAAAGGAAAGCTATGAGACCCATTAAACTATGAGGAAGATATGATAACTATTAGCTGTTAAGCGGCAACAATTAATAGTAAATACTTCCCACTCACCAACTATTGCTGATAGCCAAAAAGCATCAATTTAGTAACTATAAAATAGCCGCAGTGCCCAACCTGGTATCTATCTAGATAACCGAAGTTTTTCTTTTATCTTAGAATAATACAAGGCTAACAGGAGATAGAGCATTAGCTAGGTACTGAGTTACAAGATTGGAAAATTGATGCTCTAAACAGTACATCTCACTAGACAAATCGGTTAACCTACAGACACATATTCTCGACCCTCAGAGAATAGCTGTCTTGCTGTTTTCTCTGGTTTGGGTGCGCCATAATAACCAGCTTCAGCTTCTAGTTCGTCTACTAACTCCCAAGCTTCGTCGGCTCTTTTGGAATCTGCACCATAGTTAGCAGTAATTGAGCGAGCATTTGAGATGGCTTTGTGAAGTTCTTTCTGCACAAATTTTAATTTTGGTTTTTCAACAAAGTCACCCTTAGTGATAATATCTGTGACAGAAATAATCCCTAGTAATTCACCTTGGATCACAGGCGCACGCCATACACCAGTATTAGCAAATAACCGCGCCACATATTCTACATCAAGATCAGGATTGACCACAACGCAGGGTTTGCTCATGATTTCGTAGACATGCATCCGTTCAGGATCTTTGCCATAAGCAACAACCTTAGATACAATATCGGTTTCGGTAACGATACCGTAAGCATCACCACTGTGACGAGGTTCTACAATTAACGCCCGTAATTCTTTGAGCCGCAAGAGTTTGACTGCTTCTGCTACAGTAGCGGAACCGCGAATAGTAGCTACATCTTGAGTCATGATTTGTTTAGCTCTCATGATCCTGGCTCCTTAAATTTAATTTGCAAGTAAGAGAATCGGTTCTAAACTGCTGCAATTCTTCCCAAACTGCCTTTCATGAATGCGACTTATTCAAATTTAATTATCTGAAGATGAATTCGCCGCCTAAAAAAGGGTTACGGAAATTAGACATCCCGCTAGAAAAAGTTCAATATATTTCATAACTTAATTACTCTGGTTATCTGTTAGCAGAAGATTTACGCATTTTCTCTTATTTCTTCTGTTGAAGCTCTCTAACTTTTTGCCCCAATTTTCAACTTAACCAGGATTAAGTTAGGAATGTCTGAGTTAAGTCTGTAATCGCTTTTTGCTGAAGTTTAGGTTAACTGGCAACAATTTAGCTTATCTATATAGTATCACTATCATAAGTTTCAATTATGAATGATTTATAAAGATCCCCAGACAATTAATGAGTAAAAGGTTTAAAAAAGCCTAAAAAGTCGTTATTTTTACTTTTTATTTTCAGAAAATAGGCTATTCTGCTAACCTCAATAAAAATACTATTCAAGCAAATAATAATAAATTGCTTAAGTGTCAATACATATAATCATTAAAATCGACGAGTATGGCTAATTAAGTAAAAATAACGATTGGCTATTAGCCTATAAGAGTAATCTAATGTTTTAGTTTTTTTAAGGTTTATGATTAATCATAAATGCTATGATATTTAGATTTAATGCTCATCTACTTAAAAAATGAACAGTAGGAAATAACCAAAAGATAGAAATAAAAATATTGTGTTATCTATCCTGGTATATAGCTAACTTGGTTTATTAAAAAAAATAAAATATTTATACACTTATTATAATCATTTGTTAAGGTTCTTAAGTACAAATAACTAAAAAGGAATCCAAAAAATGGAAATTAGCGCTCGTAATACTCTCAAGACTACTGTGAAAAATGTTGTTGCTGGTTCTGTAAATACTGAAGTTACTTTAGAATTAGCACCTGGAGTAGAAATAGTAGCAATAATCACAAAATCATCAGCAGAAAAGCTGGGATTAGCAGAGGGTAAACAGGCTTACGCTGTTATTAAAGCATCAGATGTGTTAGTTGCTGTTGATTAAGAAATAGTCAGAAATTCTCTATATATTTTATAGGGTGCGTTTAAGTGTAACGCACCTTATTTTATTTTGCTGGTGTTGCATTAGCTTACTACATAACATACCCTACTACTGTTTTAAGTAGTTCGAGTAGTCCATTATTTTTAAAATTAAACCGCATTCTTATATTTAATTAATCTTTGTCAATAATCCGCACATAAATTGCGCTGGCTGTTTCTATATCTATTGCCATATTTATATCATTAACTTTGATTTGTAAAAATGGGAATTTTTGTATTAAATCTATCCTATCTCCTAGTTTTATACCCATTAATATCAATTTTTTACGGATTTCTTCATTTGAAAGTTTGCAAAAAGTGACGATTCCTTCCTCTCCCTTACTGAGTAATTCTAAGGAACAACCCGTAACGCTAAAAGGGGTAAACATGAGAAGTATCAAACATGAATTATATAACTGCTATTAAAACAGCTTGTCCAGGCTAGGATGAAGATACTTTTCATCCTTCATCCTAGTTCAAGCTATAACTGCACCTTAGACAAGATATGGTTCTTGATGGGTCTTAATAGTGCAATTAGAACGGGGGTAGGTAACACAAAGTAAAGCAAATCCCTTAGACATTTGCTCGTCATCTAAGAAGATTTGATCGGATTGATCTACTTCACCTTCAACAACCTTACCAACACAACTAGAGCAAGATCCTGAGTGACAAGAAAATGGCAAATCAATACCTTGTTCACCTGCTGCTTCTAGGATGGTAGTTTCCTCATCCACTTCAATTGTGGTGTCGAGGTCTTCCTTTTTGTTGATTAATCTAACTTGATAGGTAGCCATTTTCAGATTCTCCTCAAACTTTATACAATTAGGTTTAATTCCCAAAATTTGTCAGTCGCCCTGTGCTACTCGTTGTCAAGCTACCTGGAGCGCTGCTGTGGCAGACTCCACACTATTACCGCAAGTCGGAAATTATGGATGCCATTCTCCACAAAGCGGTATTAATGTTTTCATCAAGTCTGAAACAGTATTAGCTGCAAGGTACGCCTTCGGGCGTGCAGTCACCAGCTTTGAAGGACTTGCCACAACCGCAGCTATCAGTTGCATTGGGGTTGGTGAATTTAAAGCCGCTTTCCATTACCCCATCAATAAAATCAATGACAACTCCTTTCAATAAAGGTGCGCTTTTAGCATCAACGTAAAGTAGAACCTTGCCTTGCTCAATTACTAAATCGTCTGGTTGTAGTTTGCTAGTAATATCAATTCCATATTCATAGCCACTACAACCACCATCTTTTACAGAGATACGGACGCCTTTAGTTGCACCGTTAGGGTCGGGGGCAGAAGCGGCTAAGAACGCCCGCAGACGAAATTCGGCTTTTTCTGTCAAAGTTACAGTCATCGATTCTCCTGATTTGTAGCGATTAGGTTTACTGATTACAAGTGAGGTTTTTACTAGCGCAAATAAGCTGATTATTTTGCACAATTACTGGTGGGTTCCATAGAATCTGATTGCGCGTATCTCCAGGGAGCACTGTTACCGCATACTGGACAAGAGCGATCGCGGTGAGAACGGCGTTTAGCAAATTCCATCCGGCTGAGGTCAATTGTCAACAACTGCGACAATAAGGGTTGACTAAACCCAGTGATCAGCTTGATCGCTTCTAAAGCTGTCAGACAAGCTAGGGTCCCAGAAACAGCACCTAGAACTGAAAAGCCACGTCGGTCCCAATCAGGCTTTTCTGGAAACAGACAGGACAAGCAAGGAGTCACACCAGGAATAATCGTAGTCAGGTAAGCCTCCATCCCGTCCATTGCTGCTTCCACCATTGGCTTACGCCAACGCACACAAGCCGCGTTCAACAAATTGCGCTCGGTAAAATTGTGGGCGCAGTCAAGAGCCATATCAGCAGACTGTACCAGGGCGTCTACATTTTCCGGGGTGATGTAATCATGAACTGCTTCCACTTGGACATCAGGATTAATCGCTTCCAGAGTTTCTTTAGCTTTGAATACCCTTGGCTGACCTACCCAATCGTCTGTCATGAGGATCTGACGATTCATATCATCTAGCCGCAGGTCACCACCCCGAACTAAGATTAGTCGCCCAACGCCCGCTACTGCTAGGTAAAGCGCCGCCGTACCGCCTAATCCCCCCACACCTGTAACCAGAACCGTCGCTGACTTCAGGCGCTTCTGAGCTAGTTCGCCAAAGTTAGGGAGCATCAATTGGCGACTATAGCGTTCTAATTCGGTAGGCGTCAGGTTTACCACTTTTTACCTCCTAATCAGAAGTGATTTCTGTCAGCTTGACTACATTTTTTTGCTTATCATTAAACACCTTGAACAGCTTTTGTTCTTGAGGTGTTGATTCGATAAATACCTCATAGGCTTTTTGCAAAGCAATGGCATATTGATTGAGTTTTTCTTCTGCGTTTAAATCAGGAGAATTCTCATCAACTTCTCTCATGTATTGAGAGAATTTCTTCAAAATATGTAGACGATTTACATTCACAAATTTTTGATCGTAGGACAGGTTAAAAAACTGAAAAAATTCCTCTGCATCTACGAGTAGCTTGAACTCATCCATAGTTCTGCTCATTAACCCTTCTCCAATTTTTTTAGCTGTTTCTTAAGTTCATCTAATTGACGATAGATTTCATAAGTCTCAGCTGCAACATCCGTGAGCTTCTCAAAATCTGTTGGTAGCCCCTCTGCTAAATCATGCAGATCCATTTTCATTTGACCAGCCTTACTATTGAGGCGTCTGATTTTACCTTTTAGTTCTTCAACTGTCATTTTTCTAGAGTCCAGAGTCAAGAGTCCGGAGTCAAAAGTCCAGAGTCAAAAGTCCAGAGTCAAAAATATGATGACTCTTGACCAATGACCAATAACCAATGACTAATGACTAATTAATTAAAGCTTGCCAACTTCAGGGAAGCTTTTTGCTAAATCAATGCCTTTTTCTATTAGCTTGGCTCCCTCTTCTGCGACTTTTTCTAGGGAGTCAAACCCAAAGCGATGAGCGTCTCTTACAGTTCTTGCAACTAACAAAAGACGACCAGAGAATACAAGTATCCAGCCAAAACCTTCATGGCTTAAATCAACCACAACATGGGATATTAAACCTGTTTCCTGTTCAATACAAGCAGCTACAGCTTGGTAAAATGCCATAATCCGTGCTTGAGTGATCGGATCTACTTCACCTTCAATAGAAATCTCGCGTTTCTTTTGTTTGGTGACAACATAGGGCTTGAGAATCAAATCATCCGACCAATTCCGGTAAACTCCATAAGTATCTTGGCCCCGGATTTGTCGCACTATGGTTTTGAGGAAAGGTGAGTTTAAGACTGTAGTACTCGAAGTTCCATTAACGCTATTATCTATGCTCATACTGTTGCTTCATTTTCAACTTCATCTACAAATACTGTGTCTTTTTGCTTTAAAGCTTTACGCAACCAAGGTGGAGGATTACCTTTGAGTGTTTGCACTAATTTAGTTAACACTCCAGCGATTTCTTCTTCTTCCGATCGCGCCTTAATTGGGGTAACACCTTTTTTAATTAAACGAGCAGCAGCACTACCACCAATTGCCACAACATACACAATTGTGCAATCACCTATCGCTTCAAGTTTTGGTGTGATTTTATCCTCGTTACCATCTTCTTTGAGGTCGCCCTCAAAATTTAAAGTCTCAACAAACGAATATCCCTCATCTGAGACTTCATACACATCAATTTGTCTTGCCCATCCGAAGTGAGCATTAATATGAACTCGGTCACTTGTCGTGAAGGCAATTTTCATCTTTATTTGTCCTTTGTCATTTGTTTTTGGTCATTGGTCATTTGTCATTTGTCCTTTGTCATTTGTGTTTAGTAATTAGCAATCGCTAAAAAACTCATGCACAACAACCAATGACTAATGACGATTGACAAATGACAATACCGATTACCAATCTCCGTGGAAGTGTTTAACTCTCTCTTCTTCTGCTTCTAAAAACAGGTTACCCATGCCAAATAAAAGCTCCATTGTGCCTCGATAGCCAACTTTGGTAAATTGACCATTACCCAAGCGATCGTAAATGGGGAGTCCGAGACGATAGAGAGGAATGGAAAGGCGTTTGGCGATCGCACCGACGTTAGAATTGCCAATCAGCAAGTCAGAGCCGGCTGCTAGTTCTTCAAAGTCTTCCAAATCGCCAATGGTGACGCTTTTGATGGGGAGTTGTTCTAAAAGAGGCGATCGCGTTGTTGTCACCGCAGCATGAATTTGCGCTCCCATTGATTGCAGGAAATGCACTGCTGACCACAACAAATCTGGTTCTAAAGCTAAGGATACGCGTTTAGCACCAAAATAAAAGTGAGTATCTAACATTGCATCTTGCAGTTGGCGACGCTGGCGGCGGTATTTTTCGGGAACGCTGTTACCGCTAAGAATTGCCAACGCGTGTAGAAACTCATCTACAGGCTCTAATCCTGTCAGTTGACCAAAAACTTCGTAGGGAATCCCAAACCGTTCTTGCAGAATCCTGGCTGCACCCCGCATACTTTCACCAAGTGCGATCGTGAAGGCAGAACCGCCAACTTCCCGCAGTTGAGCGACAGTTGTCCCACTAGCTGTAATCGCACTATAGGAATCTTCTAAGTGTCCATCTAAGGAAGCACTCAAATCGGGGACAACGATGGGAACTAGCCCAAAGCTAGTCACCATCTTTTTGATTTCCTGTACATCTCCTGGTGTAAAAGAAGAACCAGCTAAGATGGTCACTTGTTCAATTCTGGTTGCACAAAGCCGGGGGACTTCTTTAACTATGCTTTCCACCGCCACAGCAAAGCCGTCTTGTAAAGCACCTTTAAAATCAGGTGTGGGTGCAAAGACAATCGGGAGACGATCCAATTCTGGATGGCGATCGCGAATCTCCTTAAGAAAACGTTCTATGTCATCGCCTCTAGTTTCAGTCAACCCAGTGCTACATAGACCGATAATTTCTGGCTGGGATTTCTCTACTAGGGTGAGAATCGCTTGTTCCACATTTTCTTCACCACCCAAAATGGTAGTGACTTCAGTCATGGCTGTAGTTGCTAGGGGAATTGCTTCCCGAAAATGCCGTACTAACACAACTTTGGCAAAAGCAGTACAACCCTGAGAACCGTGAAACAAGGGAATCATTCCCTTCAATCCCAAGAAGGCTAAAGATGCACCCAAAGCTTGGCTTTGCTTTAAAGGATTAACTGTAAGTGGTTTGTTAGGAGCAGTAACGATCGCCATTAGCTAACCTCTTCTACTAAGCCGATTTCATCAGAGGCGGTGAATATCCCTGTTTCCTCATCCCAAGGCGCAGGCTTGCGGATTTGTTCCCAAATTGGGCTGTAGAGAGCTTCATACAGTTCTCGTGCCATTTCTACCATTCCTACATAACCTGCGTAGGGATGATGGCGTTCTTGGTTAATATCGAGGAAAGGAATCCGGGCCTTGAGGGCTGTATATTGGTTACGTCCCCCAGCAATTAACATATCGGCGTTGGTGTCTTTAACCAGTTGCAGCAGTTCTTTGGCATTGCCTTTTTCTAGCATGATGCCATCGTTACCAATTAACTTCTTAATCTTGGCTTTGTCTTCTTCTGTACTTTTTCTGGTGCTAGTGGCGACAACTTCTATGCCTAAGTCTTTCGCTGCGGAGATAATTGACCAACTCTTGACACCGCCAGTATACAAGACAACGCGCTTGCCTTTGAGGCGGGCACGATAGGGAGCCAGAGCTAAATCTAGGGCAGCAGTTTCTTCGGCAATTAGCTTTTCTGTACGCTCTTGCAAATCAGGATCTCCCAATTTAGCGGCAATGTTCCGCAGACAGCGGTTCATGTCATCAATGCCGTAGAAAGACTCTTCAATGTAAGGAATGCCGTAACGCTCCTCCATCTTTCTCGCCATGTTGAGCAATGCGCGTGAGCAGATCATCACATTCAACTTGGCACGGTGAGCGTAAGTAATTTCTTGATAGCGAGCATCACCTGTAATTTTAGATAACACGCGGATGCCCAATTTTTCCAACAGTGGTGTCACTCCCCACATTTCACCGGCGATGTTGTACTCACCGATTAAGTTTATATCGTAAGGTGTAGTGTATTCTGGTTCTGCTGTACCAACTACATATTCGAGCAAAGCTTCACCGCCAAAGCGATTACCCAGATTTTTACTACCAATAAATCCGGGAGCGATTACCGGAATAACTGGAGTGCCAATTTTTTCGGCAGCAGTTTTGCAAACAGCATCGATATCGTCACCAATCAAGGCAGTTACGCAAGTAGCGTAGACAAACACGGCTGCTGGATTGTAGCGTTTATGTAATTCTAGAATGGCTTTGTAGAGCTTCTTTTCGCCACCAAAGATCACATCATTTTCACTCAAGTCAGTGGTAAACCCCGTTTTGTAGAGCAGGGGGCCAGAAGAGAGACTACCACGACTCCCCCAGGAATTACCAGCGCAGGCGATCGGGCCGTGGACTAAGTGAGCCGCATCAGTAATTGGCACTAGAGCAATCATTGCGCCATCAAAAGCACAACCCCCTTGAGCTGCGCCTGGTTGCGCTTGTTGGGTACAAGACTTGTTTTTCTTTTCGCTCTGTTTGTGCTGATTATGTTCGCATCCTGGCTCACTAAGCAGCTCGTTAATTTTGCCTTGGGTGATTTTCATCTCTCTTCTCTTGCTGGATGGCAGTTGTTAATTCTTCTGTGTTTTCTGTCCCTTGTCATTTGTCATTTGAATAAGTAATAACTAATAACTAATGACCAATGACTCTTGACTAACGGTAATGAGTAATGAGTAGCGATTAATTTCTAACAAATGTATTTCGTGACATCCTCTCCACATTCATCTGCAAGATAAGAGAGCGCACGAAAACGCAACATAACAAACTCGTCATACAACGGATTGAGTTTGCACAACGCTGGAATATGGTAAGTCCGCCCAAATAATTTAAAATTGCGCTCAAAGGGGCAACAGCAAGGTATGACCTGACAAATTAAATGGGCAAAGCGAGCATTTTTTACCGCAATGCTATCTACCAAACGGCGCAAAGGATTCAGGATATCAAAAGAACCAGAGCGTTTATAGTTAGGTGGATAGTAGTTAGGTTGAGGATGAGAGTGATTGTGAGTGATAGTTTCCATAATCAATACTTCAGGTACGAGGAAAAAGTAAAAAGTGAAAAAGAAATATCTTTTTACTTTTTACTTTTTAGACACGTCACGAGTGAATGTGATTCTTAACGAATCAAGTCGTAGGAAATGTCGGTCTTAGAAGGAATGTTGGTGTTGTGATCGATTTCCTCGAAGATTGTATTAACAACCCAGGTGAGGAGGTTGATTACACCTTGGTAACCGATGGTGCTGTAGCGGTGCAGGTGGTGACGATCCATGATGGGATAGCCAATTCTTACGAGGGGAACCTTGCAATCGCGCCACAGGTACTTACCGTAGGAGTTACCGATTAACAGGTCTACAGGTTCGGTGAACAACAGGGAACGTAGGTGCCACAAATCTTTACCACCCCAGATTTTTGCGCCCTTACCGAAGGGGCTAGAATCTAGCAATGCTTGAAGTTCTTTTTCAAACACTTCATTGGAGTTGTGAACCACAATATGTGCAGGTTCAGCACCTAATTCCAGCATGAAGCCAACTACGCTGTAAACTAAATCGGGGTCGCCGTAGATAGCGAAGCGCTTACCGTGAACCCATGCATGGGAGTCAGTCATCGCATCAACTGCGCGACCGCGTTCGATTTCTAGTTCTTCGGGAATTGGTTTACCAGTTAGTTCGCTGAGTTTGAGCAGGAACTCATCAGTAGCCTTAATACCCCAAGGACGAGAAACTACAACATCTTGCTGCCATTCTTTGGCGATGTACTCACGGGTCTTAGGAGTAGAGTGAGCTTGCATAACAACTGTAGCTTTAGCATTAATTGCATCAGCTGCATCTTCTAGCTTTGTACCACCTGGGTACATATCAAATTCACCTGTGTTAGGTGCATCTAGATAGTCGCTGTTATCTGACAGAATTGTGTAGTCAATGCCGAACAGAGAAGCGATGCGTTTTACTTCCCGGAGATTACCAACGTAGGTGTCAAAACCAGAGATGAAGTTGATTTTGCCATTGCTAGCAGATTTCTTCTTACCTGCGGTTAAGGTACTCAGAATCCCCTTCATCATGTTGTCGTAGCCAGTGATGTGGGAACCAACAAAGCTAGGAGTGTGAGCAAAAGGTACTGGCAAATCTTGAGGAACTGAACCTGCTTTTTTGGAGTTGCTGATAAACGCACCCAAGTCATCTCCAATTACTTCTGCCATACAGGTGGTGCAGACTGCAATCATCTTGGGCTTGTAAAGTTGGTAAGAGTTTGCCAAGCCATCAATCATGTTTTGCAGACCACCGAACACCGCTGCGTCTTCAGTCATGGAAGAAGAAACGCCAGAGAATGGTTCTTTGTAGTGACGGGTTAAGTGGGTGCGGAAGTAAGCAACGCAACCTTGAGAACCTTGAACGAAGGGTAAAGTACCTTCAAAGCCAACAGCAGCGAACATAGCGCCCAAAGGTTGGCAACCTTTAGCAGGGTTAACGGTCAAAGCTTCACGAGCGAAGTTCTTTTCACGATAATCCCAACTCTTAGTCCATTCTGCAACCCGTTTTACTTCTTCGGGGTCGTGACCGTTTTCAAACTCTTTCTTGTTCTGGAATAATTGTTGGTACTCCGGTTGGTGGAACAGTTCTACGTGATCTTGAATTTTATCTGGATTCTGAGGCATTTGTTGGATCTCCAAGCTGACTGAATTCGTGACTGGTCAAACAATGAGCATTTTTTGTGGTTTAGGTAACGAGAGTTGCGGGTGGGAAGTGGAAATATAATTCAAAACTCAAAATGCAAAACACAAAATTCCAAACTTTGAATTTTTAATTTTGAATCTTGGATTCCCAAATCCCCCCTGGGGTTTTAGCCCCAGGCCCCTACTAATCTCTATTCCTTTTCCCTAAACGGCAGCTTTAGCCTTAGCTTTAGCGTTCTTGCTCCAAGGAGCGCCGATTAATCCCCAGGTTGGGCTGTTGAGTGCCAAATCCATGTCGCGGGCGAAGATGGCAAACCCGTCATAACCGTGATAAGGACCGGAGTAATCCTTTTTATGGTTCAATAACTTTCAGTAGCCTAATGTTCGTAGCAATCAATGTCAGTTTCAAACATTGTTCGCCCAGAACACATTTATTTTTAGGCTAAATCTAGGCTAAAAATACCGCGATGCATAACCAGGGTCAAGACAAATATCAACAAGCTTTCGCAGACTTGGAGCCTGTTTCGTCTACCGATGGCAGTTTCCTTGGCTCAAGTCTGCAAGCACAGCAGCAAAGAGAACACATGAGAACAAAAGTATTACTAGAGTTAGAGAAAGTTAATCTGCGTTTGAAGTCTGCAAAGACAAAGGTGACAATTAGGGAATCGAATGGAAGTCTGCAATTACGAGCGACGTTACCAATTAAACCAGGAGACTCCGACAAAAACGGCACAGGGAGAAAGCAATACAATCTCAGTTTAAATATTCCCGCCAACTTAGATGGACTCAAGACGGCTGAGGAAGAAGCCTACGAATTAGGTAAATTAATTGCTCGTAAAACATTTGAATGGAATGATAAATATTTAGGTAACGAAGCAATTAAAAAAGATTTTCAAACAATAGGAGAATTACTCAAACAATTTGAAAACGAGTATTTTAAAACTCATAAACGAACTACAAAAAGCGAACATACCTTTTTTTACTACTTTTCTCGAACACAGCGATTCACTAATCCTCAGGATTTAGCAACTGCCGATAATTTGATAAGTTCAATTGAAATCATCGATAAAGAATGGGCTAAATATAATGCAGCCAGAGCCATAGCTGCCTTTTGCCAGACATTCAAAATAGAAATTGATTTGTCTAAATATTCCAAAATGCCCGATCGCAATTCCCGAAACATCCCAACCGATGCGGAAATAGCCACAGGAATTGCCAAGTTTGAAGATTACCTGAACACTAGAGGTAATCAAGTAAATCAAGAAGTTAAAGATAGCTGGCAGCTTTGGCGTTGGACTTATGGAATGTTAGCAGTTTTTGGTTTACGTCCACGAGAATTATTTATTAATCCTGATATTGATTGGTGGTTAAGCCAAGAGAATGCAGACTTGACATGGAAAGTACATAAAGATTGTAAAACAGGTGAAAGGCAAGCATTACCCTTACATAAACAATGGATTGATGAGTTTGATTTAAGAAATCCGAAATATTTAGAAATGCTGGAAACGGCAATCGGTAAAAAAGATAAGAATAATCATGCAGAAATTACAGCTTTAACACAACGAGTTAGTTGGTGGTTCCGTAAAATTGGATTGGATTTTAAGCCTTACGATTTACGTCATGCTTGGGCAATTAGAGCGCATATTTTGGGGATACCAATAAAAGCTGCGGCGGATAATTTAGGGCATAGTGTGCAAGTACATACGCAAACTTATCAGCGTTGGTTTTCGCTGGATATGCGGAAGTTGGCGATTAATCAGGCTTTGAGTAAAAGGGATGAAGTTGAGTTGATTAGAGAGGAGAATGCGAAGTTGAGAATGGAGAATGAAAAATTGAAGTTGGAGATTGAAAAGTTGAAAATGGAGATTGTTTATAAGCGGAGTTAAATTTGCTAATAAATTAACTAAAATGCGATTGTAGGGACATACTTTAAAGTAAATATGCTAACTCGCTGTCTTGTAGTCCGTATGCAAATACGCTAGACTAGCTCGTCGGTTCGTATATACCAACAATAAGAGGAAGTAAATGGCTACCAGCATCTCTACAGTTGATCTGTTTTGTGGTGCGGGAGGACTGACTTATGGATTTGAGCAAGCAGGTCTTCCAGTTATAGCTGGATATGATATTGATCCAGCCTGTCAATTTCCGTATGAACACAACACTAAAGCAGAATTCATACTAGAAGATGTGGAGCGTGTTAACGGCTCTGATTTGGCAAAGCACTTTTCTGCTAATAGTGTCAATATCTTAGCAGGTTGTGCCCCTTGTCAACCTTTTTCAAGCTACTCAAGACGTTACATGGATAAAGAATCGAAATGGAAGCTTGTACAAGATTTCGCTCGTCTTGTGCAGGAGTGTGAGCCTGAAATTGTTTCGATGGAAAACGTACTTCAGCTTAAGAACCACTCAGTTTTCTATGAATTTATCCAGCAGTTAGAGGATTTAAGCTATTCATTTGAAACTTACGAAGTTAATTGTTCAGATTATGGAATTCCTCAAACTCGAAAACGTTTAGTTTTTCTCGCCTCAAAGTTAGGTAAAATTGACTTGATTCAACCCACGAATGATCCCGAAAAATACAGAACAGTACGTAAAACGATCGCACATCTTGAACCTCTTTTGGCAGGTCAAGCATCTAAAACTGATAGACTTCATCAATGCAGTAAATTATCTCCTTTAAATCTTCAGCGTATCCGTGCTTCCAAACCTGGTGGAACTTGGCGTGATTGGTCGAAAGACTTAATAGCTAAATGTCACACAAAAACTACTGGAAAAACATATTCAGGAGTGTATGGTAGGATGGAATGGGATCAGCCAAGCCCAACCATCACCACACAGTGCTTTGGTTTCGGTAATGGACGCTTTGGGCATCCTGAACAAGATAGGGCTATCTCTCTTAGAGAAGCAGCATTATTACAAACTTTTCCAGCCGATTATGAATTTGTAGCCCCTGATAAACCTGTTGTGTTTGCTAATGTAGGAAGATTAATTGGAAACGCTGTTCCTGTTAAACTAGCTCAAGTTATTGCTCAAAGCATTCTGCAACATATCAATCAATTTATTTAAAGAGTGCTTATAAAAGAAGAATCCAAATATTCTTTCGCATTCAAATACTTTTCAATATTTTCCAATATCTGTCCAATATATTCTATTACCTCTTCCTTAATTTTTAGAAGGTCTCCGATGCTTATATCTTTACCAACTTCAGAGAATGATTTATTTCCATGAGCTAGATCGTTACGATTCCGCATAATACTGTATAAATTCTCACCATGCCTTGTTTTAGAGTAATCAGTCTCAAAAGAAAAACCATATTTCCTAGCTGTCTTTGTAATTTCGTCTCGATCGATATTTCCTGAGAATAGCTCTCTACTTTTAAATCCAGCAGTAATAATATCTAGAGAAATATCTGTTATCCTAGCATGGATGTCTTCAGGCGAACGATTCTTGAAGTTTTGAAGTACAATTTTTTTGAGTTCAATTCTCACAGAATTAAAGGAAACTTTTTTACCTTTTAGCTCATCAAAAATAGCTTCAATTGCATTCCTCATACTTGATTCAATAAGATTGTATAGTAGTAAAAAGGCATTGGCTTTTAATGTTTTGGCTAATTCAGAATCAATAGCCTTAATATTTGGCTCATTACCATCCACTAATACAACTAACTTAGTAGTCTCATTAATTAGTCCCTCAAGAAATAAAAAATATTCATTAATTTCTTGGACACGAGTATTAAAATCTAACAGAACTGTTTGCATAGCTAATTTAGAAGTTGATCGCGCACGTACTCAATACGTCTAATTACTTTAGGTTTAGAGTTGCTTGCATCAGAGGTTGTATATTCTTTGAACTCTTTTGAATCAAGCCAATCTATAGATCTTGGTTCCAAATTGCTTTTCTCTCGCAGCGCAAGTGCGACACCTACAGAGATAGCTTCAAAGCGAATTCTAGGAGTCCTGACATTACCTTTTGCTTTAGCAAATCCATTAGGAAAATGCTTATCAACAAAATCTAACATCGTATTAAATGTATTCCGAAAAGCATCCTGATCAATTTTGGAATTATTATGTATTTCTAGATAGTCATTTAAAAATAGATTGACTTGTCTTTCAAAATTTTTGTAATTATCTAAGTACGCAAAGAAGCGTAGTACAAACTCTTCGGGTTCGCGGCTACGACGTGATGCTTCAGATAAAGGGCACAATCTTACAAACTTTGGTTCCTTTGCAAGTTCTTCAAGTAGGTTGACAAATGGGCCAGGAGATATACCTCTCCGTTTTTCCATATCATTCAATGCAATACTGCCTGTATTAATACGTTCAAATAAATCTCTCCTTGTCTCTTCATCAGCTTTTTCAGTAAGTACAATCATGCGAAGAGTAGCGCGATTAAAGCGTCTTTGTCGAGCCAGTGGCAAATCACTAAATATAAAACCATTAAGTCTTGTTAGCTTCTTGAGTTCGCATAATCGCAACTCATTGTTAAGGAACCTATCTAAAGCACGAATACGCTGAGTTCCATCTACAATCTCTAATCGGCCCAAATCATCTTTTTCAGGCACTAAATCAGCAACAAAAATGTATGGAATAGGTAACCCCAAAAAAATAGATTCGATAAACTTTGATTGGCGAGAATCTTCCCAGATAAGTTCTCTTTGGTAGTCGGGTATATATAACTCACTAATGTCATCTTCTAAGCCCTCTCTATATTTCTGAACAAGGACTTCTACTGGGTACTCTTTTGTATCATAGTCAACTATTTTCTGCTTTTCACGGATTTCTTCTTCCGCTGATTCTCTCTGCTCATCAGTAATCTCTGGCTCTGGTGGTATGTTTCGGATTTTCGGCATTTTAATCTCCATCTCTGGCAAACTACGTGGATCAGAAGTATAGAATAATGAAACTTTACGATTTTAACCGTTTACTGATAAATTGAGTATGATCAACCCTTAAATACTGTATAATACTTCTGGGATGCCATATTATTTCACTCTGTACTTCCAAGAATAGAATTCCCAGTTCTGACTTACACCACGATGTACTTAAAAGGGAAGCTTGCGACAAGTCCTGCGCTGTGCGACAACACACCCGACAATTTCTTGTTAAACCGCACTAGGAACTCGTTGCTGGAGGGGGAGGTGAATGATGAACTCAGTTCCTTCGTTAGGAGTTGAGCGACAATCTAGTTTACCGTTATGGTTTTCTGTAATGATTTGATAACTGATGGACATGCCCATGCCGGTTCCTTTACCAATTGGTTTGGTGGTGAAGAAGGGATCAAATATGCGTTGCTGAATGTGATGGGGAATACCGATTCCGTTATCTGCGATCGCAATTTCTAACCAAGTTGCATCAACCACATCTGTGCGAATTTTAATTTGATGCGGATCATTTTGAATTCTGCGTTCTTCTAAGGCGTCAATTGCGTTTACCAGAATATTCATAAATACCTGGTTAAGTTGTCCAGCATAACATTCTACTAAGGGTAGAGTACCGTAGTCTTTAATTACTTCTATTTCTGGTCGTTGTGATGTGGCTTTGAGGCGGTGTTGCAAAATCATCAGGGTGCTGTCGATACCTGCGTGAATATCAACGTCTTTAAATTCAGCTTCGTCCATGCGCGAGAAGTTGCGTAGGGATAACACAATTTGACGAATGCGATCGGTACCCAATTTCATGGAAGACAACATCTTCGGTAAGTCTTCTTGCAAAAACTCTAAATCTAGATCCTCGGCGGCGGAGAGAATTTCTGGGGGAGGATCGGAATTATACTGCTGATGTAACTCCACAAACGCTAATAAATTTTTAGTATACTCCTGCACATGGGCAAGGTTACCGTGAATGAAATTGACTGGATTATTAATTTCGTGGGCTACACCTGCTACCAATTGCCCCAAACTTGACATTTTTTCTTTCTGAACAAGCTGCGCCTGGGTAGTCTGAAGCTCTTGTAGAGTCTGCATAAGTTCAGCAGTTCGATGCTCAACGCGATGTTCTAGCTCATTGTTGGCTTGCTCTAATTGGGTGGCGGAGGTACGATTTTCTTGCATCGCTGCCGACAAAATTAATGTGACAATGGTCAATGCACTCATAAAAGATTGCAGGAGCATCAGGGAAGTACCAACTGAGTCTTTGGCAAATGACCCAAATCCTTTAGATGTACCCACAATTGCAATGATTGCCATGACGATAATTAAAAGTGTGGTTTGCCATTGTTCCAACCGAAAAGCAGCCCACAGCAATGGCAGCACCATCATATACTCTACTGGGTAGTTGCTCCCAAAGGCTGCACATCCAATTCCTATTAACAGTGCTAAGGCTAGAACAAATTCGGTCTGTGACTTGCGTTGCGATCGCTGACGAGTGCGAAGGTGATGAAACAATGTTACTAATGCAGGAGCAATAATTAACATACTCACATCAGTGCTGATATACCAGCCTAGCCAAATCAGCCGAAAGTTGTCCCAGGTTGAAATCCCGACAATACACTGAGTTGTTGCCCCGACTAAGGCGGTGAAGGGTGTAAAGGGAAGGAGCAGAGCAATAAATTTAATAGCATCTTGTGCGCGATTAAATGGGTAGGGTAGTTTGATAAAGCGAGCAACTAAAGAGGTAATTATCGTTGAGTCGATCGCGTTGAGTGACGCAACAACCAAGGAGGTAGGTGTATTGAAAAACAGCGTCCGGTTAATAATAAAGTCACATATCAGTAAGACAATCCAAAACCGTCGCCCAAATAACAGCAGTGTTGCCAAAAACACGCCAGATGAGGGCCAAATTGCAGTTGTGCCATCTGAAAATGTAAATGCTGTTGCTAACTTGGCTAGGGCAAAGTGAATAGGTAGCAGGATAAGAAACCCGATTAATAGATTGCGATGCCTACGGCAGGCTTCGCCTACGCATCGAATACGGACTTTTGTCAAAGCTTGTGTTGGCAACATTGATGATCTCAGGGCTAGCTTAAAGTATTGCTCTTGTTAGCATTCCCTATCTAGACGCTCTGTTAACGTTACCAGAACCGTATTCTCACTAATTTTTTTCAGATCAGCGAGCTTATAGTAGACATCACTTTCCTATAGGAAATTCTGGCGTTGCTGATTGCAAATATGAATTTGTCTTACGCATTCGGCATTGGGCAAAGCCCTTCCCGCAGGGTAGCCGTTTTTGCAGAGTAGGCGCAAAGGTACAAAGAAAAAGAAGGGCAATTTTGGCATTTCATATTTTGATTCAGCAACGCCCAAATTCTGATTTACAACTCGTGCATCAAATTCACAACTTGTAAATCAAGTTTTGCAACTCGTGAATCAAGTTTTGCAACTCGTGAATCAAGTTTTGCAACTCGTGAATCAAGTTTTCCAACTGTGCATCAAGTTTTCCAACTCGTGCATTAAGTTTTTCAACTCGTGCATCAAGTTTTCAATTCGTGCATCAACTTCACAAGTCGTAAATCAATACCAGAACTTGTAAATCTAGATTAAAATCTATAAATCTGCTAATTAAGACAAATTTTAGCTAATTTTTCTGATTTATGCTGTTCAGTAGTTCTAATACTCTAAAATTTCTGTAGCTTTACTCAGGCTGATGCATCTGTTATTGCGTATGTTGATGATATATAGCGAACTCAGTGTAAAAATCCATCGGGGTTCTCTATATAAAACTCATCCGCATAGAAAAACTTTATGAGACAACAGAAACGAAACTCAAGGGCACTAACCAAGGCTGAACGTCGTATTGAAGGATTGCAGACGATTAACCCTGACCTAGATTTTGGTAATGGGTTTTCTATCGCTAATTATGATACTAAGGTTAAAGAGTTACGAGAGAAGCTAGCGCTTTATAATCAAGCAAAAACAATGGTGGAAAAGGCACAGAATGCTTTAGTAGATGCAGAACGGGCGTTGAATAGTTATTCTGAGCATATGCTGCTGAATGTTGCGTCTCACTATGGCAAAGATAGTGATGAGTATGGGATGGCTGGTGGAACGCGCAAATCAGACCGACGCAAACCACGTCCGGCGGTAAAGCAAACGGTGATGTCTGCGGAGTTGATGCCTAAATAAATATTGATTTGCGTCAAAACAAGGATGGGTGCGATCGCTAATCTGTAAAAGTGCGTTCCCCGCAAAGGTTGCCGTAAGCATGGCATTCTTTGCATATATTATGGTGCGTTGCGCTACGCGGCAACACACCCTAACCTAAAATATGCTTTTAGAGAGTTGAGGCGATCGCCCATCTATGTGGAAAAACAGTCAGAATAGATACATTCTCTAACTGTTCTAAATATATGGTGCGTTGCGCTGCGTGACAACGCACCCTACAAAATCATCAACATGAAAGCGATCGCAGTTACGCTACGCAACTACTTTAAAATCTGCCTTTGAAGAGTTTATGCCTGTTCATGAGATTTGGATTTCATAAATAATAAATACACTAATTAAGTAATATTGCGTAGCCGCCATTCTTCATTTTGCTGGTTAAAATTGTGAGATCATTTGTAGTTTGAGATTAAACGGGAGAGATAATTGTTACATGGCTCTTTCTGAAAAGATTATTGAATTAGTTATTGATAAAATCTTGGTTGGTGGCATTGTTTTGGTAGCAGGCTACTGGCTTAACAAGAGATTTGAGATATTTAAGAATGAAACTAATGAAAAATATCACCAAAGGCAACTAATTGCTGAGCTAGAGCATCAACAGCAGCAACAAATCTCTGAATTAGAGAATCAGATTGCTATAGCTCGGTATAATGCAGAGCTTGAGTTTATAGAAAGACAAATCTCTGAGTTCTACTGGCCTATATACTTGAGGCTGGAAAAAGATAATGTAATGTGGAAGCGAATAAAATCTTTAAGTTCTGAACAAAATGTTTTACCTGAAGCAGTAAGTGTTGCTATAGAAAAAGAATTTATTCTTAAAAACCATCAAGAAATAGTTGAGATTGTAGAGTCTAAAATTCATCTAGCAGAAAATGCAGCTAACAGCAAAGATTTGATACATGAGTTATTAAGATATATCAAGCATGTTGCAGTATACAAAACAATCCGTTCTGTAAAAGAACTCCAAAGATTTAATCCTGTTGATATGAATGAACCATTTCCTGAAAAGCTTTTTCCATTGATTGAAAATAACTTTCGGGGGTTACAAAACAGGTATGAGTCTCTTAAGAATATTAAATTTGGCGAACTCAATAAATAAAAATATACCAATTTAAAAAATGAATGCAACACATCGATTAAACTCCTCCCCAACCTTCCCCGTAGGCGAGGAAGGAGTCCGATAGGGCGGGTGGGGTATCTGCCGCAAACATTTTTTGAATCGGTAAACTTATTAGATAAAAAGCCTGTTTGTGATGATTATCCGCAAACAGACTTAACTTTGTCAGAGTTCTAATTAAGCTTGTTCCCAAAGCTCACGAATATGATCGGGGAGCCAGCCAGCAATTTCCTGAATCCGCTCTTCGGAAAGTTCTTCTTTGGTGGCAGAGAACACTGCTTTAATTGCCTGATCTCGGTCGACTGTTCCTGGAAGTCCACCTTCATTGGCAACACGGGTGAGAAATAGATTGGAATCAATTCCAACGGGAGCCGGGCCTCTTAAAGGTTTACGTACTCGGCTTAAAAATCTCACAAGTGGATTGGTGTCTTTCCAGAGTTCAGCTACTTCCATCTGGAGGGCTTTCTCGTCTGTAGGCAAAGCCTCATGATGCAGTTCTGACTCAACGCGATCGATGGCATCTGTTGTCATTAAGTCGCGCATAACGCGAAATACAACTTCGCTAAAGTCTCTTGCGTCATACAGATCCGCAAATCCGCTTCTGACCATGACCTTTTCTAGGAACGAGTGATGTTCATCTGCGATCGCAGTTCGAGAATCTTCAATCTCAGTTGGGTCAACTTCTGGAATGTTTTTTCTAAAGGTTTGATCTGGCATTGTTCTTTTTTGTGTTTGTTATGTTGAGTCTTTATGCTTACTTATGTAAGGTCGCACAAATCAAAAACCTTTAGTGTCATCCACAAGTTCGAGATGTCATCTATCCAAAAGTTAGAAATTTAGCGGATAATCTGAGATAGCTGGCATCAATGCCTGTAAGTGTATGGGTTCACCTCCTCACTCATCAACAAGTTGTTGCATCTGATTCAAAGAGAAATCGAGTATTTTTTGCTAATTAATGAGTACAGCCGTTCTACTATCTGAGCGCTAAATTTTTTATATCATCTTGTTTGCGCTTGGCGATCGCTAGAAGAAATCAGCCCAAATAGCAAAATTATTAGCTAGCAGCAATAATGAGGAGGTGGTATCTAAACCTGAAGTTATCACAAACAAAATCTCTAAAGCACTCAAATCAAAGAAACTAAAAACATGGTATTCAGCAGGAAATTGGGCAAAATTTTGCAAGTGATGCGTTAATGAATTACTTTATGCAATTTATGATTAGAGGATGTCTGAGAAGTATTCAATCTTGCGTTCGATCCCCCCTAGCCCCCCTTAAAAAGGGGGGAAACTTACTTAAAGTCCCCCTTTTCAAGGGGGATTTAGGGGGATCTACAAGTCTTAAAAACAACACTAAAATGTTTTCAGACATCCTCTTAGGCAAGTTGCGTCACGATAGTAGCAGCATAATAAATACTTAGATACCTCTTAGCTTGAAAAACTCCCCAAGCCATTGCCAATTACTGTCTTCAAACTTTAATTTGGTCATTGTTTTCTCAATAATATTCATCTATTCATATTATGAATTGAGTTAGTACCTGTGCCAATTCATCCGGTTTAAAACTTCCCTCAGCAGGTTGCCGATTTTGCTGCGCTGGTTCCAGATAAAGGTATTTACAATAAACAGTTGTAAATTGGCTATGGGGTTTAATCACCCACTTAAAGACACAGGCTCCCGTCAATACAGCAAGAGAAAAATCTGTATTTTCTACTTTAGAATAACTAAAGTCAGCATCAGTTAAGTTCGCTTTCCTAAAAGATGTCCCTGCATAGGTGTGGATAGATTGAATCAGCCATTTAAAAATTCGGTAGGTCACGATCGCAGAAACGATCGTCATTAGTAAGAAGAAAAATCCTTGAGCACCAGATCCATCACCAAAGCCAGAGAAACCAACAAAAGCCAGCCCGACTGTGAGCATTAGCATTACTGCAAATAGTTTAGCGATCGCTCCAATACCAAAGAAATTCGTGACTTGGGTAAAGTGGAAGGTAATACTATCTCTGAGGAAAATCTCAGCCAAGAAAGCTAATACAGGGAGCGCACCGATAAAAAAGTTCATGGCGCGATCGCTCAACAATACACTTAATAGATGTACGAAGATTATACTGGAGCCGAATAAAACAACTGGACTGGCTATAGTGCTAGCAATTAGCATATTTACTTGGCGCTGGCTCTGTCCGGTTTTAACTTGCTGAAACTTTGCCCCAATTAAGGTTGCTCCTGTAAAGTTGCACCCCCGCAAGTCTGAACCACTAAAATCTGCCCCAGACAAGTCCTGCCCTTTGAAAGAGCAATTGTGCAATATCTGGTTGTTATAGTTCAGGTTGGTCATTGTTTGCTGGCTTTGTAAGAATAAACGGCTACAGTGCGATCGCTAATCTTGCGGGTGAGATTGATGTTACGAAACCCAAGATTTTTTTACCCACAATGTTAACCACTTCTACCTGCCAGTGACTACGGTCACCTATCAAGTTATTTTGATTACTTAATCGCATCAATGCAAAGCGATCGCCATATAACACTGTTGTTGAGAACCAGAGGTGCGTTGCGCTACGGGACAATACACCCTATCAATACTAGGAATTTGATAGGATTAACGAAGTGAGGATCGCTTATGACCCAATATAGGCGATCGCTGTCTTCAGCAGATTTGCAAAAACATTATGGCAAAGCGTAAGAAAAGCAATCTCCAGTGGATTAAAGAAACGCTTGAACTAAAACCCGATCATCGCTGGGAATCGCCATCAGGCTACAAAATTTTTGTAGCAGATCGGGGAGCTGTTCGCTTCAATGTTCCCCAGGATTGGGTTTTTGAGCCACAAGAAAAATCGTTCAAGTTCCTTGATAAAAAACCTCCCAACGATGATTGCTGCTTGGAAGTATCTTTCAATCGGCTACCACCCAATGACTGGAGCCAGTTTCCCCTAAAACCCACTTTGAAGAAAGTCATAGAAGAAGACGATCGCAACATCATTGAGAAGGGAGAAATATTTATCGTCAAGCGTCAAACCGCCAGAATAGTGTGGACAGAGATTAAGTTTATCGACACCCAAGCAGAGCCACGGGAAGCTTATTCGCGGACTTGCATTGGTTTGGGGTCGAATGTTCAATGCTTGATTACATTCGATTATTGGGCAGATCAAGCAGAGCCGCTACTACCGATTTGGGATGAAGTGATGCGTAGTCTTACACTAGGTCTGTATATCCGCGATCCGATGACTGGTGTAGCTTTCCCAGACTAAACCCCAAGAATTTGATATCGTAGGATGCCTTGTCGCCAAGTGCAACGCATGATCATTATCTCAAATCTCTAATACCATTTTGAAAAAAGAACGCGACAGATGAGTGGAGAACATCCACAATCTTTTGGTATATCAAATTATTTTACTGGTACTGTGCCCCAACAAAGAATTTATCTGTCGCAACCATGATTTGAATTGATATAACGCTGCGATCGCTGATTAAATTTGAAATCCTCAGTTAGGTAAACAACTCCGCAGTTCATAAAACTCCATGCGGAGCTAATTTTATGTAATTATTCTTGCTTGTAGAGTATTTTTGGATTAAAGTGAGTGCTCAAAAGAGCAGCAAATCTGGCATGAAAAGCTATTTCTCACCTTATCAACCACCATACACTTTTTTGGAGAAACTAGTTCGCTATGGCACTATTCTGCGTGCTATGGCTGGAGTTTTACGGATAACCATTGGCTCAAAGTATTTTAACTTACCCGAAAAAGCATTTGGTGCTTCTGTTGAGGTGACCGATCGGTGTAATGCTGGATGTCACTATTGCTACGTTTACAAACCAGAGTGGAATCAGAAAAAACGGATACAAGGTTATCTGGAACTATCTCCGCAAGAGCATCGGCTCAAAGAAGAGAAGATTTTTCAAACCTTAGAGAAATTACACAGCAGAGGAATCGTACAGGTTACGCTTGTTGGTGGAGAAACAGCCTTGGCTCCAAAAGCAGTACAAAGAGCATCTGAATTATTCCCTATTGTGTGGGTAGTTACGAACGGAGCAGCAAAGCTTCCTACCCTCCCTCATTCTGCATCTATAGCTGTAAGTGTCGATGGCCCTGCTGAATACCATAATCGTTCTAGAGATCCTCTAGGTTTTTTCTCTGAGCATCGCTATGGTGAGTTAACAGGTATGAGTGCAGCAATTGTACGCAACATTAACCTCTCAGAAAGAAGTGCCTTTGTCCACATAACTTTAACAAAACCTGCCATTGCTCTATTTAAAGAAACAGTTGACTGGCTCGTTAGAGATGTCAAAAAATTACGTGGGATTGTTGTGTCTGGCGCAGCAACCAAAGATAAAGCAAATCCAGCCACACTCAGTATTGAAGATCGTAAGTTAATCAATCAAATGATTAATGATGCAGCAGATCAGTATGGTTGGGATTTATTTCCCTTTAACCAACCAAAAGTTAACCAATTTTTATTTGAAGAGAAAAACATTATTTATAATGCCTCAAACTGTACTGTATCCAGAAGAGTTGAAAGCTTAGACTTCAATGGAGAAGTAGTTGGTAAGTGTGTCTTAAGAGATGAAACTTTATGTGAAACTTGTGTTTGCAACATCACAGGTTTAATGCGAGCAGCTTCCCAATTTGATTTAGCTACTCTACAAGGATTGATTCGCACATCATTTGGTTAGCATATTACACCAATTTATAATTTTTAACTCTTACTTACGAAAGTTCGATCTATTCTAGACTTCTAAGTTTGTAATTGTTACTGATTTTTAGAAAATTGGTATTATTAATCCGCATGATAATTAAGTTCTGACTATAGGACTCGTACTTGATTTTTGAACAAAACTCACTACAACTTTATTCCTTGTTTTCTGTTCCCCGTTCCCTGTTCCCTGTTCCCTCTCCTAAGAGTGATTCAGGAATCAAATCAGATTCCTATAGTACTTAAAAATAATAAATGAAAACACTATTGGGAGCATCCCACTTTCTACCTCTGAGGTTATTGCTGGCTCAGTCCCAATTGAAAGGTAAAGAGTAACGAATTATACCTATTATCAGCAAGTGAACTGGGTAGAACACATAGAACCATCTAGCCCGTGGACCTTGTTGACCATTAAACTGAAAGACAATCAAACCAGCAAAAACTGCCAAACTTTGAACTATAGATCGCACAGATAGGGTTAGTAAAACAAGGTGAAAAATGCACCAGTAGAGTGACCATATTTTGGGCTTCAGTTTGTTGGTTAAGGACATCAAGAAAATCACTCCAATCCCATATGCTCCATAGTCGCAGCTTAAAACCTCAGCCACGGCTGCACAAACTCCAGCAATAATTAATTGCTGCCATAATTGCGGACAACGCTTTGCTAGGCGGAGCATCACAAGTCCAATCAAAAGCGTGAAGAGAATGTTGAGTGAGAGGTCAAGGAAAACAATACTAAAGATTGGCTGGGATATGATGGCTGTAATCAACAGCCTGATTCCATAGCGGTAGGCATTGCGAGTGTGTTTTTCGCCTTCAGTTAGAAGCCATGCAAACAGGGGAAAACTCAATCGCCCAAAATAGTGCAAAATTAGTAAATCTGGCATTAGTACATAGCACACATGATCCATGAGCATGAACACTGCTGCCAAGATTTTAATGTTGAAAGCTGAAAGTTTAATCACGAAGTATCTTCAACAGCTCACTTACTTTGTTTTAATCTATCTACAATTAAGTTAGCAATTTACTTCTATCTATTAACGTTTCGTCAATACCACAACATCATAATTAGCGATCGCTCTCAGTCGAGAGGTTATTTGCTACAACATTTAGCTATCATCAACCTATATCCCTCATCTAGAGTTGAATTATAGGCATAACGCAGAGGGGAAATGTTATGTTGAGTCAATTACCGAATAGCATCACCAGCCCTTCTTGGTGGCAACTCATCAATTGGATTGCCGATCCAATCGGATTTCAGCACAGATATAGCCAAAAGTATGGAGATATTTTTTCCATGCATCTTAGTGGAATCGGATCTTATGTAATCATTGGCAATCCCCAAGCCATTCAAGAAATTTTCAACCAAGATTCTAAATTTGATATCGGTCGTGGAAATGAACTTGCCAAGCCTCTTCTTGGGCAAAATTCTTTGATGTTAATGGATGGCGATCGCCATCGCAGAGAACGAAAATTGTTAATGCCTCCATTTCATGGAGAAAGATTACAAGATTACGCCAAACAAATCTGCTTAATTACCAAGCAAATCGCCAGCAAATGGCAAATCGGTCAACCATTTATCGTTCGGTCTGCTATGCAGAAAGTTAGCCTAGAGGTGATTTTACAAATTGTTTTTGGTTTAAGTGAAGGGGAACGTTATCAACAACTTAAACCCCTACTCACATCTTGGCTAGATATGACCGATTCTCCCCTACGTTCCAGTATGTTATTTTTGCGCTTCTTACAAAAAGATTGGGGAACGTTGACACCTTGGGGACGGATGAAACAAAGACAGCGGCAAGTTCATGATTTGCTACAAGCAGAAATTACTGAGAAAACAACAAAACAAGATGAGCAGCGTGGCAGTGATGTTTTAAGTTTGATGATGGCAGCGCGGGATGAAAATGGGCAAGCAATGAGCGATGAAGAATTAAGAGATGAACTGCTAACAATTTTATTTGCTGGACATGAAACCACTGCAACTACACTTGCTTGGGCTTTCTATCAAATTCATCAACATCCAGATGTCCTAGAAAAATTGCAGCATGAATTAGACAGCTTGGGCGAGAATCCCAACCCAATGGAAATTGCTCAACTTCCCTACTTAACAGCAGTCACCCAAGAAACACTGCGGATGTATCCAGTCATTCCAGGGCTGTTCCCACGCATCACCAAATCATCCATGAAGATTGCCGGATATCAGTTTGATGCAGAAACCACCTTCATGCCAAGTATCTACCTCGTCCATTACCGAGAAGATTTGTATCCGAATGCTGAACAGTTTAAACCAGAACGTTTTCTGGGGCGGCACTATTCCGCTTCTGAATACCTACCTTTTGGTGGCGGAAGTCGGCGGTGTTTGGGACATGCGTTAGCTCAATTAGAAATGAAATTAGTCCTGGCAACTGTTTTATCCAAGTATCAACTTTCCTTAGCGGAGAATAAACCTGTGAAAGTGCAACGTCGTGGGTTTACCCTTTCTCCAACGGGTGGTGTACGAATGGTGATGACTAGAAAACGTTGAAACTTTTTTAGTTCAGAGTTAAGTTAACTTAGGGTTATCGGTGAAGCGATGTCTTCGACGGTAAACTACGCAGTTTAATTAAGCAAGTGTCAATACCAAAACGAGGCACAAGAAAAATTGTAGTTGATGGAGAGCCTTTTATTTGGCTGATCCGAAGACAAGCCACCAACTCTCAAGCAGATTATTGTTGTGGGTATATTCATGTTGCAGTAGAACATGCTCAAGAACCTGGTTCAGTGTTAACGATCCGCACCGATAAACCACACCCCCAAAATTGGATAACTGAAGTCAAACCTGTGAAACCAAAAGATGTAGCTAGATGGATATTGCAAGCAATGGAATCTGGCTGGCAACCAAAAACTTTAGGCGCACCATTTATTGTTCAAGTAGTAGGAGACTGTATGGCAAAAGTGTGAAGCTATAAGTTTAAGGCAATTCTGCTTGACTGTGGAGTATAGTCGATTATTTACAGTAATTTCGTACTTAACCTCTTGGAAGCGATGCCTAAAACGGTCCTCATCACCGGAACATCTAGCGGTATTGGTAAACTGACTGCAATGTACTTTGCTCAGCAAGGGTGGAATGTTGCTGCAACTATGCGTAACCCCAGCAAAGACAAAGATTTGCGTAATATATCTAACATCAAGTTATATTCCTTAGACGTTACAGATAATAACAGTATTCAAAGTGCGATCGCATCTGCTATCCAAGACTTCGGTCAAATTGATGTCTTAGTTAACAATGCAGGTTTTGGTGTAGATGGCGTATTTGAGGCGATGATGGATGAAATCATTGAGCAGCAATTCAATACTAATGTGTTTGGATTAATGCGACTCACCCGCGCCATCATTCCCCATATGCGTGACCAAGGTGGTGGTAAAATTATTCAAATCGCCAGTATGGGAGGTCGAGTTACTTTCCCGTTATACAGCATTTATCACAGTTCTAAATGGGCGGTAGAAGGATTTAGTGAAGCCTTGCACTATGAATTAGAACCCTTCAATATCAAGATTAAAATCATCGAACCAGGCGCAATTAAAACCGAGTTTTACGGCAGCAGCCGCCAGTTTATCATGAGTGAGGATTTGCCCATGTATAAACCTTTGGTTGATAAAGTGGAAAAGGTTTCCCAGGAAGCTGGTAGAAATGGCGAACCACCGGAAGTAGTTGCTAAGGTGATTTTTCAAGCAGCGAGCGATCGCACTCGAAAGATACGTTATTCTGTAGGTCAACCTGCGCCACTATTGCTCATGCTGCGTAAACTGCTACCCGATAGTTGGTATTTTTCTATCATTAAACGTAGCTATAAAATATAATGTCAGACTTCGAGAGTCAGGCGATCGCATTTCACATAATCCCTAAATATGCAGATGAAGCAGATCTTTACAGTGAATTGAGGTATATCATCCTTGAATGCTTATGATGTTGCAATTCCATACCTAGTTGGTCAAATGAAACTCTCGCAAAGCTAACCCAATTGTCTTTTATTAGTGAAAAAGCTCGAAGTGAGTTCATTGTTGTACCGATACTACTAGTCTGCCGCGATCTCAGCGAGGATAGGTTGGCTATTTTCTCTGGACAAAGACTAGATATTGATTCCGCACAAGGTTTAATTGGAAAATGTGATTTTATTCTCGCATTAGCTCCTCCTTTACCAGCGGTGCGTTGTGCAAACAATTGTTCAGCAATTCAGTAATGAATAGTCAGTTGCTCAACATTAAATAGTGCAAATAAGTATATTAATAACTTGCAGTTTGCTTGATTGAATCTATAACTGCCTACCGTGGGTGCTTGGTGCGATCATATTGCTCATCAAGCTAATTAAATAATCTTTGCTAGCTTCCTTATGCCATAGGTATAGCAAAAATTACTATCACAATTATAAAATTGCGAAGTATATATATTGAAAATTGTTGTATAATAATTTAAATTTTGAAAAAACATAAAAAATTCCTCATATATGGATTTATCTGTACTAGCTCTACAAGCAGTAAATATTACACTTTATGTGATTGATAAGACTACAGGTGGTGCTTTAGAGAAAGCCGGAGCAGAAGTACTAGATTTCTTGAGGAAAAGATTTCAGGACAAGCTTAAGATTGAAAGGGTTAAGGAAGAACCAAAACTTTTACAAGCTGCAATTGTGAGTGAAGCAGAATCCGATAGGAGATTTCAAGAAGATTTAGAGAGGTTAGTTAACCGATATCAGCAGCTACAAAATACTTCCAATGTTTCTCAGAACACTGAATCAGGTGTCAATCTCAATGTAAACAACAACTCAGGTACGGTTATAGGTCAACAGATAGGAAAACAATTTTTTCGTTAACCAGTTCTACTTTGACCTTCAAGACTCAGATTTAGAGCCAACCAGGAATTTACTTAAGAAGTGTTTGAACTATATCAAAGTTATATTCTTCTTAGTATGTTCTTTATGTTTCTGGATTATTTTTGGTTGGTTAGCTGACTATTCTTTTCCTTTTGGTCAAGCTTTAGAATTGTTACTTGCTTGCTTTAAAGGTTCTGCTTCAGCAAAGATTAACAGCTTACAACAACAATTACAGAGGACAGATATAGTTTCTCAGCCAGATAACCCGAAGCAAATTCAAAAATTAAATAATTTAGAGTCTCAAGCATGGCTTTATGAGGGTATCCTAGAACGCCTTGCTGAAAATTCCGTAGTAAATCACGAAAAAATAGCAAGAACTCTCGAAGCATTAGAGTATAAGAGAAATGAAATTTTACAAGAATTAGAGCCTCGCAAACCGAAGAGATATCGCATATTGGAAAGAATACAAGATTCTGCTCGTTATCTTTTAGCTAGTCAGGCTGAAAAGGATTATGAAAGACTTGAGAGGATGATAACTAATCTGGTTATTTTTACAAGAACCAGAAAACCTTCACAGATAATTCTTTCCGAAATAATTGAAAGATTGGCTTCAGAGATAGCACAAAATGCTAATCAAATTAGTCCATATCGCCTTCGTCTTGCTTATAAGATTGATGAGTTAATCAAACTTTTGTCAGCAAAACTAATCTTAGGATCTGATAGCTCTGTAACCGATAATACCTATCAAGAGCTTGTTAAAGAGTTACGCTCTCGAATTGCTCTTTTATCTAACCAATTCAATAGCTTACTTATAAGCAAACAAGAAAATACTAACGAGTTAAATAAGCGTATTCAAGAAATTTCTAATCTTACTAAAAATATTTCTGATTTACATAAAGTAATATCTGATAAAGAGGCTGAGCTATCTGGGCTACTTCAAAATACTCAAAATTTAACGGAATTAATACGGACAAAACAGTCTCAAATAGATAGACTGCAACATTCAATATCTGATTTACAAAGAGATATTCAAAGTTCAACGGAAACTGACAAAATAAAACAAGCTAGAATTGATTATTTGCAAAATCTAGTCTTACAACTTAATCAACAGAAAGCAGAACTACAAAAACGAATTCAAGATATAACTGATCATGCCGAAAATAAGGAATCTGAAGTTGCCAATTTACAAAGTGAAAAGTCTCAATTGAATTCACAGAAATCTGAGTTGCACAAACAATACCAGATCCTAGACCAAAAATATCGGCAGCAGCAAAATGAGATAGCTAAATTAAAGGAAAAAATAAAACATCTTGCTCAAATTAATCGTTCGCAACCTTCTAATCCTACCTACAAAGCACCTCAACAGCCTGTTCAGGAAACCAGACCAAGGATTACTCTAGAAGAATATCAGAGAATTTTTAATAAAAGTGATTATGTATATGTTAAAGCACATTACCGAAATGGCTCATACGTCAAAGCACACTACAGAAGACGACCAAATCGATAAACCAGCAGTTCAAAAAGTTACTTCAACACCATCTACATAGACAATTGTCTTACCAACAGTATCTTCCGCAGCTTATCTTACTCGTTAGTGCGAACCAACCTTCTAATCCCACATCATTCTCTCCAATAACCTCAATAATTGTTTTGTGTGAAATTGAAGCGATCGCACCATTTAATCTAAAAAATGTCATTTAAAATAGTTTTTAATTTAACAGTTTTAATATAAGACTCATGCAAGCAAAATCTCAAAACCAGACAGAATAAGAGTTATATTGTCTAAAGTATCAAAAAAGATAGTTGGTCGATAACGCTACAACTTGCATTTAGGCTAGAAATAGACGCTTTTTTCTCCCGCCACTAAAAAACCTGGTGTAATCGTGAGTTTTAAGAGCGATCGCTAGGTTCGGAGTAATCCCAAGAGTGCATTTGACGGAAAGGAAGACCCATCTTTTGGAAGACGTACTTCTCTTTCACACCAGAAGCAATCAAATCTGGCTTGAGTGCTTTTACAAACTCCTCAAATTCGTAGGCGGTAACGTCGTCATAAACGATGGTGCCGTTTTCGATGTAGTGAGTGGTACGTTTGTAGTCGTCGTTATGAGCGAACTCATAACCTGTACCGATCATCTTCATACCCAAATCTTGGAAAGCGGGTACAACGTGGCGAGGACGCAGACCACCAACCATCATGGCGACAGTCTTACCTTCCAAACGGGGGCGATACTTCTTGAGGATCGCATCCATTGTTGGCTGATACTTGGCAATTACCTTCTCAGCGTTTTCTTGGATCTTGGAGTCAAATTTAGAAGCGATTTCCCGTAGGGATTCAGCAATCTTGGTGGGGCCGAAGAAATTGTATTCAAGCCAGGGTATTCCATACTTTTCTTCCATGTGACGGCTGATGTAGTTCATCGACCGATAGCAGTGGATGAGGTTCATCTTCACATTGGGTGTCATCAACATTTCGTTGATGGTGCCATCACCAGACCACTGAGCGACTACGCGCAAGCCGATTTCTTCTAAGAGGATGCGGCTAGCCCAAGCATCACCACCGATGTTGTAGTCACCGATGATTGCTACGTCATAAGGAGTAGCATCAAACTTCAGGGTACCATCTTTCTTGGCTTGATCTGCTCTGGGGAATACCCAGTCACGAATCATGTCGTTAGCAATGTGGTGACCTAAAGACTGAGAAACACCACGGAAGCCTTCGCAACGTACAGGTACAACAGGCTTGTTAATTTCTTTAGCTGCTTTCTTAGCTACTGCTTCGATGTCATCCCCAATCAAACCGATGGGACATTCAGATTGAATGGAAACACCACGGCTGAGGGGGAAGAGAACTTCCAGTTCTTGAATCAGCTTAAATAGTTTCTTGTCACCACCGAAAACGATGTCACGTTCTTGGAAGTCGGAGGTGAAGTGCATAGTACCAAAGGTGTCAACACCAGTTGTACCGATGTAGTAGTTACGACGACCAGACCAAGACCAGTAACCGCAACCTACAGGCCCGTGGCTGATGTGGATCATGTCCTTAATAGGACCCCAAACCACACCCTTGGAACCTGCATAAGCACAACCACGGGCGGTCATTACACCAGGAAGGGATTTGATGTTAGACTTAACGCCGCAGTCAGACTTACCTTCTTCGTATACATTTAAGTGCTTTTCCCGTTTTTTTGCTGCTTTTTCGGGATAGGCTTGGAGAACTTCTTTAATTAGTTCTTTTCTTTCTTCAATGATGTTTTGATTTTCTGGAGGAGTCATCTTTAGTCTCTCTTGCTCCTAAGGAACCGGGATAGTCAGGGAAGGGGATTTCCCCTATGGGGTTGGGGACGCTGAGTCCCCTTGGGGGATAAAAGTTAGATCAAAGGTAAAAGGGAAGTGATGCAGGTGTTCCCTTTTCCTAAAACATGGTTTACTTAACAGGTACTTCTGCTGGCTTACCAATGATCTCTGCGTGCTTGGTATCGTCGTCGAGGATACCGAATTCGACCAACAATGCTTCTAGCTCGTCCATTTCGATGGGGGTGGGGATGGTGAGCTTCTGGTTGTTGATAATCTTCTTAGCTAGAGCGCGGTATTCATTACCCTGATCGCTGTCAGGTGCGTACTCGTTAACAGTCATCCGACGCAATTCTGCGTGTTGAACGATGTTGTCGCGAGGTACGAAGTGAATCATTTGGGTGTTCAAGCGTTCAGCCAAGGTTTCGATCAATTCGATTTCTCGGTCAACTTTACGGCTGTTACAAATCAAACCACCCAAACGTACACCACCGGAGTGAGCGTACTTGAGAATACCACGAGCAATGTTGTTAGCCGCATACATCGCCATCATTTCACCAGAGGTAACGATGTAGATTTCTTGTGCTTTACCTTCACGAATAGGCATAGCAAAACCACCGCACACAACGTCACCCAACACGTCGTAGGATACGAAGTCTAAGTCTTGGTAAGCACCGTTTTCTTCTAAGAAGTTGATGGCGGTGATAATACCACGACCAGCACAACCTACACCGGGTTCAGGACCACCAGACTCCACGCACTTAACACCACGGAAGCCGGTTAATAATACTTCGTCGAGTTCTAAATCTTCTACAGCACCGCGTTCAGCGGCTAAGTGCAGCACGGTGGTTTGAGCTTTACTGTGGAGCATCAAACGGGTGGAGTCAGCTTTGGGGTCACAACCCACAATCATGATGCGCTGACCCATTTCTGCCATAGCTGCTAGGGTATTTTGGGAAGTAGTAGACTTACCGATACCGCCCTTACCGTAGAAGGCTATCTGTCTAATATTTTCGTCAGTCATGGTTCGTGTTTCCTGCAATTGGTTGGTGGGTCTTTTGCTTTTGTCTGTTGGGTCTCACGCCCGTTGAGCTACGGCAGTGAGTTTGTGTAGAACGTCGTCTTTAGCGTTGGCACTAAGTGCCCGCCGGGGGCGATCGCTCCACAGCAAAAACTAATGGTAGTAAAGACATCTATGTTCCTTGTTCAAATTTTTTTTGTTTTATTCTTTGTTAATAGCCATGACAAATGACTATTAACAAAGGAAATTACGCACTTTACAAATACTTGTGTGTCAGATGGAAACACCTAGTAGGACTTGACTGATATCTTCGTCAAAAATCAATCTTGAAGTCCAATTACTTGTTCAAAATAGCGCCTTTGACATTTGAAACGCGAGCCATTGCAGCGCTGACATCATCAGTAGCCACTCCATTTGTAACCATTGCATCACTGAGGTGCTTAGCAATAGCATCAAAGTGTTGGGGCTGTATATTCATACCTGTGTGGGTTTTGTCCATTGGACGACCTGCATATTGCTTTGGTCCCTCAAGTAACTGAGCTACGAAAGCAGTAAAATGAGCACGCTGCTTCGCCATATCTGTCTTAGCGAAGAACGTATTAACGGTGTTGTCTGCCAGAATCCGTTTGTACAAATCATCAACTACTTTGTCGAGAGTTGCTTGTCCGCCAATTTTCTCGTAGAGTGCGCTCATATCCTCATTCCTTTGAAGCGAGTTGGATTATGGAATTCGCAATTAGGCGTTGAATACTTGCCTATGTGCTTTAGCTATCTGTTGTAGGTAGGATTGAATTCATTGATGCGAAGCGAATTATATCGGTCAAATCCTACTGTCTGTGTCTTAGCTGATGCACATTAGGATGTATTTGTGCAGTGCGTAAAGTTTTATAGTAATGGCTCAACCGCTTCCACTATCAGGTTCTTGCTGACACGATCCTGCAACCTGGCTTCTATGGCAATCTTGAGAGTTGCTGTGCTGCTAGAACAAGAACCACAAGCTCCTTGCAACAGAACCTTGACGCGAAGTACGTCCCGTCCCGCTTCGCTAACGCCGTCCACATCGTACAGTTCCACATCGCCGCCGTCAGCAATCAGTACTGGTCTGACTTCTTCATCTAAGACCTTTTGAATCAGTGCGATTTTTTGCACATTAGTCAATGGGCGTTGTGATTGCTTAGCAGTAACAATATCGGTTGCAACTTTCACGCCATAGTTATTGAGTGCAGGTATTGCGGCTTGTTGCTCTACATCTTTAATAATATCATCAATGTTTGCCAGACAAGAACCGCATCCGCCGCCAGCTTTGACGTAGTTTGTTACCTGCTCGGCATCAGTAAGGTGATTTTCCAAAATCACGCGCCGAATTTTGGATTCGCTGATACCAAAGCAGCTACAAATTAGTGCTCCTTCATCATCGTCATCATGGGCAGCTAGAGGAATGCCACGATAATTGTAAATTGCTGCTTCTAGGGCTTCTTGCCCCATGACAGAGCAATGCATTTTCGCTTCTGGCAATCCACCCAGGTACTCTGCAATATCTTTATTGGAGACATTGAGAGCTTCATCTAAGGTTAAACCTTTGATCATTTCAGTCAAAGCGCTGGAAGATGCGATCGCACTTGTGCAACCAAAAGTTTGAAAGCGTGCGTCGAGAATTTTATCGCTGGCGACTTCAACCTTCAAGTGCAGTCTCAGAGCATCACCACAAGCAATGCTACCTACCTCTCCAGTTGCTACCTTTACCCCAGATTCATCAGCTTCTTCAATAGCTCCCTGATTCTTGGGATTGTAAAACAGTTCTAATACTTTATCTGTGTAGTCCCACATATTAAGTTCCGAGTGCTGAGTGATGAGTATTAAGTGGGCATGGGGCAATGGTATGTCCCCCTATTCCACAATTCCTAGTGATGAGCCAGTGTTTGTTCCTGCGCTTGCAGCCAACCCGCTTCGTCATTTTTGAAGGGTGAAAGGGCACGCAAACGTTCTACAATCTCAGGCATAACCGCGATTACTTGATCGATTTCGGCGTCTGTGGTGTAGCGACAGAGGCTAAAGCGGATGGAACCGTGCAATGTGGTGTAAGGTAAGCCCATTGCCCGCAATACGTGGGAAGGTTCCAAAGAGCCAGAGGTGCAAGCAGAACCAGATGAGGCACAGATACCGTATTTGTTCAACGAGAGTAAGATGGCTTCACCTTCAATATACTTGAAGCCGATGTTGGTGGTGTTTGGCAATCTCTGCGTAATATCGCCGTTAACTTCACAGTTAGGAATCGTGGCGAGTAAGGTTTTTTCTAGGCGATCGCGCAGCCTTCTTTCTCTCTTAGTCGCCTCTTCTAAATGTAACATTTCCAGTTCCGCAGCTTTGCCTAAAGCAATAATTGCTGGAACATTTTCTGTACCTGCACGGCGTCCACGTTCTTGGTGTCCGCCAATCAGGAAGGGACGGAATCTCACCCCACGCCGCACATACAAAGCGCCAATTCCTTTGGGTGCGTGGATCTTATGTCCGGATATGGTTAACATATCTACGGTGCTATTCTTCATATTTAAGGGAATTTTCCCTACTGCTTGCACCGCATCGACGTGGAATAAAGCGCCATGCTCTTTCACTCGCAATCCAATCTGCTCGATTGGGAAAACCACGCCGATTTCGTTGTTGGCATACATAATTGTCACCAAGGCGGTGTTACCAGTCAAGGAAGCTTCTAGTTCATTTAGATCTATTTGTCCCTGACCATTTACCGAAAGATAGGTAACACTATAACCTTGGGTTTCTAATTGTTTGCAGACATTCAGTACTGCTGGGTGTTCGACTTGGGTAGTAATAATGTGTCGCTTGTCTGGTTGCGCCAACAGTGCGGCGCGAATTGCGGCGTTATCGCCTTCAGTTCCGCAACTGGTATAGATAATTTCCGATTCATCGGCTCCCAGAAGGGCTGCAAGTTGTTCTCTTGCTGTTTTCACCGCTTTGCCAACTTGCCCACCAAAGGTGTGCATACTAGAAGGGTTACCGTAATATTCAGTTAAGTAGGGCAACATCACCTCTACAACTTCCGGGTCTACCTTAGTGGTGGCATTATTATCGAGATAAATGCAGCTGTTTTGCATTGCTTCCAATTTTGATGAGATAAGAGCCAAGATTTTGAGGTAATACCAATAATATGAAGTGTGAAGTCTGTAGGGCGTTCGTCGGAAGGTAGGATGAAGTCGTATAACTAGGCTTCATCCTAGGCTGCGGCAAGCATCCCAAAGGGCCTCTATATTATGCTTTTGCTTCTATCACTTGGGGCTGACGCTTTTGCAACTGCTCAGAGAATTTCTGAGAATAGAAGTATCTTCTATCAAACATAATGAAGGTTACGTCCATGCACTGTTATCGCCCAAAAATCAAGGCATCTAGTGAATAATATCAGCTTCGCCTAAATACTTACGATAAGAGTGACGCAAAGATGGGGAGACACGGTGAACCAGCGCCTTGGGCTGAGCCGCTTTGCGGTAAGGAAGTCGGAATCTACAGCCCTTCGGGCATCCTTCGGCGGGCGGCTGTCGGCGAGTGACAGAACAGGGCTATATTATGTAGCTTTTTTAGGGACTTCTATATCTCTGCACGCTTGTAAATACATCTTTCTCAGGATTAATGAAATTTTTGATTAGTTCTTTTAAAAAGAGATAAAAGTCAGCAATTCTTAATACCAACTATTTGGTGTAAGCCAAAAAAGTTAAATTGCACAATCAGAAAAAACATCAAATGCTCAAGATAGACACATTAAAAATTAGCCTCCAACAGATCGAAGCTTTCGAGCGAGACGGCGTTATCTGTCTCAGAAATGTTTTAGATGAAAGTTGGGTGGAACGGATGCGAACAGCCGTTGACAAGAATGTATCAATCCCTGGGCCTCTAGAGGTGAAAGGTATCTCAAGACCAGAAGCTAGTGTGGAACATACTAGTAGCTTATGGCTTGTCGATCCTGATTTCCGTGCTTTGGTTTTTGAATCTCCACTCTCCACAATTGCTGCTCAACTCTTGCGATCGGAAAAACTTAACTTTTTGGCTGACGGTTTCTTTGTAAAAAAGCCGAAAGCGACGAGTCGTGTCGGATGGCATAACGACCTACCTTACTGGCCTATACAAGGCTGGCAGTTTTGTAAAATTTGGCTGGCTTTAGATAATGTTAACGAAGAAAATGGTCGATTAGAGTACATCAAAGGTTCTCATCAATGGGGTAAAGAGTTACGTGAGGACTCTAATCCGTCGTGGTTTGTAGAGCCAGAGCCTCACGAACTTCTGTCTTGGGATATGGAGCCTGGAGATTGCTTAGTTCATCATCTTCTGACAATTCATCATTCAGTAACGAATATATCTTCCAGGCAAAGACGTGCAGTAGTGACGAATTGGACTGGCGATGATGTTACTTACTATCCGCGTCTGAAGGCGTGGCCTTTCAGACCTCTTGAGGAAATTGATCTACCAGAATTTAATTCACTCAAAACTAAAAAAACTGGTGAGCAGATAGATTGCTATATGTTTCCTCCAATTCAACTACATCGCTAGTAGGAAATCTCTACGATTCAAGTACTAGCATGAAGTAAGCCTATTGTTTTAGACTGCCGAAGATGCTTTTTAAGATATGTCTGCTGTATAAAATATCTATCTTAAGGCAGACTTTATTTGCAATTCTTTGTTACTCAGTACACTTCGGATGATGGATTGACTTGAATTGATTTGCATATGTTATGATTTGTAACACTGCTCTAATTTACTAACCAGTAAATTATTTGCTGGTTTAAGCTAAAAAGCTTAATTTAGAGCTAAAAAGCCAACTCAACCAAGTTAATTTATTGATTGAACGCACAGCTTTTAGTTAATAAACTTAACCTTTGTTAACTAGTAACTCAGAATATATTTTAATTCGGAATTTTCGGGGTTACTGAGACAAGTAGGTTGAATACTGAGCATTAACTTAACTTAATGGTAGCAGTACTCTACTGATATTATCAATAGAAGGTAGCAGTAATCTTCGTTTTTAACCATTTTATTGTTAGGGACTAATGCTAAAAAACAGCGAGTTGAGGATTAATGATGGCTGTAATCTCAAATGCCAGTTTGGAGATAGACAATATGAATAGTTTGCTAATACATAGGACTCCTATTTGATTATGCAAAGCTAGGTACAAGTCTATTTACTTCTTCCTGGTTCCCTACTTACGCAAGTAATTTCATCAATTAAATCGGATTACTATAAGAGTTTTAGAAACTCAAAATTTCGGCAAGTGGCTAGAGGAAAAAAAGTGGAGTTAATTAGAATGCAGGTAAAATTTTAAAAATTCCACTCTCATCCTGAGCAAAATAAAATGTAGCGATTAGCTATAAAAGGTTTGATAGTAATGCTAAGAAAGACCGGACTTACCATTAATCAAGGTGCCAATCTCAAATTTAAGCTTGGAAACCAACGATACGAATTTTTTTCTAGAACAGAAGTTTTCCGAAATGGCACAATTGGTAAGCCACTAAAGTTAAACATGGTGGGATAGATCTGAACTCGGATGAATTTAACTCTCAATAAAGTCAACAGTCCCCAAGAAGAGAAAGCATTATGGCGAGATATTGCTAGAGGGACAGTTGACTGATTTAGAGGTTCGGCTGAATGAAAGGTTAACCCACCTACAGAATTTACTCAAATGAATGGTGTTGTTGAATAACAATGCCAAACACTAATACAAGTAAGCTTTTTTATTGAAAGCTTGTTTTGTGGTGCCTTTAATCTCAAACGATAAAGAGCATTACTTGGTATTGCGTACATTAGGGTAAATCAGAATTATTACCGCAATCTCACAATTTTTTACTTTGAATAAAGGTCAACAAACATGAATAACGTTCAAGCATCGTTTGCAGCGACAGAAACTGCCTTTCACGTACAAGGTTACGAAAAAATCGATTTTAGTCTTGTTTATGTGAATGGTGCATTTGATATTAAAAACAGAGAAATTGCAGATAGCTATGCAAAATTTGGTCGCTGTTTAACTGTAATAGATGCCAATGTCTATGAACTTTACGGCAAGCAGATCCGGTCATATTTTAGGCATTATGGTATTGAACTAACAGTATTTCCGATCATCATTACTGAGCCAGCTAAAAGTCTTGCAACTTTTGAGAAAATTGTTGACGCTTTTGCAGACTTTGGCTTAGTTCGTAAAGAACCAGTCTTAGTTGTTGGTGGCGGTCTAATCACTGATGTGGCTGGGTTTGCTTGTGCTGCTTACCGTCGCAAGAGTAACTACATTCGCATTCCTACCACTTTGATTGGTTTAATCGATGCAGGTGTAGCAATTAAAGTAGCGGTGAATCACCGCAAGTTGAAAAATCGCTTGGGAGCATATCATGCACCTTTAAAAGTGATTCTGGATTTCTCATTTTTGAAAACCTTACCAACGGCTCAAGTTCGTAATGGGATGGCAGAGTTAGTGAAAATTGCTGTAGTTGCTAACTCAGAAGTTTTTGAACTGCTATACGAATACGGCGAAGAATTGCTTGACACTCACTTTGGACATGTGAATGGAACAGCAAAAATCAAAGACATTGCCCATAAAGTTAACTATGAAGCAATCAAAACTATGTTGGAGTTAGAGACTCCAAACTTACATGAAATAGACCTCGATCGCGTCATTGCTTACGGTCACACTTGGAGTCCTACCCTAGAATTAGCACCCCGTGTACCGCTATATCATGGTCACGCCGTCAATATAGATATGGCCTTGTCTGCAACCATTGCAGCACGACGCGGCTATATTCCCACAACAGAGCGCGATCGCATTCTGGACTTGATGAGTCGTATAGGTTTATCACTCGATCATCAACTCTTAGATGGGGATTTACTCTGGTATGCTACCCAATCTATTAGCCTGACACGAGATGGCAAACAACGTGCAGCCATGCCTCGTCCTATTGGTGAGTGCTTCTTTGTCAACGATTTGAAGCGTGAAGAACTAGTTGCTGCCTTATCTGAACACAAACTTCTTTGTGCTAAATACCCTCGTCGTGGGGAAGGTATTGACGCATACATTGAAACTCAAGAAGCGCAGCTATTAGGAGTATAAAGATATGACAAGTGTTGTACAACTCCCAACAGCTAGACCAATCACGCCACACAGCATCTTAGTAGCCCAGCTACAACAAACCCTCAAATTAGCACAACAGCAAAACATTCCCGTAGAGATACTAGATTCTCTACGACAAACTGTGCAATTAGCTGCGGGTTTAGATCCCTACTTGGATGATTACACCACGCCAGAATCGAGCGCATTAGCTGCATTGGCGCAAAACACCATTAAAGAAGATTGGAGCAAACGCTTTAGTGATGGGGAAACAGTACGCCAACTAGAGCAGGAAATGCTCTCTGGACATCTTGAAGGACAGACATTGAAAATGTTTGTTTACATGACCAAAGCCAAGCGCATTCTCGAAGTGGGAATGTTTACAGGGTATTCAGCCTTGGCAATGGCAGAAGCATTACCCAGTGATGGACAACTCATAGCTTGCGAAGTAGATTCTTATGTTGCCCAATTTGCTCAAGCTTGCTTTGATGCATCTCCCGACGGCAACAAAATCATTGTCGAAGTAGCACCTGCTCTAGAGACACTATACAAGCTCGCAGCTAGAAAAGAATCATTTGATTTAATCTTCATTGATGCCGATAAAAAGGAGTATGTAGAGTACTTCCAAACCATTTTGGATAATAACTTGCTAGCTCTGGACGGGTTAATCTGCGTAGATAACACTTTGTTGCAAGGACAAGTTTACCTACCACCAGAACAACGCACCGCTAACGGTGAAGCGATCGCTCAATTCAACTCTGTTGTCGCCGCCGATCCGCGTGTAGAGCAAGTTCTGTTACCCATCCGGGATGGTGTGACTTTGATTAGACGCATAGCGTAACCGAAAGATGAGGGGGATGAGGTAGATACAAGAGGAATAACAATAGTTTGCTTACTTCTTCTACTCCCTCATCTCCCCCTGCTCCCCCATCTCCCCCTACTCCCTCATCTCCCCCTACTCCCTCATCTCCCCCTACTTTCAAAGACTTATGGCACAATCAATTTCTTTATCTCTGCCTGAATCTACAACGCCCTCAACGAGTGCCGGCGTAAAGATAGTGGCTCTATTCAAGACTCTCGGTACTCTGACATTATTACTCATAGCCTTGCCATTCAATGCTTTGATAGTGCTGATAGCTTTGCTGTGGGGAATTGTACGCCGTCCCTTTACCAAAAAAGCTGCCGTAGCTGCTCATCCTCAAACTATCTTGGTAAGTGGAGCCAAGATGACCAAAGCATTGCAACTTGCTCGCTCGTTCCATGCAGCTGGACACAGAGTTATTCTCATTGAAGGTCACAAATACTGGTTGTCTGGGCATAGATTTTCAAAAGCTGTGAGTCGTTTTTATACAGTTCCCGCACCTCAAAAAGACCCAGAAGGCTACATTCAGGCGTTAGTAGAAATTGTTAAAAAGGAAAAAGTTGACGTTTACGTACCTGTATGCAGCCCTGTAGCTAGTTACTACGACTCTTTAGCAAAGCCTGCACTATCAGAGTACTGCGAAGTTTTCCACTTCGATGCAGATATTACCAAGATGCTAGATGATAAATTTGCCTTTACCGATAAAGCGCGATCGCTTGGTTTATCTGTCCCCAAGTCGTTTAAAATTACAGACCCTCAACAAGTTATCAATTTTGATTTTAGTCAAGAAACCCGCAAATATATTCTTAAAAGTATTGCTTACGATTCAGTTCGCCGCTTAGATTTAACTAAACTACCCTGCGACACCCCAGAAGAAACAGCCGCCTTTGTCAACAGTTTACCCATCAGTTCTGAAAATCCTTGGATTATGCAAGAGTTTATCCCTGGGAAAGAGTTCTGTACACATAGTACAGTCCGGGATGGGGAATTAAGATTGCATTGCTGTTGTAACTCTTCTGCATTTCAAATCAACTATGAAAACGTCGAAAATCCCCAAATCCGCGAATGGGTGCAACAGTTCGTCAAGAGTTTGCGACTGACTGGACAAGTTTCTTTTGACTTTATCCAAGCCGAAGACGGTACAGTTTATGCCATCGAATGCAATCCCCGTACCCATTCAGCAATTACCATGTTCTACAATCATCCTGGTGTTGCAGATGCTTATCTTGGTAAAACTCCCCTAGCTGCACCTTTAGAACCTCTAGCCAGTAGCAAGCCGACTTACTGGATATATCACGAAATTTGGCGCTTAACTGGTATTCGTTCCTGGAAACAATTGCAAACTTCGATTAATACCTTATTGCGAGGTACTGATGCGATATGTTGCCTTGATGACCCTGTGCCATTTTTGACTTTGCATCACTGGCAGATTCCCTTACTCTTACTCAAGAATCTACAACAACTCAAAGGCTGGGTAAAAATAGACTTCAACATTGGCAAACTGGTGGAATTAGGTGGCGATTAAAAAGCAAAAATTATACATAATTAAGAAATAGAATCATGTCAGTACTGCGTATTCTTCATTTAGTTGGCTCTGCCTACAATGATTTTTACTGTGATTTGTCACGCCTTTACGCTCAAGATTGTTTAACAGCGACAGCAGAGCGATCGCGCTATGATTTTCTGATTGCATACATCACACCCGATCGCCACTGGCGATTTCCTGCTTCCCTGAGCAAAGAAGATATTGCGATCGCCAAACCGATGACTCTGGGTGATGCCATACAGTTTATTACAGCGCAAAACATTGACCTTGTCTTACCACAAATGTTTTGTATTCCCGGAATGACTCAGTATCGGGCTTTATTTGACCTGCTGAAGATACCTTACATCGGCAATACTTCAGATCTTATGGCAATAACAGCCCACAAAGCTAGAACCAAAGCCATTGTCGCAGCCGCAGGAGTGAAAGTGCCTCATGGAGAAATCCTCCGCCAAGGAGAGGTTCCGACAATTCCACCTCCTGCGATCGTCAAACCCGTAAGTTCCGACAACTCTTTAGGAGTAGTCTTAGTTAAAGATGTGAGTGAATATGACGCTGCCTTAACGAAAGCATTTGAATATGCTTCGGAGGTGATTGTAGAAGCATTCATCGAACTTGGCCGAGAAGTCAGATGTGGCATCTTCGTTAAAGATGGGGAGTTAGTAGGTTTACCCCTAGAAGAGTATTTGGTAGACCCCCACGAAAGACCTATTCGCAGCTATGCTGATAAACTCCAACAAACAGACGATGGTAACTTGGGTTTCGCTGCTAAAGATAATAAAAAATCTTGGATTGTAGATCCTAGCGATCTGATTACCGAAAAGGTTCAGCAGGTGGCTAAGAAATGTCATCAGGCTTTAGGTTGTCGGCACTATAGTTTGTTTGATTTCCGGATCGACCCCAAAGGACAACCTTGGTTTTTAGAAGCTGGCTTGTATTGTTCTTTTGCCCCTAAAAGTGTGATTTCCTCTATGGCAAAAGCAGTCGGAATCCCTTTAAATGAGTTATTAACAATAGCTATCAATGAGGCTTTGAAAACTAATCAAAATTTATAAAATCTCTAAGCTCGACTTTATCCAAAATTAAGAACTAGGCTTTCTTTACTCAGCAAAAACTTCTGTTTTTTGGTAAAAATAGCAGGCAACAGCCTTGTAAATCAATAGTTGTGTGTGTTTGACCGTAAGTTTATGTCCTAAACTATAGTTTAACTACTATACTTTTTTGATATCACTAATTCTCAAGCAAGCCCAACAACTCAAAGTAATGTCTACAAAAGTTTAATGGTTAGGTTTTAGGTTTCGTAAAAATGGATAAAGTCAAGCTTAGAAATATTTAAATTATTTAAGAGAAAGTTTAGTCTTACAGCATTAAAGATGGGTGCGATTTAACTAACAGCTAGATTCAAATCGTAAAAAGCGCCCAAGGTTGAGAGCAACCGATCCAAGTAAGAGTATAAATCCAGCCAATTGAGTTGGCACAATTGATTCATGAAGAATTGCCACGTTTAGCATGACGGAGAATAGCGGAGTTAGCAATGCGAGCATCGAACATATCTGTGTTGAGTTGAGATGCAATGCTTGATTCCAAAGTAGAGAAGCGATCGCGGTAGGAAACACTGCCAAATAGATAATACCAAGCCATTCAGTTATTGTTAATGTCCATGTCAACCCAAATGCTGGTATTAAACCGAGCAAAAACAAAAAACCAAATCCGTTAAACAGAAACATACCTACAATTGAATCAAACTGTTTATGCTGAGTCAGCACGCAGAAAAAAGCCCAAGTGGCAGCCGCTATGAGTGTTACAGCAGTCCCAAGATTAAGCTGGATTCCCAGTAGTTGGTTTTGTGCAATCAACAAATATACTCCTATAAAACCGACAATTAGAAGTAGAATTGATTTGCGAGATAAGCGTTCATGAAACCAGAATGCTGCAAAGAGTGTCATCAAAAGTGGATATATATAAAATACCCCAACCACTTGTGAAGCAGGTAAAAGTTGATAAGCTTTAAAGCAGCAGATTTGCGGAATACCCAAACCCACAATTCCTGCAATTACGAAGAAAAATTGCTGCTTATTCCATTCTTTGCGTAGGATTTGTACTTTTTTTTGAACAACAATGTTGATACCGAGAATGCAAGTTGCCAAAAAAGTCACGTAGACTGACGTGGTGAAACTATCAAGATTTGGCACAGTCAATTTGAAAGTCACTCCCATTGTTGCCCAAATTAATATAGCAAACAATGCAGACACCAGACCTTTGAAACATAAAGCAGACTTTTTCAAGTTATAGACTGTCATACTCATTGACTCATTTATGTAAATTACTTTCATAAGTCAAGATTTAACAACAGTCAATAGTTTAAACATCTTCCTGAAACGTATAATCGAGTTTGGTCATCAATATTAACTCAATCTACGGTTATGTGATGAAAGGTAAACTCCTAACAAACACATTTTATAACCCTTATATAGTGAGGCTTTTAACTAAACAATAAAAATGTGTTTTTTTATTTGTTGCGAGGAGGTTTTAATACTTTTGACTTCCCTTCTTGGGGCGCTTGTATCTTGCACCTCTAGGGATAAATGGCTAATACAGAAACCAGAGGTCAAAAAAGTAACTTAAGAAGCAAGAAGTAATACTAGTTTAAAAAAAGAATGCGACAGATACACACTCCCAAAGCCCTGTTATATAAGGCTTTCTTAATTTTGAATTTTGTATACACCCGGAGGGTGGCTTGCCGTACTCCTACGGTGAACCCACAGGGTAGGGTATTTTGAATTGGTATAAATAGTTGGGCAAAATTAAAATTCTCCAAAACAATAATTAAATTGATTTGAAGAATTTATAGTGTAGAAGAGGTTAATTCATAGCCGTACTCTAACAATAATTTATAAAGATAACGGGTAAATATTGGGTAGAAATCGGGTAATTTCCTCAAGTATTGGTGGATATAAACTAGTTAATGAATTTTTTCAATCAAATTATCAGCTCGCCCAAGCGCTTTCATAAACATTTGAGTATGGGAAATTTCATGGGATAGAAGTATTTGCTATCAAATATAATGAGGGTTGTGTCGATGCCTGGTTATGGAAAGTTGGGGTTACGCAAGAGTTAGCGGTGAGGAACAGCAAACAGATAAAGGTGCGTTGCGTAAACAAATAGAACGCTTGCAGAATGCTGGATGTTCAAAAGTATACTGGGATATTCAATCACGGACAACCGAAGTCAGGGAAGGGCTACAACAATTAATCAATGACTTGAAGACATCTGGAAAGGGTAAGGTAATATCTCTGCAATTTACCCGGATTGATCGTATTGGCTCATCATCACGTTTGTTTTATTCATTGTTGGAGGTATTGCGCTCCAAGGGGATTAAACTTATAGCTCTAGATCAAGGAGTAGATCCAGACAGCCTTGGCGGCGAATTAACAATTGATATGTTGCTTGCCGCTGCCAAATTTGAGGTCAGAATGGTGACGGAGAGGTTAAAGAGCGAACGTCGTCATCGGGTAGACCAAGGGAAAAGTCACCGAGTTGCCCCATTGGGATACCGTATCAACAAGGATAAATATGTACGCGATAATTCACCATGCGTTTGCTTGTTGGCAGAACGAAGAGAACTAACTGTATCTGACGTAGCTCGATATATTTTTAATACTTTTTTTGAGTGTGGTTCAGTTGCTGCTACTGTTCGTAAGTTGCACTCAGATTTTGGTATAGAAACAAAAGCTTTTGATTGGAACAAGTCAGAAACAACTTCACGGATTATCAGTGACGACGACTTAGATAAAATTGTATTTACACCAACTAAAACTAACCACCCCTTACGTTATCCGTGGTCTGGGTTGAGATGGTCAATTCCAGGCTTAAAAGCATTATTAGTAAACCCTGTTTATGCAGGAGGCTTGCCTTTTGATACTTACGTGAAATCAAAGGGAAAGCGCAAACACTTTGATGAGTGGAAGGTAAAATGGGGAACCCACGACGATGAGGCAATCATTACCTGTGCTGAACACGAACAAATAAAACAGATTATCCGAGGTAATCGCCATAACCGATGGGCTTCAAGAGAAGATAACGAAGTGAATCCATTTTCTAATTTAATCAAATGCGCTCATTGCTCCGGTTCAATGACACGCCATGCAAAACGGGTAAATAAGGATGGGCAAGCTATCTATTATTTTCAGTGCCGTTTGTATAAAGCTGGCAACTGTAGCAATAAAAATATGATTTCATCAAAAATATTAGACATCCAAGTAGTGGATTTATTGGCGCAAGAAGCTGAACGGTTAGCGAACTTGGTAGAAACAGATGAGCCACCTATTGTAGAGGAACCCCCAGAAGTCAAAACTCTCCGCGCATCGCTGAATAATCTGGAAACCTTGCCAGCAAGTTATGCAATCGAACAAATAAAAAATGACCTCAAAGAACAGATTGCGATCGCACTAGGAGCAATCAACAATGCATCCAGAGAATCCTTGATAGCTAAAGAACGTATCATACGAGCTTTTGCTAATAAAAGTTACTGGCAAGGACTTAATGCGCAAGATAAAAGAGCAATCCTTAATGGCTGCGTTAGAAAAATATGCGTAGATGGTAATTTCATTACAGCAATTGAGTTTCGTTACTAAATGTCGCGATCGCACTGTTACATTGCAACCATGACAAATCTTATGGGGTATTGCAGATATGGCAGAAAAGAGCGATCGCCTTGGGGAGAAAAACAACCTACCCTCCAAGCTAAAATCAAAACAAACTCGAAAAATCTTGCTATGGTAGCCACCTCCCAACAACCGCAAAAAATGACCATAGAGGAATATCTTGCATGGGAACCCCAGCAAGACCTTCGCTACGAATACGTCAACGGCGAAGTTTTTGCGATGACAGGTGGTACAATTCCCCACAATGATATTGCACTTAATTTTTACAGAGCCTTATACCCACATTTACGTGCTAGAGATTGCCGAGTGAATGTGTCTGATGTGAAAGTGCAAGTTACGCCTCAAAGTCCTTACTATTATCCTGATGTTATCGTCAGCTGCGACCCTCAAGACCTCAATGCTCGCAAATTTATTCAAAACCCAAAAATCATTGCCGAAGTTCTCTCCCCTGGTACAAGCAGTAAAGATAGGGGCGAAAAATTCACTAATTATCTGAAAATGCCTTCTTTACAAGAATATTTATTGATAGATTCCGAAACAATCTCCGTTGAACGCTACTGTCGCGGAGAGGGAAGAATGTGGCTTTACTACCCCTACACTGAGGGAGATATTATTACCCTATCCAGCATCGAATTTGAATTTGCGATCGCACTACTGTATGAAGGGGTGGTATTGGGAACAGAAGCAGAATAGAGTTTTTGACATCAAAAAACAGATTGTGATCGCCCACTGCAATGAGGGGAGTCTCATGAACAGAAGTGGTAGTATCAATGTGCTATAAAAAACTCAGAAGAAAAAAGTAACTTCAACACAGGGAAATTCGTAAAAGTGAAAGAGGAAATAGAGAAAGCTAGCTCCAGTGAACCTAGTTTCCTCTTCCGTGCAGACGATGATTATAAAATAGGCGATCCAGTAGGATTTGAGTTGGATAGTGAGGATGCCCAACAAGCCAAGATTCAAAATCCCTTGGAGCATATTTTAGATAAAGAAGCCGGGGATACTAGTATATATGTATCTTTTTCCACTGCCATCAGAATAGATCGAGATAGGGGAGCGATAAAATTTACTAAAAAAAATAAAATTTTTAAAGTAGCTTGGTCGGCTCTTAAACAATTGGAAGCCGAAGGTAAAATTAAGATATATACCCCAGAGCAAGTAGCAGAAATTATTCGCCTAAATCCGCGAAAAAAAATCAGCAAACAAGCTAACAACGTTAAAGCTGCTATGGAGAAAAATGGAGAAATTCTGATTGAAGGACAAATTCCGGGACAATTTATAGTTCCAGCTAAGTAAAATTAATAACAGAAATACTGCTATGGATGAACTACAGACAGCATTAGCTCAACTACGAAATCCCAACCCAGATATTCAAGAGGCAGGCCTAGATAAAATAGGAAATCTTCAACCTGACAATGCCTTTGAAATAATATTACCTTTTCTCTCCGACTCCAATCCAGAAATACGCTCAACAGCAGCTTGTAATTTAGGAGAAATTGATGATAGCCGTAGCATAGCGTATCTAATTGATTTAGCCAAAAATGACCCAGAAGAAAAAGTTCGTAGTGAAGCTCTATCTGCATTAGATAATTTTAGAACGCCGGAAATATTAATATGTTTAATTAATGAAGTTCATCGAGTAAAAAAATCACGAAGACCAAGACAAATAGTTGCACAGCAACTTCAGCATTATGATGATGAGAGTTCAGTTGATGCCTTGAGTCTTTTGCTACTTGAAGATGAAGATGTTTACGTGCGTATATTCGCTGCTGATTCTCTTTGGAAACTAAATCGTTCTAGATTGCTTAATGTTTGGCAAAAAGCTTTAGATGATGAAAACACTTACGTTATTGAAGTAGCAAATAAAGCAATCAGGAATTTAAAAAACTCCGAAGAATTGCTAGAAGCTGGCTAAATTATTAACTGAATGAAAAATAGGGGATGAAACGTGCGATCGCAATTACGATGGAGTGAAAATGCGATCGCCTTTGGGTGTACTTCATCATCAAAACCAGTTTATCAAATATGCGATCGCAACGTGGATGTACCTATCGTTATTAGGCAGTTTTGTTTTTGGACTTTGTTTTTTGTTCTGGAATATCCGAGTTAGATTTTAGCTCGGCTTTACGTTTTTCCCATTCCAGAACTGTGCGAATTACCACTTGTGACCAAGATTCGTAAGCCATAAGCACCGTTATTTGTTAATTTGAGAATAGCGAAAGTTGAAATTTTTTTTGTTCATCGCAAGCAATTGCTTGCGAGCAGAATGTTTGCAAAGAACAAAATGTTAGAAGTAGCTGAGATAGGGGAACTGAAGAGATAACCACAGGACTACAGCACTTGAGATAGGGTAATGTGAAGTTTAATGGTAGAGGTAGTAGCGTTGCAGAAATTTTTCGAGGAGATGCAACCCTGTTAAAGAATTAGATGTTACGTAGCGACTTCAAACAATTTGGTTATGAATTGTACTTGAGTAATTATATTAATCAAGCGTTTCAGCCACAGTATAAGAAGACTTGAGGTTTTCTAACTCCTGAAAGCTCAAAGAACGCAATTCATCTGTTTGCTGCTTGACTATGCCTAAAAATTCCTTAAACTGAGGACATGATTGGCACTTTACCTGAGTTCCTGGGATTAAACATTCACACACAAACCTTGGTCTTTCTTTAAAAGTGCGATCGCAGTCATTACATACATATTTTTGTATTCCATCAAGTCTACCAATTTTCACAAGCCGAGTGGAATTGCACCTGGGACATCCAAGACCATAAGTTTTAGGCTGTGGTTGCCATTCCTGTAGAGCTTGTTGCATAGCAACTTCGCATCTAAGTTTATTGAAATCGAAAATTTTTTGAGTGTTCATAATGCCAAATTGGAATAAACCTTCAAATTTTGAGAGTAACTTCTTTAACTTCTTTGTTCTGGACGGCGATCCTATGGACAATCTGCGGAAAAATTTTGACCTTATCATCAGGAGAAAGTGTGTGCCAGATTGCCAAGTTATTCCCTGCACGAATAATTTCCTCCGTATTCTTATTCAAAATAGAATCAGAGATAAAAGGATTAATTTCTTCCTCAATTTGCTGACGAACCTTAGAGGATGTTTGAAAAGTTGGAAGTTAAGTAAAAAAAGCTCTCAGGGCATAAGCTG
>NZ_MTAV01000055.1 GCF_002154695.1 Nostoc sp. T09
TTGTCAGATTATTTCTTAATATTGCTTCTTTCCCCTGTTCCCTGTTCCCTCTTAAAGACTATGAATTTAGCATAACAAGTACGGTAGAGCCATTATTTATTCTCTCAGGGTGTTTCTTAAGAAACCTACAAAATTCAAATCCCAATAAGAGTCAATATCTGGCAGATAAGCTCCAGTAGTAATACTAGTACCATTCATTAACCAAATGCCATTTTGACCTGTTGTTGAATTACGTAAAAGCAGATCTGACTTATCATCTCCATTAAAATCCACAATAGGACTTAGGCTCCAAGAAGAGTTAAGGTCTGGTAGATAAGCTCCAGCAGTAATATTAGTACCATTCATCAGCCAAATCCCGCTTTTTCCTGTGGTTTCATTTCGCAAAAATATATCTGTTTGATTATCACCATTAAAATCTGCAATCGGAATTACATCCCAAGAAGAGTCAACGTCTGGTAGATAAGCTCCAGCAGTAATATTAGTACCATTCATTAACCAAATGGCATTCTTGCCCGTGCTTTCATTTCGCAAAAATATATCTGTCTTGTTATCGGCATTAAAATCTGCAACGGGAATTACATCCCAAGAATAATCAAGGTCTGGTAGATAAGCTCCAGCAGTAATATTAGTACCATTCATTAACCAAACGCCAATTTTTCCTGCTTCTGAATTACGTAACAGAATGTCGGTCTTATTATCGGCATTAAAATCGGCGGAAGGAATTACATCCCAAGAAGAGTCAACGTCTGGTAGATAAGCTCCAGCAGTAATATTAGTACCATTCATTAACCAAACGCCGATTTTTCCTGTTTCTGAATTACGTAACAAAATGTCAGTTTGATTATCGCCATTAAAATCGGCAGCAGGAATTATATCCCAAGAAGCATCAATATCTGGTAAATAAGCCCCAGCAGTAATATTAGTACCATTCATTAACCAAATGCCGATTTTTCCTGTTTCTGCATTACGTAAAAAAATGTCTGTCTTATTATCGCCATTAAAGTCTGCAACAGGAATTACGTCCCAAGAAGAATCAAGGTCTGGTAAATAAGCTCCAGCAGTAATATTAGTACCACTCATTAACCAAACGCCGATTTTTCCTGTTTCTGAATTATGCAAAAAAATGTCAGTTTGATTATCGCCGTTAAAATCAGGTATGAGTATTGAGTTATTAGTATACATATTTAGTTTAGTGTTTTTTCTGTAGCAAATTTCATCAAACAATATTTTACATAGCATTTTTAATAGTTGAGTAAAGAACCTGTTTAATTAATAATTAGTAATATTACTTAAATTTTTATAATCATTTTCCTACTCACGGAGCGCGTAAGCTAGACCAAGCAAATAGGCAATTGTATAGCCATAATTTGCGATAATCAGCAAATGCGATTTTTTTCCAAGTTTTTTACTACCTTCATTGCAGTATTCTTACTGCCTATTCTCATGGTTTCTGCCCAAAATCCTACAGTTAATCCAGGAGAAAATCTTGTAACTGAAGGTATCTCAGCGATACCGATATCACTGACAGAAACAGTAGACCGCTACACCCAATTTCGCTCAGCAGGTCTTGCTAGTTGGCATCCCAAACGCCGCGAAATGCTGATTGCGACGCGCTTTGGTGATGTACCCCAAGTACACTTAGTCAAATTTCCCCTGGGAAGTCGCAAGCAGTTGACGTTCTTCCCAGAACGAGTTGGCGGCGGAACTTTTCAACCCACCGAAGGCAAGTATTTTGTTTTTAGTAAAGATACTGGTGGTAATGAATTTAACCAAAATTACCGTTATGAGTTGGCAACAGGGGAGATAGCACTCCTAACTGATGGGAAGTCAAAAAACAGTCGTGGTGTGTGGTCGAATCGGGGAGATAGAATGATTTACACCTCCACCCGTCGCACAGGGAAAGATAATGATTATTACATTATCGACCCAAAAAATCCGAAAAGCGATCGCTTGTTAGCGCAGGTTGAAGGCGGCGGTTGGGGTACTTTGGATTGGTCACCAGACGACCGTCAATTGTTAGCACAGGAATATGTTTCGGCTAATGAAAGCTATCTTTGGTTAATTGATACTCAGTCAGGTGAGAAGAAACTAGTCACACCCAAGGGAGGTAAGGAAAAAGTCGCCTATTATAGTGGCGCATTTAGTAAAGATGGTAAGGGTTTGTATGCCATCACTGACCGCGACTTTGAATTTTCCCGATTGGCATACATTGACTTAGCGACATTACAGCACACCTATCTCACCAGTAACATTCCTTGGAATGTGGAAGACTTCGACCTTTCTTATGATGGTAAACACATTGCTTTTGTTACCAATGAAGACGGGGCTGGTGTGCTGCATCTTTTGGAGACAGCCACAGGTAAAGAAAAGCCACTGCCAAAGTTACCAGTAGGAGATATATATGGTGTTAATTGGCATCGCAATAACCAAGATTTAGGCTTTACCTTAGTTTCGGCGCGAACAACTGCCGATGTTTACTCCTTAAATATCCTCAGCAACAAAATCGAACGCTGGACAGAAAGCGAAACAGGCGGCTTAAATACAGAGAATTTCCCCGAAGCCCAACTAGTACGCTGGAAGAGTTTCGATGATAAAACCATCTCCGGCTTTTTGTATCGTCCTCCTGCCAAATTCAAAGGTAAGCGCCCAGTAATTATTGATATTCATGGGGGGCCAGAAAGCCAGTTTCGTCCATCATTTTTAGGACGGATTAATTATTACCTCAACGAATTGGGTGTGGCGATCCTGTTTCCCAACGTCAGGGGTTCGAGTGGTTACGGCAAAAATTTCTTAAAGTTGGACAACGGCTATCAACGAGAAGACTCTGTTAAGGATATCGGCGCATTATTAGACTGGATTGCTACCCAACCAGACTTAGATAAAGACCGGATTTTAGTCACAGGGGGAAGCTATGGTGGCTATATGTCCTTGGCAGTTGCGACTAAATATGGCGATCGCATTCGTGCTTCTATAGATATAGTTGGCATTTCTAACTTCGTCACTTTCTTAGAAAAAACCGAAAGTTATCGCCGAGATTTACGACGAGTAGAATACGGCGACGAACGCGACCCCAAAATGCGAGAATTCTTGTTGAAGATTTCACCTGTGAATAATGCCACTAGCATCAAGAAACCGCTATTCGTGATTCACGGCAAAAATGACCCCCGCGTTCCCCTTAATGAAGCTGAACAAATTGTGGCAACAGTGAAAAATAATCAAGTGCCAGTTTGGTATTTGATGGCAAAGGATGAAGGGCACGGGTTTAGTAAGAAGAAAAATATTGACTACCAATTCTATGCAACGGTGATGTTTGTCAAAGAATTTTTATTGAATTAGTCAATATAAGTAGTTGCACAAATTTAAATTCAATGGTGGAGAGAGGGAACAGGGAACAGGAAACGGGGAACAGTGAAAAAAGTTGTGTAATTAATTCTGTGTGACTACTTAAACAGTTTTCTCATACACCCAACAATAGCCCCAAGCTTCCAGCTTGTGGGCTATTGTTGGGTGTATGAAGGCAAAAATATCGCGATCGCGAGTGCAAGAATTACTGATATGAGTTAGCAAACAAGTAAATTGAGAATGAGATTTGCCGATTGCTTGCGGAAAACACCAAAATGAGTGCGTGATTTACCGAAATGAGTAAGCGTTAAGGCATTTTGAGTAAGCAATATGCTATTTTGCTTGCGGAAAACACTAAAATGAGTGCGTGATTTACTAAAATGAGTAGGCGTTAAGGCATTTTGAGTAGACGTTAAGGCATTTTACTTGCGGAAAACACCAAAATGAGAAGGTGTTAAGGCATTTTATGAACTCGTTAAAACATTTCAAGTAAGTGAAATGCCATTTCAAGAACTTAATTAAGCAAAATATTAAAGTAATAGACCATTTTTGCTGATTTAAATAAATTTAATGTATTTTTCGATGTAGTGAGCAGTTATAGCGATCGCCGTTTGGTTAGGTGATGGCTTTGGCTTACTCCTTTTACTGCCGAGTTTGGGTCAAACTATGATGTGCAGTCATGGTTCAGGTCAGACTTGTAATCAAAAAGACAAATATATATTTTATGAAGATTTGTACTAGTGTTAGTTGTGTTAATTAGAGCATGAGGTTTTTACTGGTATAACTGAAAGAATTGTCAGTAATTAAAAAAAACTAACTAAACCTTTATTCAGTGCAGTATGACCGCAAACTCTAGTATTAAGTTTACGATTGCCTTCAATGACCCTGGCTTAGATGCGGAAGAACAAGACGAGCAGGTTCAAAGGCTAATTACTGAACTCAAGCAAATTGACGAAGTAGATACAGTTGGTCGTGTTCTCGATCTCAATCCACCAGAAGGAAACAAAGCATTAGGCGGATTTCTAGCAGGTTTGTTAATGGCTGAGGTGAATGCAGCCAATGCAAAAAAGTTGATGGGATTTTTGGGCGATCGCCTTGGTGGTAAACCTATTGAACTAGCGGTGGAAGCCAACGGCAAAAAACTTACGGTGAAAGCCCACAGCCGAGAAGAACTCGAAGCAGCCATCAAAGCAGCCCAAGATTTTATCTCAGCATAGGCAAGAAAACATGGTAAAGGTAGCATTGCTGATTGGGGTCAGTGAATATGAGCCTGGGCTGAATCCCTTACCTGCGGCTGTTAAAGATATTGAGGCGCTGCAACGGGTGTTGAAAGATCCAGAGATGGGGGGATTTGATGAGGTAAAAGCGCTTCCTAATCCTGACCGACAGACAATGGAATCTGAGATTGAAACCTTGTTTTCTAGTCGCGCCAAAGACGATCTGGTGTTACTATTTTTCTCTGGACACGGTATCAAAGATGATAGTAGCAAGCTGTATTTTGCGACTCGCACCACTCGTAAAAATCCCAAAGGAGAGTTGATACGGTCAACCGCTGTAGCCACCAACTTTGTCCATGAAGTCATGAACAATAGCCGAGCCAAACGGCAGACAATTATCTTGGACTGTTGCTTTAGCGGAGCGTTTGATCCGGCATTACAAGCTAAAGATGATGGCTCGGTTGACTTGCAGAGCCTGGGGGCTGAGGGGCGGGTGGTACTTACTTCTTCTAGTTCAACCCAGTATTCTTTTGAGCAGCAGGGTTCGGACTTATCGATTTACACCCGATATCTAGTTGAGGGGATTGAAACAGGAGCAGGCGATCGCAATGAGGATGGATTTGTTTCAGTGCTGGAATTGCATGAGTATGCTGCCAGCAAAGTGCAGGAAACTGCCCCCAATATGACCCCGAAGATTATTGTTCTTAAAGATAAGGGGTTTGAAATTGTTCTATCCAAGGCACGAGTTACTAACCCTAAGCTGAGATATCGGAAAGCCGCTTCACGTTATGCAAATGCCGGAACAATTCGACCATCGGGTAGGGCTATTCTGAATACACTGAAGCAGCAATTAGGCTTAACCTCTGAAGAAGCCAGTGAAATTGAGGCTGAGGTATTACGCCCTTATCAGGAGCGATTAGCAAATTTACAAACCTATCGAGAAGCTTTAATTGCAGAGGCAGAGCATGAATATCCTCTAAGAGAGGAAGCCTGTGAAGAAATGAATAGGCTTCAAGAGATTCTGGGGTTAAGGGACGCTGATATTTTGCCAATTCAGCAAGAACTTGAGGTGCAGTTTGCCCAGAAGTTAGATTTATACCAACAGAAATTAACTCAATACAAGCAGCTATTAACACAAGCAATTCAACGAAAATTTCCTCTAAACCAGCAAGATAGTCAAAACTTAGAGAATTGGCAGAAGTCTCTAAGACTAAGAGAAGAAGATATTACTCATGTTGAACAACCTCTTCTTAAGGAGGCACAAATCAGATATCAGGAAAAGTTGAGACAAGAAGCAGAGCAACAAAGGCAGGAGAAGGAACAAGTTGAGCAACAGCCTCACGTAGAATCTCAAGAGACAGGGCGATCTCAATTGCTTGGTGAAACGCAGCAGTTTGAGTTTTCAGATCAAATCGGAATCATTGATGGGAATAATCAAGTTAAAAATACTACGACTATGACTAATGGATTACCTGATCGTAAACGCCGTAGGCTAGAGCAAGAACGGGATTCATTGCAGCAACAATATGAACTTGCGAGTGAAAAACTCAGTCGATTGCGTCAGGCTCTTGCTCTTGAAGTTGATCCCTCAACAAAATTGAAATTGGAGAAGCAAAGAGAACAAGCTCAAATAGACCTAAATCAGATTGATGAGCAGCTTGAACAAGTTGAGCAACTGTTAGGTTAAGGTAGTCTTAAAATTTAGCTGCCGGAGAAGTAATTAATGTCATCTAAGCGACGTTTGCAGGTTATATATGAAAGCAAACAGCAAGAATGGGAAACAGTTCATGAACGGTTGAGTTCTCTCCGTCAGAGTAGAACTATTGAAACAGATCCTGAAAACCAATTCAAGCTTGATCGTCGAATCAAAGTAATTGAGCAAGAGTTAAAAGTTATTCAAGATGAACTCAATCAAATTGAGCATCAACTCGGCCTGTTGGGAAGTAGTCAAGATAAATATACACCTGAACAAGTTAAACAAACTTCTTTTGCCCAACAGCAGAGACGAGAAAGGTCTGATTTCGGAGCATATCAATCATCTTATACTTCCAAGCCAACAACATCATCTAAACGCAGGATTCTTGCTGGGTTCCTCATTATGACTGGAATTGGCTTGATAGGTTTTGCAGCTTATGTTCTCTTTGTTGATTACAACCGCGTTTCATTACCACAAAATGTAGCAGCATTCTATGGTTCACTAGGACTGCTTATTGGAGGGATTGGAGTATATCTTTGGTAAAAATAACTTTTGGTAAAATTATTAACGGTAAGCTACGCTAACGCATTCCATCCTTATTAAAGTCGAAGTCGCAAAGCGATCGCCAAATTGCAATAACTTTAATTTTGAGGCTAGCGCTCGCCTCCAACTGCTGACAAATGTAATATTGGGTGAGACTGCTTTTTCAATTTTCAAAAAGGTAGTTTTGTATTTTCTCCTAACCTGCTAGTCTGATTCAGAGCTATGTGGTTATGAGGTATACAAATCTTGCCAACTGCTGAACAAGGCATCAGGTGTGTCATACTATGCCAAGCTTTGACGTATACATTTACCTCTATTTTCATTGTCCGTCTTGATGAACAAACAGGTAATGTGTTTATTTTGGCAGGCGATAACATAGAAATAGAAATCTATCGCAATGGTCTTTAGAGGTTCTTGTGATGAAGCCTGACTTTAGTAGCATGACAAAAACTGAGTTAAGAGCTTTCGTCATTGCTCACCCCGACAACAAAGCAGCGTTTCGTGCCTTTGTTGACCGCTTTACTTCTGAAGCATCTCCAGAGACTTTTGACATCCCAAAATCGAATAGTGAGATTGAGGAAGTTGAAATCTTGATTAGAAAAAAGTTAGAACAACTAAAGACGAGCTGATTAAATTGTTTTGGGATTGCAGTAGGCAATGCCCACCAAAACCCGGATACTGTGGGCATTGCCCACCCTACAGATACTTAGATTTTTTCACAAATCAAATATGAGTCTTATAGCATTAACAAGATTATTGGCAATCAATTAGCTAGAAATTAAAAACTTCTCCATTACATAATTAACAAAAACTTCTCCTCTACGTTCCACCTGTTGTTCAGTGATGATGGAAAACCCCATGTGCAAGAAAAAAGGCTTGGCGGTAATACTTGCTTCAACGTATAAGCGATTAATTCCTAATTCATCAGCTTTTGCTTCAATTGCAGAATAAATCTTACTACCAACACCCATCCGCAGGTAATTTTTATGGCAGTAGAAGCAGTCTATATGTCCGTTTAACTCTAACTCGCCAAAACCTGCAATCACACCTCGATCATCAGCAACGTAGGTGAATCTTTCTGAACAGACTTTTGCCCAGTTTCTAAAATCAATATTATCTGGTGCCCAAGCTTTAACTTGATTGTTTGAGTAGTCAGAAATATTAATTTCACGTACTGTTTCGTGGAATAATTGCGCTATTTGCTCCGCATCTTGCTGTTGAAATAATCGTATTTTCATAAAAGTATTAAGTAGCTCTTTATTTATAAGATTACTACCTGATTCTTAAAATATACATAGGGAAGCCACTGCGTTGGAAGGTTCCCTGGGTTGTAAACGCGTAGCAGCTTTCCGCAGCGTAGCAAATGGCTTTGGGCATTGCCCACTCTACACTACAACCCAATTTACGCGATCGCAAAACCCGCAGATTATGCAAGTCTCTTGGCGCTGCTTTGATTTCACACAAACTCGACACGTCCCACCATCTCTTCTGGTGTCATCACTTCATAAATCAAAACCAAAGTTTGAATGATTTCACCAATTGAACGAGTCCCTTTCCTACAGTAGGTAATACCAGGATGATCGAGTCTAGAACTTGCAATAATCAAAAAATCTGCATCTTGAGTGAAGAGTATTCGCTGTGTTTCTTGAATAAACGCTAACTGAACTTCATCGCTTTGAGTCCGTAATTCCACATCATTGGTTGTTGTGACATCAATTCCATAACGGCACAAGCCAAGCGCGATCGCCGGATCGACATTTTCATCGAGATGAAAGCGAATTCGTTCACTCATTCCGCAACTGTCTGAGTTTTTCTTGGAGACGCGAGGGATGATTTTGCTTCAGTACCTCAACTAACTCATCTTCTTCTGCTGTACGGCGATCAATCTCGTCTCGGTGATCAAAGTAATAAGCCATTGCTGCATAAACAGATGCCAGTGACAGGTCATACTTACCAGCAATCTCTACCAAAGAATATCCTAGCTTTAAATGCATCACCGCTACATCTTCTACAGCAATGCGAGTACCGACAATGCAGGGCTTCCCACTCCGCACATCAGAAGCGATCGCGATATGCTCCCGACTGACTAATTGCATTGGTAAATCTTCCAGGTCTGTTCAATAATTTCATAATATACAGTTGTCCTGGCTTTTACAAAACAAGCTGGGCGATCGCATCTTTCAGCCAGAGCTATTTTACTCAAAAGCAACGCCGCGATAAATTTCCGCCATTGGCAATTCAATCCCAACTGACTCTAGGGAAATAGATCGCTCTAAGCCGCTACAATCACTGAGTAACCAACCTTGAGTTTGCTTGCTATAGCGCTCAACAAAAGGTTCATCTTGCTCGACTAATAAATATTCACTAAAACTAGGAATTGAGCGATATATGCGAAATTTATTTTGGCGATCGTAATCTGCGGTGGAAGGAGATAGGACTTCAACAATCACCAAGGGATTTAAGACTTCATCTAAACGCTCAGCATTCAGTTGCGGTTCACCATCAAAAACCATCACGTCTGGATAGACTCCGCGTCGATATTCGGGAATCCATAGCCGCAAATCGCTGTTAATTGGCTCGAATTGAGTATCACGCAGCACATAGGTAAAATAAGCCAAAATGTTCCTACCGATGCGGCTGTGTTTAAGCGTTCCTCCGGGCATTGGTACAATTTCTCCATCTCGATATTCGCTGCGTCCTTCTGCTTTTTCTTCGATGGCGCGGTATTCATCTAAAGTGTAGCGGCGCTTGATGGTAGAAATCATAAGTCGTCAGCGATCGCATTGCTGGTAGGACAACAAGATTATAATTCCTATATTGTATGGCTGAGATGTGGTGCATTGTGCGTTGTGGCAAAACACCTTACTAGCTAATATTGCGATCGCATTTCTTCTGTAGAGTGTGTTGTTCAGACTCTCCTTTGCAAGAGTTGTACAAAAGAGGATATTCTTTTTCGCTATCTTAGAACAGTAAATCATTCACCGATCGCGCCGATGGTTGCTTTACCCGATCCTATTTTGATGAGTGCAGAAGAATATCTGGTTTGGGAACCCACCCAAGAACAACGCTACGAGTATTGGGATGGCGAAGTTGTGGCGATGAGTGGCGGTACACGCAACCATAATCGGGTTTCTGCAAATTTCTTTAAGCTTCTAGATGATGCTTTAGGCGATCGCTCCTGTGAAGTATACATTGTAGATGTGAAGGTGCAGGTGGAACCTGGGCAAAAGTATTTTTATCCCGATGTGGTAGTGACTTGCGACGATCGCGAAAACGCTCCGCAATTAGTGCAATTTCCCTGCTTAATTGTCGAAGTGCTATCACCTTCAACGGAAGCCGCCGATCGAGGGAAAAAGTTTGCCAAATACCGCCAATCTCCAACCTTGCAAGAATATGTCTTAGTACAAGTAGCGCAACCGGGGGTAGAAGTGTTTCGGCGCAACGAACAGGGAAAATGGGTGCTGTCGGAGTATAGTTTGGAAGATAGATTGACACTTGAATCGGTAAATGTAGAAATAGCAATCGCTGATTTGTACCGACAAGTGCAGTTTGAACCTGAAGAAGCTGAAAGTTGAATAGATGAGCGATATAGGATGCGTTAGCGTAGCTCACCGTAGGTATCGCCCTCAATTGGAAATCTTTGCCACTTGCTTGGGTGCTTCTATTTCAGTAAATAGCTGCATTGCTATATTAAAATTAATTTGGCTTTCATCGGGCTTTGCCATTTGTTGATAAGTTAAACCCAATTGAAAATAAGCTTCAGCTAAATCACATTTAGCGCTTATTTTATCTAAAAGTTCAATTGCTTCTGTATGATTAGCCAGAGCTAAATCAAATTCTACTTGTTGGCGATGAATTTCTGCTAAACCATTGAGAGTTTTTGCTTTCACTTGCGTATAGTGGCTTTCTTCCGCAATAGTCAAAGCTTGCTGAAATATTTGATTTGCCCGATCGCATTCTCCTAAATTGACGTAGGTTTGTCCCAAAATTTGCATAAAATAGACAAATCTCCCAGTCTGTTCTACCAGTTTTTCGGTTGTCATATTTCGATAAGCTACGTCTGCTAAGGCATAAGAAGCATCACGCAAACCTAAATAAGAATATACTAAAGCTAAACACACAGAAGCTTTCTCTGCCCAGCGATGATGCTCGGTATTTTGAGCGAGGTAAATTACTTGTTGAAATAACTTTGCAGCCGCCTCTAGTTCCCACAAATCTATTTTGTACAGGCCAATACTTAATAAAGAATCTACCTCTAGCATACGCAGATAGTAAACTGTATGTTTATTTTCTGGCTGAGGTACAAGTGATTTGAGTGCTTGAGTTGCTAATGTAATAGTTTTTTCTTGGCAGGCGATCGCTTGATTAATTTTGCCTGTTATCCAGTATAAATCGCCCAATATATTGTAAAGTTCGCTGAGATTCTGGTCATCATCAAGATTGTTGACAACTTGATTAATAGCAGCAAGTACAGGTTGAATTAAACCCATACGATATAGCGTACTACCAAGAGGTAAAAACTGCTGCCATTGATTATTTCGGCTTTTGAGAATGACTTTGCCTGCTAACTCAAATTGATTAATTTCTATATAGTGATAATATGCTTCCAGAGCTTGCAAAGCATCTTTAAAAGTTTCGATTTGTTGAACGCTAGCTGTCCAAAATTCTGCGGCTTTATAGTTAGTCAATTCCCATTCATCGCTAGGGCGTAAACGCGCGATCGCTTCTGCACGAATCACCGGATGCAGCCAATATTCACCGTTATGGCACTCTACCAAAGACCGATTTCTCAGAGAGGCGATGATTTGCCGATGTTGATTGGGTGGCACATCCCACAGTAAGCAAAACAATCCTTGTGATGGGATAGTAGATATATCTTGGTAACGATAACATCCTAAACGGCAAAGCAGGCGATAAGCTTGGGGGTCGAGGGTTTGCAAACGATTAATTTGACTAACTGCTAAATTTTTTAAGTCGGTTGCTGCTAGCGGATCGGCATGATTTTCTTGCCAATAAAGTGCCATATCACCGTCAAAATCTTCCTGAATCGAACCGCAGAGAATTCCCATTGCTTTGGCATTTCCAGCATAGGTGCGATGCATCATTTGCAGAGTTGAGGAGTTGATGGTTAACCCACGATGGCTAAAAAACTCTTCCCATACGCTTTGATCCAAACCAGGAAGCCGATAGTGATTGACATTCAGCCCAGGTTCACAAAGGCGATCGCGACTGGTAATTAAAGTCACAGACTGCACCCTTGCATCAGCCAAAACCCGCAATAGTTCTACATAGTTACGGTGTTCAGCAATCAACCGTCCTTGTTGATCTAATGCTGGTTCGAGATTGTCAATTAACACCCCAATCCGCCGATTGTGGAGTTGGCGCTTGAGGCGTCCCAAAGTTACGCCAAATTCTACCCCTGGTTCTTCATGAAAGTCTTGTTTCAGCCATTCCTCTACCACCCGTTCCGCCGGAGTGATATTCTGCGTTTCCTTCGCCATCAGCAATTCTAAAACCAAGTCAAAACCTTGGTGGAGATATTGCTGCGCCAGAGTAGTTTTGCCTAAACCGCCCTCACCTTGGATGACAATTACCTTCGACCCTTGATTTACCAAAGTATTCAGGTGAGCGATCGCATCTTGTCGTCCAATAAAATTGGTATCCTCTGGTGTTGGGGTAGGTGGCTGAGGCGATTGCGCTGCGCGCACTGCCGGAGGCAATCGCGTATAATCAATCAAACTGGATATCGTCGTACTTTTTCTCAGAACACGCTCCAAAGTAGCACGACAATTACTTTTGGTAATCTTCTCCCGCAATACTTTAGAAAGCAAGCGCCATAACTGCGAGCCAGCATCCTTAGCGTGTCCTTCCGTACAACCGTAAGAATGCGCGATATCCAAGTACTTTCTACCCAACCAAACCTGCTGAAGAATAACTTTTTGCAAATCGCTCAACCGTTCCCCGGTCTGAGCAGGAATAATGGTGTCTAACCATGCTAATGCTGCTTCAGCGTCCATTGTGTAACGACTAGGGTAGTTCAGACTTTAGAGACAACTATAAATTACTCTACAGTTATGCTTCTGCAATTTTCGGATAAGATTCTGTAAATCCGACTTTTTTCCCGACTTTTTCCAGAAAGGCACAGGGCAAATAATTTTAGCTGACTCTTGACCATAGGTAATGCCTAAGCCCGGAAGTCAGCTAGTGAGCATCAGGATTAATATTATTTTGCAGCAAATATGGTAATTCAATAATGACTTGTGTTTCCCTATATAATTGCGAAACAACTTTAATATTGCCTTGATGCTTTTGGATAATCTGATAGGACACAGTTAATCCTAAACCTATACCCTTGCCAACAGCTTTAGTAGTAAAAAATGGATCGAATATTTGGGTAAGATTTTTAAGTTCGATACCTATGCCATTGTCAATAATGGTGATATTTACGCTATTTTGATTATTTTTAGTTTGAATAATAATTTTTTTATCAATCTGCTCTTGAGCTAATTCAATGGCATCTATTGCATTGACTAGAATATGCATGAATACTTGATTAAGTTGCCGAGAGTAACACTCAATTAAAGGTAAATCGTCATATTCTTTAATTACCTGAATAACTGGATAATCATGATCAGGATTGAGTCGATGCTGTAGTAGCAATAAAGTACTATCAATTCCTTCATGGATGTTCACTTTTTTTATCTCGGCTTCATCATGTCGAGAAAAATTTCTCAAAGAAGAAATAATATCTTTAATCCGATTAGCACCTGTGTCCATAGAAGCGAGAATTCGAGGTAAATCTTTACTTAAGTACTCAAGTTCTATTTCTTGTGCATAGAGTTGGATTTCTTGATCTGAATAGCGTTGCTGATAGCGATATATGAGATTGAATAAATCTTGAATATAGTTATTGATGTAGGTGAGATTAGCGTAGATAAAATTAATTGGATTATTAATTTCGTGGGCGATACCAGCAACTAAATTACCTAGGGAAGACATTTTTTCTGTTTGAATTAACTGCGATTCAGCCATTTTTAAATTGTGTAGCGCTGTACGCAATTGTTCAGTTTTAATCTCTAGTTCCTGATTCTTGTGTAAAAGCTCTACTGTTCGTTCTTGCACTCGTTCTTCTAATGTGTGATGAGCTACTTCTAATTCTTGAGTGCGTTCAGCTACCCTTTGCTCTAGATTGTTGATTAAAGTTGTGAGAGAGTGAGCCATTTCATGGTAAGCATTAGCTAACTGCCCAATTTCACCACCATGTTGAACACTAGGAATCGGACTACTCAAATCGCCTGCTGCTAAAGTTTTACTACGCTTTGCAAGTTGAACAATTGGGTGACTAATTTGTTTCGCGAGCAAATGAGCAATGAATACTGACAATAGTACGACTAAACTTAATACAAGCACAATTAAACGAGTAAGAGTGAGCTTAGCCTCCTGAAAATATTTAGCTACAATTTGGAGCTTGACAATAGCAATAGGCTGATGCCCAGAATATATAGGAGCATAAATTGTATTTAATCCTAGCTCTGGCTGAATATGATAAAATGAACGTTTTTGGGATATAGTGGGTAAAATTTGAGAATAAAAATAAGCTTTTTCCCACCTGTCTGGTTTCCCATCAGTATTACTAGAGACAAAAACTTCTCCATCTAAAGAAATGATTTCTAATCTTGTCGTTGGCTGCGAATAATTTAAAAATTGTCGCAACCATACTTTATCTAATAATTGCCCTAAAATTAATGTGCCTGATGATTTCCCAGTTCCATCACTACGAGAAATCGGTGAGCCTGCTAATAAGATGAGTCCTTGTGCTCCTGTATTAATCAACTCCTGAGATAATTTACTTCTCTTAGTTAAATCTTGAATTTTTGACTTTACTACTGGAAGAGTTAGGATATTACTTCCTGCTTCACCAATAATCTTTTCATTTGGGGATTGGATTACCTTGACTATATCAAGATCAGTAGTGAATAATAGTTGCTCAGACACTTCTTTTTTTATCCACGCACGATTCGGATGTTGAACTGCATTGTATAAATCAGTCCAGTTAGCATAACTAGAAATTAAATTTCGTAATCCCTTTTCTGTAGCAGCGGTGTAACCGCGAAATGCTAACACTTGATCGTCAAGTCGAGTTTTTTCTAATTCAATGAGTGGTTTCTCTAATAATTGCCACACAACACTGCTAAAACCTAATACTGGTAATAAAGATGCTCCAAAGGTAAAAACTAAAATTTTGGGTTGAAGGCTTTGCAAAAATTTTAGTCTTCTAAGGGTTATCATCCGCACGTGCCTTTGACGAATTATCGTGGATTATTAAGAGGTTTGATGTAAGCAAAGCAGAGTCTTAAATCTATTATTCCCAAAATTGCTTGCTAATACAGTTTTGTCCATAGTCGCGAACAGTGCGAAAAGCCTTAAGGCGTAATGTTAACGTGAGCTAGCTTCAAATTTATCAACAAAAAATATATATCTAGTAGTAGGGTGTGTTGTCGCGCAGCGCAACGCACCTGCAACAATTCTATTAAAATCATCCTGCATTTATGCAACTTCCAATTGTTATATAGAAATCCTATTTAATTTTGAAAAAATTCAGTACACCCCTGCCTTTCTTGATAAAATAAGGTAACGTCAGCACCATCATTACTTATGGTGAAATCAGACCACCGTCAATCTTTGCCTAGCAGTGCTGAACTTCCTTGTTCAGACGATACGCCTGTGGATAATGAAGACCAGAACTTTATTCCGAACCTGCTTTTATTCTTACTGGAATATATTTGGGCTAACCGCAATGACTGGTTTTTCGGCGTTGACATGGGCGTTTACCATACCACAGGGGTTAGTCCACTTGTGCCGATTGTCCCAGACGGATTTTTGAGCTTGGGTGTAGAACGTCGCAAAGCAGGTAAATCTCGTCTAAGCTATGTTGTTTGGGAAGAAAACGAAATTGTACCCATTCTAGCCTTGGAAATTGTCTCCTTAACTCCGGGTGAAGAATACGACAAGAAATTAGACACTTATGCCAAGTTAGGGGTACTGTACTACATTATTTATAATCCAGAGTATTGGCAACGCGATCATCACCAACCTTTTGAAGTCTATCGCTTAGTAGATGGTAGTTATCAACAGCAAATTGGCGAACCCTTTTGGATGCCAGAAATTGGTTTGGGAATTGGTAGAGGACAATACATATCTGGTAATATCCAGCGTCAGGTTTTGTATTGGTATGACCAACAAGGAAAGCGCTATCAAACTCCAGAAGAACAGCTTGAATTAGCACAAAAACAACTTGAGCGATACCGTCAGCAATTTGGAGATCTGCAAGAGGGTTAAATAATTACAAAATGATTTTCATAGCTTAAGAAAACTTACAATAATGGATACTAATAATTGGTTACTGGATACTTTAATATACTATCGTCAAATAGAGTTTTTTACTCGATATCAAGATTTTTCAAATAAGGAATTAGTAGATGAAGTTAAAAAACTAGCCAAGAAACTTTATTCAAATACTTACGAGCGTTTTTTTGACGAACAAAACGATTGGTATGTTTTAAATTTAGATAGACAAAGAGTGTTTGATATAGATTTCGGTTCAATTCATGATGATTGCGCAATAGAGGGTATAAATCAGAGTATACGGCAACTAGTAAACGTGGCAGAGATATCTAGAGGATTTTTTACACCTAATAAAGTTACAAGCTACTATATTAATGAATGTCACGGAAAAATTTACTCAGAAAAAGATTTACTCAATTATTTTGATAGTTTACCTCCAGATGAAAATATATATCATTTTTACAAAAATATAGTAGATTTTGAAATAGATGGTTCTAGACATTTGATTGTTGGGAGTTACGATCCATCATTAACGGCATTTCAAATAAATAAAATAATTATTAACACAGGTTATCAATTTTATTTAGGTGAATTTGGCGATCCTACACCGATGCTTTTACTCAATCAAGAAGAAGCACAAAAGTTGGAGCAAGAAAGAGGCTTGAGAGCTAATGTAATTAGACGTGTCGGAGACACATCTTGGTTAAATTTACCCAGTAATCTTTAGCTAATTTTAGCTATTAGCCTGTAGATACATTTAAGAGCAGATTGCCACAAGGTAGTTTAGTTCTAAAATCAATTAGCCGCTATCCGACTTTTTCTCCGACTATTGCAACTCCATCACATAAAACTGCCGACTTCAGCCGACTGACAAAAGAAAGTGCGATCGCTTAGGCTATTGAGCATAGAGATAAAAAACAAAGTATAAAAATATGCTTAATACTCTCAGCCCGCTTGCAGAAGATTTGGTAGGTCAAAGCTATACTTCTCCTGGCTACTTACAAACACAGCGCCGGATTCGTTCTCTCATAGATAGATATCTTGCAGTTGAAAAACTACGCGATCGCTTGGAGGATTTACCTATACAGTTTGCCAATCCCCAACCGCGTCCCTGGAAATCTATTGATTGGCAAGCGATTAACTCCAATCAAATTATCGGCATAGATCCAGAAGTATTTCTATCAATCTTGATAGGTGCAATGGATACAGAAGCCCCGATTCGCGGCTATACCCAAACAAGTAGAAAGTATTTGGCAAAATTGCATCCTGAGATGGCGCGGTTTGTTGGTGGAAGTGTCGGTGAAGATGGGGAACTACTAGAACCTGGCTTATGGGAAAAAGAAGAACGTCAACATACACCTGCATTAATTAAGGTTTACACCCAACTCACAGGGGAAAAAATTACCCCCAAACTTCGCACAGTTCGCGGCTACCTCCCCACAGATGACCCTTACGAAGACCTGTATCGCCACGGCTTACACCGCGTAGCCACAGAATACGGTGCAACCTGTCTTTATCTTTGGCTGATGGCTTACACCACAGGCCCGCTTCAGGATGTTCTTGAGGAATTAGCACAAGACGAAATCAACCACATGACCAAATTCTGGGGCTTTGGCGTCTGGGCTTTCCCCGATACTGGACTGATGCGCATTGGACGCACCTTAATCAAAACACGCTCTCAAAACTATCAGCGCAACAACCTCATGCGTACCCTACGTCGCATGATGGGTACACTAAACTGGAACGCTTGGTCTTTGAGCAATAAAGGCACTCTCCTCTTCACCTTCAGCTACACAATGCTTCGTTTGTGGAGTTGGAACAATAGCCTGTCACCAAAGTATTTACAAGATTTATTTGGAATTACTTCTGTTGCGCCAAAGAATTAATTTAACGAACCGCAAAGTACGCAAAGTACACAAAGGAAGAAAAGAAAACAAGTGATTTTACAACTTTTCGCACTCTCTCTGCGTCTCTGCGCCTCTGCGTGAGCTTTTCATACATTCATCTTAAAAATTCATGACCTCATTACCCCCAGATTTAAACCCGCAACACCTACCCCAACACATAGCCGTCATCATGGATGGTAACGGCAGATGGGCAACAAGCCGAGGATTAACCCGCATAGCCGGACATCGTCAAGGCGCAAAAACCCTCAAAGAACTATTGCGTTGCTGCAAAGATTGGGGAATCAAAGCACTGACAGCCTACGCTTTCTCTACAGAAAATTGGCGACGTCCGGTTGAAGAAGTAGATTTTCTCATGCTGTTATTTGAAAGACTTCTGAGGCGCGAGTTAGCCCAAATGCATCAAGAAGGCGTGCGAATCTCCTTTATTGGCGATTTATCGGCTTTACCTCAGACTCTACAAATCCAAATGCAACGTTCAATGGCAGAGACATTGCACAATCAAGCCATACACTTTACTGTTGCAGTCAACTACGGTAGCCGCAACGAAATTACTAGAGTTTGTCGTCAAGTAGCGGAACTCGTGGAACGTGGCGAACTCAGTCCAGAAGAGGTGAATGAAAGTTTTGTAACGCAACATCTTTACACAGCCGACACTCCCGAACCAGATTTGCTGATTCGTACTAGCGGTGAGATGCGCTTGAGTAATTTCCTTCTATGGCAAATGGCTTATACAGAGATGTACTTTACCGATATTCTTTGGCCAGATTTTGACAGAGAAGCATTTCATCAGGCTTTGTTGAGTTACCAAAAACGCGATCGCCGTTTCGGTCAAGTTAAAAGTGCAATCGCAGTCTAAGCAAGAGCATGAAAAAGCTAATCTCTAGCCTATGGTTTGGGAATACTGAAATACAAGCTTATCTTTTGGCTATGCTTGGAATTATTTAAATCGCCTTTAGTAGGGTGGATAGCTATGGTGATCGCACCAATGTCCAAAATCACTGTTTTTTTTAATCGCAGATTGTAGTAAGAAGTGAGCGATCGCTTGGGGCGTGAAAGACTGGGAAGCGTTTTGTCTCCGTGTTAATGAGGTATTTCACGCAGAGGCACAGAAAATTGCGTAACTCTTCGAGCAAGCAACTAATATTTTCCTATGATTGGTTGTTTTACAATGGACACTAAACCTTGAAGTTGCAAAGCAGGCGATGAATACTATGGATAATTCTCCAATGGAAGATAAGTCGTCAGCAGATTTGAGATCTGTGACAGAGTTGCAGCGACAGCTTCATGATTTACTGAAGCAACTATCGCCAGAACGATTACAGATACTTGCTGATTTTGCAGCTTACTTAGCAAATGCTGAAAGTGAAGCTGCAACCCAAGAACTTTTGGCAATTCCTGGATTGCTAGAGCGAGTTAAGCAAAATCAAGCAACCCCTAAAACCGATTACATCAACTGGAGAACTCTTCGCTCTGATGTATGAGGTTCTTCTGCACCCTGATGCCCAAAAAGTTTATATCAATGCTGACAAAGCCCTTGCTAAGAAAATTGCCCGATGTTTGCAGCAGTTAGAGCAAACTCCTCAGTTGCACCCCAACATCAAAGCCAATTGGGGACTACAGAGCGATATATTCGATAGATGATGAACTGATGCAGGTATTTGTTGTAGCGATCGCCCATCGCAGTGAGGCTTATGAATCGTGAAGATGCGTTGGTGAGAACTATGCTAACTACTGTAAGAAGTGAGCGATCGCTTGGGGCATGAAAGACTGGGAAGCGTTTTATCTCCGTGTTAATGAGGTATTTCACGCAGAGGCACAGAGATGCAGAGAGTAGAGAGGAGTTAATAATTTTCAGGAAATGGCATGGAACCCATATGTGGATAGCTCAAAGCTAACAATCCATTACCTTCGTGTAAAACTGTAGAAAAACATGACAGAATCAAAGATTGAAGCCTTTCTGCATAACTTTCATTACAGTTCCCTCTTGCCCCAATTGTACGCGCTCCTTGAACAAATTCATCAATGCTGACTTCCGCAAAAATTTCCTCAATAATTGTTAAAACATTAGCAATATCTTCTGGTAAAACAAACATATTACCCAAGTAGCCAGGAAGTCTACTTGCTCTTTTCCAACCTAAACCTCCCCATAATATTTCAGTTGCACCAACGCGATTAGTTATGATTAACTCTAATAAAGCTTGACTCATCGGCATAGAGATTATTGGAGCATCACCGATAAAAAGATAATCAAATATTTCTGTAAAACTGCGTGGGAAGAAAAGATGATAAACGTTATGTAAATCTTCCCAATCAAAAATATCTTCATTCTCTGCTTTATTAACAAAAGCGTTAGGAAAATAACTATTAAACGTCTCTTGCTCCTGCGGATGAAATTGGCTTTTATTTTCTGTCCGATTTTGCAGATAATTTTGTAGTTTATTTAAGATTTGTGAATTCTCTACAGCTTCATCAAATACCTTTTTAACCTTAAGAACATCAAATGGCTGTATCCTCAGCAAACACCAAACTGGATCTGCGCTCATATTCTTACTCAATTTCCTTTTATTGTAGTGTATATTAATACCAATATAATTAGCGATCGCTTGTATTAAGTATCTGACATATCACGATGATTACCAAGTTATCAACAATGAAACTTAGTTTTATTACTTATCCCTTCTTTGTATAATCAATTGTTTATGAGTCAACTCAATTTTAATACTCAACAAAATTTGAGACATAAGATAAACAATCAGATTCTAGATCATCCTTTTACAGATTATTGGGATATTTTTGTTCTTAAACATCAGCATCCAATTAATATCGCTCTCCATATTTTAGGGATACTCTTTTTTTACGGGTTGCTCTTTTCTACTTGGAAGTTGCAAAACTTTTGGTTACTCCTAGGATTACCATTAACTCAGTTAATTGGATTAACCGGACATTTTTTGTTTGAGCGTAGCCATATTGATTTACAAGATGCTCTTTTCTCTTGGCGGGCTTCTTACTGTTTAGGTAAAATGCTATTCAGGGTTGTAATGGGTAAATATCAAGATGATATTCGCCAACGGCAAGAAATATTAAATAATTATCAGTCAAGTAAGTATGCAAATATTTAACAACTGGAATATAGTTGCTAAGGGTTGGTATATTGCCTGTCCTAGTAGTGAATTACCTAAAAGCAAAGCAAAATCTGTAGAAATTTGCGGACAAAGAATTGCTATCTTTCGCGGTGAAGATGGGCAAGTGCGGGCTTTGGATGCTTACTGTCCACATCTGGGAACAGATTTAGGAATTGGACAGGTTGACGGTAACTGGATTCGTTGTGCATTTCATCAGTGGGCATTTGATGAAGCTGGACTATGCCAGAATATTCCCTGTCAATCAGAGATTCCAGCTAAAGCGAAAGTACAAGCTTATGCAACAGAAGAAAAGTATGGTTTCATCTGGGTCTATCCTGATACTGTAGCATCAGAAGGTGTGGCTGATTTTGATGAATTGCAGGGTAAAGAAATTGTTGCACAACCTGATACTGCATTTGAAAGAAGTTGCCATCACCATATTTGTATGATGAATGGTATTGATGCTCAACATTTAAAAACAATTCATCATTTAGATATCAAGATGGATTTGTCGCTACATCGCAGCGAATTAGGTACACAAATTGACTTTACAATGCGGGGAAAATTTCCTCAAACAACCTGGCGAGAACAGTTAGGTCAAAAATTTCTTGGTTCTACCTATGAGTATTCTATGCGGTATGCTGATGGTTGCATCGGCTTGTTAACAATGATGAAAAATGTGCGGCTGTTTCCGCCATTGCACATGATCTATGCCTACACGCCAATTGCACCTGGAAGAACGCGAATTCAACCGATTTATGTAACTGAAAAACGTAAAGGAATTTTGGGATATCTGCTTAGTAAGTTTTTGTTATTCTGTACTCGCTTGGCTTACTATATGCTCAGAGATGAAGATGGCAAGATTTACGACAATATTCGCTTTCATCCTAATTTACTTTTGAGTATCGATCGGCCATTGGCTCAGTATATGGAGTATGTGAATCAGTTAGAACCGTCTCGCTGGTCACAAAAGATAGCAAGTCTTTCTAAATCTGAGCATAGTAAAGCATAACCCAATATTTAAAATTAATGTTTATTGGGTTTACTAACGTCAACATAATCTACGAGCGATCGCACTCTGGTTTTATCTCTTGGACAAGCAGCCAATAAGCCCATCGATATCCTGCATCAATATATTTTTTGCAGTCTACACAAGCAAAATAGCAACAATTCATTAAAGTTAAGAAAATTAAATTTTAGAGTTTATTATCACTTTAGTGCAAGCGTAAGTCCTAACATTGTCAGTCGATGCAATCGCATTGTCACCCGATACAATCGCATTGTCACTCGATACAATCGCATTGTCAGTCGATACAATCGCATTGTCACTCGATGCAATGGCATTGTTACCCAATACAATCGCATTGTCAGTCGATGCAATCGCATTGTCACTCGATGCAATGGCATTGTTACCCGATACAATCGCATTGTCACTCGATACAATCGCATTGTTACTATTTATTCACCATTTCTGTTAAACATTATTAAGAGTAGTGTAAATAACCATTTTGAGATCTGTCACATTACTCAGTAACAACACTAATTTGCTAGATAGAGTGTTAATACAAAACATCTACCAAAGAGATTTTAGGTAAATTCCACATAATGAAGAGTTGGCTAGTTCCTGTACGAAAGCTGCAAATGAGCGATCGCATTGCTATGTATGCATTGCTCAATAATCACTTTAAAGGTGTAACCTGGGATGCATTCCAGGCTGATCTAGAGCGCAAAAACTGGGTGTTGTTGTTAAGGGAAGAAATAACCAATGCTCTAAAAGGGTTTTCAACTCTGATGTTGTCCCAAACAACTTTTTCTGGAGAGCGAATTACTGTAGTATATTCCGGCGATACAATTGTCGATCCTAGTGCTTGGTCAAGTACAACCTTACCGCGTACTTGGATTGCCGCAGTCAATTTTCTGCGTGAATACTATACGGAAAATAAATTGTACTGGCTGTTAATTTGCTCTGGTTTCCGCACTTACCGCTTTCTCCCTACCTTTTGGCAAGAGTTTTACCCTCGCTATGATGCAGCAACACCTGCGAATGTTGTGAATTTGATGACAAATTTAGCACAGGAATACTATGGTAATTTTTACCAAGAAGCAACTGGTATTGTCCGCTTCCAGCAACCGCAAATTCTCCGGGAAGGTTTAATAGAAATTCCCACAGGAAGACAGACTAACCCCCATATCCAGTTTTTCGAGGAAAAAAACCCAGGTTATAGACTTGGTGATGAATTGGTTTGTTTAACTGAAATTTGTTATGAAAATCTCACCCGTGCTGGACAAAGAATGTGGCAGTCAGAATCGCTGTTAGAATTTGTGCAAGATTCTGTGCTCATCTAAAACCTACGCATCAACTTGTGTATGAGAGTTAAAAATGACGAGGTAGCAATATCTACTAACCTGGAAGCACCACAGCGTTTCGGTGTCAGTCGCTTGTTTAGTAATCTACGTGGCGATTTGACGGGAGGATTGACAGCGGCGGTGGTAGCATTGCCTTTGGCATTAGCTTTTGCTGTGGCTAGTGGAGTGGAACCAAAAGCGGGACTCTACACTGCTATTGTGGCAGGAATTGTCGCGGCAATCTTTGGCGGTTCACCAGTCCAGATTACAGGCCCTACAGGTGCAATGGCTGTGATTTTGGTGGGAATTGTCGCCAAGTACGGCTTAGAGAAAGTTTGGATTGCTGGGGTAATCGCGGGAATTATCCAGATTGCTTTAGGGGTTGCGAAACTTGGACAATTAGTTAAGTTTATTCCCTATCCAGTGACGGCAGGTTTTACTAATGGTATTGCCGTTATTATTTTTTGTGGTCAGTTAAATAATTTCTTTGGCTTACAACTACCGCGTCAAGAACATTTTTTACCAGGACTTTGGCAAAGTATAACTCATGTAGAAGCGATGAACTGGGCAGCCGTTGTGTTGGCAATGCTGGTAATTGCAACCAATATTTTATGGCCCAAGATTAATACCACAATACCAGGTTCTTTAATGGGGCTGGTGTTAGCAACAGCGATCGCATCTTATTTTCATCTCAATGTCCCGACAATTGGAGCCATCCCGCAAGCTTTACCGATGCTTCAAGGTATTCCCCACTGGAATGATTTTGGCTTGATTCGGGAACTGATTAATCCAGCTTTGGCTTTAGCAGCACTGGGAAGCATTGAATCCTTGCTGTCAGCAGTGGTAGCTGATGGTATGACTGTGAGCGAGAAACACAATAGCGATCGCGAATTAATTGGTCAAGGTTTAGCAAATATTATTATTCCATTTTTTGGTGGCATCCCAGCCACAGGTGCGATCGCGCGGACTGCTGTCAATGTTCGTTCTGGCGGTAAAACCCGGCTATCTGGGGTAATTCATGGCGTTGCTTTAGCCATTATTGTGTTAACTTTAGCACCCTTAGCAGGGCAGATCCCCTTAGCGGCACTGGCTGGTATTTTGATGGTGGTTAGTCTGCGGATGATTGAGTGGGAAGCCATTGGCTTACTGCTACGCGCTACTTACTCCGACTTTGCAGTGATGATTCTCACCTGGTTAGTAACAATATTATTTGACTTGGTTCTCGCTGTTGAAGTGGGATTAATTGCAGCCGGAGCCTTATTTATCAAACGCATGAGCGATTTAAGCTTGGCGAAAATCCCGGAAACGGAAGTATTTCCCCCTGGTATTCCTCTGGAATTAGGCAAAGAAATTGCGGTGTATCGTGTAGATGGCCCCGTATTTTTTGGTGCTGCGGAAAGGTTTGTTACCTTCCTAAGAGAGCAACCAGAAGTGAAGTATTTAATTCTGCGGTTGCGGTTTGTACCCAACATGGATACCACTGGATTAGTCGCGCTAGAGGATATTTACCATGATTTGGAACGGCATAATTGTCGCTTAATTCTCACAGGTTTACAACCTCAAGTTCAACAATTACTAGAACGTTCGGGATTGTTAAAAACAATCGGTTTATCTAATTGTTTTGAAACAACTACCGATGCGATTTACTCTATCACTCCTCAATCTTCTCAACCTGTAGCGGCTAATTTTCCATCAAAGGAATTGATGGAATTAAAGGATTGAAATTAAAGGCCGATTAAAGTAGATAAACGCCGATGTAGACGCGTAACGGCTACTCTTACGAGAACGCCTAGCGGCGTTAGCGCAGCGGTAGCGACGAAGGAGCGTCACCCGCAGGGTACACAGATAAGTTGCAAAGTTAAAATGTAGTGGCGTGTCTAGACTAAAGTTATGCATTAGATTTCTAATTGATAGGGCGCTAAAGCACAACTACGAACATTTTTTATTGCAACATTTTAGCCTTGTCACGCCAGTAGGGTGTGTTATCGCTTTAGCGTAACGCACCATCAACAATTCTTTTAAATATACATATTCCCTATTCAAACACGCTAAATACTTCTGGTAAAACAATATAAATTCTATGCATTGTCCCAGCCCAAATTCAATCTTTAATAATCCGAGAAAATTTGTTGAGGGATGGTATTGGGCATTACCGTCACAAAAGTTAAAAGTCGGCAAGATAAAAGCTGTAAAATTACTGGGTAGAAACCTGGCAATTTATCGAGGAGTTAGTGGCCAGGTAGTGGCGGTAGATGCTTATTGTCCGCACATGGGCGCTCATTTAGCAGAGGGTAAGGTAGAAGGTGAGGGAATTCGCTGCTTCTTCCATAATTGGAAATACGATGAGCGCGGAATTTGTGTAGACGTTCCTTCTCTAAGTAAACCGCTACCTGTGTGTATCAAAACCTGGTCAACAGCAGAGAAATACGGCATGATTTGGGTTTGGGTGGGAGAGGAAAAGCCAAGTTCGCTGCCTTTTGTACCGGAATTAGAACAGGTAGACTGCGATTATATATTGGGGACTCGGTTTATCAAAAACTGCCATCCTAATGTGTTGTTGATTAATGCGATCGATGCTCACCACTTCAATACAGTACACAATCTACCTTTGGAGATTGTATTTGATTCCCAAGACCTCAACTCCAACGCTATTACCTTCAGCAACACGACACGGGGAGGCGATGATTCTTGGTTAATCCGCCTGATTCGTCCTTTGTACCGCAATGAAGTTACTTATAGTATGTGTTACTGGTATGGCAGCACTGGGACTGTGACACTGGGGCCGGATTTTCTCCATTTCTATATTATATTTGCGCTGCGAATGTTAGAAGGTGGCAAAACCGAAGGGCAAACCATCTTAGTAACTCCCAAGCGATCTGGGTGTTTGGGATGGGGTGTCAATCGTGGGTTGCTGTGGCTAACGCAGCAGGTTGGTAATTACTTCGCTAAAGGTGATACGCAGGTATTTCAGACAATTCAGTTTGACTTAAAGACACCCACCAAAGCGGATCAGTCAATTGTGCAATTTATCCAGCACGTTAATCGCCAAAAAGCCTTAACTTGGGGAAATTGGGAAACTGTTGATAGTCCAGAAGAAAGCGATTCTCCACAGGAGACACTTCGCGATCGCCATCCTTCATTATTTGAACATGAAAAACATTGATTTAGAATATAAAATTGCCGGACTTGACCTACCACACATAGATCCCAATGACCGATTACAACGCATACTAAAAGCAGCATTACCAAGTCAAAGCGATAATGCGTCGCATCCTCAATCAAATTATTGGGATGCTGGATTTTTTAACCTGTATCAAGTCAAAATTTTTCAACAAGCGAGTCAAGCCGAACAATCTGCCATCCTTCAACTTCTCAATCGCAGCCTGTTGGAAGAATCGTATTTCATTGAGAAAGCAGGCGTTGGCTACATGGCAAAAATGGTGTTGTTAGCCGAAACAGTTGAAGAGCGAATGCTCTACGGACTGTTTACAGCTGATGAAGCTACCCACCTCAGCCAGATAACCCATTTTTTACCAGAACTCGAACCAACTAACAGCAACGATCCATTTCTGAGTTTACTAGCAGAAGTAGTTGAAAGTGCAGACAAAACAGTATTGTTGTTTGTGCTTCAGGTTGTATTAGAAGGATGGGGCTTAAGTCATTACCGCTGCTTGGCGAAAGAATGCCATCATCCCATCCTAGCGGAACTGTTCTCAAGTTTTCTACAAGCAGAAGCCCGCCATCACGGTACGGGAACAATGCTGTTTAACCGAAATCCTGTTTCAGCATCCAGTCAAACAGCTGCAATCGATGTGTTAGCCAGCTTTCTGTCTATGGTGCAAGTAGGGCCACAAAGTGTCTTATCAGCTATTGAAAAAGTAAAAGGACATCTGGTGCGATCGCAAAAAATCCAAATCCTCGAAGAATTGGATACAGAAACCCACAGTGGTACGCGATTACAAATACTGCGATCGCTCATGCGAGGATCATCCGCAGAGGCGATCGTTCAAGCCTTAGACGAACGAGGAGCCTTTGAACCACTCCCCCCTCATAAATGTGTGTATTAAGTAATTAAACAGAATTAATTACATAGATTTTCTTCTTGTTCCCTGTTCCCTGTCTTCACGAATGAATTTAATTTTGTCCAACTACTTAATAAGTATCATTAGTTAACACTGAGGCAAGGTGAGCAGGACGAGACAAGTGTGGGCAATGTCCTCCAGGCAGTTCAATTGCATCAACTCCCAAGCGTTTACGTGCAGCGTAGCGTGACCATACAGGAGAAATTATCCGGTCATCATTACAAACAATATATTTATATTCTACATTTGGTAAAGAATTCATGGGATTGACCTCATAAATATATGCCATTGATTGCTGCGAACGACTCTTTGAAAGTGCCCAGCGCATTACATCCGGTTGGCAATCATGATAGAAAAGTTCAATTAATACTGCTTCATCAGAAAAGTCTTTACCAACAGAAACTGGATTAAACATCTCAGGTTCATCATCGAATTCTTTCCGTTGACTTAACTCTTTTGGTTCGTAATTTAGTGTTTTAAGGCTATCAGCATCGAGATTATGAGAAAATTGATCGAGCGTACTAATTCCTGGGTATGGAATCAGCGCAGTCAGGAATACAAGTTGGCGTACTTGATGAGCTTCTGCAACGAGGGGAATAACAGTACCAGCCATCGAATGACCAACCAGCACAATATCATCATCAGTTTTTGGCAGCGCTTGAAGTACTACATCTGCAAATTGCGATAAACTTGCAGATGCATCCTCAATTGGCAAATCCATTGCTACTGTTTTGTGACCTTGCGCTTCTAAATAAGGAATTAACAAATCCCAACACCAAGCGCCTTGAAATGCACCGTGAACTAGACAAAAAAGACTCATAGCGATTTTAGGTAAGTTTTTTGATTTGTATTTAACTTCTAGTTTACATCTTGCACCATTATCAAAAAGCCTTGCTACTAGCTCACCGATTTATAGATACTTTTTATGAAAAATACTATTCACCAACTATCAGATAGTCCAACAACTTATCGCAAATTACAAATTAACCACACCCGCAACAAACAGCAGGATCATACTGCTTTAATGGATGAAGCAGCCGCCAAGTTCCGCTATGAAGATTGTCAAAAAGAGTATTGGAATCCCGAAGAATTTTCCCTACTCTACGGTACACCTTTATGGCAGCAATCCAGCGAACATCAGCGTGTAATTTTAAATCAACTTTACTGGGTAGCATACTACTCACAAATTGTTTCCGCCGAGATTGCAACTATCTATTTCAATCAAACTAGTGCAGCTGGACTTTACGCTCAAGAAGACTTCCGCTTAATCTGCGATACTTTAGATCTAGAATCCTCCCAAGAAAGGGCGCACATTAATGCATTTCGCACAATTGCTAAACAGGTTGAGCAAGCATTATTTGGGGAACTCATCTTTACTTACCCCATGCGCGGCCCGTTTACCGAAACGATGGTTTATGCTGACACTAACGCCCTAAAAACTTGGTGGAAAAAAATTCAACTTCAATACTTCGGGCTAATTTCTGCGAATAACACCTTTTTAGCTTGTCAGTATTTTACAGTCCGAGGAGTGCGGACACTAAATGGCAAATTAGTACAGCATAAACTCAGCAATTATTATCAAAAACATCCCCATCCAGATACTGCTCCGATTCCTGCCAAAATTTCTTACTATCACTTTCTGGATGAAAGCTTTCACTTCAATAGTTCGACAATTCTATCTCACGATGTTGTTACTTGCCTTGCTCCACCAACTGCATTTGAGCGACTAGTTGCTAATTTAGGACTGGTAGGATGTCAGCGAGATCACTTTCACTTTTCGGCGGCGATTAACGGGATTTTTTGGTATGATCCAGCACTGTATGGCAAGATTTATCGTGTGCTGCGATCGCCTATTTTTGATATGAGCGATAGTGATGCTAAAGAAATGATGCGTCGTTGTTTCACCCAGGAGTCCGAAGGGTTACATCGTAGTTTTTTAACTCATCAGGAAGCGATGGCATCTTATAAAGTATATTTGGAAAAACTCGATTATCTTTGGCAACGAAATCGAGAAATGTCATTAATGGGAGCTAATTCAATTTCTCGATATTTGGCAACTCAACAACAGGCTTTTCAACGCTTTGAGCAGCATCAAAGTGAGAATTTACATGGATTTGTAGCAAATGTGTAGAGTATTCAAAACAAGCTAAACTGTGTGTATAAGCTAGTGGAATATTGATAAGACTTGAAACAAATCTTAATTTATATATTTGCTAAAACAAAAGTCATTTACATAGCTTTTGTCAGAAGATATCAGTGGACGTTAAAAAGGTAACTGTCATGCAAAAAGAATATATGGAGATTTTAGAAAGATTACTCGATCAATTGACATTATCAGCAATCTTAGAACTGTTAGAACGAATATGTCACAAAAAAGCAGAAAATTTGAGAACTCATTGGCAAGATGAAACCTCAGCAAAGCTTTGGGATAAAGCTGCTAGACAGATAGAACAGATAAATGTTGATGTTTGATGAAACAATAAAGTCAGTAAATAAAAGAGATTAGGCATTGGTAAGATCCGCATTACTGACAACGTGCGAATTATGTGCCTGATCTTTCTTATTTAAAAGACAGTATTTTTGATACTCGCTAAAGACGCTTTCCTTGATGACACTGCTGGTAATCCCCAATTTAAAATTGAGCGATCGCGGGCTGTTTAGTGCTAAATATTTTAAGTTCGTGTTGCTGTGGGTTAATTGATGAATTAATTATGTCTGACCTTTGTAAGATATCTTTTCCAGGAACTGATTATCCTCCCATCAATCTACAACCTCATCAAAATTTATCTGAGCATCTTACAATTCAGAATTCACCTGTATTATTTGGTTGTCGCACTGGTATTTGCGGAACTTGCTTAGTTGAAGTGATTGGTGACATTCCTCCGCCTCAACTAGATGAACAGGAAATGCTGGAAACATTAGCTCCCAAGCATCCCCATGCTCGTTTGGCTTGTCAGCTTGACCTCACAGCTAATGTCGAAATTCGCAGACTAGAATGATGAATTTGTTTAAACTTATCGTAAAGTTGGTTCCGTTCCGCGCCTCATCAAATTGACGCGATACTTTAAGGCAGGATCGAGGACGTTTCGTAGTACCAAACGAATTTAACGCCCCTTTGCCAGAAGAGATTTTGGCGGCATTTGAGGGCAATGAGCAGTCAAACTCTTGCTAGATACTCAGTGCTGGTTATGGTAGTTTGCCCGAGGTTACGGGGAAAAATCTTCCCCCAGCCAAGTAAAACGACTCGCTTTAATTTTCAGGCTTGCCTTCGCCTTCACTAAGCTTCTGCCAAGGTGAACGCCTGTTAGGTTTAGATTTTATCTCTTCGCTTTTTTCTTTAGGTATCCGCATCTGTTCAATTACTGGTTGCATTGCAGAATTAGACATTTGCAATGTTGAAAGAGGTATCCGCATCTGTTCAATTACTTGTTGCATTGTCGAATTAGACATTTGCAATGTTGAAAGAGGTATCCGTATCTGTTCAATTACTTGTTGCATTGCCGAATTAGGCATTTGCAATGTTGAAAGAGGTATCCGCATCTGTTCAATTACTTGTTGCATTGCCGAATTAGACATTTGCAATGTTGAAAGAGGTATCCGCTGTTCAAATGCTTTTTTTAGCTCAGAATCAGTTATCTCTATATTTTCAATTACTTGCCTAGAAGTCTCACATTCTTGTTCATCAATCAATTCAATATCGGCAATTGTATTTGTTTCTTCGATTGATCGTGGATCAATCTCCAGCATCAATTTCTCCTTAGCTATTTCAAGAAAACGTTGAGTTCGATACATCCAAAATGGCTGTTTCACATATTCCTGAAATTCACGTCTTAGTTCTATGTGTGGAGCAACTGTCTCTCCATTTTTCTTTATCCACCAGTCTTCTTTTTTCTCCCCTGTTACAAAAACAATTGGTCGAGACTCTTTTTGTGCAAAAGTTAATATTTGTTTCCAAAGAAGCAAGTCTCCATACTTCCGTTCATCCTTCTTGTCTTTAGCATCCATAAAGCCAGGAGGTTGTAATTTTTTGTACCTATCTTCGGCTTCCTTATACAGGCTCTGCAAAGTTGGCTCATCGTAAGGTTCTCCTACTTTTGAATCAAATAGTGACAAAAGTCTTTCCAAAATACTGTCTTTGTCTGCATCAAGTGGAGAATGAGCATTGGCAAGTTCATTTATCTTTTCTCGAAAAGCTTTTTCCACCTCATCCACTGCATTAAGATAGTTTTTCTGCACATCAAACAAATACGCCACTTCAGCAGCTACAATCCTTCCTGCTTGGTTAAGATTACCTCGAAGACTGCTAAAGCTGTGTTGTTCAGACTTCCATTTCTCAAGTGCTGATAAAGCTTTGTGAAAAGATGCTGCCTCTGAATCAATGATTTCTTCTCGCCGTCTAAAAAACTCGTCGGCTACTTGATAAGGTAGCCAAATCCTGTTTTGAAGATGTTCCAGTATTTTTAGGAAATCCTCTACGGTAGAACGCGATACTCGATATAAATCCAAGAGAAAATTTGTATCAAACACAAAAATGGCATTTTCCCATAACTTTGAAAAATCAGCCTCAGATGGCCGAAGTCTCCAGGAGAATAAGTTTCTCATGTACAGCGCATTAGATTAAGAATTTGAGTATGATTTAATGTTAAAAACTGAATCCTGTACATCCGAATATTTACGGCAAAATAATTAAATAAGTTACAAGGCTTACACTAACTTTGTTTAAAACCACGCTGTAAACAATACGCAATATGCTTCTACTTAAGACGTTGTTATAATTTAAATACGATCACACTCTCTCCTAATTTCCACTATGCAATTTGCAGACTTCTGGTATATTGTCGCACTCAGCGAACAACTACAACCTAACACGGTATTAGTGCGATCGCTTTTAGTTTCGCAGTGAGAATGCACAACCCACCCAAGCGATGGCTTCAGAAGAACGCGCTGTATTTAGATTAATTTGAAAAATTGGCAAGATGAATGGAATACAGGCTTTAGTTTAGCGATCGCATTCCTACTTTGTTATTTAAATTCCTGAATTGCGAAACTACGTGAAAATAAAGTTTTAAGATTATTTTCTGCCGAAAGCGACAAAAGCGGGATCAAAGGTTTTGTAAGTCTGCGTCATCTAAATTTACAACGTGTGCCAAAATGCAGGTATCTTAGCACACACCCTACTCCCTACTCCCTCCCACATCTGTAGAGTAAAACTGTTGGGCATAAAAACGGGCATAGCGTCCTTCTTGAGACAGGAGGGAGGTGTGAGTACCAGCTTCAACCACCTGTCCTTGTTCTAGTACGAGAATGCAGTCAGCCCTACGAACGCTGCTCAAGCGATGGGCAATAATAAACACGGTACGGTTTTGCATCACTCGCTCGATCGCTTCTTGAACCAGTGCTTCTGACTCTGAATCTAAGGCAGAAGTAGCTTCATCTAGGATGAGAATTCGCGGATCGTTGACAATCGCTCTGGCGATCGCTAATCTTTGGCGTTGTCCGCCGGATAGGTTAACTCCACGCTCGCCTACCCAGCTATGGTAACCTTGGGAAAATTGGCTGATAAACGAGTGAGCGTTGGCAATCTTTGCTGCTTCCTCAATTGCCGTTAAATTTAATTCTTCCTGACCATAACCAATATTTTCGGCGATCGTTCCTGAAAACAGGGTAATGTCTTGGGGAACAATGCCAATTTGACGGCGCAAGCTGGTGATTGTGACATCGCGGATATCAATATCATCAATGAGAATTTCACCTACTTGAGGGTCATAGAAGCGAAGTAAAAGGCTAATTAAAGTCGATTTGCCCGCCCCAGAAGCACCAACTAAGGCAATGACATTGCCAGGAGAAGCGTGCAGACAGAGATCCTTGAGAACTGGCTGGCTAGGATCGTAGGCGAAATTGACATGACGATACTCTACCTTGCCAGCAACTCGTGGCAGTTCCTTCGCATTCGGTTTTTCGCTTAAACTAGGCTGCTTCGCCATCAATTCAAAGATGCGTTCGACGGAAGCTTCGGTCTGTTTGTACTCGTTGTAATTGCTAATCAACATGTCGATTGGCTGAATCAGTATAGCCACAGCAGCTAAGAAACTGATAAAGCCTTGAGCTGTCAGCTGATTCTGAGAAATCTGCCATCCTCCTAATAGAAACAGCAGCATAATACTAACTGCTTCTAAAAAACCGACAACGGGAAACTGAATCGATTTGAGTTGTAGAGCGCGATACTTAGCTTGACGATTGCGTTCTGCTTCCTGATTGAATCGCTTGACTTCATACCCTTGTGCTGCAAAAGCTTGAACGACGCGAATCCCAGCAAATACTTCAGTTAGCAACGCCGACAAATTAGAAACCTGATTTTGACTCTGGCGAGATAGTACGAGTAATCGCTGACCAAATGCTCCAATCAACCAAGCCATCAAGGGAGCCAAAATCAAACCTGCAAGGGTGAGTTGCCAATTCAGGTAGAGCATGTAAATGGGAATCGCAATTACCTGCAAGATATTGGAAAGAAACTGATGGGATAACTTTTCCACAATCTCGCCTACGCGATCGATATCTTCAGTCAGCCGATAAGTGAGGTCTCCCGTCTGTGAGGTTTCAAAATAATCCAATCCGAGTTTATGCAGGTGGGCGTAAATCCGCTTACGCAAGTCAAAAACCATATTCAGGGAGGCAGCGATCGTGAAGACATTCTGCCCGTATTGACAAAGCCCTCGCAGCAAAAATACTAAAGTGGCTAGTCCGAGCCAGTAAGCAATCTGGTTAACATTTCCCTGGCCAAGAAAAAAAGCGACCTGACCTGCTAAATAGGGTATTGCTAGGGTGAATAACACAAATCCTAAGATACAAGCCAATCCCCGAATTAACAGCGGCCATTGGGGCCACAGATAAGGTAACAGTTGCCAGTAACTAGAGCGGACTTTCATAGGTAAGTAAGAATTCAGGAGTCAGGAGTCAGAATTTAGGAGTTAGGAGTCAGAATCGAAGTGCGTTACGGCGTTAGCCTATCACACCATGTTACCCAACCGTGCCGACTCCTGAATTCTGGCGCAATTTCTACTTGATTTCTACTCAGTTTCTCCTAGAGAATTTAGTAGAAAGCGGGCAATTCTCTCAGATGCGCCGGGTGGGCCAAATCGCTCAGGGCCATTTTCTTTGCATTTAGCGAGGTAATCTGAATCTTGTAAAGTTTCAACTACTCGTTTAGCTGCTTGCTTGAGAATCTCAGGGGTTGCTGGCTTAGTGCCGATGGTTTGGGCAGAAAAGCCCAACAGCCGTGTTTGCGCTTCTGCAAATTGATAGGTAAATTGAGGGCCCTCTCCGGCAATCTGGATGATAGGTTTCCCGATCGCTACAGCTTGCTCCACTGCCAACCCTGCCATACCAATCACGAGAGTAGAGTAACATAGGATGTCACTGAAGGCATCTGAATAACATCTCACTTCCACAATCGGTGATTCGTCAGGAGAATTTCCTGGAGGAGAATAAGTGAGTATGCCTTGAGTCAGCTGCCAACCTTGACTTTTGGCAATGTCGTCTAGTTGCTCCATCAAACCCGGTATCAAGGCTGCACGAAATTGTAATCCTGACTCAGGCATCAACTTGGCGATTTCTACCACTAGTTGCAACTGCAAACAAAAATTTCGCGCGGCTTCAGGCATCCGTGACCCTGGGAGAAGAGCGATCGCTCTCTCGTCCGGTTTCAGGTGCAAGTCTTTGCCAGTGGGGACAAGGCGATCTAAAGCCGGAATGCCAGCAACCTGAGCTTTAGTTAAACCTTGCCGTTGGAGATCATAAGCCGTATAGGAATCCTTGGTAAAAACTGCCAGACATCGAGAAGAATTAAGATCGTGCCACAGCAGCGGATTGAGACGCAATCGCCCTTCATAGAGAGCAGAAAGACAAGAGATAAACGAAACGAAGGGACGCTTTGTTAAGTAAGCAAACGTCTGGGAGACAAAATCCCCAGTAGCCATAATCAAATCGCAGTTGGGAGCATACTGCAACACCGCATGTAACTGTCGCCACGTTAACCCAACCAATCCCGATTGAAAATCTTTGAGCAAATAGAGGCGGTTCATGTAAAAGAATCCGCCTGAGGGCATTGTTTGTGTAGGGCCAATAATGGGAATGTCCAAGCTGCGGTAAGCTTTTCCTTCACCCACAATCGGCATTGCTGCCATCTCAATAGAAGGACATAATTGGCGGAGGGTCTGAATAACATGAGAGGTGTGGTTGTCCTCTCCGTGGCCGTTACTGATAAACAAGATTCGCTTAGAAGGCATCTTGGGATTTGGATAAGTCTAAAATGCTTGGTGAGATCTTTAACTTACATTGGGTGAGTACGGCAGAAAGTAGTGAAGCTGTCACCAGCCGCCATATAACGGCTGAAACCTTAAAATTGAGCGAAGAAGCATTGAACGCAAGTCATGGTAGTCGCTGTTTGCACCACCGTGTAACCAAACCTAAGGCTCCATAAGAACGCACTGATATTAGATTAATTTGAAAACTTGGCAAAATGAATAGAATACTGACTTTAGTTTAGCGATCGCATCAATGCATCAAAATTAAGATTAACCCTCATTGTTAAAGATAGTTGCGATGTGGTCAGACCTAGAAATTCTCAACTATTTCATTGTTGTACAGCAAAATGCCGTACAACAAAATTTATCTTCAATCAGAGGAATAATTTAAAAGGATAAGACTCCTTCTGTAATTGCCTCACTGCGTTTTTGCATTTCTGGATCGACATGTCCGTTCATTTCAAAATCGGTTTGAGATAAAGTCCCAAAAAAGTCGTAGTGATCGAATGCTTCCAAAATGCCCCAAGCATACTGCCCTTGAGCAAAGTAAACTTGTGGATAGTTACGCAATTTTTCAATTTCTTGGCTGTAGTTACCAACAACCACAGCTAACGTATTACCAGCAAGCATCGATTCGTCATTACCTGATGCACCTGCTACTAAAAACCGTTTAATTGGTAATCCCCACTTCAAAGCACAATAACGAATTGCGTCTCCTTTGGAAGCCCGAATCGGTAACAAGTCTAGATACATATTGTGACTATAAATACCTTTAACGTGGAGCCGATGCCGTCGCAAATGACGCATGATTTCCCGGAAACCCACGGATTTTTCTTCATCGATAAAGTAGCTAATCTTGAACTTACCTTGGGTTTCTGGAGGTTGCAACGTTACTCCTGGCAGTTCCTCCATTACTTGCCGTACTGCGTCTGGTTGCCAACGATAACTGATGTGTCTTTGCCAGTTCATATCAGGAATTACCTGCGGACCGTAGTAGATTTCGCTACCTGTCGAGACAATTAGCAAATCTGGCATTGGAAACCGATATTCTTCCAACATCTCTAAGGAACTATCTAGATTGCGTCCAGTAGCAATTCCTACTCCTGTGGTGTGACCTTCATTATGTAGTCGCTCGATTAATTTTTGCAGTGCATCTGAGTCACCTAATAGGGTATTATCGATTTCGCAAACAAAGAACCGATCTGCGGTTGGTAAGCGGTTTTTATCGGGTATGTTCCAATCAGTCAGGTTGCTTGCTGGTCCTTGGCGCAAGGGACTGAGCATAGATTGGACTCGCCGTTGTGGTAGTTGACGCACATATTCTAGGTAGCGTTCTACATGGGTATCCCAAGAGAAATTTTCTCGTACCCTACTTAAACCATTACTAGACCAACGTTGCCATTGTTCGGTATCGGTCAGGGCTGTTCGCAAAGCATCTTGAATCTGCTTAATATCGAGGGGATCGATTAACAGACCATTGTCACAAGCCGCCAATATATCTCGCGGCCCACCATCGGATGTGGCAATAATTGGCACACCGCAGGCTGTAGCTTCGATTAAAGTCAAACCAAATGGCTCAGTTAATGCTGGATTGATAAATACTCCTTGTGTTTTTGCCAGCAATCGATAGAGTTCTGGCACTTCATCAGCGGTGTGGTGTTTAGGATAAGCGATGTAACCGTAAAGGTCGTAGCGGTCTATTAACTGGAAGATTTCTGTGAGTACTTGACGCGACCCTGATTCCATCGTGGTGATGTCATCTCGGTTTCCTAAGACAAGGACTAGGTTCGCTAAGTGACGCAACTGTGGATCTTCGCCATAGGCTTTGACCAAAGTCCCAACATTTTTACGCATCGCCGGACGGGAAATCGCCATAATCATCGGCTTTTGCGGGTCTTTAAGAAATCGCTGCAAATCTTTATATATAGGCGGTTCCTGCCAATTTTGGGGAACTGGGTAGAAGCGTTCCAGTGCTACCCCAGGAGCAATTACAACCATCCGTTGTGGTTGATAGTGGTCGTAAATGCCGTATTGCTGCGTTACTTCTTGATTGGTACTGGCAATAATTAATGCTGCACTAGCAAGTGTGGTTTCTTCTGCTTCGATTCTTGCATTGATATGAAAATAGTTTTCAATAACTTCCGGTTTCGTTCCCTGTTCTAACAATCGTTGTTGCTTCACACGTCCCAGGGAGTGACCTGTATGCACAAGTGGGATACCTAACCAACCAGAAACCCGACAACCCACATATCCCGCATCAGCGTAATGGGTATGAATTACATGAGGTAATTTACCAATTTGGCGCAGGTGTCTGAGTAACTCATCAGCAAAGTTATCCAAATGCGGCCACAGAACTTCTTTGCGCAGATAGCGACGCGGACCGCAGTTCAGGCGAATAATTTGAGCTTTGTCAGAAATAACTTCTACAGGTTTGGCATAGTCAGGGCTAACTTTTGGATCGTTGACTAAACGGGTAACTAGGTCTACGCGTTCTACTTGTGGGTTTTCAGCTAAGGCTTGAGCGAGTTCTAGCACATATTTCGTTTGTCCGCCTGTATCAGCATCTCGTCCTAATTCTAAATTGTGGCTCCGAATTAACCCATGAACGCTGACTAGTAAAATATACAGGCCTGAGCTATTTGACATTGTGCATTCCTCAACGTGACTGCATTAAAGCCTAGGTACAGCTTCTAATAGAGATGGCTGTTAACCGCTACAGGTAAATAAATAATTATTTAGGTCTTTGCAGATTATAAAACAGATTTTCCCTAAGCAAAGGTAGATATTTCACTTAGGGCAGCTAGTACTGCTGCACAGAATTCAAAATCCAATATTTAAAAGATACAGCGGTTTTTACTTGAATAACCTATAGCTTAGAAGCACAATCTACTAGACTGCTTGCAAATAAATGAATAAGACTAAAATTAACCACAAATTTATGCAGGTAAATACCGAGATTTATTAGTGTCAATTTGTTTTAAAATTGGGCACTGGGCTTTGATTTTTATGCTTGGTTATGTGATTTTTCTGTGATTAATTGAGTTGAAAAATTCTTACCTGAGGAAGATACGAAACCTCTACTCATACTTTTCGCTGTATTTACAGCAGATTGCAAAGGAGTGACGTAAAAATTATCGTAGTCAATGTCAAATATTCATCTCGGAAATACCGCAAGGTAATAAATACCGGATTCAATGCTGACTGTTGGTAAACGCGGCAATCATAAAACGATCGCATTCCGATTCTGTTCAAAATATCTGTTTTACCAGGGGCGATGTCTGCGACGGGCTACGCCTACGCATACCCTGGATTGCACAAAGAGCAAACGCGATTGATTTACAAGACGAGACGCGATTCATCGCGTTTTTACAAGAGGGGATTTTTCAAGGCGATCGCTGCTGGCACAGTTTCGCCTAGGATAACCAAAGCACCTGAAATAATTTTGATGGTTTTGCTTCACAACACAAGTCTTATTCGTTCACAACACAAATCCATTCATTCACAACACAAGTTGATTCTCAACGATTTGTTGTCTAGCGTCGTGTAATTACTGAGCTAGCAATCCAAGTCTTATAAAAAAACACCTTTTTTTGCAAGTTTTACTGAACAATTAAATTGTCCCATTGAGACACCCTAGAAAGATAAGTTTAGTAAAAGGTGTGCATTAATGCCACGCAAAAAAAGAACATCTTCTGTGCTAGAAAAAACCGAACAGAGAGTAATCGGATTTAAATTGATTGATTCCAGCCTCGACTTTGGTGATTCCATCAGTTTAAACCATTTAACCCAGTTAACTGGGCAACTCCGCGACCAGATCGACCAGTATAATATGATGTTAACCGCCCTTGACTCGGCAAAGGCAGAAATACAAATTCTTGAAAAAACCATTCGCGAAACTTCAGAACGCTTGGTCAGTGGTGTGGTGTTGAAGTATGGCAAAGACAGCCGAGAATACGAGATGACAGGCGGGGTACGCAAAAGCGAGCGCATTCGTAAAGCCACTATTACTCGGTTAAAATCGACCGCAGACTCAAAAGCGGCTTCTACACAGACGGCGTAACGAGCAACAAGTCGACATCATTCATGGTGAATGATGCCCATTGCTTTGCGTAGGCGTAGCCCGCCGCAGACATTGCATCTTCTCAAGAGTGCGATCGCATCAATGCTTCAATTTTACCGATTCAAAAAATGTTTGCGACAGCTACCCCACTCGATCTCAGGGTAAGAGCATCTCAATCAGCCTTGACATAAGGAATTAAAAGAATCTAAAGTATTGCCAATGAGAAAACAACCCAGAACCTGAATCATATAATTATTATCCATAGCGGTGTGTTTCATTTTTTGACGCAGACTACGTTTGTAAGTTTTTTCACAGTTGAGAGCATTAAGAGCAAAGCGTCTTAAAAGAGCAAAATTCCTCGGACTGTGGAAAGAACGAATGCGACAAGCATCTTCAGCAAAGGTACAGTCGAGAGTCCAATGAGCTTCGTTTTCAATACCCCAATGTTTGCGGATAGCTCGACCAATAAGTTGAGCATCGCTGTGTAAAGAAGTCAAATAAAACTGAACTTCGCGGGTAGTTTTGTTCCAAAGATGACGCACACGAACAACCATGACCAAGCTTTGTAATCCTGCCCAGACCTTGGGTTGATAAAGCTGACCAATCGCTGCAACGGGTACAGTCCAAACTTCACGAATTTCTGTGCGATGATGAGCTTTCTCAATTCGTTTGTCATAGCTGACATCAACGCCTCGGAAATTATTAGCTTTGTGTGTTTCAAACCATTGCTGGATTTGAGAATAGAGAGTGGGATGATTAGCCTTGAGTGCCAGGACATAATGAGCTTTCTTATCGATAATCTGTTTGGCGATTTCGGTTTGTGTTCCCATCGCGTCAATGGTGATGATAGCGCCAGTAATATCTAGTAACTCTAATAATGCTGGAATCGCCGTAATTTCATTGGATTTATCTTCTACTTTCACCTGTGCCAACACCAAACGTTGTTCACTTGCCCAGGCACTTATGAGGTGGAGTGCGCTTTGACCCTGATTTCGGTCATAAGAACCTCTGATGGTTTTTCCATCTATGGGGATAATCTCTCCTCCCATCGAACCCACTAAAGTTTCCACCCATTGCAGAAAACATCGATTTAATGCTTCTGGGTCGATGAATTCAAATACCCGACGAAAGGTGTCATCCGATGGAATACCGTTTGGTAATACTAAAAACTCTTCTAACCACTGTTGCTTACTGATGCCGTAATTCTCGATGTCTTCCCACCCCTGCGCTCCTGCAATGATTGCCAAAATTGCAATTACTAAGATGTCTTTGAGTTGATGTTTTTTGGTTCGTTCTACTCTTGGGTCTTTGATATCCCCAAAATGCTCGACTAGACTCTGTTGAATACTGCCGATATCTTCTATTTCTTTCAACTTTCGCTCTTCACGTGCATTTTGAAGTCTATCCGCAGATTTTGTTTCAAAGCCCTGTGACATCAACTTGACTCCTGAAGATTTTCGGACAACAGCATTGAAGTCTTCTCATTGATCTTGTTCTTCAGTCAAGTGCATTTTTGACACCTTTGTTTATGCTTATTTTACTTAATTTGTCAAGTTCACTCTATACTCAATTAGATGAGCTTACCCTGCCACTCGATCTGCCCCTAATCTCGCTACATGGTTAATTTTTTTAACTTCATTCAATTGTCTCTGGACGGTTACAATTCATCCTTACCTGTTAATTCTTTTTCGATAGCATCTGCACCATATCCCACAGCTAACATAGTATTTTTAATAGTTTCAGGATCGCTATTTACAGCTATCTTGGCGGTAAATACAGCCATATGCGTCTGATCTTTTGTAAACAATTGCCAGGCAGCTATTTTATTTAAACCACTATTTTGTAATAGCTTGTTGGCAATCTCTGTTGAAAATGGGCCCTTCGATACATAACCTGGAGATGAAATATAGCGAATTTCTAAGTTGCCCAGTTTCTCAGTTTTAGATTCAATAAATACTACTTGGCTTCTTTTATTTTCGGTTTCTACTAATAATTTAAAATCTCCATCAGAAATTATTTGATATTTAGCGCCAAGTTTATCAAGTGTATCTTTGATGCGCGGATCGGCTGGTGGCTTGGTATTCGGTTGAGCAGATACGATTTGTATAGATATAAAAAAGCCGACAACAGCAAAAGTTGCTAATTTAGTGATGCGTTTCATGAGTTTTTTTCTGTGATATTTGGTATTGTTTACTCTGCTTCACCTATGAGCGTAAATGCAGCCCAGTCAACAGGATTACTATACTGTTGTCTCGTAGTCAGCATTGCTTGTCGTAGCGCCGCCGCTTTATCAGAATTATGTTGGAGATGGCGATAAAACTCAGTCATCAACAATGCTGTGGAATTGTCGGGTACAGACCAAAGCGAAACAATCACACTCTTGACTCCGGCGGTAATTAAAGAGCGTGATAAGCCAATCACACCATCGCCTGTAATATTACCACCTCCAGTGTTACAAGCACTGAGCACAACAAGTTGCGCCTTGAGTTTCATGTCAAGAATTTCACCAGATGTCAGCAAACCATCATCTTTACCACCAGGAGCCAGTGCGATCGCACCAGGTACACCCAATCCTTTAAAATCATCAAGTAAGCCGTGAGTAGCAAAGTGAACAATGTTGGCTTGCTTCATCTTCTCTACCATCGCTGTCTCGGTGGCTTTGTTACCTGTAATTGCTGGTGTTTTAAATAAATCTGCAATCTTAATTGCTTCTTCTTCCGCACCTGGTAGAGATGGTAACTGTTCATTGTCAATGGGAAGCTTCGGCATGGTAGGATTACCGACTATCAACACATCTTTTGCAGACTGGTTAAGGTTTTGTCTCTGTTTGCGGGTGAGATCCAAAACTTGAATTGCTGGTGCAGTCAAGATAGTATGTTTATCGATTAAATATTTGCCTTGCTCATCTTGTAATGCAGGGAACGGTATGAGAAACAAGGATTCTTGAGGAATGAAGATAACACGAGCGTTAGGATCTTTAGGAAGATATTGAGCGATCGGTTTAACTAGTATTTCATAGAGTTTATTTAATTGTGATTTTTGATTACCTGTATTTTGGTTATCGCCAGATGTAGATTCAGCAGAGTCACTTCTACCCCTTGCACCTATACCTCTGCGGCTGTTAATCACAAGGTTTTGTAGCGAAGATTTTAGAAATTTCTCCAGCTTAACTTGCTCAAAAGAAATTTCTCCTGTAGGCTTGACTACCCAAATGTAAAGTAATTTGTCCTCTAACGTTGAGTATTGCACAAGCGTAGAATTTTCTAGTTTGGCAATATTTTGAATTTCTTGGAGTTTTAAGGGTTTGATATTTAATTGAGCATTTGGTTTCTCTAATTGCTTCGAGGCTAATAACTCAACAAAGGCTCTGGCTCTAGCGCGATCGGCTACTTCTAGTGCAGAATTAATTTTATTCTGAGCAATTAAACTTTGTTGTAGAGAACGATAAGTAATTGTCTGGTTTTCAAACAATGATATTTTCTGAGCATCAGTTAATCCAGGTCGTAAAGATTCCCAAATTTCAACAGCAGTAAACAGAGTTTTTTCAGCTTCAGGATATTTACCTTGATGATTATAAATTAACCCAATATTATTGAGAGTTTTCCCTTCTCCTACCTTGTCACCAATTTTTCTAACAATGGCTAAAGCTTGCTGAAAATATTCTAAGGCTTTGGCATCCTGTCCTAAGTTACGGTAAACTTCTCCAATATTGTTGACATTTCCTGCTTCCGCAGCTTTGTCGCCAATTTGTTTGTTGATCGCTAAAGATTGTTGAAAATAATCCAAGGCGCGATCGTACTTTTCTAAATTGCGGTAAAGTTCTCCAATATTGTTGAGAGTCTGTGCTTCTCCTGCCTTGTCACCAATTTGTTTGCGCAATACTAAAGCTGGCTGAAGATACTCTAAGGCTTTTTCATACTCTTTTAATTCGCGGTAAGCTTCCCCAATATTATTGCGAGTTGTTCCTTCACCCGCCTTATCACCAATTTGCTTTTGAATCGCTAAAGCTTGCTGGTAGTATTGCAGTGCTTGGGGATGCTGTCCTAAGTTGCGGTAAATTTCCCCAATATTGCCAATATTTCCGCCTTCCCCAGCTTTGTCACCAATTTGCTTGCGAATCACTAAAGCTTGCTGAAGGAAATCCAATGATTTAGCATATTGTCCTAAGTTGCGGTAAACAGCACCAATATTGTTAAGAACTACTCCTTCTCCAGCTTTTTTACCGATTTGTTTATCAATCGCTAATGCTTGCTGATAAAACTCTAATGCTTTGGCATACTCTGCCAAACTGTCATAAACTAATCCGATATTATTAAGAGTTGTTCCTTGCTGTGCTGTATCACCAATTTGTTTACTAATAGCTAAAGCTTGCTGATAGAATTCTAAAGCTTTAGGATATTGTGCCAAGTCTTGGTAAATTGAGCCAATATTGTTGAGGGTGATTCCTTCCTCAGCTTTATGACCAAATTCTTTGTGAATGGCGTAAGCTTGCTGATAAAATTCTAATGCTTTGGTAAAGTCTCCCAAGCTTTGATAAACTGACCCAATATCGTTGAAAACTGTTGCTTGCTCGGGTTTATTACCGACTGCTTGATGAATGGCTAAAGCTTGCTGAAAGTACTCTAATGCTTTAGCATACTGTCCTCGTCTGTTATAGACTGAGCCAATATTGCTGAGTATTGATGCTGGCTGTGCTTTGTTGTCAGCTTCTTTGGTAATGGCTAGAGCTCGCTGAAAGTAATCTAAGGCTTTGGTATACTGCCCTAAATAACGGTAAACCAAGCCAATATTGTTAATAATTCCGCCTTCTCCAGCGCGATCGCCTGTTTGTTTGACAATGACTAAAGCTTGTTCCAAAATTTCTATAGCTTTGGGATATTGCCCTAATTTGCGGTAAACAGCACTAACTTCATTCAAAATTACTGCTTCACCTTGACGATATTTGATTTCTCTAATAATTGCTAAAGCTTGTTCGTAGGACTTTAAAGCTTCAGGATACTGTCCTTGATCGAATTGTTGCAGACCTAAGTTATAAAGTCGTTCAGCCTCAGATTTGCGGTCTTGAGGCGTTTGCGCTTGTGCTGTTAAGGGAGGAAGTGTGGCCAGGGGAAAGGAAGACAAGGAGAACAGGGGAAGTATGACAGCCAAAAAGGTGAGATATTTTAGGCGATCGCGCATAGCACTCCAGCAAGTGTATATTTAACTACTTGCTTTTGTTTATACTCCTCAGTCACTTGAGATTCCGCAAAATGACATAAAACTTTCGTAGTCAAGACTTCATACCAATTCTCTAAAATTGGGTGCAAGTGTCGGGTAGGGCAGGGATATTACTATCCCTTTCCCCCCTAAGAACCGTGCTTGCGTCTTATAAATGCACACGGCTCAAGCAAGCCATAAAGCTACCAAAGTGGTAATTCTTCTTTGAGAATGCTTTTCTTTTGAGAAGAATGAATTTGTTGATGGCAATAATAATGTACTAATTGAAGATTGGCGTAAGTATCTTGACCACCCTGATGGCGAGGGATTTTATGATGCCGATGTAGGGTTTCTCCATTAAACAGAGAATCACCACATAATGGGCATCGATTATCTTGTTTAAGGGCAAGTTTCTCAAGGCTCTTGGTCAAGTTTTTGGATTTATCCTTTTCTCTGCTTAACCAATATTCTTTGAGTGTTGGATCATCAGGTGATGATGTGCCTTTCACAAGACAATGCCTAGTAATCTTAAACCAACTAAATTTCAACAAGTGAAACCCAGAGAGTTTGTTTCCAAACACGAAGTTGTCATTCCTGTCTAAATTTAGTTTTCCCCAATAGCGATTTTTGCGCCATTTATCAGATTTATTCGGGTGCATTCGCTTGGTGTATCTTCTTGCCCTCTTATACATCCAATAATCTAAACTATTGAAAATTTCTGAGGCTACACCGATACGGAAATAGTTAGCTGAACCTCGAACAATTGGGTTGAGCTTGGCTATTAAAGCATCGACATTTAGGGTTTTATTTTCTAACCATATACGTCTGAGCTTATCCCGTAATTTCTGTATGGATTCTTTGCTCGGTTTAATAAGCAGTTTCCAACCACTTTTGGTGTTGGTGTCTTTGTATTGTCTAATTGAAAAGCCAAGGAAATCAAATCCTTCACTAATATGGACTATTTTGGTCTTTTCTGGTGAGAGGGTAAGCCCTCTATCCTTCATCCATTTATTCAGGATAGAAACTGAATTTAGTGCAGATTCTTTGGTCTCACAAAACACTACAAAATCGTCGGCGTATCTTACCACAGCAATTGGGCTTGTCAGCTTGTTGTTGTGATAAGTTACACCTAACGCTTGCTCAATTCCATGCAAAGCGATGTTAGCCAAAACGGGGCTGATTATTCCACCTTGCGGTACTCCAGCATCGGTTTCGTAAAAAGTCCCTTTGTCCATATACCCTGCTTTGAGCCATTTGTGTATCAATTTTCGCGCTGGAAAATTGCCTATGGCGTTCATGAGTGGTATATGAGCAATTTCATCAAAACAGCTTTTGATATCGGCATCCACTACCCATTTTTTCCAAGTTCTGGAATGTGCCAACGTGTATATTTTCTTGATGGCATCATGGGCGCACCTGCCGGGTCGGAAACCATAGCTGCTGCGTTCAAAAAGGGCTTCCCAATAAGGTTCCAATGCGTTTTTAACAATCGCCTGTAGGCAGCGGTCGATTATGCTAGGTATTCCTAATGGTCGCTGTTTTTTATTTGGCTTGGGGATATATACCCGTTTTACTGGGAGTGGTTTCCAAGGAATACATTGTGTCAACATATCTACAAGCATTCCTCTGGCTGTTGGTGTTTGTACCAAGAGTTTATCCACTCCAGGCGTGTTCTTGCCAGTGTTGATTTGCGTTACTTTCCTTACTGATAACAGTATGTTGGAATAGCTACGCATTAGTAGTCTTTGTAGATTACGAACCAACTTCAATTTACCTTCTTTGGTTGCCTTGAAAATCCGTTGTCTCAGTCTCCTAACTACTTTGTTGGCTTTGCGCCAATTGACGCAATTCCATTCAGTAGTTCTCTGAGTTACGTTCACAATCTCAAAAGATTGCATCTAACTTTTCCTTTTGAGCCCGGTTTCTTCACTAGGTTTTTCAAGAGACTCACCCGCCATACGTCAGCACCCTTTCAGGTTGGACAGTTGCCCTATCTACTCGGTTATTTATTCCCGTTGCCTTTCGGTTAGTAGCATTCGCTTTTTATGGCATCCCTCACCCACTGGGGTTTTCGGTTGGATTACTCCTTCCTTACTGTCCACACCTTTTGGGCGTTTCTAGACCCCATTGGGGTTACTTCGTTCCACACGCGTGAGATCCAGCCAATTTAGGTTCCCTCTATACACCGGGGGTTTGTGGTGTCCTAATTCCGTCTTTCTTGGAACGAAATTCATTACCCCGTACTGCCGTAAAAGCCGTTTCCAGCAGTCTTACTTCACGATGCCTCATCAAGGGTTCACTTGCGTTAACCATGTTGGCTTTACCCTAACACCTCTCCCATCATGTCGGCTGACAGGTTTTGGCACACTTGACCCTCTCTCTAGCTGTGAGACAACCGGATTACTCCTGTTGCCCCTTCGGGCGGGTACTGGCATTGGACACTTGCCAGGAGTCTTTCTGAGGGACTCACTCTACAACGTGCGACATCGAATCGCACAAGAAAATCAATTAAGAAAAATTTGATTACTTTGTTAAAAATCTTTGATTTATAAGAATTTCAGCAGCCAGTGATGAGCAACTTCCTTGCGAGGCATTACCTCGCAAGCTGGGGGCAAAAGTATTAAACCAATACCGAGCATCTCTATTGCTTGGTAATGGTTTAGCCAACCATAATATTTCCCTGGACAAGCGATCGCCCCAACATCGGGAAAAAGATAAATTACTCTTTACGCTGCTAATTCTGCCATTACTAGACTCATCAATTTGTTAGCGATCGCCTTCGTAGCCAGAACGAAGTCTACTTTCTGTGTATCAATAGCTGCCTTGGGCATACAGAAGTACTCTGAAGTTGTTTCATCTTGAGCAATAGTTATACCGCCATACTTTTTGATTGCTCTGGTTCCTAAAGCACCATCTCTACCCAAGCCACTCAATACAACAGAGATCGCCCGCAATCCATAATTAACGCCTACCGACATGAATAGTTTGTCCACTGAGGGACGAACAAAGTTCATCTTTGGCTGCTCTAACAAACACAGCCTACCATTAGCATCGATCGCTAGATGTCGGTTTGGAACATAAGTGTAAACCGTCCCTGGACGTAATACACTTCCAGATTTAGCTGGCTCAACTTGCAACGCTGTGTAACGGCTTAAAATCTCTGCCAAATGACTATTATAGGCAGGATTCATGTGCTGCACTACAACAATCGCCGCCGGGAAATCTGCTGGTAAAGCTGACAATATTTGGATAAGTGGCTCTTGCCCACCCGCAGAAGCTCCTATTGCCACTATGTTATAGGCAATATTAGGAAAGTGTGACAGGATGCGATGTGGTTGTGTATCGGCAATGTTTTTGACCATTACTAATGCTTACCGTTCAGCAAACTATAATCCAACGAATATTAAAGCTGTATAGCCAGTAAAACTGTTATGTTAGCTATCCAACATATACTAATTTTATATGTTAGCTATCTAACATAAACTATTTGCATAGAATAAATCTTTGGAGAGAGGTTGTTAACTGCTGCCGTTTAACTTAATGGAGATAGGGCTGGCTCAAACAAACTTTTGCTCTTTGGGTTTCAATCACCCTGCACTTTGTGGAAAATCGACTTTTAGCTGCTCTATCCCCTGAAGAATACTCTCGTATCGTTGCTTATATGGAACTCGTACCTCTGGAGTTCAAGCAAGACGTCTACTTATATAACCAGCCAATTGAGTACGTCTATTTCCCCAAGCATGGTGTAATCTCTTTGCTCACCATTATGGCGGACGGTTCGGCAGTGGAAGTGGCTACGGTCGGTAACGAAGGAATGGTAGGTCTGCCGATATTACTGGGAGCTAATAGTATTCCGGGCCAGGCTTTTTCACAAGTTCCTGGTGATGCGTGGAGAATGAGTGCAGATGCGTTTAAAGCTCATGTCACCCCAAGTAGTCCCTTGCACGACCTACTGCAACGCTATACGCAAGCACTGTTTAACCAAATCGCCCAGTCTGCTGCTTGCAACCGCCTGCATTCAATAGAAGAGCGATTTTGCCGTTGGCTGTTGATGACCGCTGACCGAGTAGAAAGAGACTCTTTTCCACTTACTCAAGAATTTCTTGCTCAAATGCTAGGTGTGAACCGCTCCAGTGTTAGTCTTACTGCCTCTATTCTTCAAAGGGCAGGGTTAATCGAGTATGTTCGCGGGCAAATGACTATCGTTGACCGCGATAGTTTAGAAGCTACTAGCTGCGAGTGTTACCAAATCGTCAAAGTAGAGTTTGAGCGTTTGCTCAACGGTAATTCAAGTCATTAGCTCAATATTTATTTACGCCGCGACCGAGCAATAGAGATGCACAGCACTGGCTCTCAAAACTGTTGATGAGTCTCGGCTGTAGCAACTAAAGTAAGAAACTAAGGACTGAATTTTCTTATTTTGAGCATCCAATATTAACTATCGCTATGGGTTCTTATCTTGGTAATCGTGGAACCTGTAGCAAATCTAACCCTCGTTCAAAGATTTCATCAATCGGTAACATTTGTCCATCAGTAGTCATAAACTTATGGTCTTTTGTCGCCCGAATTATCGAACCATCTTCTAAACAATACTCAAAAACTTCTTGTTGACCGCGATTATGCCACTGCGCTACAGGTTGGGTATAAACATTGCCATGTTCATCAACGCTGTAAACGCTGCATTCCAACCGTTTTTCAACAATTTCACCAATCGCAATTAACCCATATTCTACTGTCAAAACTTCTGTATCGTAGCTTAGGCAATATTCGGCGAATTTCAACATATCGTCAAATAACTTTTCAGCTACTTGCTTTTTCACGCCGTTTTTAGTCGCACCATCAATAAACTTTTCCTGCTGCTTCTGCATTTCCGAAACTTTCTTTTTACCCATCGCACGACGCAGCAAGTCGGCTTGTCCTAGCGAATATCCAGCCATATCCTGAGCAATTTTCATAATTTGCTCTTGATAGACCATAATTCCATAGGTTTCATTTAATATCGGTTCTAAAATTGAAGTTTCGTAGTCAATATTTTCTCGACCATGTTTGCGGTTAATAAACTTAGGAATTAGTCCTGCATCTAATGGTCCCGGTCGATAAAGTGCCAAAATTGATGAGATGTCTTCTATATTAGATGGCTTCAAATCTCGCACTATCTGCTTCATTCCAGAAGATTCTAATTGAAATATTCCTTCTAGTTCACCCGCTTCTAATAGTGCATAAGTTTTTTGTACATCTTTTGGTAAAGTGCTATGTTCACCTTTAGCTAATATCTTCTGCGCTTTTCTTTCTTGATGTGTGATTTCATCAGGATCAACACGATATCCGTTAGTTTCTTCAATCAGATCCAACGTCTTTTGAATCAAGGTCAAGTTCCGCAGACCGAGAAAGTCCATCTTTAACAATCCCATTGATTCTAAGTCTTCCATGAAATACTGAGTAATCACGGAACCGTCATTATTTCTCTGTAGCGGCACAATTTCATCAAGGGGATCGGCAGAAATTACCACGCCTGCTGCATGAACCCCAAAAGTTTTGTTAGTTCCTTCAATTCGCATCGCCATATCAAGCCAATGGCGAACATGAGGCTCATTATCATACTTTTCCTTAAACTCTGGTGCTGGGGTGTCATCGGAAACCATCACCTTGAGTTTAGTTGGTTTCCCCCGCACTACAGGAATTAATTTCGCCATTTTGTCGGCTTCCCCGTAAGGAATATTTAATACTCTGGCGACATCTTTTAATACAGCTTTAGAAGTTAGGCGGTTAAAGGTAATAATTTGGGCAACTTTATCAGCACCATATTTCTCAGTTACATATTCAATAACCTTATCTCTTTGTTCAATGCAGAAATCCGTATCAATATCAGGCATGGATTTCCGTTCTGGGTTTAAAAAGCGCTCAAATAGTAGACCATGATGTACAGGGTCGATGTTGGTAATGCGCATGGCATAAGCAACTAATGAACCAGCCGCCGAACCCCGACCAGGCCCCACAGGAATATTATTATCTCTAGCAAATTTGATATAATCCCATACGACTAAAAAGTATTTGGAAAACCCCATTTGTTGAATCATTTTTAGTTCGTATTCCAACCTTTCTTTATAGGTTGAATCGACTTCGTGGCGGGATTTGCGATTTAACCTTTCTAAAAGTCCGTTCCATGCAACTTCTTCGGCGTAAGTATCAGCAGTATGACCAGAGGGAATGGGAGGCGTAGGAATTTGCGGCTCACCCATAATCTGGTAAGGCTCGACTTTATCGGCAACTTCTTCAGTGGTAGCCACAGCTGACGCAATAACATCATCAGGCAAATGATCGCGAAATAGCAGCTTCATTTCTTCGGCAGATTTGAGATATTCTGTGCCGCTATAACGCATTCGGTTTTCTTCAATAATTAGCTTGCCTGTTTGAATACACAGCAAAGCATCATGTGCTTCTACGTCATAACAGGAAATAAAATGAGAGTCATTAGTAGCAACAACTTTAATATCTAGTTCCCGAGCAATTTTAATAATTTCTACGTTAACAATTCTGTCTTCTTGGGAACCGTGATCTTGAATTTCTAAATAATAGTCATCACCAAATACATCTTTATACCATTTAGCAACTTTACGGGCTGCATCTGGTCTATTGCTAAGAATTGCTTGCGGAATTTCTCCACCTAAACAAGCACTGGTGACAATCAATCCTTCATGATATTCTTTTAATAATTCTTTGTTGATGCAAGGACGGGAAAAAATACCTTTTCCCTGTACACCTTTGAGGTGAGAAATAGTAGTTAATTTGACTAAATTTTTGTAGCCTTTAGTATTTTTAGCTAAAACAACTTGATGATAACGGGGACGGCGTTCTTGCTTTTCGATATCACCATTAATGATATACATTTCGTTGCCAAGAATTGGCTTAATGTTCTTACTCCGGCAGATTTTGATCAGTTCCACCGCACCGTACATGACACCGTGATCGGTGAGGGCGATCGCTTTCATCCCCAGAGCGATCGCTCGATCCACCAACTCTGGTAGCTGACTAGCTCCATCGAGCAAGCTGTAATCACTGTGAATATGCAAAGGGACAAAAGACATATCGATCTCCAACCACAAGCCAACGATAGCTCTTGGGGCATACTAGTGACATACCCTTTTGAGCAGGATTCTGCAAAGAAAGCAACGGGATCTTAGATTAACGCGTTTGTGGAAATTTCACTTCCGCAAGTGATGTTTAAATAGTTACAGCAGTTCAGTTACCCAACATATAACAATGAGTGAACCAGAGAGCATTACTTCGCTTGAAGCCAAAAGCCGTCCTTGGTGGCTGCGTATTCCTCTGACATTACAAATTGTTATCGCCTTAGTGCTTGCTGTCAGCTTAGGAATCGCCCTCGGTGCAGGAAATCCTAGCCCAGACAATGCCACATTTATCACCAACTTAGCCATTCCCGCGGAATTAGTGCTAAAGGCTCTCCGTGCCCTAGCTACGCCGCTAATTTTGGTAGCAGTGCTGCATACCTTCATGACTACCAATATCCCTGGTACAGCTGGTAGGCGGCTAGCAGTACTACTATTAACAAACACTACCGCCGCAATTCTCATCGGTTTGGTTGTAGCCAACGTCTTGCATCCAGGTAGTTGGGGAAATTTAGCAGTGACCCCAACAGCTACGGATATACCTGCTCAAAGTCTTGACCCTTGGGGTTTATTCAAAGATGCTGTACCAGATGCCATCCTCAAGCCATTAGTCGATAATAATGTTATCCAACTGATCGTTATTGCCCTTTCCTTTGGGATTGTGCTGCGGGCATTAAAATCAGAACAAATTGCTCAAGGCAAAACAGCATACCAGCCAATAGAAGATGTGATTGGGATTTTATTTGAGGCGGTAATTCGCATCCTCAACTGGGTAATTGCCTTAGTTCCTTTAGCTGTCTTTGGAATTGTCGCTAAAACTGTGGCTGAAAAAGGTTTTGCTCCTTTCCAATCTTTGGCGGCGTTTATCGTGGCGGTACTGGTCGCTCTGGCGTTACAAGCTTGTTACTATCTCACTAGGGTAAAAATAGGTTCTTGGGTAAGCCCATTAAGGTTCCTAACTGGTGGTTCGGATGCTTTTATTACAGCTTTTTCGACTTCTTCCTCAACCGTGACAATGCCGATTACCTTTGAGGTTTTGCAAACAAAAATTGGTTTAAGGGAATCTTCGGCTTCTTTAGGGGCATTAGTCGGCGCAAACTTTAATAATGATGGTACTGCCCTGTATGAGGCAATGTCTGCACTGTATATCTCCCAAGTACTAGGGCAACATCTAAGTTTAGGACAGCAGCTAATCGTCATCCTTACCTCTATTTTTGCATCCGTAGGCGCAGCTGGTATTCCGAATGCGGGATTGGTAACGATGACCTTGGTATTTACTTCCGTTGGCTTGCCAACGCAGTATATTGCTTTGTTGGTAACTGTAGATTGGTTTTTGGATCGCTGCCGTACTGCGCTCAACGTTATGGGAGATATGACAGTCAGTGCTTTGCTAGACGGTAAAAAGCCTCGTACTTTAGACGAGGCTTAATTTGCACCCTTAATAATAAACATTTAATGCTGTTGAGGCCCCTTGGCATCACATTCTCTATGCCAGCACCGTTCTAAAAGTTGAATTCGCCATATAGAAGCAAAAGTACGAGGATTCCATATTAATTTAGTTTGACTACTAAACAAGGGCTGGTTGAGATAATGCCAAAGTGGAAATTGAATGTTCTTAAGTTTGGGAGCCATAGGAAAAAATACTATACAGGCTATGTCGCAGTCTAGTTAAAGATTAAACAATGATATACACGATCGTCCTGGTGACAATTGCGGAAAACTACTAAATTTTATTGCAAAAATCATGAGAAAAACTTTAGTGGGAGAAAATTCTGCTGGAAGCTGATTTTGTCTGCAATTATTTGGGTTATTTTGACTACAAGGGGTTTTAAGCTTGAGTTTTGACGTTCTGACTACGCGGTAAGCTAACTCAGCTTAGTTGTTTCAGTCTAGAGTATTTATAGCTATTTTCAGGCAATTTAAAAAATTATTAAGATAGCTGGCTTGCTCAATACAATTACCAAAAAATTTTTTATAATCTAGCCTCCAAAATCTGAAATGGTAGAACTGACGCAAAATAAAGACGTAAGGGCAAAATATTTTGTGCCCTTACGTCTTTATTTGCGTATTTGAAAATAGCTTGAGGTAACGTTGCCGTTAAATTAATATCCTTAAGAGCTTAAGTGTTGCTTCTTTGAATCAATAATGTGAATTCCTACATCTACCCCTTTCATATGAGCACTCATATAAGTTAGCAGTGCATAAATAAAGGCAATGATTCCTAGCATTTCTAATACCTCTTCTATAGTTGTCATCAAAACATAGATGATATTAGTTTCACCATAATGGCTTGCATACAATCCACCTAGCATTTCAAAACCAAGTGCACCTACTACGTAGATAATTCCAGCAATGAAAAATAAGCGTCGTGTCTTTGCAGGAAGAGAAGCAATAAATTTACCAAACACTATCAAAAATATAACTAAGAAGATACTGCCCAAAATCACCCAAGGAAAGTAAAGCAAGCCTCCAGTATGAAAAGCTTTACGCATTGGAACGACTACATTTTCATGTAGACTCATGAATTCGTCCATTGATAAATAAGCAAAAACCAACGAGAACCCTAACCACGATCGGAAATTTGAGTTTCCAGCTAATTTCTGAGCTTGGGCAATGATAGCCATCAGAATCGAACAAAATAAGATTGCGCCTGCTGCGTAAACTGAGGGTATATTGGTTTCGCTGTCGAGGTCAAATAAGTTTTTTAACAGATTCCTTAAGGGGAAATTAGGCAGATAAAAATAATACAGATTTACCAAAACACTGGCTATGGCCAAAAAAATTACTACCTTAACCAGAAATTGAACTGTTCCTTTCGCAGAAAGATATAATTCCACCTGCTGTGATCGCAACTTTGCGATCGCATTTTCTAGAGGATTGGCTGGCTCAATTCCTGCTGAGTCTTCATTATTGTTGATGTTTGAATGTCCAATCATTTTGAAATCCTAGTTGTTAATTAATCTTTGAATAAAAAAAATCTCCTAATTCCAAGCCATTCATCTTCATCATGGACAACACTGACTGCAACAAAAAATTAATGAATTAATGTCCTTCTTTTAGAGATTTCTTAACCTTGTATTAAAGTATAAGTACAATTAAATAAATATAAAATTTTGATAATTTCACTATAAATTTTATGCATAATTGCGTATAGTTAAGTATAGAAAAACACTTATTGATGAGCTAATTCAATAAATATTTTGGATGACTGGTAGTAAATACAACTAGATACTAATTAAAGTTTGTAAAATTTTATCAATCCGAGCAACTTAGCTTGGTTTGTCATGATTGCTGCCAAAGTCAACACAAAAAGTACGTTTTTATAATTAATCTCAACCTAATTAGTGCGATCGCTTTTTTGGATTGATGAAAATATACTTGAGTCTTTTTTAACAAGAATGTATACTCAGCCTGTAAACTCTATGTAGCTCATTACTAAGTAAAATCCACATAAAAAATCTAAAAATCAGCTACATAAACTAGTTTTTACTTTAATTGGTGAATCTGATTAGGTCAGTAGTAGGAGAAATTCTTGTGGTTCCCTTGTCTGATTCCAAAAAACCAAATATTTTTGCTTATGTCTGCGTTAAAGACAGATAACGTGACTGTGGTGGTAGATATTTGTCATTCTGGAGGTGGTAAACGGGGAAATTTCCGGGTGCATTCTGTGGAGGGAAGCGAAGAACTTGAATATAAACTTCAATGGCTAAGGCAATTAGGCCTTTCACCCCAAAAATTTATCGAATTGCGAAAATCCCAAGTCCAACTCTTGACTCTGAAGTATGAACTAAACTAGTTATTTGTAGTGTAGTGTTATAAAATCCTGTTGATTAACTGTTTTATGGTGACCAGACTCTCAACATCACCAACTATAGCTCCTGAACGGTCTAATCAAGTTACCCGCAAGCTATATCCAAATTATAAAGTTATCGTTTTAAACGATGACTTTAACACATTTCAGCACGTCGCTGAGTGTTTGATGAAATACATTCCAGGGATGACCAGCGACAATGCTTGGGATCTGACCAACCAAATACATTTTGAGGGTCAAGCGATCGTCTGGGTAGGCCCCCAAGAACCAGCAGAACTATATCACCAGCAACTACGGCGTGCGGGTTTGACAATGGCTCCTCTAGAGGCAGCTTAATCATGGGCAAACCCAATGATGGTAGACTAGTCTGGAATCACTCAACCCACATTAGTGGACTCATTCCCATATTAGAACGTCTGTGTCAGCAGCATGGCATTCAAACTGTGACACCAGGCGTGATTGGGCGAGTTAGAGGTCATGCTCCCAAAATGCAACTGCGTGTGTCTGTACCGATTCGAGGTGGTTATAAAGTTATCGCCCGGCAAGGAAAGACAGTGCAGGAGGTATTTATCTTAACGACTTTAGATCAAGATAGCCTCTTAGAAGCGATCGCGATCGCGATGAAAAGTTAATCACTTCAATAGTCCATAGTCCATCAGACTATGCACTGTTGACTCTCAACTATTCTTCTACCTGATGTACTGCAAATCTGTGGAGTGGTAAACTAAGGATACAAGAAAATGTTAAAAAATATGACAGAGCTGTAGTTATTTTTAAAGACATTACTATTGGTTCCCAGCTTGGTAAAAGTATTTTGTCCAAGCCAAAAGCAACACAATAAACTAGCCAGTAAGTAAAGCTCATTCTAAACAGAATCTGCTCTGTTTCTTCCAAATCATGTTTCTGCTGCTTGCCATCCCAAAGTAGCAATAGACCAAGGATACAAGCAATAAAGGAAACAGCAACTACAAACTCGTGACAAAATACGTTTACCGAATGCATTTGTCTTGATCCCAATATTTCTCAATTGAGATTCAGTCTAAAGGAATAGGCCTTGAGGTTGCACAAAATAGTTACAAACTGCAATAGAAAACTTGGGATTATGTAAAGAATTGCAAAGCCTAACGCCTGTAAATGATCTCTAGGAAAATCTTTTTTACGGGAAAAAACTAGATTTTGCACATTTAAAATTGAAAATCAGGGAATTATTAATACAGTAGAGTCCGATTAAATCTGCATAAGCAAACAATAGCAGGGCAAGATTACACCTTACGCTTTAGCTTTTACCTTGGCACTCTGATTGAGAATATTTTGAAACCATTGTTCCACGCGATCGCCCATAGCCTCCAAAGAATAAGTTGCTTCTGCTTGTTGGCGACAAGCATGACGGTCAATTTCATCTAAACGTCGAATAGCTGCAACTAAGCCTTGTACGCTATCTGGTTTTACCAAAAAGCCTGTTTTGCCATCCTGGACAATTTCTGTCAAACCACCTCGACTATAAGCAATTAAAGGGACTCCACAGGCTAAAGCTTCAATTGCTACATTACCAAAAGCTTCTACCCAACGGGGAGTTACTAACAAGGCTACACATTTACCTAATTGTTGTTGTAACTCGATTGTAGGTAAAAAGCCCATATATTCTATTGGTGCATCTGGGTAGTCTTGACAAATCTTTTGCCAGTAATTTTCATCCTGTTTCAGTCCAAATATTTTCAGAGGAACCCCAGTGGTATTCGCTGCTTTTACAGCATCTTCTAGCCCTTTTTCTGGTGCTATTCTACCTACCCACGCCAAGTTATGGCTTGGTCGATCGCAAAACTGATAAATAGATAAATCCATCCCATTCAGCAAACAAGTACACTGCTGTTCAAATTTAAAAGTCGCTGCTTGGGTTTTACTGTGAACGCCAATAGTAGCTGGGAACTTAGTTGCTATCTGTTCCATAATCTGATCCATTGCATCTGTTAAAGAACCCATACTGATGAGATGGGCAATTGGAGTGTTAAAAAATGGTGTTAAATACAATGGCAGCCAATCATAAGCAAAATTCACGATTAAATCATAATTTGCTTGTACTTGGCGAGCATAATCCCACATATTCGCCAAAACAGAATTTTTAGGTAGAAAAATTGGATCAGTTCGTGTCTGATTTTGGGCTGGTATTTGTAGTTCACCAGGAATTTCTTGAATCGGTAATGAATTGGTGACAGATCCTTGTGGTGCAACAATTTCTAATTTGTGCCCTCGCAGCAGCATCTCTTTAGCAATATTAGAAAGTGTCAATTCTACTCCACCTCCCAATCCTGAACCCATTGCACCAACTGGGGTAGACATAAACAATAATTTGTAATCCGGCATAATCCTTGATTGCTGCTATATCAAAATTACTTAAAGATAATAACGCTTAACGAAGGTGTTATTAAAGTTATCTTCTATTTAATGTTGCTTACTGTAGTAACGAGATGTAATCAGGTAAGGTTGAAATAATTCTAAAAAATTGCTCTAAAGTGGATGAAAAAACTTATTTATAACTTTAAAATCATCTAAATGAAAGGAAATTAAGAAAGATGGTGTTAATTTACCCATGAGTTTTGTGTAATAAGAAACATCATTTTATGATACTATGCAATTGATGTTTTTATTAAACTACAATAAATAAGTAAAAAAAGTCACACCACAAATCAAGGTATTGAGAGAGTACATTTCCTTATTTGTAATAAATAATTAGCATGAAAGTTAGCACTTTTATATCCAAAATCAAAGCTGCTTTGCAATATTGTTTTTATTATATTAGGCAGCTTTCTTTTTTGATAATTGTCCTCAGCCTATGTCTAATATTATCTAGTTGTCAAAATCTGGTAAAGAAAAATGCTGGAGTAGTTCATATAAACCTATGGCAAGGAATTAATCCTCCTGTTAATCGTGATGTATTTCAAAAATTAGTAGATAAATTTAACCAGACTCATGATGATATTCAAGTAGACTCTATTTTTGCAGGTGCATTAGAACAACAACTGCCGAAAGTATTAACAGCAGTTGTAGGCAATGTACCACCTGATATATTGTCATTCTACCCGCAAATTACTGGGCAATTGGTAGAATTAGGGGCAATTCAACCTTTAGAAGATTGGCTAAATAAATCACCTATCAAGTCAGAAGTTACATCCAACTTACTTGAGGAATTACAATTGGACGGTCACTTATGGTCAGTCCCATTGTACACTGCTAATTTGGGCATTTTTTACCGACCTGATTTATTTAAAGCAGCAGGAATTACAACAACTCCTAAGACTTGGGAAGAATTACGGCAAGTTGCCAAAAAACTCACTATAGACCGTAATGGCGACAATCGACCGGAACAATATGGAATTTTACTACCTTTAGGAAAGGGAGAATGGACAGTTTTTAGTTGGTTTCCCTTTTTATTGAGCAATGGGGGAGAGGTAGTCAAAAATAACCAACCCAATCTGATCGACTCGGGAGCGATCGCGGCCTTAAAATTTTGGGAAAACTTGTTAAAAGATGGTTCGGCAACGCTTTCTCCTCCAGAACGAGGTTATGAGGAGGATAGTTTTATTGCTGGTCGAGTAGCGATGCAAATCACAGGGCCTTGGACTTATATAGCTAAATCTAATGTTGATTATGATGTCTTTCCCATACCTGTGAGTGTGCAACCTGCTACAGTCACAGCTACAGGAAATCTATTTGTTATGAAGACTACACCCGAACGAGAAAAAGCCGCCATGAAATTTTTGGAATATGTTCTGAGTGAAGAATTCCAAACAGAGTGGAGTATTGGGACAGGTTTTTTGCCGGTGAATATTAAATCTGCTCAAAGTAAAGCTTATCAGCAATATCTCAGCCAAAAACCTTGGTTAAAAGTTTTTATGGAGCAAATACCTGTGGCCAATGCTCGACCAACTATTGCTGGTTATAGTCGTTTATCTGATAGTCTTGGTAGAGCGATTGAGTCTACATTAATGGGTAGATCTACTGCTGAAAAAGCTTTAAAAATGGCGCAAGAGCGTTTAGATCTAATTTGGGATAGCAATAAAAATTAGATCATTTGGCATTTGTCCAGAGCCAAGAGTCAAAAGTATTTTAGATTGCGTTCCTGCACTCGTAACGCTCTGCGATTTTGAATTTTAAATGTTTGTCCGTCTTGTCCTCCTGATATTCGGCTTTTTCTAGTCAGCATTTCACTGTGACAAACCCAGCCTATCTAAAATAAAGGCATATTCAAAAGCTAGTTCGCGCAAGCTTTCATAACGTCCAGATGCACCACTATGTCCTGCACCCATATTTGTTTTTAAGAGGAGAATATTATTATCTGTTTTGAGTTCTCTAAGTTTGGCTGTCCACTTAGCTGGCTCCCAATATTTGACGCGAGAATCATTTAAGCCAGCAGTAATTAGCATATCTGGGTAATCTTTTGCCTCGACGTTATCGTAGGGCGAGTAAGATTTCATGTACTCGTAATAAACTGGATCGTTGGGATCACCCCATTCTTCCCATTCCATTGCTGAGAGAGGCAATGAAGTATCCAATATCGTAGTTACTACGTCTACAAAGGGAACATGGGCTACTACTACTTTAAACAGATCCGGACGCAGATTAATGACTGCTCCCATCAATAAGCCGCCTGCACTACCGCCTGTAATTACTAAGCGATCGCTCGCTGTCCACTTTTCATCTATTAAATATTCAGCACAGGCAATAAAATCTGTAAAGGTATTCTTTTTCTGCAAAAATTTGCCATCTTCATACCATTTTCGCCCCATTTCTTCCCCACCACGAATATGAGCAATGGCAAACACTACTCCTCTATCTAGCAATGTCAGGCGATTTGATGAAAATGTGGCTGGGTAAGAAGCACCATAAGCGCCGTATCCTGTAAGCAACAAGGGATTGTGACCATTTTTTTGTATTCCCTGTTTGTACACAATCGATATAGGAATCTGTGTACCATCTTCAGCGGTAGCCATCAGCCACTCGCTTTGATACTGTGTTCTGTCGTAGCCACCAAGCACTTCTGTTTCTTTTTTTAACTCGCGTTCGTGTGTTTCCATTTTGTAATCGAAAACTGATGGCGGAGTAATAAAAGAGGTGTAATGGAAACGCAGGATGGTAGTATTAAACTCTGGGTTATTGCCTTCATAAAATTCATAGGTAGGCTCTGGAAAATTAATATTACTTTCCTCACCTGTCGAGAGGTGTTTTACTCTGGCAGTTTCTAAACCACCTTTTCTTTCATAAATTACTAAATGATTGGCAAAAAGACTAATTCCTGATAGCAACACATCTTCTTGATGAGGAATTATAGTCTGCCAATTTTCTTTACTTGGGGAAGCTACCAAGGTTTTGACCAGTTTAAAGTTGGTCGCCCGATCGTTGGTAACAATGTAGAAGTAATCGCTGTGATGATCGACATCGTACTCCATACCTGTAGTACGTGGATGAATTAATTTCCAATTGCCTTCAGGATAATTTGCATCTATATAGTGAACTTCTGTTGTAATGCTGCTTTTTAAAAGCATCAGAAGATATTGTTCACTGCGGGTTTTATCAACATATAAATGGTAAATTTCATCCAGTTCTTCATAAATTAAAATATCACGATCAACAGAAGTACCTAAAGTATGGCGAAATAGCTGGTAAGGACGATTAGTATCATCAATTTTGGTATAAAATATTGTTTTGTTATCGTTAGCCCAAGCCAGAGAGAAATAGGTATCAGGGATAGTTTCGGTGGATAGTTCAAATGTGGTTAAGTCTAGGAAAAAAAGCGTGTATTGCTCGGAACCACTAGTATCAACTGAGTAAGCTAAGATTTGATGATTGGGGCTAATAGCAAACACACCCAAGCTGAAAAATTCGTGTCCCTTTGCTAGTTCATTTTCATCTAAAAGAACTTCTTCTGGTGCTTCTAAGCTACCTTTTTTGCGGCAATAAATAGGATAATCTTTGCCTTCTTCAGTACGTACATAATAGTAGTATTCGTCTTTACGGTATGGCACCGATAAGTCGGTTTCTTTAATCCGTGCCAGCATTTCATTATAGAGTTTTGTTTGCAGCGCTTGGGTGTGTGCCATCATCGCTGCTGTATACGTATTTTCCGCTTCTAAATAGGCACTAACTTGGGGGTTTTCAATATCGCGTAGCCAAAAGTAGTTGTCGATGCGGCGATCGCCTTGCAACTCCAAAACCTGTGGCTGTTTCTCGGCAACTGGTGGTTTAGTTATATTGTGTAAAAGATTATCCTTATGCATCATCAATAACAAGTAGCAGTTAGCTACCTAGTAATCTTAGGATGGGCCAGGAATTACAGTTTTGTGGTGTTGTTTTCTCTTTAAAGTACACAAGCCAATTGCTGGGATAAATCCCAGAATAAATGCTGTAAATCCTTGCCCATTCCAATACAATATCGAAGTCCGGTTGGCTTCGGGAATAAAATTTTGCAACAGAGAAAGCAGCCAAATTAAAGTACTGATGAAGAAGAAGCAAATTGCCGGTACAAAATTCCACCACCAAGCATTGGCTGTATATCGCCGCAATACCAGCCATTGGCAAAGTCCGAGCCAAATTCCCGAAATAATGTATGAAATAGTAGACAAGCATCCTAAGATCACCATTGCCTCAGAAGATAAAGTTTCGTTAAAGGATGCGGCAATGGACGAAATATAGTTAATCCAGGCTGTAGAAACGCTGTTGGCAATTAGCCAACCGATGCTAGTAGCTAGCAACCACCACCAACCAGGAATATACGGGCGGAGAACCAACGCTTGATCGGCAGCGAAAATTAAGGCAAAGACTACGCTGCTGAAGTAGGTAGCAAAGCTATTCCACATTTGGGGATTTGGAAAAAAAGCGGGTGAGAGGTTATCTAGAAGATTTTCCAAAGCTATACTGACAAGGCCACCCACAACCCATCCCAGACAGGTCATGAAGGTAAATTTGATCAGGAAACTTTTGGTTTGAGAACGCGGGATCAAAAACTTTCTGAATTTGGAAGCGTTCTGAGTCGATGCAACGTCAGAGGAAGTATTGGAATCAGCTTGCATATGAAGTTAAGTTAAGCAGAGACGTGAGTGAGACCAGACTCCTGAAAAAGCGTAATCTCAGAATGATAAGCTAAACAGTGGCATAAAAAAGTGACTTAGGATGAAGTGTTAAATGGGTGTTTCCTCAACAGCTCCTAGACTCCTGAGAGCAGCTCGTGGTGAAGTAGTAGACCGTCCCCCCGTATGGATGATGCGACAAGCGGGAAGGTATATGAAGGCATATCGAGATTTAAGGGAGAAGTATCCTTCTTTCCGCGATCGCTCAGAAATTCCCGAAGTAGCGATTGAGGTTTCCTTACAGCCTTGGAGAGCCTTTCAACCAGATGGGGTGATTTTATTTTCCGACATTGTAACGCCATTGCCTGGTTTAGGCATTGACATGGACATTGCGGAAGGTAAAGGGCCAATTATTCACTCGCCCATTCGCACTCAAGAACAAGTTGATAACCTGCGTCCCTTCGATCCCGAAGCATCCCTGCCATTTATCAAAACCATATTGCAGGCGTTGCGTCAAGAGGTAGGGAATCAATCAACGGTGTTAGGCTTTGTCGGTGCGCCGTGGACATTGGCTGCTTATGCAGTAGAAGGAAAAGGTTCTAAAACCTACTCCATCATCAAGAATATGGCGTTTTCTGACCCGACAATTCTGCATCAATTTTTAGGGAAATTAGCAGATGCGATCGCCGTTTACGCACGCTACCAAATTGACTGTGGTGCTCAAGTTGTGCAAATGTTCGACTCTTGGGCAGGTCAATTGAGTCCTCAAGATTATGACACCTTTGCTTTGCCATATCAGCAACGGGTTTTTGAGCAAGTCAAGCAAACCCATCCTGACACACCCTTAATTTTGCTAGTTAGCGGTAGTGCAGGTGTGTTGGAGAGAATGGCACAATCTGGTGCAGATGTTGTGACTGTAGACTGGGCAGTAGACATGGCAGAAGCACGCGCAAGATTGGGTAAGCACGTGAAAGTTCAGGGAAATCTCGACCCAGGCGTACTATTTGGTTCCAAACAGTTTATCCGCGATCGCATCCTCGATACTGTTCGCAAAGCTGGCAATTGGGGTCATATTCTCAATCTCGGTCATGGTGTGCTACCAGAAACTCCAGAAGAAAATGTCGCTTTCTTCTTTGAAACTGCAAAGCAGCTTAATGTACTGGTTTAATCAGTTGTCAATCTGTTTCGCTGTTTTCCTTTTTGTGTCTTTGTGTCTTTGTGTTTAGAGAATAATTTTTTTAACCACAAAGGCATAAAAGCACGAAGCAAAAAATATTAATTTTTCCTAAATGATTTAGCATTACTATAGCTGATTGTGTATTACTCATAGAGCTACACCGGGAACTAAAAATTCATTACAAGCAACTAATAAACAAAACTCAAAACTCTCTATGAGCCAGAAACGGATTTTAGTGACTGGTGCAAGTGGCTGTATAGGTCACTACCTCAGTGAAGCCTTAATTCAGGAAACAGACCACGAACTGTATCTACTAGTTAGGAACCCAAGTAAACTGCAAGTTGATATCCAGGCGCGTCCGGGTATAACCGTGTTGCAAGGTGATATGCAACAAATTGGCCAGTTTGCTGAATTGCTATCCACAATTGATATTGCGGTGCTAACAGCAACAGCTTGGGGTGGTGAGGAAACCTTTAATATTAATGTAAATAAGACTCTAGAATTGCTGAAGCTGCTAGATCCAGACAGATGCGAACAAGTAATATATTTTTCTACTGCTAGCGTTTTGGATCGCCACAATCAACCACTTAAAGAAGCTGGAGAAATTGGTACAGATTACGTCAGTTCTAAATATGAGTGCTTGCACCAAATCTCAAAATTGGCGATCGCACCGAAAATTACCACAGTTTTTCCCACTTTAGTTTTAGGTGGTGATGCCAAAAAACCCTATTCTCATTTAACATCTGGAATTCCCGAAGTCACAAAATATATTAATATAATTCGGTTTTTGCAAGCAGATGGCAGTTTCCACTTTATCCACGGACGAGACATTGCGACCACAGTCCGATATTTAATTGAACATCCCCCGACTGGACGGGAACCTCGCAAGTTTGTTTTAGGTCAAGAGAAATTGACTGTTAACGATGCCGTAGAAGAAGTCTGCGCCTATCTGGGTAAAAAGATTTACTTTCGCATTCCATTATCTATAACATTAGCCAACTTGATTATTGCTGTGTTCCGAATTCAGATGGCTGCTTGGGATAGATTCTGCATGAACTATCGACAGTTTACTTACGAAAACGCTATCAATCCTGCCAGTTTTGGGTTACCAAATTACTGTGCAACTATGACTGATGTTTTGAAAATTAGCGGCGTGAAAAGTGGCGTTGTCAAGACCCGTTAAGGGAATGAATAAGAGTGAATTATTGGAGCATGTGGCAAAGCTCGGTTATTAATTGTTGTTTATACTATGAGAGAGGAGACCATTAGAATTAAGGAAAGTTGATGTTACAAACTATTCAAGGAATTTATAAGAACGGCAAAATTGAACTTGCTGAAAAACCACAGGGTATTACTGAAAGCCCAGTCTTTGTTACTTTCTTAGAAATAAAAGCTACAACTTGGCCAGAAATAATCATGGAATATCAAGGTGTAGCCGAAAGTATCAACTTTGAATCCTATCGAGATGAGCTTCTACCACCTAAAGAAGTAGAATTTTAATGATGGGTTATCTACTCGATACTTGCGTAATTAGCGATTTTGTCAAGGGAGAAGAAAACACCTTAAAGAAATTAAAAGTTATCTCTCCTACTGAGGTTTTTATTTCATCTTTAACGGTTATGGAAGTCAAATATGGATTAGCAATCAATCCAGAAAGAGCCGTTAAAATTCAACCGTTGATTGAAGCATTTTTAAAAGCAATTATAGTTTTACCTTTTGGTTCAACCGAAGCAGATCAAGCAGCCCAAATCAGAAGCATACTGAAAATAGCAGGTTCTCCTATAGGTGCTTATGATGTACTTATTGCCGCAACAGCAGTAACCCATAATCACATTGTTGTTACATCTAACGTTAGAGAATTTCAACGGGTACCCAGTTTGCAAATCGAAAATTGGCGTTCTCCTCTCTAAAGTTATTACCCCCTATAGTATTAGCGTCGCTTACCGCAGGTATTGCTTTTATTCAGAATAAGAAAAAATTTTAGTAAACCGCTGAAGCTGCTTAGATAAAAAGTCAATGACTCTTAATTTTCGTTAAAGTGAGATAACAATCAAAGTGTGAGGATTGATACTGTATGCGAGTCCTACTGGTGTATCCAATATTTCCAAAAACCTTTTGGTCATACGAAAAAATTTTGGCGTTAGTCGATCGCAAGGTTTTGTTACCACCTTTGGGTTTAGTGACAGTGGCGGCAATTTTGCCTCAAGAATGGGAATATAAACTGGTCGATCGCAACATTCGTCCAGTCACCGAGGAAGAATGGGCTTGGGCTGATGTAGTCATTTTCTCCGCCATGATTGTCCAGAAACAGGACTTACTAGACCAAATCCAAGAAGCCAAGCGGCGTGGGAAGTTAGTCGCTGTGGGCGGTCCCTACCCCACCTCTACACCTCATGATGTGCAAAACGTGGGCGCAGATTTCCTGATTCTTGATGAAGGGGAAATCACCTTACCCATGTTCGTTGAGGCGATTCAACGGGGTGATACATCTGGTACTTTCCGCACGAGTGAAAAACCAGATGTCACAAGTACACCAGTACCCCGCTTTGATTTATTAGAATTTGATGCCTACGACATGATGTCCGTGCAGTTTTCGCGGGGTTGTCCTTTCCAATGCGAATTCTGTGACATTATTGTTCTCTACGGTCGTAAACCGCGTACCAAAACCCCAGCCCAATTGTTGGCAGAATTAGATTACCTCTATAAGTTGGGTTGGCGGCGGGGTGTGTTCATGGTCGATGACAACTTTATTGGCAACAAACGCAATGTGAAATTGTTGCTGAAAGAGTTAAAAGTTTGGATGCAAGAACATCAATATCCCTTTAGGTTTGATACCGAAGCTTCAATTGATTTAGCACAAGATCCAGAGTTGATGGAGTTGATGGTTGAATCTGGTTTTGCGGCGGTATTTTTGGGGATTGAAACACCAGATGAAGATAGCTTGCAAATGACCAAAAAGTTCCAAAATACTCGCAGTTCTCTGACTGAGGCTGTAGAAAGCATCATCAGGGCTGGATTGCGCCCAATGGCTGGGTTTATTATCGGGTTTGATGGGGAAAAAGCAGGTGCAGGCGATCGCATTGTCCGATTTGCGGAACAAGCTGCAATTCCTTCTACTACCTTCGCTATGTTGCAAGCGCTACCCAACACAGCCTTATGGCATCGCCTGAAAAAAGAAGGCAGATTGCGGGAAAACAAAGACGGCAACATCAACCAAACAACCTTGATGAACTTTGTTGCTACCCGTCCTCTGGAAGATATTGCCAGAGAATATATCGAAGCATTTTGTGCTTTATACGATCCAGTGAAGTATTTGGATCGCACCTACCGCTGCTTTTTAATGATGGGTGCGCCAACGTGGAAAGCGCCATTTAAATGGCCAGAGTTGATAGTAATTAAAGCGCTGTTGATTGTCATCTGGCGACAAGGCATCAAACGCGAAACCCGCTGGAAATTCTGGCATCACTTATTTAGCATCATCAAACATAACCCAGGAGTTGCCGAGCATTATCTTTCTGCTTGTGCCCACAATGAGCATTTTCTGGAATATCGCCAAATTGTGCGCGATCAAATTGAAAGTCAGCTAGCCGAATATCTCGCCCAAGGTGCAGAAAAACCTTATGTGCTACCTGTGAAGGAAAAGGCAGAGGCGGTCGTTTGTTAAGCGGTTAACAAAAAATAAATTTCCTAATAGGGGCACAGCATTGCTGTGCCCTTTGCAATTGAAGTAAATGGAATACCCGCTTGCAAAAGGCACCAAAAAATCTACCGTTGTGCTTCACCAATTAGCGTAAATGCAGCCCAATCTCTAGGAGAAGGGTACTGTTTCATGGTGGACAGCATTGCCTGCCGCAGTGCTTGGGCTTTGTCTGGGTTGTGCTGTAGATGTTGATAAAATTCCTTCATCAACCCAGCAGTGGGAGCATCCGGTACTGACCAGAGAGATACAATCACGCTAGGTACACCTGCCGATATTAAGCTGCGAGACAGCCCGATAACTCCATCTCCAGTAATTTCACCTCTGCCAGTATCACAGGCACTCAGGACAGCTAATTCAGCATTTAGCTTCAAATTGAGGATTTCTTTGGCAGTAAGCCAGCCTGAGTCTTTGCCAGAGGGTGCAAGCGCGATCGCACTTTCCAAACCCTGTAGGCTATCAAATATTCCATGCGTTGCGAAGTGAATGAATTGTGCTTTGGGCAGTAACTTGAGAATGGCTTCTTTTGTGGCAACTTTTCCTAAAATCGCTTGAGTACCAAACAACTTAGCAACCTCTTTAGCTTCTTCCTCAGCACCAGGAAGGCTATCTAATTGCTGGGGTGGCGTTCCATTAAAAGGCATGATGGGATTGCCGATAACTACAGCATTTCTCGGAACACCCACCACTAGGGGCTTTTGAGCGCTAGAGCCAGGTTTAAAGCCAAGGTGTCGTTTTTGATGAGTTAAAGCTAAAACCTGAATTGACGGGGCTGTAAAAATTGTATGTTTTTCAATCAGATATTTACCTTCTTGATCTTGTAAAGCTGCAAAAGGCACCAAAAACAGCGAGTTGTGAGGAATGATTACCACATGGGCGTTAGGATCGGTAGGTAGCAGGTCAGCAATTGGTTGGATGAGCAGTTGATATGTTTGCTTTAAGGTGCCGCGATTTCTCCCTGTAGTAACAGCAACCCGTAATTTTTCTACCATGTCTGCTATGTTAGTGCCCAAAGAATGCAAACTGCTGCGACGAAATGCTAGTTTACCTGAGGGCTGAATTACCCAGATGAAGAGTTCATTACCTGTAATTGAATATTCAACTAGCGTGGCATTTTGAGTTTTGGCTATTTGTTTAATCTGCTCGATATTAGGGGTAAGAATGGCAACTTGTTCTGTGGATGAAGAAAAGCGTCTCGCTAGTAACTCTACAAACGCTCTAGCGCGTCCTCGCTCGGAAATTTCCAGCGCTTGCTCGGTTTTATCTTGTTGAACAAGAACTTGCTGCAAAATAATATAAGGCTCAAGCTGTGTTTCAAAAAGCGAGCGATAATCTGCATCTTGCAATCCTGTTCGTAAAGACTCAAGCAAATTAATGCCTGAAAATAGTTGTTTTTCAGCTTCAACAGTTTTACCAGCCGAGTGTAAAGCGTATCCAAGTTGAATCAGTTTTTCTGCTTTACTACGAGGAGAATCAGACTGTTGAGAGATAGCGATCGCTTGTTCCAAATACTCAATACCTTTGGCATAATCTCCTAATTGGGTATAGAGTATACCAAGATTTCTAGCTAAACCTGCATTTGGACTCTGCCCTTTTGCTTTTAATGAAACAAGTACCTCTTGAAATAATTTTTGGGCTTCAGAAAGATTGCCAGATACAGTATGCATTACTGCTAAATCCTGAGTTACTTGCATCTCGCCATTGTGATCTTTTGCTTCACGGGCGCGTGTTAATGCTCGTTGTAAATATTGCTTACCTTTTTCGACATTATCCAGCTTAAAATATGAAAATCCCAGACTTTGTAAAGCAGTAAATTCAGCAGAATAGTTGTTGATTTTACGGGCAGTTAACAACATTTTATTTAAATATTCTATGGCTTGATTTGGGTTTACTGCCATATAAATATTGCTAAGCAAAGCCAATGGTATAAATTGTTCTGATAAATCCTGGGATTTCCTTGCTTCCGCCAAGGCTTGTTGAGCATAGTCATGCATCTTTTGGTAGTTACCCAGTTGTCCGTAAGAATTAGCAATGAGAGTTAGAGCAGAAACTGCATTAGGCTTTGCAAAATCATTACGAGGAATTTCAATTGTTACAGAACCATCGTCAGAATCTGTAGATCTAGCAAGCTCACCCATTGGTTGAGCATATTCCTTCACGCAGTTTTCCGAATCTCTATGAATAATTTCTAAACTTTTTTCTGCCTGGTCAATCGCTTGAGCATAACTACCCAAATAGAAATGTAGATTAGCAAAACGTTCACGTGCTGCCAATTCATCAGCACAATTCTTCTTTCTGACTCCTAACTCTACACTTTGACGAATAGAATCGATTGCTTTATCTTTTTGACTTAGCTTTAGGTATGTTTCAGATATTTTAAATAGAGCTTGATAATCCAAATCTTCCTTGGATACATAATTAAATCCGGGATTTGAAAAGGCAAGTGGTTCTTTAACCTTTTCTTGCGCGGCGGAAAGCTGTTGTTGGTAAAATTGAATAGCCGAATTATAGTCTCCTAACTTAAAATAACTATCGCCAATATTCTCAAATGCTTCAGCAGCTAAGTTTGGGTTGCCTAGTCTAGATTTCAGCTTTTGTGCTAGGAACAGTTGTTGTTGAGCATACTTAATTGCTTCTGGGTAATTCTTGAGGTTCGTATAAGCATTAAAAGTAAGCCTTAAAGCGTTGATTTCATCACTACAACTTCGCAACTGTCTTGCCATCTCTACCATCCGTTTCGCAGAATCAACCTCTTTGGGAGAGTTTCCAGAATTTCTGTAAACATTCCATAAATTTAATCGATTTGAAAATTCTCCCAGATAATTTTTATCGTTTTTATAAAAACCTATCAACTTTTCAGAAGTTTCTAATATGATGGGATAATTGTTATCTTCAAAGCTTTTTATTAATTCTAAACTAAACTCTATAGGCAAATAATTATTGAAATAACTCATATCCTTCGTGAATATTTTTAAAATAATTGCATTTAACCAGGTCATAGAAATTGAATCATATTCTACTTTAAGTAAATCTTGATTGTTTAAGAAATTTTGTATTATATTCGGATAGCTAGAATCATTAGTATCAATTGCACGTCTAATTGTCTCTGATACAGAGAAACTTGATAATGTCAAATCACTCCTTAAAATATGTTCTGACCCACTAGAAAAAGAAAATTGTTTAGCTACTGGTAAAATCTGTCGAACGGCTCGAAATGCTTCTTCCTGCTTGTCTAAAATAAGATTAGTTCTGTATTGCCTTATGTATCGTTTTGAATTAGTTAGTAGTTTTGGGTGAATGTAGTCTTCGTATTCACAGCTACCGGAAATGGGTTGATTTTTTGTCCAATCTCGAAGACTCTCTCTACGCGAACTAGCTTGTTGTTGAGCGATCGCTAACGCCTGCCGATAAAACTCTACAGCTTTGGGATAAGGAGGTTTTTCCAGATTACGATAAACGTCTCCGAGTTCATGTAAGGTATCCTCTTCACCATCGCGATCGCCTATTTGTCGGTAAATAACCAAAGCTTTTTCTAAAGCTTCTTTAGACTTGAGTTTATCTTCACCGACTACCTTCCTTCCTTCTTCTAGGAAGCGATCTGCCTCATCTTTAAGAGGTGAAGGCGATTGGGTTTGTGCCAGCAGGGGGACAGGCTCAGTTGCGATCGCGCTCATCCCAACCAATGACTCTGTGTTCCGAGTCGTTGCCATAACTGACTTTGACATCAATAACCCACTCATCAATAGCGCCAAACTCTTCCCTGCAACCCTAGCGATTAAGTACCAGCTAACCCCATACCATTCGCTGGAAGTCTTCATAAATTAATAAATGTATAATTTGTACATACAAATTTAGCTTAAAATCCAGCAAGCTAGGCACTCTTGAGCATTGTAGGAACACTCTAAGGCTTTTCTCAAATTTTGAACTCCTTTTATTAGGAGGCTTTTGAAGCTGCTGGAGATAAAGAAATTCCTGACGGTATTGATTGAAAATTGCGACGGATATGTAAGTATATATGCTGAAATTAGTAGTGTAAATATTTTTTTCACGCGGAGACGCAGAGGCGCGGAGAGGAAGGGAAGATTGAGGAATTTTGCGATTTATTGTGACTGATTGGTTGTAAGATGTGCGATCGCATTTATCGCTGGGAATCCTAGAGAGAGTTAAATCATCAGGGTAATTCTCCCATGCCATATCAAAATATTACCGCCTCCCTTACGCCAGAAGATATCCAAGAAATCAAAGCAGCGTTGCAAACAATTCAAAAAAAGCTGCCGTTTCTGGTTACTCTAAGTGTGGAAGAACGACGTAAGTTATTTAAAATGGGCGATAAAAGCTTGGCTTTTGTCAATAATAGTCTGACTGCGGCTCAGTCTAACCGCGATATTCTCCCAGCGAGTTTTGATGTAGAGGAGTTTATGCGAGATTATCAATTAGCTGCAACACTCACAGAATTGTTAACCGGACTGCGCCAAGTCACAGAACAAGTTGATGATACTTTATTGGCGGTCGGTAGTGAAGCAATGAGCAGCAGTTTGACGGTTTATGATTATGTGAAGACTGCGGCTAAAAAGACTCCAGGTTTGAAAACTATTGCTGAACAGTTGGGTGAACGCTTTAAAGCAATGAAAAATAAACCTGTTAAGGTTGCTTCTGGTTCTTAGGCTGGATGTTGATTTGTTGATTGGACATCTCCAACAATCAATGTAGAGACGTTATATGTAACGTCTCTACGCGTATTCCACGAATATGTAAACTGCTGTAAATATAGATTTTTCGTAGGGGTTTAGCAATGCTAAACCCTTAGCCGTGTATTTGTATCATTATTAAACTGAAATGCTATGAGTCTGGTTTCAATACGGTTCAGTTAAGGAAAATTATCGTAGTAGGGGCACGGCATCATTAATATTATCAGCTTGTAGAAAAAATTTTGGGTGCCGTGCCCCTACCATGTATACTTTGCTGTGTCTATTTTCTCATTCACGAGTATCAAACACTCGTTAGCGAGTATTAAAGACTCATCGCCGAGTATCAAAGACTCGTCAGAGAGTATCAAAGACTCGTCAGCGAGTATCAAAGACTCGTCAGCGAGTATCAAAGACTCGTCAGCGAGTATCAAAGACTCGTCAGCGAGTATTAAAGACTCGTCAGCGAGTATCAAAGACTCATCGCCGAGTATTAAAGACTCATCCGCGAGTATCAAAAACTCGTCGCCGAGTATTAAAGACTCATCCGCGAGTATCAAAGACTCATCGCCGAGTATCAAAAACTCCGTTCAGTTTAACCTTCTGCCTTCATCATTCCTCACCCCAAGTTCGCAACTGCAAATACACAAACACTAGGGTTACCGCTAATAATACTGTCGCGGCTGCGGCTGCATAACCAAAATCAAATTGACCAAAGGCTTCTTGGTAAATGTAATAAACCAGCAAGTTTGTGGAATTTAACGGCCCACCACCTGTAATTACATAAACTTGCTCAAAACTCCGCAAGGTAAAAATCGCAGTGGTGACAATCGCAAATATTAAAGTCGGTTGCAATCCAGGGAGGGTGATATGCCAAAATTGTTGCCAACCATTTGCACCATCGAGTTCCGCAGCTTCGTAACGACTGGGGGGAATTGCTTGCAATCCTGCTAAAAATACCACCATATTAAAGCCGAGTTGTTTCCAAATACTTAATAAAATTAGTACTGGCATAGCCCAAAATGTGTCTCCTAACCAAGGAATAGAAGGAATGCCAAATATATTTAAAAATGCGTTTAACGGGCCAGTGGTTTGAAATAGCCAGCGAAATCCCAACCCCGCGGCTACTAGGGAAATAATTGAAGGTAGAAAGTAGGCACTGCGGATGATGCCTCGCCAAGCCAAAGAACGATTTAATAGTACTGCCAACCCTAAGGGAATAACTAAACTGGGAATGACAGTGGCAACGGTAAAATAAACGGTGTTACCTATAACTTGCCAAAAATCGGAATTGAATAACAACCGCCAGTAATTTTTTAAACCTACTAGGTAAGTGCCTTTTGAGGTAAAACTACCAGCAGTGAAACTGAGATAAAACAAATAGGCGATCGGCCAAATGATAAACAGACCCAGTAAAATCAAGGCTGGTGTCAGAAAAATCCAGGCGGCAACTGTATCATTATCCAGCAGTTGCATGTCAGAAGAACGGGATGGTTTCATCGCTATTTTGGCTATCAAATGCGGTAGAGTGTGATTCTACGCAGAGGTACTGCTAAGATCCTTTCATTCTATTGGCTCAAAACAAATGCCTAAAATTTTCCCCTTCTTTGGCAAATTTCTCATCGCCAGCACCATGCTGACCTCTAGCGTACTTATAGCATTATCAATGACGCTCGACACAGATGTGCTGGCTCAACCAACAAAAGCACCAATCCCAACTCCGCCAACAAATCAGCCGACAAAAGCACCAATCACAACGCCATCGTCCACAAATCAGCCAACAAAAGCACCAATCCCAACACCGCCAACAAATCAACCTACAAGCCCAATTGGTCAGAAACTATTAGGGCAATGGCAAAGTAAAGACTCTTCATCGAATCCCTCACTCACGTTTATTTTCTCGCCGGATGGTAAATTATATATTCTCTCGCCCAATTCGCAAAAGCCGATGGCTGTGGAATTTAAGTACAGCATTAACCCAACACCACAACCAATGCATTTGGATATCACAGTTTCCGCTGAGCAAAAACAAGCACTGACAATTTTTGAATTTACTCCTGATGGTCAGCTACGACTGCAATTAGATAATACCGACCCAGGACAACCCAGACCTACAGCTTTCTCTCCCACAGCAACTCTATTCACAAAAGTTTCTGAGAACACGAAATTACCGGAGAATGTCAAAATTATCGACCTGCGCTTATGAGTAATAATTCCATTACGGATACTGCTACTAGTAGTTTGATTTCTCCCAACATTTCTAGTAACCAATTGGCATCTACCACTCCTTTAAAATTAGGGATTCTCGCGTCTGGGAATGGCAGTAATTTTGAGGCTGTTGCCCAAGCCATTGAACAGGGGGAACTAAACGCCCAAATTCAGGTTTTAATTTACAACAACCCGGAAGCTAAGGCTGCTATCAGGGCTGCAAACAGGGGTGTAGAAGCGGTATTGCTGAATCACCGCAATTACAAAAGCCGGGAAAAGTTTGATGGGCAACTTGTACAAACTTTACAGCAGTACAATGTGGAATGGGTGATTTTGGCAGGCTGGATGCGGCTATTAACGCCAGTATTAATTGATGCCTTTGCTGACAGAATTATTAATGTCCATCCCAGCTTGTTGCCCAGTTTTAAAGGTATTCATGCAGTGGAACAAGCTTTAGCCTCTGGTGTAAAAATCGCTGGCTGTACGGTGCATCTAGTTTGTTTGGAAGTAGACAGCGGCCCAATATTAATGCAAGCAGCAGTACCAGTCCTTCCAGATGACACAGCCCAAACCCTCCATGCGCGGATTCAAATTCAGGAACATCGAATTTTGCCCCAGGCGATCGCACTAGCAGCACAAAGGCGATCGCAGGTTAAACTTGTACCATCATGAAGGCGATCGTGCGATGCTCCTAGCTGCAACCTTACAAACAGGGTGCTCTCCAAACATCTTTAATCCCAAATCCCCACTAGTCCCTAGCCTGCTTTACACCCGTCGCAACTTCCACAAATAGCTAGAAATCAAATTCGTCATAATATGAGCAATTATCGGCACTAATAAGTTGCCAGTCAACAAAGCGCTGTACCCAAATATTAGCCCGACAATGGTTGCCCACAGCACGTAAGGCCATTGTTCGGAACCACTCAGGTGCAATACGCCAAAGCAAAGACTAGATACAATTACAGCTACATGATCTGCTCCTAAGGCTGGTAACATTACACCCCGGAATAATAATTCTTCACTTAATCCTGGTAGCAAACCTAGCCAAATGATGTCTGGCAAAACTAAAGGCTTGAGCACTAAATCTAAGTAATAATCTGCACTTTTACGGTAGGGAGGGCAAAAGCGATAAGTTAAGCCACTCAAAGCTGTGATGATTAACCCTAACCCTATCCCCGAAAGCAAATCTCTTTCGTTCCAGCGCCAAGAAAATATCGGAAAGTTACCAAAGCGCAGCCACAGCTTGGCAACTATCCACAAAATAATTGCAGTTGCTCCCATCGCCCCCAGTACTTGGACGCGTGTTAGGTATGGAATTTCTGGCTCTTGTTTTTGTTGTTCAACCACGGGAATTTAGGAGGTAAGGGAGAGGATTTAATTCAAAATCCAAAATTGGATTTTTGGTTTTTAATTTTTATTTTTGTAATTTATTGAATTGCAGCAAAGCGACTAAAGTAATGGCTTTAAAGATCTGATTTGCGGACGGAGGGCAGATGGATCAACACCAGCTTTATGTGCTGCTAATACACCGACTGCTTCTAAATATGAGTTTACCTGTATGGACTTGATCCCTAAGAGTTGGGGAGGAACTTGGATTTGAGTTTTATTTTCTTCAACAGTGATAATTTGGCATCGCTTCTGATTTAAGCTCAGAATTGCACTACTACCACAAGTAGTTGCTGGTATTATGGCAGCATCAATTTGATCTGCCCAAATATCCTCTGATAGATATTTGCTTGTTCTTTTCTCTATGATAAATTGTGGTGCGCGGCTTAAGCCGACAAGCACGCACGGTAAAAAGGTATAGCCTAATTCTTCGGCGGCGGAACGGGGAGATAAATCAGGATCTGGGGGTGCTGAGGCCAAGGCTGGAGAATGGGCACAAGGAATTTGAAAAGTACGTACTATTAAATGGCTGATCACAGCTTCCGCACCCGCCAAAGGATCGACACCTTTGCCAAGGCGATAGTTTTCTACTGCTTCCTCATCCATATCATCAGGGAAACGAGCAACAACTGCGATCGCTTCTGCCCCCGCTTGTTGAATTAATACCTCAGCCGCCCTTAATAAACTATCTGGGTTACCAATTGTCCCCCAACTAACTCCCGATGGCGAAGTTCGTAATTCTATATTTAATGGCGTATCTGTAATTACATAATCTGTCAGGCTTAAGCCGAGAGTTGCTCTGGCTGCATCCGCCGCCTGTAAGTGTCGTAGCCGCAATTCCGGCTCTATACCCTGGTCTAAAAGCAAACCTATTTTGTTACTATGTACAGGGCGCAATCCCCAGTAGCCTGCGGCAAATTTATCAAGTCCATAACCTTCAACATAGAAAGTGTTTGGCAGATTCCAATACAAACTTGCACCATTGAGGACATTGGGGTGAGTAATCAGGCGATCGCATACCTGTGCTATAACTCTTGCTACTGGTAAGGCATCCCCCGCATAACCCCCAATTGCTGCTCCAACGCCAGTAGGTACAATTAAAATAGCAGTATAGGGACGATTCATTGCAAGTGCTGAGTGAGAAGAAGGAAGAAGAGTTTCAAATTAATTAATGAAGTATCAAGTTTTGATTCCTAAGTTACCAGACAGTTGCTTTACTCTTCTAGCACTTCCCACTCTCAGGACTCAGGACTCAGGACTCAGGACTTGTTGTAGTGACAACAGCTTCAACAGTAGCCTTTTGCTGTTCTGCATCTACAGAGGTAATTGCCCAACGTAAAGGTTCACCCTGTTTTTTCAACTCTGCTTCGATTGCTTTCTCTAATTCTGTAGGAGTTGCTTGCAGGTCAATTTCTGCGGTAATAAAATGGGTTGTCATTGTAGTCAATCCTGTTTGTGTGTTCTCTAGAATAGCTGAATGTTAGCTAGGATGAAATACTTATGTTATTTATCAGATATGGCAATCTCAGTTATCAATTAGCAGTTACTAATTATCTAACGTTCAACCCGTAATAACTGTTAACTGATAACTGTTAACTGATTACTGGTCTTTGCCAAATTGCAACTGATAAAGTGTATCTTCTTTTTCCGTTTCAATTTTTAAATCAGAAAGAGGTTTGGCTACACAAAGCAACACATAGCCTTGTTTTTGTAATTCTGGACTAACGCCCATGCCATCAGTTTGATCGACAGATCCGGAGATAATTTTACCCGCGCAAGTTGTGCAAACACCTGCATGACAAGAACTAGGTAATTCTAAACCAGCTTGATCGGCAACTGCTAAGATAGTTTCATTTTCAGGGACTTGTAAAGTGTGACTCTTGCCTTGATGCTGAAGTTCAACGTTGTAAGTTTTGGGCATATACAATCATGAGTGTAACTTAACTAACAAAGGAAATATTTTATCTGATGAATAGACACACAACCAAGTCGATAAATACTAATTCAGGAATTATTTTCAAATAGATTTATTGGCAAAAGTAGCTATACAGTGATAATTATAAGTCCTGGCCAGACCAAAAACTTCAAGTAGGGAGACTCATTGTCTGTGGATACTGCCGATAAAGACTTGTGAGATTGAATTCTCCCGCAATATAGGAAGTGATTATAAACACTAAAACCATGTTTGGCTGAATATTTGGAGTGTAATAATGTTGGAATCATATCGTCAACACGTTGTAGAAAGAGCCGAATTAGGAATTCCCCCCTTACCGCTAGATGCAAAGCAAACATCAGAATTGTGCGAATTACTGAAGAATCCGCCCAAGGGTGAAGAAGATACATTATTGCACTTATTGCGCGATCGCGTTCCCCCTGGTGTTGATAGCGCCGCGTATGTGAAAGCTGGGTTTCTAACTGCGATCGCTAAAGGTGAAACTAAAAGCCCCTTAATTTCGCGTATCCAGGCAGTAGAATTACTAGGAACGATGGTAGGTGGCTACAATGTGCAATCTTTAATTGAATTGCTGCAATTTCCCACCACATCTGTTTCCGACTCTTCCGAAACACCCCTAGTTATGGGGGGACAAGGAAAGGAACCAATCGCCGCTTACGCCGCCAACGCTTTAAGCAAAATCCTGTTGGTGTATGATGCTTTTCATGATGTTTTGGAATTATCCAAAACCAATCCCTACGCCAAGCAAGTGATTAACTCTTGGGCGGAAGCTGAGTGGTTTACCGTTCGTCCCCAACTACCCAAAGAAATCACCGTTACAGTTTTCAAAGTTCCTGGTGAAACGAATACCGACGACTTATCCCCTGCACAAAGTGCTACCACCCGCCCGGATATTCCTTTACATGCTTTAGTGATGCTAGAGTCACGGCAACCGGGAAGCTTAAAAACCATTGCCGAGTTAAAGAAAAAAGGGTATCCCGTCGCCTACGTCGGGGATGTCGTTGGTACAGGTTCTTCTCGTAAATCTGCCATCAACTCAGTATTGTGGCACATGGGCAATGATATTCCCTTTGTTCCCAACAAGCGAGCTGGGGGATATATTTTAGGTAGTGCGATCGCGCCTATCTTCTTTAATACAGCTGAAGATGCCGGTGCTTTGCCAATTCAGTGTGATGTCACCCAACTAGAAACAGGTATGGTAATTACCATCCATCCCTACAAAGGCGAAATCACTAACGAAGCCGGCGAAGTTATTTCTGCCTTCACCCTCAAACCCGACACCATTCTCGATGAAGTCCGTGCAGGTGGACGCATCCCTCTGTTAATTGGGCGTACCCTCACCGACAAAACCCGCCAAGCACTAGGTTTAGAACCCAGCACCTTATTTATCCGTCCCCAAGCACCTGAAGATACAGGTAAAGGCTACACCCTAGCACAGAAAATGGTAGGGAAAGCTTGCGGTTTACCCGGTGTCCGTCCCGGTACATCTTGCGAACCCATCATGACTACCGTTGGTTCCCAAGATACCACAGGCCCCATGACCCGCGACGAGTTAAAAGAACTCGCCTGTCTCGGTTTCAGTGCTGATTTAGTAATGCAGAGTTTCTGCCACACCGCAGCTTATCCCAAACCAGTTGATATTAAAACTCACCACGATCTCCCCGACTTTTTTGCCCAACGTGGCGGCGTTGCCCTACGTCCTGGTGATGGTATCATCCACTCGTGGCTAAACCGGATGCTACTACCTGACACCGTAGGAACTGGCGGCGACTCTCACACGCGCTTTCCTTTAGGTATTTCCTTCCCCGCAGGTTCTGGGTTAGTAGCCTTTGCCGCAGCTTTGGGTGTCATGCCTTTGGATATGCCAGAGTCAGTTTTGGTAAGATTCAAAGGAGAATTACAACCAGGCATTACCCTCAGAGATATTGTTAACGCCATTCCCTACGTAGCCATTCAAAAAGGATTGTTAACAGTAGAGAAAGAGAACAAGAAAAACGTCTTCTCTGGGCGGATTTTAGAAATGGAAGGCTTGCCCGATTTAAAAGTTGAACAAGCCTTTGAACTTACAGATGCATCAGCAGAACGTTCCTGTGCAGGTTGCACAATTAAACTGAGTACAGAAACAATTGCTGAATATCTGCGTTCTAATATCGCATTGTTAAAAAACATGATAGCCAGAGGCTACCATGATGAGCGTACTATTCTCCGCCGCATCGCCCAAATGGAAGAATGGTTAGCCAATCCCGTATTACTTGAAGCTGATGCAGATGCAGAGTATGCAGAAATAATTGAAATTGATTTGAACGAAATCAAAGAACCAATTGTTGCTGCTCCCAATGACCCCGATAATGTGAAATTATTATCGGAAGTTGCTAATGATCCAGTACAAGAAGTATTCGTTGGTTCTTGTATGACAAATATCGGTCATTATCGGGCAACAGCGAAAGTTTTGGAAGGCGCAGGTGAGGTAAAAACACGCCTGTGGATAGCACCCCCAACCCGCATGGATGAATACCAACTTAAAGAAGAAGGTGTATATAGCGTTTTTGGCGCTGCGGGTGCTAGGACAGAAATGCCAGGATGCAGTTTATGCATGGGTAATCAGGCGCGAGTTGCTGATGGCACAACTGTATTTTCTACCTCTACCCGTAACTTTAACAATCGCATGGGTAAAGGTGCAAGAGTGTATTTAGGTTCCGCAGAATTAGCCGCAGTTTGTGCCTTGTTAGGACGCATTCCCACAGTAAAGGAATATCTTGATATTGTGGCGAAGAAGATTAATCCTTTTGCCGATAATTTATATCGCTATTTGAACTTCGATCAAATCGCCGGTTTTGAGGATGAAGGGCGTGTGATTACTAAGGAGCAGCAGGCTTTGTTGGTATAGTGTAATTAAGGTGGGTGTAATGCCCACCTGACTATTCTTAGCAGGGTGACAATGCCAGCAAAAGATACCTACCATGATGGATTTAAAAACGCCTTAATTAAGGATGGTTGGACAATTACTCGCGATCCTTACACTATTACATACGAGGGTCTAAAGCTATTTGCCGATCTGTCAGGTAAAAAATTGTTTTCCGCACAAAAAGCAGAAGCTAATATAGTAGTTGAAATTAAGAGTTTTCTGGGTCTTTCTCCAATTCATGAATTTCAATGTGCTTTAGGTCAATATATTTTATACCGTACACTTTTATCTGTGATTAATCCTCAGCAAAATGTTTATTTGGGGATTGAACAAGAAATTTATGAAACTTTTTTTCAGCAACCAGGTATAAAACTGGTTATCGAACAATATCAAATCTTGCTGATTGTTATTAACATTGATCGAGAGGAAATTGTGCAATGGATAAATTAAATCATTACCGTTCAATCATCAAAAAAATATTAACTGAATACGATCAACTAGCAGGACAAACTCCTAATATCTCTGGAGTTGATACTGTGTTAGCTTTTGATGAAGAAAGAGATCAATATCTGTGGTTTGATGTTGGTTGGAAAGAAAGAAAACGAGTTAAAGCAATTTCTGTTTATGTTCGCTTCAAAAATGAGAAAATTTATATTGAGGAAGATTGGACAGAAGAAGGAATTGCTACTGAGTTATTAAAAGAAGGTGTACCGAAAGAAGATATTGTTTTAGCTTTTCATGCTCCAGAAACTCGTAAATTGACTGAGTTTGCTGTTACTTGAGTAGTTTATAAATAGTAGTAGTTATAGTATAGTGGGCAATGCCCACTTAATTTTTATTTGTTTAAATCCAATACATAATTTTTGGATTTAACTGACTTAAAATCGAATCTATAAATTTATTTTAATTGATTCTTTTTAGCCATGTTTGTAATGCTTGATTAATGATATGATTAATGTCTTCACCAAATATTTCTTCTTTTGACCATTCACCATTGCCTACAGGAACACAATAAAAACTGCGATTATTTTCTGTAACAATACCATAATTTCTATCATTATTTATTGTAACAGTATACAAACGGCGATAGAAGTTTGTCCAAATTATACTTCCTTCTTTTACAGGAGCATATCGTCAATATGTTAGATACTCTTGCGCTGTATCAATTTGCATTCTAGCAATAGTTTTATTTTGGCGATTGGGAATAATTAGCCAGAGAAATAATATTATCTTCTTCGCTTTTCGCTCAAAACATAACTCTGCACACTGCCTAATTTTTTCTTTACCATATTTACTTGCATATATAATACTTTTATTAAGTACTATTTCTTCTAACCTACAGTCAAAGCTTAAGATTTGATGTCTGATTTTTGTGAGGTTTTCTATTTCTGTGTTTGTTAAAGAACCTAACCAATCTAATAATAGTCTTGGTGGATCAGGAATATTATCATTTACTTGATTTTGTAAATTAACTTCTTGATAATTAATTCTGGCAATATTTGTTTTTAATTGCTGATGAACATGAGATAAATTAAAATAAAATTCATTAGATTGATATTTAATACAAAAAGTAAATAAATTAAATTTCAACTTGCTATATTTTTTATCAATTAAGTTATGACGATGAAAGCTTGGACATATAGCTATCAAACGAATTTCTTCATCATAATTAATAATATCTTTAAAAGGTTGTTTCTCTAATAAATTTTCATAATAGCGTGTGAGTTGATTAATTACATATCTATCTTCTGTATTTTTGAGTTCAATAATAGCTAGTTGATTCTTTTTTCCTATTGCTAAAATGTCACAAATTTCTCCTTTTATCGACAATTGGCGCTTTAAGGGCTTTAGTCCAAATATTTCTTCTAAATTATCCCAAACAAAGGTTTCTAATTCAGACTCATCAATAAATTTCCACCCTTGATCTGTTTTGCGTAATGCTACATTTTGTGCCATAGTATTTTCCCAAATATCTCAGTAATAATCCGGAAACAGGAATTTGCTTTTGAAACTTCAGTGAGGCTAAAAAGCAAATTCTATAAGGCTTCAGTCTGCTTCTGAACAAAAAACTAGATATAGTTTTATATTTAATTTATACTCAAAATTATCTGATGTCCTTATTTTGGATAAGTGAAGGCGGTGAACTGCGATCGCACTCTTCATTACCAAATGCGATCACGCCTTATTTTTTCAGTAGCTTAACTAGTTCGCAACTAGGGTTGCTTATCCTCTTCTAAATCTTCCCAGAATAGTCTGACAAACACCTCAGCAGCAGCAGGCTCAATTTCTTGAAGCGCCTTGCGAATTTTCACGACTGTATCACCTGGTGGATCTGCAATTTCATTTACCCAGCCAAAAACACTAGAACGATTGACTCCCATCACTACAGCCAATCGATTTTGGGTAATGTCATAAATTTCTAGTACCCGTTTGAGAGCTTTTCCTGCTTTTCCCATGCCTCCGATTTTGTCAGAGGCTTATAACTAAGTAAATGTTCGGAATTACGAACAAAATGCTAAAGTGATTATGTTCGTGATTCCGAACATAATTTTTAGGTTAACTCTAATGAACAAAAGCTCTCTACCTTCCATGCAACCAGATCCAGATCGAGAACCAGTTAGTTTCCTCGTCATTGGTTCGCGGCAGACTGTTACCAGTACTATTCACACGCTTTATAAAATGGGTTTTGCTGAGATTAGCGAGTGGAGTCCACTTTTAGCGGCTTCTGAACCAGGCAAAGTCATGAAGATTTTAACCAGAAGCGTTCCAACAAGCTGATCATTATCTTTGCAATTGTATTGCGATCGCACTTGGGAATTAAGAGTGCGATCACCTTAAACTATATACAGTCCAAAATTAATGCCACAAATGCCTTTACTGCATCGTAGACATTTATAGTTGGTTGTAAAGTTCTATTATTCAATCTCCCAATCTTCTATTTTTAACCCTTCAACTCTGACAAATTCTTTAGTATTATGAGTCACTAAAATTAAATCATGAGATAGCGCAATTGAAGCAATTAATAAATCATTATAACCAATAGGATTACCAGCATTAGCCAATTGAGCGCGAATCCTACCTGCATTTAACGCTGAAATATCATCTAAAGGTAAAGAAATAAATACTTCCAAAAATCGCTTTACTTTTGCCCATACTTGATCGGGATTATCACTCCTCATCGCTCCATAAAACAACTCTAGTTTCACAACTGAACAAACCGCAATATCTTCTAAATCATAATTTTCAAGCTTCCGGCGAATAATCGAATCTTCATTGAGATATTTAATACATACGTTTGTATCTAGCAAATATTTCATGACAATTTAAAGTCTTCTAAATCATCAAAAACACCTTCGGAATCTATCACTAAAGGAGTATCTTTCAAACAGCCAGAAGTTTCTTCAAAAAAATTAGCAGGCCAACCTTTTCCTTTAGGTTGATTCTCCGGCTGAGAATCAGTAACGGGTTGTAAAATTACAGTAATAGTTAAATCAACATTAGTGACATCTACAGGAATATCTAAATGTAATATTCCATCTTGTCCAACATGAGAGTTCAAAGTTATTTGTTGCATAGCATTTAATTAGGTTAAATAGAAAATTTTCTACTACCAGATAGCTGATTATATTTTATATATAAATAATTGTAGTTAGGAAAAGTATCAGGAAAATCAATGCTTGCTCAAGACACGTAGCTCTAACACACCTTCTACTTATTTTGCGATCGCACTCTCACCCCAAAAAATGCGATCGCAATTCCTCTAAATCACCGCTTCCTCACGCTGGGAATCAAAAACTACCGCAAAGTTAGCGTCAGGGATAAGTTGGCGTAAACGTTGCAAATGACCTTCTGCATCAGATCGAGTGCGAAATCTCGCAACAGTTACCCGTTGCATATCTGGAAGTAGACGAGTAATAGCCCAAGGATTCAAGCGTTCTTTGTAAGCAATCGTCTGAGTCTCTGACGATAAATCGTTGTATTCGTTGTTTTGTGGCATGATTAATTTATCCATAAAAAGTTTAGTGAAGGGCGTTAGGGAGTCTCTTGCCGGGGATGCACTAACGCCTCTTCAATGAAGATTAAAGTGCAAACGGTTATATACTGTCAATATTTAACGCTAAAAGTTAACGATAAAAAGTTATATCAAAGGTCTAGTCAGCTATGGATTTGAGAGCCTTGAGAGAACGTGCAGGGCTGAGAGTCTTTGACGTAGCTAAAGAACTAGACTGCGCGGAATCTTCAATTCGCAACTGGGAAAAGGGGAGAACAACGCCGAAAATGGAAGTATGGCAAGTATTCCGCCTGCGAGATTTGTATCAATGCACAGAAGAAGAGTTAGTACAAGCAGCGAAAGAATCAATGCTTGCTCAAGATACATAGCTTTAACTTACTCCCTGTTTTTGGTAGAAGCAGGTTTAGTCAAGAGCAATTCAGGCGATCGCACTCTTCAATTCCCAAAGTGCGATCGCGTTGGATTTTTTATGAAAGCTGAAATTATCGTGATAAAAATTACTGAATTGCCCCATTGAACAAGTCAGCTTAACCCGTGTTATCTAAAAGGCAATGCCTACATTGCCCCATCCGCAGACTTAGACACCATGCTGCTTAAACCAAGCTTGCAGACGTTTCCAACCATCATCAGCTTCTTTCTCGCGGTAAGAGGGGCGATAATCAGCAAAAAAGGCATGGGGTGCATTGGGATAAAGGATAATTTCAGATTTACTGCTGCTGGACTTTAAGCGATCGCGCATTTGCTCTACTGTATCTAAGGTAATGCCAGTATCCTTACCGCCGTAGAGTCCGAGTACAGGTACTTTCAGCGTCGAGGCAATATCTACTGGATGCTTAGGTGTGAGTTCGGTAGCATCACCCACCAGTCGTCCATACCACGCCACACCCGCTTTTACTTTGGGATTGTGTGCAGCGTACAGCCAAGTAATTCGACCACCCCAGCAGAAACCTGTAATTCCTAACCTATTGGCATTTCCCTTGGCAGACTTGACAGCCCAAGCTACAGTGGCATCAAGGTCAGATAGTACCTGAGCATCTGGTACTTTCGCAACAATTGGGCGAATTTCGTCAATGCTGCTTAACTTAGAGACATCACCCTGACGTGCAAATAATTCTGGTGCGATCGCTAAATATCCCAACTTGGCAAAGCGACGGGCGACATCCTGAATATGCTCGTGTACACCAAAGATTTCGTGGAGTACTAGCACAATCGGGAAATTCTTACCTGTAGCAGGCTGCGCTCTATAAGCTGGAATTTCACCATCTTGAACGGGTATTTTCACCGCACCCGCGACCAATCCTTTGGTATCAGTGGTGATGACTTTCGCAGTAACAGGCTGCACTGCTAGAGCAAAACCTGTTGCAAGGGTAGCAGTTGCGATAAAGTTGCGGCGTGTTATCTCTTTCATCATCTTTATGCCTTGAGCTATCCTAGTTGAATTTTTTTTCAGAATATCGTCTACTTCAGTCAGCAATAGACAGTTCAAATTATTAGATAACGCAAATGATCAATATCTTTAGTTATTCTAATAATTAGTTTTATATAATTTTAACTGCTCGTATATTTTATTGTCTAAAAACTTGAATTTTACTTATGACCGTGTAGTATGTCCGCAAAATGTCGTTCTAGAAATTGAGCACGCCTAGAATTAGTTCCTTCATAATCTAATCCTCTCAAAAACTTTCTATAGCGGTAATTTCAACATTTGTGTATGTGGGATAGGTTCAAAGCTCAATTATAAATTTGCTCAGATTTCCACTTCAATTACAGATGAGTAGTTATAAGTTGAACTTATAAATCAGTTAAGTAAACTTTACGTAAAACTTCTTTACAATGCTTTACATAACCTCTAAGATAAAAAACATCATAAGTAATTATTCCTGCGTACACAAATAACGCAATCGCAATCATAAAACCATGACAGCAACTCTACAACAGCGCGTCAGCGCTAACGTATGGGATCGCTTCTGCGAGTGGATCACCAGCACAAACAACCGTCTATACATCGGTTGGTTCGGTGTCCTCATGATCCCTACCCTGCTAGCTGCAACCGCTTGCTTCGTGATCGCCTTCATCGCTGCACCTCCAGTAGACATCGATGGTATCCGTGAACCTGTTGCAGGT
>NZ_MTAV01000266.1 GCF_002154695.1 Nostoc sp. T09
ATCAATTTCTTGCAAAACTGTTTTTCGTCCAAAGGACTTTCGTAGCCCTTCGAGTTTTAAATGCATTCCTCGAACTTCAGATCTCATTCCACAAATCTCCCTTCTTTGATCTAGCATCAGTCAGATTACTAATTACCTCTATATGGGTAAAGAGGTCTCGTAATTGGAAACATCCCAGCTAAAATACGCCTATATAGTCTTGAGTAACTATGGTTCTCATCCTATTCATGCGATCGTAAAGACCCGTTACTGAGGCGAACATCCGAAAAGAATGTCATTAACTAAGGCTGCAACAACATTTTTTAAGTGACATTACTTTCCTCCATATCTTAAGTTTCAGTACTTTCAAAACCCTTTTTAGAAGACACTTACATGGGATAGCTGCCTAGTAATTGTCTGATTGTCGCATAAAACTACGGTAAATTGGTAGAAATTAAGTAGTATATTGCTAGTAGTCTCACATAGGTGGCAAAAAAAGGCAAGTATGTTTTTATAAAAAGAAACAACCTCAAAAAAATGTGTTGATGGCTACACAATTTAGAGCTTAGCGATAGGAGAGGCGATCGCGTTATTAACTCTGGCTTGAGAAAATAAAATATATTTAAGGTAAAAAACCTGTTTAGACTATGTAAGTCTAATATTCAGAAGCGTATATACAAGCAATCAAGAAAATCGCACAATCGAGAGAAGTTTTAAATGGAGATGATAACCACTATTGAAGTTGAATTAATTTTAAAATATTCCCGTTCTTTACGAAATATTGTGGTAAAACGGCTAGATTCTCCAACTATCAGTTTTGAGTTGACTTCAGATTCTACGATTGGTAATTGTGCAATTGAGGTGCTAGATACACTACCAAGGATTCTTGATAAAGACGGATATCCACGGCTCGATTTACTAAACTTTCGACTTCGTAATAGAACTGAATGTTTACAGGTTCAGTCTGGACAAAAAGTATTAGTAGAAAAGATTCGTATTAAAAATTTGCCCCTACTTTCTTAAGATTAAAAGTAGAGACACAAACAGCGATTTTATCTACTGGCGTTTTAGCATCGTGGCAATGTCTATGAAGTAATTGAAGGTTGTCGTATTCGTTTAGGTGGTTACTTGGAACATCGACGTAATACTCCTATTGACATCCAGGTAGTATGGCGAGGCTGGTTAAAACTGGTGGTTGTGAATCAGCTTTCAGTTACGGTAGCACTTGGCTAACATGACCAGCGACAACTTGCCAATTTCCTTGGGGCTGTGACTGTGCCCAAACCCTTGTGTATCGGTATATGCCTACGAAAGCTTCGCCTTCAAAAGTGCCAGCCACCTCCATTTTGACCGTCACCACCGCTGTATTACCATAGAGTTGCACTCGCTGTTGTTGACCTTGGAGTAGCACAAGTTTTTGAATATCTGAGCGATGTGCCTCTAAGTCAGTCTGCTTATCAATTAATTCACCAGTGTGGGTCGTGAAAACTAAATCATCAGCAATCAGTTCTTCTAAGGCTGAGACATCACTTTTGAGCATAGCCTGCCGCAGCCTTTCTTCCAATTGTTCAATCAAAGTGATTTCCATCTTGCTCAGAGAGTAGTTTTAACAATACCTTAGCCAATTTACGAGGGTTCAACGCCTGTAGAAACAAGGTGAATACGACCTAGAAAAGTAAGGTTGGTAGTGATAGGATGCCGAACATGGGCGAGTTGTAGATTCTGAGTTGGAGTTGTGGAAGACAACAACTCTACTACAGAGCGCCTTCTCTGTTCATACTCTTTTTTTGGCGAAAGTATTGATCTACATTTTTACTTTGTTGTTGAGCCTCGATAAATTCGCTCCATTTGCTCTGGAGATAGCACCGTCATTGGAAACCATTCATGTTCCGAACTAGGGACTTCCCGGGGTAATTGATACGTTTGTTGTTGAGTTTTACTGGAATGTATTTCCACATTGCTAGTTAAAGGTGGGTTAAGTAACCTCTCATCTATCTCTGATGGGGGAAGCTGATTTTGGAGCAAGACATAGGCGTGCTGTTGTGGATCGTATACCAAAACTTCTCCTGCCTCAATTTGATAAACCCAAGCATAAATACTAAGTTTTCCTTGGTAGAGTTTAGAGCGAATCACCGGATAAGTCCGTAGATTTTCGATTTGGGTAAGTACATTTTCAGCAATAATTATGTCTAAAAGTTCTTCCCCTTCGTAGTCGCTGTAGTTGTCTTTCACCAACCGTCGGGTTGCTTCTGCATACTTGAGCCAGTCATGTACAAGCGGCATTTCTACCCGCAAGCTGTCTAATTTCATTAACCCTTTCATGGCACCACAATGTGAGTGACCACAGACAATAATTTGTTGAATATCTAATGCTTGAATAGCATATTCAATTGTTGCCCCTTCACCGCCATTAGTAGCACCAAATGGTGGAATAATATTGCCTGCATTACGGATAACAAACAATTCACCTAACCCAGCTTGTGTAATCAGGTTTGGATCGATACGCGAATCTGAACAAGTAATAAATAGTACCCTAGGCTTTTGACCATGAGAAAGTTGTTCAAACAGTTCTTCATGGGTACTAAAATAACTACTTTTGAATTCGCGTAAGCCTCTAATCAATTTTTTCATAAGAGTACCTAAAAGAAGGGAACGAGTAATACTTTAAATTTGTGGGAAAATTCAATTCTGGAATCAAGGAAGTAGAAACGTGCCAAAGCAGCAATTGGTTTATATCATTGAGCTTTGCCGATGACAGAGGTCAAGCGGATAACTCCATTAAGTATATTAAACAATATCTGTAAACAGATTGACTCAATTAATCGGCTTTTGCCATTACGCCATTGACTTAGTTAAAAGGCGAAATTCATTCTTCTATTGTTTAAGCAGTCTTGTTAAACAACTCTCTCTGGTCGCAATTTTAATATGCAATCAATCTGCAATTGGTAATAAATTTGGTATTTTTCCCTTCCCTCATCTAATTTCTCAGATCCCATTCCCTATCTACCATCACTATCATGAGAGAATAATAAAGTAAAGTATCATAAACTCTTTCCGGTGCTTAAAAATGCTCAAGCCGAACCCATATCAGATTCATACGGCTCTAGGCAAGCATTCACTACTGACTTACATAATGCCTAGTTTGGCTCTGTTGTGTTGCCACAACAATATGCAGTTGCAGTAAGCTATAATTATTGACAAGTAAGTTATTTATTTACAGTAGCGCGACTCCAGGTTAAGTTGATTAAATCTAAGACGTAATCATCTAAATTATCTATATATTCTGATTGTTCCTGAGCCATTACACACAATTTACCGCCAGTAATATAAATTTTAGCTGGTTCTCTGTAGTAAGCTTTGTGGCTACTGATCCATCCAGGTTTCTCACCAGTGGTTTCGAGTTTTTCTATTTTAAATGTATGGCAATGTAATCGATACACTGGAGTTTCATTAGAGATTCTTGTATCCACATATCCTAAATTACCAATAATATAGATGTAGTTCCCAACTAATGTGGCTGAATGAAAATCAGTTGGGCTAAAGACATCTTTAGGATAACCAAAAATCTGAAAATTCCCATCACTTTGATAAACTACAACATCGTTATATATACAAAAATCAGGATCATAATAGTCTTCATGTTCACCACCAATTTCTACAATTCTGCCATCTGGTAATTGTGTAATGGTTCGGCCAAATCGCTGATAGCACCATGCTTTATCTTGCCAATCCTCTGTATCATCAAACAGATTTTTGGCTGCATAAGCAGAACAACCATCACAAATCATAGCCTGCCAAAAAGGTATTTCCATCAACTCTGGATTGGTTTTGCCAAAGCGCGGATGTTTCCCAGCAAAATATTGCTCTGGTGATAATTTTGATAGTGAAAATTTGTTCTTGTCAATGCCAGTGAGCGATCGCCGCATATCATCGTTAATATCGCTCAAATCTTCACCAGCTGCAACTAGAATTCTAACAATTTCAACATTAGTAGCCATATTAATGGCTTTATTATTGTAATCAGCGATTCTGCTAGGATTTGCACCAGCTGCTAATAAAATTCTGACGCAATCAGTTGCTCCACACTCTGCTGCCAGCATTAACGCAGTGTTACCAAAGTCATCAGTAACTTCAACATCACATCCCTCAGCAATTAGCCATTGTAGTATGTCGTGCCGATTGTTGGCGATCGCATACATTAACGACGTTTTTCCGCAGTTTCCACCATCGTCGTGACTTGCTCCCGCAGCTTGGAGTAATTTTGCTTTAGGTAGTTCACCTACCTGAAGACTCAACAGCCAAGGGGTTCTATGCCAACAATCACGCACATCTTGATCCGCTCCTTGCTCCAGCAATAACTTTACTTGCTCTAAACTCCCAAAAACTATAGCGTACATTAATTCTGTCCATCCCAGTTGCTCTGGGTTAGCACCTGCGTCCAATAATAATTTGACAGCATCAAATCTTCCTACATGAGCCGCTACTTTAATTGCAGTCTCACCATAGCTACTTATGCCATTAATAGGAGCACCTCTAGAGATGAGTAAATTTAAAGTCGAGATCAAGTTTTGATCCTGCAAAATATCTCGACCATACATCGCATCAATTAAAACATCATATCCTTCTGGTCTTCGATAGTTTATATCTGCTCCAGCATCCAGAATCAATTGGATTTTATCCAAATTTCCTGATTGCACAGCCAACCCAAGTACAGTATGTTGATATTCTGGTTCAATAGCATTAACATTTGCACCATGTCCCAAGAGGAAGCGAATCATATCGATACCTGCATTGGAGCTACTGACCGCACACATTAATGGTGTTTGCTGGGAATACTCGTCTACGCAATCAATATTAACGCCATTGGTTATTTCATGTGCGACTCCTGGAATATTTCCCTGCTGTGCATAAATATGAATTTGCATAATTTTCTGAGTTAACTTCTATTTTAGAATTATCGGTGTTGCTGTAGAGCGTTCTATAAATTAACGGTACTTGAGAAAAACTCAAATCTTTTAGCACAAGCGGTCAGTAGTTCATTAATAGCAACTCAACTACCAGAGGCAAGTTTTATTCCAATATCGTCTGGTGTGTGTCACAGATATTTACTAAGAAACTTGATGATTTTGCTTGGGCGAGAATCGTTCATTTGATTGTGACTAAAATTAATGTACTACAAATATAACTTATTGCACTACATAATAATGTTTATGCAAGACTAGGGCTGTTGATGAAATTAAGAAAAATCCTAGTAAAAATTTTTGTTGTATTCATGGGACGATACACAAAATTGTCTTGCAGTCGAGAGTGTATTGCGTGAGTGACCAGTATTCACCAAAACTGTATTTAAATGTTATGTATGCGGCAAAATCCGCATTTCTTAGCGATCGCGTATCTTTGTGATGAACCGAAAGAAAAAAGTGTAGTAAATTATGTTAAAAAACACCTTTGTTGCATAATTAGTTGGCTTTTCGTCTGAAAGCTTTGATACAGAATATTTTATTAATAAGAAAATTTAATTGATGATTCACGCTGCACAAGGGTTTGAGGTATTTATGCAACAAAGTCTTAAAAAGTTGATTTAGCAATCTGTAAATATTTACGTAATTAATTTTACATGCTTACTTGTCTAATACCCTAACTTCATCTGCAAAGTGGTGAATCTTAGCAGTTGTAATATCTTTCAGCAATAACCTAACGTCTCCTGAACTAACTTATCTTTCTAAGCCAAAATTACGATGCATACATATTTTATTATGTCAATCCTAGGTATGCCAGATCAATATGCGTTTATCTTATCTAAAAACTAGATAATATGTGGTAAAAGGATATTTATACAGTATTGTTACTAACAAAGATGAATTTTGTTCTTGAGTGCATCCAACAAAATACACAAGATTCACAGTATTTAGCTAGCTTTAGTTACTGTGGGCAAAAAAAAGTAAGACTAAAACTTTCAAAAGTAGATATAGAAAGCATTTGAGCATTTATTTTCTAACAGAATACCTGAAAACAATATTTTTGGTAAAAGTCTGATTTTGCAAGAGTTTTAGCTGATTTACCCGAAAATTCATAAAAAGGGTTAATCAGTCTGAACTATGCGCATTTACAGAAACTTGTAATACAGGAAATAGAGCTACATCATCAGGAACAGACGTTATCCGAAGTTTTTGAGTCGCCCAATAAAGAATTAGCGTAAATCAATCTAAATATTGTGAGGTAATTATGACAATTAGTGGACTTGTGAGATTAAAAATTGAAGCATTAGTGTTTACAGTATAAAATCCTTAAAATCAGCAAGGCTAGAATGCTCTGCAATCAATACTTATTTTTGCCTTGTTATTACCAGGAAATAACTTAAACACCGATTCAGGCAAAGAATATGCTTAATTTGCTCAAAATCTCATCGTATTCCTAAAGCTAACTAAAATTTTGCTTTGTAGTTTTAGAGAGATGTTTATTTTGAGTAATAGTAACAACTTTGATAGTGAATCTAAAAAAGACGTGTAGTCAAAATAGTTCATATCTGTCATTAACTACTAAATAGACTCAAAAATCTATATTACAGCCTGTATAAGGTTTTGAAAGGTTGCTTATATGTCTTCAAACCATTTAGCAATCAGGTTTTGGCATAGTTAATGATAGTTTAGAGACAAAAAATAGTAATTTCAAATTTTGTAATTTTGGGAATACATGAGCAATGCATATATCGCCGCTTGTAAGGGTAAACTTGTCCCTTATTTGCTTCTTTGCAATTTCTACCCATAACTATTTCAGCAGTTTCGCATCGAAAAATTGGACTTTTTATAGTCTGAAAACCTTAAAACAAAGCTTTTTATGGGTAAGTACCTAACAAGAAATTTGTATACTCAATAGCTTATGTGCTAAATAGCACGCTTGTTAAGGGCTTGCTCAAGTGAATCATTCTCAAATCAGAAAACAGAGAAATTTGTGACTCCTAGTTTGTGATCCCTAATTGATGATTCTTATCTTTTTCACAGTTTTGAAACCCTTGAGAATAGGTCACTTGCCTTTAACAAGTATTCCATGCACTTATATGCTGTCTAAGTTTTTTGGCCGTGATGGGCGATCGCTCTGCATTAGTTGATGCGATTTCTTCGGATGGTTATTTGCTCCCTAAGCCCTTTAAACGGCGAGTTTGAAACCATACAAAAGTAAGGAGAAAATCAAATGTTTTATAAAGCTTCGGTTGCAGTATCTGGACTACTGTTAATCTTGCTGACGCAATCTGCACTGGCAAAAGTAACGTGTTCACCACAACCTAGTCCACAACATAATCCACAACCAAAGCCTCAACCAAGTCCTCAACCAAGTCCTCAACCAAGCCCTCAACATAATCCTCAACCAAAGCCTCAACCAAGTCCTCAACCAAGTCCTCAACCAAGCCCACAACCAAATCCTCAACCAAGTCCACAACCAAGTCCACAACCAAGCCCACAACCAAGTCCACAACCAAGCCCACAACCAAATCCACAACCGAACCCACAACCAAATCCACAACCTAGCCCTCAACCGAACCCACAACCAAATCCACAACCGAACCCACAACCTAGCCCTCAACCAAATCCACAACCTAGTCCACAACCTAGTCCCCAACCTAGTCCCCAACCTAGCCCACAACCTAGCCCTCAAACCAATCCCAACTCTCAAACGCAACCTCAGCCCAATCCCCAACCTAGCCCCCAAACGCAACCGAAAAAGAAAGTTAAAACCGTTGGTAATCTTATTCCTATTTCCATCCCACTTGCAGGAGCGAGAAGGGTAGGAGTGGGTCATACGGACATTTCTGGTTCTGTTTTTGCCGGAGGCGGGACCTTCCCTACAGCCGGAGTTGAAGGTACTGTTAGCCATCGCCTGTCCCAAAATCTCTTCCTCTTTGAACAGGCTACATACAACCCTACTGCTCCATCTAGCGCAATTGGAGTAGGAGGGGTAACCACTGGAGTTGTATTTAACGCGCCTGGTGAGTCTCTTCGTCACAACAGCTATATCGGGGTTTATAGCAACATCCTCGGTTTTGGAAACACCGAGGGAGATGATATTTCTCAGACTGTATTTGGAAACTTAGGAATCATTGGAGGACTTCAACGTCCCGTTGGAGAAAAAGTCTCTGTGTTTGCTCAGGCAGAAGCGGCTCAGCGGTTGTACTCTTTCGCAAAGTCGGCGCAGGGTCAAGCAGCAAGAATTTCAGGAGGAATGTCTATGGCTGTATCTTGTGCATCTGGAGTCAGCTTAGTCGGGGATTATACCGTTGGATCTAACCAAGACTCAGAATGGGGTCTAAAAGGGGTCTTTAATTTTGACTTCTTTGGGACTTCTTGTGGAATGAGACGCACTAGTGCTTCCTCTAACGTAGTAAAAGTCACTAAATATGTTGTGACTCTCATTGGGGCTAATCCATCTACCGATGAGATTAGAAGGGCTGGGCTAACTCCCCCCAATGCAAACCCTGAAAAATTTCGCCTCCAATCTGAACGTTGGATAGGAGAGAAAACACAGGTTGTAGAACAACTGGTCTTTGATGCTGTTGAGGTAGAAAGTATGCCCAAAAAGATCCTCTTTGTACGAAAGTCTATATCTCCTAAAGCTTTAGAAAAAGCCCAGCAACTTGCAGCCGACCGAGAACCCAAAAAAGCGTTTGAAGAGATTCGCAAACTTCTTCAGGCCGAGGAACAAGATGAGACTTTTAAGCTTGAGGAAGAAGCGAAAAGGATTGCAAAGGAAAAAGGATTGGCTCTTTCTTCAGTACAGAAAGTTGGGTATGCCTTCAATTATCAGAACCACCTTCTTGGTGTAGTAGATAGTGACCTGTCTCAGCCTTTTGTTGGAAAGCCGCGAGAGATTTCTCCTGCTGAGTTGATGGTTGTTAAAGAAGTTGTCAAACAAGGCAATAGTATCTTGCCGTCTCTGGCAACTGGTTACACCACAAAAGGAACGACTCTCAGAGGGGAAAGCATCGTCAATGGTAACAAGTTACCACCTGGGACAAGAGTTCAAGTACCTAAGAAGAATGAGGTGATCTTTCCATCTCCTAACACTGGCTCTGGTGCTTCAGTTGAATCTCCTCAGATCCAGTGGACTAGGATTAATAATCAGTAGGGATGTTGTTATATAGCGGTTCCCAGCCTGAATTTATCTGTCTTGAAAAGTTCTGAGCGCCGACTTCCGGATCTCCGACGCAAGGCGACACGCCACTCCCCTCAACGGGGGAACCCTCCTTCGGGTGACGCTCCTTCTCCCAAGGGGAGACGCTACGCTAACGTTACGCTAACGCCAGTCGCCTGCGGAGGAGCCACTGCGTTGGGCGGCTCTGCCGACTTGAAGCAAGTGGTGAGACCAGTCCTAAGGCGGGTTTCCCGCCGTAGGGAACTGGCGAACCCGAAGGGCGTTGGAAACCCTCCCACAGCGCTGGTCTCACCGCACAGGGGTGGCTCAGGAACGCACTGGCTCGACTTTTCGCTGCGTTCATCTGTGGTTAATTACTTCTTCCTGTACCTCACTGGGTTGGTAAACGCTATAACACCTTTGACTGTTACGATGCGATCGCCGAATGCAAAGCCAAAGCCACGATTCCGCAGATTCCGTCAAAAGACACTATATTGATAATTTAGGCAAAATCGAAAATAAAATAGTTGCGGTTACAGATTATGGTGTCTGGGAATGAATGACATTTCCATTAATGTTTGAAGTCTAGCAACGCGGATCAAAGGTTGTTAGAAGGAGATATCTATAGCAATCCTAAATGGTTTATGAGAAAACACCATATTCATGAAGTTTAGGGAAGTCAA
>NZ_MTAV01000056.1 GCF_002154695.1 Nostoc sp. T09
TTTTGAGTTCCTTTCCCCTTTTCCCCTTTCCCTTTAACCGACTTCTGCAAGAAGTCTAATGTGTAAGAGTTCTCCGTTCTTTGCGTAAGCGCAGCCCGCAGTAGGCATTGTGACTTTGCAAAAAAAGAAGAACTCGTAAGGCTAAATGCAAAATAACCTAGCAATGTGGTTGAAAAAGCGATCGCTACACAAAATCGGTAATATTAACCGTGCTCACATAATCAGCAATACCTTAATTTTTAACCAGGCAAAGTTGATTTGATTGATTATCAGCCTCAACATTAGCTTTCTTTTGTGCTAGATATTCTTTGGCGCTTTCAGCATCAAAAAACCACGAAGAGAAGCTTGGAGGATGATTAAGACCGTTTAAGTAATCTCTAGTAACTTCTGGATTTTCAGCCATCGCCACCATAATATCTAGGAGATAATCTGGGGGCGACAACAAGCAATCAGTGAAAACATGGGTGTATTGAGCATAATTCCAAAATTCATCAAATACTCTTTGCATCCATGACTCATCAAAGCGTTGGTTGCCATGCTCAATAATTCGTTGCTTCACCAAATGAGCCATTTTTGTAGCGTTATTTGCTCCTTGTCCGGTTAGGGGATCGTGTAGGATAACTGCATCACCTATACCCATAACCGTTGCACCTGATGGCAAACGACCTATTGGCTGGCGCACTTTTGGTGTAATTGCACCATTGATCCATGCTTGCTCATCTGCCAATTCCATATCTTTGACAGCTTCGTAATACCAAGGTTTGAACTGCTGCATGACTTTTTTACTCATCTCCAGTAATTCTTGACCACTTTGGATGTGAGTAAATTGATCCATTGCCCCGCCAGGGTAAGCTTCAAAGGCAATTACGTGAGCAGAAAATTTACCTTTAGCGTAGAAAGGTATCTGAACTATTTCGCCAACTTCAGGTATAACAGTCATTTTACTGGTGCGCAAATCAGCAGCGTCTCCCTGCAATCCTGTGGCAATTGTTCCTGATATATGGCGCTTCGGCTTGTCATGTTTAGTTTTTTGCTTATCTAGCTCAAATAAAGTTGAGAAGGAGCCTCGACCAGCAGAGACCATAACTAAGTCGTAGTTTTTGGCACATTCTTCTAAATCTGTGAGCGTCATTGCCCGAACGACAAGTTCACCGCCGATTTTGACAAACTCTTGCATCCACGTAAAGAATTTCAAGCGCTGATCTACAGCTTGCCAAGGCTTTTCTAAGGGAGAAGATACAGTTAAAGCCAGGTTTCCTTCCGGGTCGCACACTTCAGAGCGGAATAGATCGCTACCAGAAAATTCCTTATGCCAAAAATTCAATCTTTGTTCAAGTTGCAATGAATCTGGAAACAGTACTGGCATACCTCCTGGTTTACCATTGAGAATCGCTTCTGGTGTGCGATCGCTAAACAATGTTACTGCATAACCTGCATCAACCAGACTAATAGCTAAATGAAGACCTGCTTGGCCTGCTCCTATAATTGCAATTTGTCGCATAATATCACCTCTGCCAAATTTCTGTATAGTTTTTTGTGCTTTATTTTTTGCCAACTGGCTATTTATATAGCTATCAGTGAACTTAACTTCACTTATGCATTGTCATTTTCCGAAAACATTTGGCAGAGATGTAGCTTGAGATTAAACCCAAAATATTACTTTGACTGACTGGTTTGGTAGCGATCGCGGATCTTCTCCACGAGCAATCGCGCCTCGAATTGACTCTACAAATACATGAATGGTGTCAGCAGGAGTATGAGAAAATTGTGTTCCATATTTAGCGATCGCCTCACCCTGAATGCCCAAAATTTCAATGTCCTGGCGAATAATGTGTTGAGCCGTCCACCACACAAACGGACGTGCTAGCTTGTTCCAGATGCCGTAGTTATAGGTGACATCGGTGTAAACCAGAGTTGAATTTTCGGTTTCTGGGATAGATTGACTGGTAATAAACAAATGGCGATTGCGTACCATTTGATATTCCACAGAGGTAATATTTGGCAGATAAAAGCGATCGCTATGTTTTATATCTGTACCCTGTCGATTGAGAAAACGGCTGTACCATCCCAAATTACTAGTTTCGTTGCGATACTCCACCAAAACTGAACCATTCCAGCGTTCTACAGTCATCTCTAACTTTTGATGGCGAGAGTTACGGAATACGCCAGGATGCACAAAAGCCGTGTGGGGAATATCAATAAAGTTCTCCGCACAATTGGTGACGTTGTTAGCAAAACGGTTAATTACCCGCACTGTCTCCCACCCTGGTTGTCCATAATGGGGCATAGAAAATGGTTCAAACTCTTCGCTGGGGGTGTCAGCTAACCGCACATATATATAACCATCTTGTTCTTTGGTTGCGTAACCCTGCGCTCGACGCTGGTGAGAAGGCTTAAAATCGTCTCCTTCAGCAGGAACAGCAATAACGTTACCACCCCGATCGTATACCCAACCATGATAAGGACATTGCAACGCACCATCACAGACTTTACCCGCGGACAAACGGCTATTGCGGTGCAAACAGCGATCGCGCAACGCCACAGGTTGTCCATCCTCGCTACGAAATATTACCAACCACTCGCCTAAAACAGTTCGCGCCAGTACCGTGTTAGGTCGTAATTGGTCGCTGAGTGCGACAATATACCAGAAATCAGTAAATTGCATTGTAGATACAGCAAATTTCAAGTTAGTGAAGTACAGATCCTAAACCTCAAACCCAAGCATAAAGACTGTTTTACTTCTGAATTCTGAATTCTAACTCCTGAATTCTGCTGTATTTGGGATTTTTTGAGGGCGATAACTTTGAAAGAGCGATCGCCATATTAGTACTCAATTAAATTATTACTTCACTACTGGTAGTATCAAACCATACCTATATAAAACTATTCATCCCTTCATTCAGCAATACCCGAATTTGCAATACTTTAGTACCTAGACTAGAGATGTTGCAACAGTCAGATTATACTCACCATGCAGGATGGCTGCAATGAACGAGTTAGCACCGCAAGGTCTGGATAGCGGCAAAGTAATTACTTCTCTGTTCAGCAACTCCAACAATTTTATTGTTTTTTTTAACCGGTTGCTAGCTATTTCTTAACGTTATCAAGATAACTTGGTTAACTGAATGAATATTAATTAATAATCATAATTCTGTAGGGTGGGCATTGCCCACATATTCAGATTTTGGTGGGCAATACCTACCCTCCGAAGTCTTACTAAATAATTGAGGATTAATAAATACATATAAATAACATAGAAATTTGATTGCTCATTTAATAATTTTAAAACATGAAATTTATTCCTAAATTAAAATTTTATGAATGCTTATTATTGAAAATTTATCTTTTTGAATAATCTCGCTTATTCTCTAAAGCACAATTTACCTCAAAGCTAATTTATGCCAACTACCAACACAATCCGCTTTTCCCAATTCAATGCTTCCCTGAATCGCAATGCTGATGGTCAGTTAATTACTGATTTATCCACACCTAATAATGCTCAGGCAAAAGCTGTTGCAGAAATTATCCAGCGCAACAATCCTGATATATTACTAGTTAACGAGTTTGACTATGTTCAAGGAAATCCTTTACAGGCAGTTCAATTACTTCAGCAAAATTATCTTGCTGTGAGCCAAAATGGTGCAACTCCTGTTAACTATCCCTACTTTTATATTGCTCCAAGTAATACAGGGATTGCTTCTGGGTTTGACTTAAATAATGACGGTAAAGTTGTCACAACCCCAGGCGCAACCGGATACGGCGATGATGCTTTTGGATTTGGCAATTTCCCTGGACAATATGGGATGTTGCTACTTTCTAAATATCCTATTGATACTGCCAATATCCGCACCTTCCAAAATTTCCTCTGGAAGGATATGCCCGATTCTTTACTTTCTACTATCTCAACACCAAATTCTAATACTCCTTGGTATTCCTCAGAAGAACAAAACACTTTACGCCTTTCTTCTAAGAGTCATTGGGATGTACCGATTCAAGTTAACGGCGAGACAATTCACGTCCTTGTGAGTCATCCTACACCACCAACCTTTGATGGAACCGAAGACCGCAACGGTAAGCGCAATCATGATGAGATTCGTTTTTGGGCAGATTACATCACCCCTGACAAAGGCGATTACATTTATGATGATGCAGGTAAAAAAGGTGGGGTTGCTGCTGGTTCACGTTTTGTAATTATGGGTGACCAAAATGCAGACCCAGTTGATGGTGATAGTTATGACAATGCCATTCGCCAATTATTACAGAATCCTGGCATCAATACTAATGTCATCCCCACCAGTCTTGGCGCGCCGCAACAAGCAGCTTTACAGGGTGGTGCAAACGTTAACCAAACGGGCAATGCTAATTTTGATACCGCAGACTTTGCTGATACTGTTCCCGGTAATTTGCGGACTGACTATGTATTACCCTCGGCAGATTTGACTATTAGCAATTCCGTAGTGTATTGGCCTGCAAATACTGACCCAAATTTTCCACTGGTAGGTACTTATAACGCCAGCCTTCCTGGTGGTTTCCCCAGTTCCGACCATCGTTTAGTATATGCAGATGTGGAAGTGGGGCCAACAACAGCAGGGAAAACGATTCCCGATGTAGGATTTTTGGGGCAAACTATCTTACCTACAGGCTTTATTCCCTCAGGTGCGGCGGGAACAGTAAATGGCGTACAAACTGCTTTAGGTGGCTTGTCTGGTGTCGCCTATGATGTGGCTAAAAACCAGTTCTACGCTATTTCTGACGATCGCTCTCAAATTGCTCCTGCCCGCTTTTATACTTTTACTACTGACCCTGCGAAAATTGCCACAACTGGGGCGGCTTTTACTAACGTTACGCCGCTAAAAGATGCTAACGGCAATTTCTTTGCTATCAACAGTCTCGATCCAGAAGGTATTGCTTTAACTAACAATGGCACAGTTTTCATCTCCTAAGAGGGTGAGGTGAATCCTGGTGCAGGTCGGGTGACTAATCCCTTCATTAAAGAATTTTCTGTCACTACGGGGCAGGAAGTTCGCGCTTTACCTGTCCCTAAAAAGTTTTTACCAGTTGTTCAGGACACTAACGCTAACGGTGTTGTAGATGCAGGCGATACTCAAACCGCAGGCGTGTACAATAACTTGGCATTTGAAAGCCTCACCATCACACCTGACCAAAAAACTTTATTCACCGCCACGGAAAACGCTTTATTTCAAGATGGTCCGAAGGTTTCCACTACAATCGGTAGCCGTTCCCGGATTTTGCAATACAACTTGGTAACAGGACAACCAGAAAAGGAATATCTCTACATTACAGATGCATCTGTCACCCCAAACCCAGCTACAGGCGCTACTGATAACGGCTTGGTAGATTTATTAGCAATAGATAATCGCGGTACATTACTGGCGTTGGAACGTTCTTTTGCACAAGGTGTAGGGAACACCATTAAAATCTACGAAATTTCCCTACAAGGTGCAACTGATATTAGCAGTATCGATTCACTCAGCAGTTTAAATGCACCGCAACTAGCTGCGATCGCACCAGCCCAAAAGCGTCTACTGTTTAATTTAAATGACCTAAATCTGCCTACAGACCCCAATCATCCGATTACTGGTACAGATAACATTGAGGGTATCGCCTTTGGGCCGAAATTAGCTGATGGTCGTCAATCTATCGTCTTGGTGAGTGACAACAACTTTGGTGCAACCCAGTATACGCAAATTTTGACTTTGGGTGCAGACTTAGTACCTACCGCCGCGCCGAGAGTTGAAACTCGTCCCGATTTGTTTGACGATGAGACATTACCAACAGACCAGCGTGCTGATGCTGATGACCCAGCTATCTATATTAATGCTAACAACGCTGCTGATAGCTTAGTACTGACCTCAGTGAAAAATGCTGGACTGCGGGTGTATGACTTGTCTGGTAAACTGTTGCAAGAAGTGAATCCTGGCGGTATTCGCTATAACAACATTGATCTACAATACGGTTTTAAATTAGGCAATCAAACAATAGATATTGCCGTCGCCAGCGAGCGCGGTAACGATAAACTAGCAATATTCAAAATTAATCCCAATCCCAGCACTCCCGGTAAGTATCTGGAAAATATTACCGATAGCAGTCTTGGTACTATCTTCCAAGCACCACCCTTTCTTGCACCTTATTCCTCATCCTCTCGCAGTTCTTACGGTCTAGCTTTATATCGTAGTCCTATCACCAATGATTACTATGTCTTTACCAGTCGCCGGGAAACTGGAGATATCGCACAGTTTAAACTGATTGACAAAGGTAATGGCAAAATTGGCGCTGAACGGGTAAGAGAGTTTACTATTCCTTCCCCTACAGATCCTGAACGTTCAGCCCAAACAGAGGGGATGGTAGTAGACCAAGAAACCGGCTTCCTCTACATTGGACAAGAAGATGTGGGTATTTGGAAATTCCAAGCAGAACCCAACGGTGGTAAAACTGGTAAGTTAATTGATCAAGTTAAAGGCTTGGGTGGTAGTCACCTCACCGATGATGTCGAAGGATTAACTATTTACTACGGTAAAAACGGCACAGGCTATCTTTTAGCATCTAGCCAAGGTGATAATACCTTCGTTGCTTACACCCGTGAAGGAAACAATGATTATTTAGGTAACTTTGCGGTTGGTAGTAATGGGGGAATTGATAGCGTACAAGAATCAGATGGTGCGGATGTTGTTAACGTACCCCTTGGCCCTAACTTCCCCTTCGGTTTATTTGTGACTCAGGATGGTTCTAATGAACCTGCCAAAATTGTTAGCGATGGAGATGAAACTGAAAATATCAACTCTAACTTTAAGTTAGTACCTTGGGAAAATATTGCTAACGCCTTTCCCACTCCTTTAAATATTGACACCACTAGTTACAATCCGCGTAATCCTGTTGCGCAACCCAAACTGACTATATATGATTTTGAAAATCTACCAAAGTTAGGCACAACTTCCAAAGGTGAAGATATTTTCTTGGGTGGTTTTTCAGGTTTATATTTCCAAGGAATTGCACCTAATGGTAACCTCCGATTTGTCACCAATACAGACCGCGGCCCCAATGGCGAACCTGTTGGTGCAAATAGACCATTTTACTTACCCAATTTCCAACCAGAAATCGTCAGCTTTGAACTCAACCGCAGTACGAGTGAGATTACAATTACCAAACGCATCGGGTTATTCCGCCAAGATGGTAAAACTCCATTAACCGGACTACCAAATTTGCAAGCTGGGGCGAATGGTACAGCTTATACCGATGAAATTGGCGTTGATTTAGATAATAAACCTCTACCTAACGATCCCTTGGGTGCAGATTTAGAGGGAATTGTGGTTGCTGAAAATGGTGATTACTGGATGGTGGATGAATACCGTCCCGCAATTTACCATTTTGATAGTAAGGGTAAATTAATTGATCGCTTTATCCCCAAAGGAACTGCAACTGCACCTAATCCAGATCAACCTGTGGGTACTTTTGGTATTGAAATCTTGCCAGAAGTTTACGCCCAACGCCGCAACAATCGGGGATTTGAAGCTGTGGCTTTAGAAGGTTCTAAGTTGTACGCCTTTATTCAAAGTCCAATTGATAACCCTGATGTCGCCAATGATGGAACTTCTAAAACATCTCGTAATCTCAGAATTTTAGAGTTTGATATCAAAAGCAAACAGGTAACAGGCGAGTACTTATATCTTCTCGAAGGTTTACCTGGAACTGACAAAATCGGTGATGCAGTTTCCCTAGGTAAAGGTAAATTCGCAGTCGTGGAGCGCGATGATAATGGTACATCTGCTGGCAACAAATTAATCTACCAAATTAATTTAGTAGGGGCAACAAATATCAATAATCCTGCTAAATTTAAATTGCTAAATGGTAAGACCATTGAACAACTAACTCCGGCTGAGTTAGCAACTGCCAAAATTACCCCTGTAAGCAAAAGCTTAATAGCTAATGCTGCACAGTTGGGTTATACCGGGGTCGAGAAATTGGAGGGGTTAGCACTAGTTGCACCTAACACTTTGGCGTTAATTAATGACAACGATTTCAACATTACTGGTAATACCCCTGCTGAAAGATTGGGAATTCTAGAACTACCCAATAACCTGACTATTACTAAACCTAATATCCAATTTGGTTCTAACAACAGCGATACCATCAATCTCCAACCTGGTCAAACCCTAGTTACCGGAAACGGCGCAGATATTGTCGAGGCTACCAAAGAAAATACTATTAGCACTAGTAACGGTGATGACACAGTATTTGTAGGTAGTGACTCTTCAGTATCAACAGACAATGGAAGCGATCGCGTCTTTGTTGGTGCTAATAGTCCTGCTAGCAATACTAATGTTGATGGTGGTAATGGTAACGATGAACTCACCTTAGTTGAAGCTAGTGGTAGCAATAATCTATTTGGGGCTGCTGGTTCTGATACCCTGAAAGTAGTTGAAGGTTCTCGTCAATTCCTATTCGGTGGTTCTGGTAACGACACTCTCACCAGTAACGGTAACAATAACCGACTCGACGGTGGTTCCGGCGATGACAAACTCTTCGCTAACACCAATGACACCCTAGTTGGTGGTGATGGCGATGATCTACTATTTGCTGGTCAAGGCGGTGGTAACCGCCTGACTGGTGGTGCTGGTGCTGACTCTTTCTGGATTGCTAATAGTGGTCTCCCCACTATAAAGAATATTGTCACCGACTTTACCTTAGGTGACGCGATCGCAATTGGTGGTATTGGAGTAACTAAGTTCAGTGACTTAAGTTTATTGCAACAGGGCGATGATACTTTAGTGAAAGCTGGAAATGTAGAGTTAGCTTCATTACTGGGAATTACCGCAAATATATTGACGGCTAATAACTTCACCTTCATAGCCTAAAGTTAGTTACACCTAACAGCGATTTTCTGCTGTTATTTCAACAATGAAATGTTTAGTTAAGCTGTACTGATTATTTTAAGGCGAGGGAGTGGGCATCTCTCGCCTTTTATAGTGTTTTTATTTCTAAAAAATCTACCTTTAGAAATATTTTTAAATTTTAAAATTGCTAAGCATTTTTAGTAATTTATTGCTTCTTCCTAAATATTTATTTAGTAGAGTCCAACTTTGTTTTTGCAGTCATGGCAATGCAGGGCGGTTTGTCTGACTGGTTCTTCAAAGGTTTAATCCTGAAGGGGTGACATAGAAGCTACAAAGCAGACTGGATAAAGGACATAGCACGTAAACC
>NZ_MTAV01000057.1 GCF_002154695.1 Nostoc sp. T09
TTCTCCTTTTACCAAATTCCACAGTTTGATAGTGCCGCCATAACTACCACTAGCAAGGGTCTTGCCATCTGGACTGATGGCGATCGCACGTACCAAGTTAGAATGTCCTGTGAGAGTACGGATTAGTTCTCCGGTTGCCAAATTCCACAGTTTGATAGTGTTGTCACCACTACCACTGGCAAGAGTCTTGCCATCTGGGTTGATGGCCAGAGACTTTACTGTGTAATAATGCCCTGTAAGAGTTTTTTGTAAAAAGTCATCGGTTGATATGCTGGGACTTGTATATATTGGATTAGTTGTAGATATTGGACTAGTTGTAGGTGTCGGCTTACTTGGAAATAAGCTATGGCGAATCAACACTAATCCCCCCAGAGTAATAGCCACACCCGCGAGTAATCCTTTTTTGAGTTTGGTATTTGGACTAAAAAGATTTTTTGGTGATGCTTCCGGCTTTCTTGGTGGCGTCGATGTTTGAGGCTGAGAAGTTACTGTTACAGGCAATGGTGGTGATGGATCAGCAATTACAGGCTGGGTTGGTGGTAGTGTCGGCGGTGATGATCGGTTAGCAATTACAGGCTGGGTTGGTGGTAGTGTCAGCGGTGATGATCGGTTAACAATTACAGGCTGGGTTGGGGGTAATTCTGATGGCAGTAACAGTGAATTTAAATCTTGTAAAACTTGCTCTACTGACTGGTAACGCTGCTGGTATTCTTCTTGCAACAATTTATCCAGTATTTGCCCAAAGGTGTGACTGACGCTTTGCTGTAAATGTTGTCTCCAATCCGCAACCCAACCATAACCTTGTCGTTTCCACAATTGCCAAGGGGGAATTCCACTTAATAGGTGAAAGCAAGTTGCACCGCTACTATATAAATCACTCGCTGGGAAAGCTTCACCATCCTGCATCTGTTCTAGTGGTGCATAACCAAAAGAACCGATCGCAGTTCCTGGTTGAGTCATTACCGTCATTGTCAGTTGCTTAGATGCACCAAAGTCAATCAGCACTAACTTCCCATCGCCGCGACGAATGATATTCTCTGGCTTGATATCGCGGTGAATAACTTTGTGTTGATGAACTGTTTGGAGAATATTTAGTAAATCGAGCAATAATTTTCTGACTTCTTGCTCATTGAAAAATCCCTGCTGTTTTAACTCAGCTAATAAATTCTGCCCATTGATAAATTGCTGCACTAAATACAGGCGACTATCTTGTTCAAAATAAGCCAATAATGTGGGAATTTGGGGATGTTCTCCTAACTGTTGCAGTCTTCTGGCTTCTTGCTCAAATAGTTCTGTGGCTTTGTTGAGTGCGGCTGTTCCCTGTATATGGGGTGCCAATTGCTTAATGACACAATGCTCATTTAGTTTATCTATATCTTCTGCCAAATAAGTTTTACCAAATCCCCCAGCACCTAATGATTTAATTGGGCGATAACGGTTTCTCAGCAATACTAGTCCTGTACTGCACTTGGAGCAAAACATTGTGCCTTCTGGATTTTCTGGATTGTCACAAGCTGGATTGAGGCAGCAGGTCATAACTGTGCATTTGTCAGAAAATGTATCTATTATGGCTTAACCACAAGTTATTCCTAGTAAATACCGCAAAATCTTAGATTAATTTAGTTTCTTTGGCAAACTGGGGTTCTAATCAGTGAACAGCTAGGGCTTATTATTATCTGTGTCACAATTGAGAAAAAGAATATATATCCTACAACCCGGCAAGCACTAATGTGTGTGATTATTTGCCAGTATCTGTCTAATTTCTATCGGGATATTCAGCTATTTCGTTTTAGCGACACAACTGGCAATGTGTTTATTTTGGCAGGTGATGAGCTGCAAATTATTGTATTTCGTGATGGAAGTTGGAGATTTGTAAATGAAACCTAATTTTGCTCAAATGTCTACCAAGGAATTGAGGGCGTATGTGCTTGCTCATCGGGAAGATATAGAAGCGTTAGAAATTCTATTTAGTCGGCGTACTCCTGACTCAGAAGCAATTATATATCCGTCCATGTTTACTGAAGATGGTCAACCAATAGAAGAGAATATGCGGATAATTGAAGAAGCGATAGCTCAAAAAGTTCAGCAAGAGAGTAATCATCAGGATGAATAGTCCTGTGTTATTGGTAAATTTTACTTAATTACTATTCTTTAGTTATTATCTGGCTATATGCAGTCACAGCATCATATTGGTCAGCCATTCGCGCATATTGTGCTAATAAATCTAAATCTAAGTCAGGTAATAAAGTACTTTTAGTAACTTTTATATAGCTGTCACCTTGTAAACAATAAACTGATAATAAACCATCTTCCCAAAACCAAACTTCTGGTACTCGCAAACGCTGATAAATTTCTAGCTTATTAATTCCACCACTCGTGACAGTTATTTCCAAAATTAAATCAGGAATAGGTTTTTTCGTTCCTAAATTATAAGACTCATCTGGTTCTCGTCGCGTTTTATCTTCCTGTTTACCTATAGTTGCACTTCCCCGTCCATAAAAGCGGATGTTCTTTGTCCGCATATAAAGTTCCAGCAACATCGCCAGAGTTTTTTTGTTATCCTCATGGTCGTCAGAAAGTGGGGACATAATTTCAAGAATCCCATCTAAATAAGTTAGTCGTGCGCTTGTCCCTGCCAGGGCGACATCAAGCTGTTCTAACTGTTCCCAACTGACATTGTACAGAAGAACGTAGGAAGTCTCGAAATTTGTAGGTTTTTCCAGAACAGGGGAAGACATATGTTAAACCGTAGAGTGGTTTGTTTCTATCATAGAACTATGATGAGATAGATCCAGATAATCTTGATTAATGTGCGATCGCCTGCTAGTACCTCTACATCGCTCAAAGAATTCAGCAAGAGAAGAATAATCGGGATTAACTGATTACCTGTGCGTTGGCAACGCCTTGCTGAAGGTATCGCTGTTACTAGTTGATGTGTAAATTGAAATGCAAGCAAATACAGATAAAGTTATCGGTAAGATGGCAGCTTTCTGTAATTACCCTAAAGTTTGGAATCATCACTCCAGCTAGTGTATATACTCGTAATCAAAATATAAACAGATACGAGTATTATGATAGACTGGTTGGCTATTTGGGGAGTAACTCAGGCTACCGCATTTATTTTTAAGCCTATTTTGGAAGATTTAGCGAAGGATGCTGCTAAAGATTGGGCTAAGGATTTATTAAAGGGTATTCCTAAAAAGATTGTAGACAAACTAAAAAAAGAAGATATTGAAATTGCTGCTGGCAAGGCGTTAAAAGAATTTTTGCAACTGATGCAACAGCAGTTAAAAGTGCGGTGCAAGCTTCCAGAAGAGGAAATAAAGGATTACACCAAAGATATCAAAAAGTTTATTAGTGACAAGTCTGTAAAGGAAATTCTTGGTAAGGCTTTTGATATTAGCTGTGAGGATTTAAATTTTAAAACTTTAGAAGATAGTTGGAAACGGCTGCAACTCCAACCTCTGCCATCTAAGTTTAACTGGCAAGCATTTACAGACCAGTATTTTACACAAGTCCAAGAACTGCTTCTAGAGTCAAAAGAGTTACATTCTATTTTGGAATTACAAAAATTATCCAGTATTGATAATACTTTAAAAGAAAACGCTGACATTCCCAAGGATTTTAACTTGGTGCAATATTTAGAAACTATTCGTGAGCGTTACGGCAATCTCAAATTAGATAGTTTAGAGAATACATCACGGGAACATCCAGTTAATTTATGGCAAATCTTCATTCCTCAAAATGTGCGCCAAGTTTATCAGGTTTTACCAGAACTGCCGAAAGAATATCTCCGCAGACTACAAGAAAGTAACCAGTTAGATGCGGAATTTGAGATAGAAAAATTTAAAGAAGAATTAGAAGGCTATAAACGTAATTATTTAGAACAGCCAATTCGTTCAGTCTTAGATGTAATTAGACAAGACAAGCCGCGCAAGAATTATCTAGTTATTTTAGGCGATCCTGGTTCTGGCAAGTCTACTTTGTTGCAATACCTAGCTTTAGATTGGGTAGAACAAACCCTGACTAAAAATGATTTTAATCTGCCGATTCCTTTGCTAATTGAATTACGCAATTATGTACGCGATCGCGATGCAGGAACGTGTAATAATTTTCTAGAGTATTACCATAAAGGGCCGAATTGCTTCTTTCACCTCAATCAGCATAAATTGCATGAGCAGCTAAAGGCTGGTAATGCTTTAGTTATGTTTGATGGTTTGGATGAAATATTTGAACTGGCGAAGCGGGAGGAAGTAATTACCTCTATTCATCGGTTCACTAATGAATATCCAGATGTGCAGGTAATTGTCACCTCTCGGATTATCGGCTATAAGCAGCAACAGTTGCGAGATGCAGAATTTCGTCACTTCATGTTGCAAGATTTAGAACCAGCACAGATTAAAGATTTTATTGAACGTTGGCATGATAAAACTTTTAGTCAAGCGGAAGAAAGAGATAAAAATATTAAACGCGAGCGTCTACAAAGAGTTATTAATGAATCAAAAGCAATTGCAGAACTAGCACAAAATCCTCTGCTGTTAACGATGATGGCAATTCTCAATCTCAAGCGAGAATTACCCAGAGATAGAAGTGAACTGTATAAAGATGCTTCAGAGGTACTGCTGCATAATTGGGACGAAGGACGCAATTTAAAACCGGATGAACGTCTGGAAACTATTGATTATAAAGATAAACAGGCAATGTTGCGTCAAGTTGCTTATCAAATGCAAACCAGTGAAAAAGGTTTAGCTGGCAACATTATACATGGGGATGATTTAGAAGCAATCTTCACTAAATATCTGGAAAGCATACCAGTAAGTGATGCCAGAGATAAAGCCAGACGGTTGATGAAACAACTGCGCGATCGCAACTTTATTTTATGTTTCTTGGGTGCAAATCACTATGCCTTTGTACATCGGACGTTTTTAGAATTTTTCTGTGCTTCGGAGTTTGTTCGGCAGTTTGAGAAGGAACGCAGTATTACAATTGAGGATCTCAAAACTGAAGTTTTTGGCAGACACTGGCGAGATGAAACTTGGCATGAGGTGTTGCGGCTAATTGCGGGAATGATTGAACCTAAATTTGTTGGTGAAATTATTGAGTATTTAATAGTGCAAGATAGTAAAGGTAAAAAGTTTGTCAATCTATTTTTAGCGGCTCAGTGTCTTGAAGAGGTGAGAAATAGAACTCCTATTGCATCAACAGCTAGTAAATTACTAGTTAAACTAAAAGACTTGCTCAATAAGGATTATCAAAGAAAAGAGGTAATTGATAAGGCAGATTATCTAGATGATGATGTGGAAGACTATCTAGATGATGATGCGGAAGACTATCTAGATGATGATGTGAAAAAGACAATAATATTTTATGATGTTATGTCAAAAGCAATTTCATCTATTGCAACTACTTGGAGAGATGAGCCAGATACATTATCCTGGCTTAAGACTTGTGCTAAAGAAGGTTATAATACTCAACAAGCAGCACTAAGGGAATTAGCTAAGGATTGGACTCATGATTTAGAAGCACTCAAAATTTGCGCTGAAAAAATGCATGATCCAGATAGCCGAAAAAGTTTTTTACAAAAGGTAGTCAAAGGCTTTCAAGACAGTGAAGAAACTTTATCTTGGCTAAAAAATCGCGCGCAGTCTGATATTAGTTGGCTTGTGCGGCAAGCAGCAATGGATGAGGTCATTAAATGTTGGAAATATGATCCAGCCACTTTACCTTTTGTGAAAGCTCAAGCTAAGTTTGATGATTGGATTAATGTTAGACAAGCAGCACTGCAACAGTTATCTAAAGAATGGAAAGATGATCCTGGTATATTTGAGTTTTTGCATGATTGTGCTATTCATGACCCTTTTGAACGTATAGCTTTGTCTGCAAGCAACCCCCGACAGACAGCACTTGAAGCAATTATCAAGGAATATCCTCAGCATCCCCAGACTTTACCACTGTTGCGCGATCGTGCAGAGAATGACCCAGATGAGAAACTGCGGAAGTTTGCTCAGAAGAAGTTGAAGGAGTGGAAAGTGTGAAGTCAGGGAATAAGTAGTTAGACAAAAATATTTACAGTCATCGCGAGCAAAGCGAAGCAATCCCATCTCTTGCGATTGCTTTACTTCGTTCGCAGTGACATTGTGTGGATTAGCGCGATCGCACTTTAATTACTCTAAAATGTGCGATCGCATTTGCTGTGCTATTTGTTGGACTTGTGTAATACCAACAAACGTTGAGACAGTCATTAAAAGTAACGTTGTAAATCAGTACAATTAAATAAAAATCGATAAACTCATGACTAAATCTGTAAATACAACCAAAGTCTACGATGAAATTATAGATTTTATTGCAGCTGGAACCACTCCCCAAAGTGTCGTTAACTTTCAAATTTCGGATTTAGCAAAAGGACGTTTAGAGGAACTAGTTTACCAACACAAAATGGGAGAATTAACCCCAGGAGAAAAAAAGGAGTTAGATTATTTCCTGACGCTAGAGCATATTATGACACTAGCGAAAGCAAAGGCTCATTATTATCTCAGCGTGGAGTAATTCTTTAAAGTGTCTAGTTCTAACGTTAGTTTAGAGTTGTGGCGTTTAGTTGCTCATCGCGCTGATTATATGTGCGAGTACTGTCTTGTCTCTGAAGTAAATAGATCGTCGGGTTGTCAAGTTGACCATATAATCAGCGTGAAACATGGCGGTTCAACCACAGCAGATAATCTCTGCTATGCCTGTATTTTCTGTAATCTGCAAAAAGGTAGCGATTTAGGTTCCATTAATTGGCAAACTGGGGAACTTGTGCGGTTTTTCAACCCACGTAGAGATTTTTGGGGAGAGCATTTTCAACTAAATGAGGCTGTGATTCAACCAATTACAGATATTGGCGAAGTGACAGCACGGATTCTAGATTTTAACAGTGACGAAAGGATTATTGAACGTCAAGCTTTGATAGCATCTGGTCAGTATCCTTCGTCGTCGGCACTAAAACGGATAAATAAGTAAAGTAATTTTGTGCGATCGCATCCTCATTCTGGGCATTCTTTACTTAGCAACTCTTGCTACTTAAATCTAGAATCACCCCAGTAATAATACGATGACTTACCAAAACATCACTGGCTCCATTTCAACACAAGATATCCAAGAAATTAAAGCTGCGCTACAGACTATTCAAAAAAAGCTACCTTTTTTAATCACTCTCAGCAACGAGGAACGACGTAGATTGTTAAAAATGGGTGATAAAAGCCTAGCCTTTGTCAACAATAGCGTCACTGCTGCTCAGTCGAACCGGGAAATTCTCCCAGCCAGCTTTGATGTTGAAGAACTTGTTCGGGATTATCAATTAGCCTCCGCACTCACCGAACTTTTAACTTCAATGCGCCAAATTACTGAACAAGTAGATGATACTCTACTAGCAGTCGGTAGTGAAGCGATGAGCAGCAGTTTGACTGTTTATGACTATGTAAAGACAGCTGCGAAAAAGACTCCAGGTTTAAAAACTGTCGCTGAACAATTAGGCGAACGCTTCAAAGCTATCAAAGGTAGATCGCCTAAAGTTACATCTACTTCGTGAGACATAAAACCTCATTAATGAGGCTCAGAAGCTCATTAATGAGGCTCAGAAGTTCATTAATGAGGCTCGGAAGCTCGTTAATGAGGCTCAGAAGTTCATTAATGAAGTTCAGAAGTTCGTTAATGAGGCTCAGAAGTTCGTTAATGAGGCTCAGAAGTTCGTTAAT
>NZ_MTAV01000267.1:0-5803 GCF_002154695.1 Nostoc sp. T09
TGATAGGGGTAGTGAGGTGCGGTTGGCTTTGGGTATTTGCTGTAATTGCTGTGTGTTTTGAGCTTGCTGTTCGATGAACTGCGCTAACTGGGCGATTGTCGGTTGGGCAAATAGTGATTGCAGGGCGATTTCTACTGTTAAGGTTTGGCGGATGCGGGAGATGGCTTGGGTTGCTAGTAGGGAATGTCCGCCCAACTCGAAGAAGTTGTCGTTGATGCCGATTTTTTCGACTCCTAACACTTGCGACCAGATGGCAGCGATGGCTTGTTGTGTAGTGGTGCGTGGTGCTACATAGTTTGTGGCTAAATTAACGCTTGCTGTCTCTGGTGCTCTTAGGGCGCGGCGGTCTACTTTCCCATTCGGTGTTAATGGTACTGTTTCTATGACTACATACGCATTCGGTATCATGTACTCTGGTAAGCTCTGCTTCAGGAAGCTCCGCCATTCACTTGTGGTCGGTGCTGGCTGGGATTTAGCAACGATATATGCTACCAGGCGCTTGTTGCCAGGAATATCTTCGCGAACAATGAGCACTGCTTGTTGGACAAGAGGATGTTGAGCGATCGCGGCTTCAATTTCGCCTAATTCAATTCGGAAGCCACGAATTTTTACTTGGTGGTCAATCCTTCCTAAAAATTCTATGTTTCCATCCGGCAAGTAACGTGCTAAATCTCCGGTTTTGTACAGACGGCTTCCGGCTTCGCTACCAAATGGATGAGGTATAAACTTTTCTCGGGTTAGTTCTGGGCGGTTGAGATAACCTCGCGCTAATCCTATACCACCAATATGTACCTCCCCTGCTACACCAATGGGTACGGGTTGCAGATGAGCATCGAGAATATAAATTTGGCTATTCGCAATGGGACGACCAAGAGTCAGCTTTTGGCTGGCATCAGTATATTCTGCCATTGTGGCGCAGACAGTGGATTCCGTTGGACCGTAAGCGTTGAAAAAGCGTACTCTCGAAGACCATTGTGCTGCTAACTCAGTTGCACAGGCTTCTCCAGCTACAATAATGACTCGCAAGCTGGGAAGTGGCTGATTTGGCATGGCAGCTAATGCAGAAGGAGGTAGAGCTACATGGCTAATTTGATACTCATTGATGGTTTGCATCAAATCAGCACCTGGGAGTAATACTTCTTTTTTGGCCAGACATAGCCTTGCACCAGTACACAATGCCATCAAAACATCTGCAATCGAAGCATCAAAGCTAAAGGAAGCAAATTGAAGAATCCTACTGGATGGCTGGACATCAAATTTTTTAATTTGCGCCAAAGCTAAGCTACATAGTCCTTTATGCGTGACTAGGACACCTTTTGGCTTACCTGTAGAACCAGAGGTATAAATAATATAGGCTAGGTTATTTACCTGCACGCTGCTTACGGGCTGGGACTGTGGGTAGTGAGATATTTCTCCCCAGTCTGTATCTAAACAAATTGCAGTTGCTTGATGCTCAGGCAAAACAGTTAGTAGCTGTTGTTGAGTCAGCAAAACCTGCAATTGTGCATCGGACATCATGAATGCCAAACGTTCTTGGGGATAAGCAGGATCTAAGGGCACATAAGCACCACCCGCCTTGAGAACAGCCAACATTCCCACTACCATTTCTAGGGAACGCTCGACACAGATACCCACAAGCAGTTCGGGACCTACACCTAAGCTTTGTAAGTAGTGTGCGAGTTGATTTGCCCGTTGGTTCAATTCCCTATAGGTCAATTGTTGATTATGAAAGAGTACCGCTACTGCATCGGGCGTGCGCTCAACCTGTTGCTCAAAGAGTAGATGGATGCATTGGTCTTGGGGATAATCAACTTGAGTGTCATTCCATTGCCGCAAAAGCTGATGCTGTTCGCTAGCTGTCAGTAGTGGTAATGTGGCGATATTTTGCTCTGGCTGAGCCACAATCCCTGCCAACAAGGTTTGCAAATGCTCAATCATCCGCGCGATGGTGGCAGCATCAAACAAGTCAGTATTGTACTGTATCTTGCCCTTGATACCTGTGGGTGTTTCTAACATCTCCAAGGTGAGGTCAAATGCTGCCTTATCAGTGTCAATTTCTTGGGGTACAACGCTTAATCCTGGCAAGTGCAAATCTTGGCTGGGAGTATTTTGCAGGATAAACATCACCTGGAATAAGGGGTGATAGCTTAATGAGTGCTCGATTTGCAGTTGTTCAACTAGTTTCTCAAAGGGTAGGTCTTGATGTGTATAAGCACTAGATGCTACCTGGCGCACCTGCTGGAGTAATTCCCGAAAACTGGGATTACCAGACATATCGGTACGCATAACTAGGGTATTGACAAAAAAGCCAATTAACCCCTCAATTTCTTGATGGTTGCGTGAGGCGATCGCAGAACCAACTAAGATATCTTCTTGTCGGCTGTAGCGATATAGCAAAGTCTGGAATGCTGCCAACAAGGTCATGAATAATGTCGCGCCTTCTTGCCGTGACAGGGTTTGCAGTGCTTGGCTTAAATCTTGGGATAGAGTGAAAGATTGCCCCGCACCTTGGCATGTCTGGACTGGCGGACGAGGACGGTCTGTCGGTAATTCTAGGACTGGTGGCGCAGCTGCTAGTTGCTGCTGCCAATAGTTGAGTTGGATTTGTTCGACTTCTGCTTCTAGCCATTGACGTTGCCATACAGCATAATCAGCATACTGAATCGGCAATTCAACTAGGGGGTTGGGTTGTCCATTGACAAAGGCTGAATATAAATCTGCCAACTCTTGCCAAACGATATTCATTGACCAACCATCACTGGCAATGTGGTGTATCACCAACAGTAGGATATGTTCTTGCTTGTCGAGTTGTAGCAAGCAACCACGCATCATCAGGTCGCTGGCGAAGTCGAATGGTCGTTGTATTTGCTGTTGCAGTAGTTGTTGGATTTGGTCAGGGCGATCGCTGTTTGGTATCTCTTGAAGGTTGAATTTCAGTAGTTCGACCGCACGAGGCGGTTGAATCACTTGGATTGGATTGCCATCTTGCACCATAAAGTTTGTGCGTAATGTTTCGTGACGGGCAACTATTGCATCCAATGATTGTTGCAGCGTTGTAATGTTGAGGTCGCCTTGTAATTGCAGTGCTTGCGCTATGTGATAAATAGAATTGCCTGGCTGTAGTTGCTTCCAAAACCACATCCTCTGTTGCGCAAATGACAACGGTAGTAAATCTCTGTTGGTTAGTTTAGGAATTATTTGTAGTTCATGCTGTGCGATCGCACTACTTTTATCCAAGAAATTTAAGACCATATTTTGCATCCTGGTTTGGTTAATTTTTTGCTTTCAATCAACAAAATATTTTCTAGTTAACTAGTTAACCGATAACTTTTGATAAGTAAAATTGTCTGGCTCATTTAATATCTGCCTAACAGCCAAAACCCAACTCAATTCAGTTTTTTGAGTTTCCCGAAAAACTTAATAATATATCTTTTGCTTGCGTCTTCTGCAAAATAGTACTTAAAAGAGCAATCTTTTGTTCAAATACCAAAAAACTACTTTTTTAAAATTTCTTAAGTTAAGTTTTTAATTAATGGGAAACTCTTAATTTACTTATGAGCATCCATCTTCAAGAACTTTAGTTATTTTCTTGATATATATTGAGATAATTTTATGGCATCTGCTGTGTTTTGTAATTATAACCAAAGGAGTATACCTTTTGGATATTATAAAAATTTGAGATGCATTATTATAAGCATATCAAATTTTTATATAATGTCTTATTAACAGGCTGCTTTAGGACTAGATCCATCTATGAGAAATCCTAATTGATACAATGAAATCTTGAAATATCAGTAGTTTTATTTTTGTCAATTTCATCATTGGTGGGAAGAAAAAATGTTTATGCAATTAGAGAGAACTTTTACCAAATAATATGGTTTCTACCATTTGATTTGGTTGCATAAAATCGAACTAAGATAACTTGGTGTAACTATGCAACTCATTATTAAGCATAACAAATTGACAGTTCTAGCAACCCAGTTTGAATTTTAAAAAATGAACTACAGATCTACCTGCCTTATTTTTTGTTTCTCACCTCTAAGAGTAAGTTCACAAATCAAATAGGAAGATTATAAATACTGTTTAACTTAATACACACCAAAAACAGATAAGCAAATTCAGACATCTTTAAATAGGTCTTAACCCACTTTATTGTTTGAATTAAGCCGGATAAGCCCTATAGAAATTAGTCAATTTTATAATTTATGTAAATTTGTGTTTTGCGCTAATAATTAAAAGCTTTTTTATTCAAATTATCTGAATAAACACCTCATAAAAAATTAAACACACAAAATCTCACCAAATTATTCTGGTTATCTTATCTCTTGCCAGTACGTCAGTAAAAATGCAGCGCTTTGTTAAATTAAGGCTTTATTGCGAGTACATCTAAAAAGTCGATAGCGCTAATCTAAATTTGTGGTCATGGAATTAAAGTTGTATAGGGAAACCCACACAACTAACACCTTAAGCTTTTTAAAACCAAGGTAAATAATAAAAGCTAATTGTCAATCAGTGGCAAGAACTAAAGCTTAATGCCAATTCAAGCAAGTGTAGAAACTATAGCGGGTACAACAATATTCATAAAGTTGTCAGCATTTAAAAAGTTTCTTATCACTGTTCTTTATTAATGATTCGCATAAATGCCTGAAATCCACAAGAGCGCTGGCGTTAGTTCACAAAATCTTTAAGTATTAAAATTTATTAGCTGTTTAATAGCTGTTTAATATGAAGTTAATTGCTGTATTAAGTTAAACTTTGATGAGGAATTAAATGTGAATAAATATAATTAGCCTGATAGGTAAGCCACCCTGTGGCAAGCATCCGCATCTATATATAGACGAGGCAGTACATCCTTGCGGTTCCTCACTTCTAGCAACTGCCATCTAAGCTTCTAACGTGAGAGCGGCAATGTGTTGCCTCGCATAGACTACAGCAGAATAAAGATGTCAGAATCCAGAGTTCAGAAGTAAAACAGGCTTGATGCCTGGGTTTGTGGCTTATGATCTGTAGTTCACTAAGTTGTAATCCGCTGTATCCTGCTTCTGTCACTCTCCGAAAACAAAAATTGAACTCAATTTTTAAAACCTGACTGGGATTAGGTTTGTGGCTTTATTTCCTAATTTCATTGCTATAATCATTGCTTTAGACTAAAACTCTTGTCTGGTAAGGGTTACATCTTTTTATCTAGGGAAAGTCACAGAAGAGGGGGATATAGCTCAATACAGTTCAGTTAGCGCCAAAAACCTTTCAGGACTTGCGCAAAGTCTCTCTGAAAATCTTATTACTACCCTTCTCCTGCGGAGACACTACGCGTAGCTTGCTTAAGCGTAGGGGTACGGGAATGCCTACCCTACGGGAAGGGCTTCGCCCAATGGCGAACGTGTTCTTTGCGCCCTTATTGGTTCGTTGTTTCTTAATTTTCGGTAAGTCGTGTCCTTAACTGAACCGTATTAGGATATAGCTCATAGATTGTTCGAGTCTGTATCACAGCTAGAAGAATTGTTAAATAAATTGCTCAATAAAGGTGGTCTTATTACTAAATGGGAGTGCAAGATTAAAAATAAAGGTAATGCTGTTTATTAAATTTAGCTGCGTAACAGCTTAATGGTGGACGAGTTTCCTGACTTGTGTTATTTTTCAGCAAATTTTAAACCTTGAACAGGTCAGTTAAGCCAGCACTCTGACCTCTAATCTTTATGAATACACCATCTTTTGACAAGAGCCGCATCCAAATGATTGAGGCTTTAAGGATGAGCAGCCAGAGCTAAAAAATGACGCAACTTATCAGCCAAAACATGAACAT
>NZ_MTAV01000267.1:5813-6110 GCF_002154695.1 Nostoc sp. T09
TGCTGTTGTAGTAGTTGCTCGATTTGGGCAGAGCGTTGTGTCGCTGGTAGCTGTTGGAGGTTGAATATCAGTAGTTCTACGGCACGGGGTGGTTGGATGACTTGGATGGGGTTGCCATTTTGGGTGATGTAGTTGGTGCGCAGGGCTTCGTGGTGAGCAACTATGGCATCTAGGGATTTTTGCAGGACTTTGATGTTGAGCGGTCCTTGTAATTGCAGTGCTGAGGCGATGTGATAGATGGAGTTGCCTGGTTGTAGTTGTTCCCAAAACCACAGGCGCTGCTGGGCGAATGATAGG
>NZ_MTAV01000267.1:6120-7024 GCF_002154695.1 Nostoc sp. T09
CTGTATTGGGTTGCCATTTTGGATGATGTAGTTGGTGCGTAGGGCTTCGTGGTGAGCAACTATGGCATCTAAGGATTTTTGCAGGACTTTGATGTTGAGCGGTCCTTGTAATTGCAGTGCTGATGCGATGTGATAAATGGAGTTGCCTGGTTGTAGTTGTTCCCAAAACCACAGGCGCTGCTGGGCGAATGATAGGGGTAGTGAGGTGCGGTTGGCTTTGGGTATTTGCTGTAATTGCTGTGTGTTTTGGGCTTGCTGTTCGATCAACTCGGCTAACTTGGCGATTGTCGGTTGGGCAAATAGTGATTGCAGGGCGATTTCTACTGTTAAGGCTTGGCGGATGTGGGAGATGGCTTGGGTTGCTAGTAGGGAGTGTCCGCCTAACTCGAAGAAGTTGTCGTTAATGCCGATTTTTTCGACTCCCAACACTTGCGACCAGATTGCGGCGATTTTTTCTTCTGTAGTGGTGCGTGGTGCTACATAGTCTGTGGTTAAATTAACGCCAACTGTCTCTGGCGCTCTTAGGGCGCGGCGGTCTACTTTGCCATTGGGATTTAAAGGTAGAGTGCCTAAAAATACAAATGCGGCAGGCACCATATAGTCAGGTAGCTTACCTTGCAAAAAGTGGCGCAATTCGCTCTGGGTAGGAACTTGTTTGGATTGAGCGACAATATATGCTACTAGCTGCTTGTTCCTAGAAACATCTTCTCTATCGATAACAAGGGCCTGTTTCACCGCTGGATGTAGCGCGATCGCGGCTTCAATTTCGCCTAATTCAATCCGGAAGCCACGAATTTTTACTTGGTGGTCAATCCTTCCTAAAAACTCTATGTTTCCATCCGGTAAGTAACGTGCTAAATCTCCGGTTTTGTACAGACGGCTTCCGGCTTCGCTACCAAATGGA
>NZ_MTAV01000267.1:7034-10605 GCF_002154695.1 Nostoc sp. T09
ACCAAACTGCGGGTCATACTCTAAACCTACAGCATTCGCCCGAGATTGATCCGTAGTCCGCAGCAGCAGCATTCGACCAGGGTAAACCTGCAACTGATACTCATCAATCGCCTGCATATTCACAGCCATAATTTCAATATGCGCGTCAGTATCAGACAAATGCTGAGAAACATCTAACAGATAACTGGGCTGCACTTTCAAATAACCCTTGTATTTATTTTTCAGCCGACGTTGATTGCGGTCGAAACTATCCTTGAGCCAATTAGTCCAAATCACCAGCCTTTGCCCGAGATAAGCCGGTCCTTTTTGGATGAGATGATTGAGATGCTGACCAATTCGGCGCACAAACGGTAAGCGGCGGTCAGAACCAGGAACACTCGTATCTAACATCACCAATAGCCCGACTTGTTGCCCTTGGCGATGCAGTTGTTGCGCCACCTCATAAGCGACAATCCCACCAAACGAGTAGCCACCAAAATAATAAGGTCCTTGAGGTTGCAGCGCTTGCATACAACGAATGTAATGCGCAGCCATATCTTCCACCCGCGTCAACGGTGGCTGTTGACCATCTAGCCCCAGTGGTTGTACCCCGTAAAATGGTTGGTCTTTGCCCATCGCCATTGCCAAATCTCGGAAACCCAGCACTTCCCCACCCAATCCATGAATACAGAAGAACGGTGGTTTGTTTCCCTGAGGTTGAATTGGCACTAACGATGACCAACTCTCAACTGCTGTGGCATTCAACGCTGTTTGTGGTTGCAAAATTGCCGCTAAACCCTCAATTGTTGAGGCTTGGAATAGCGTCGCCAGTGGCAGCTTTTGCCCGAAAGCCTTCTCAATTTGCCAAAACAGCTGAATTGCCAACAGTGAATGTCCACCCAACTCAAAGAAATTATCTCTGACTCCGATTGAGTGCACACCTAAAACTTGTTGCCAAATTTCCACTAGTTGCGCTTCGACTTGATTGCGCGGTGGCACAAGAGTTACTGCTTCATTGCCATTCGCTGGTGCTGGTACTGGTAAGGCGCGGCGGTCTACTTTTCCATTTGGCGTTAATGGTAGATTGTCTAAAAATACAAAGGCAGAGGGCACCATATAATCCGGCAATTTCTGTTGTAAATATTGCCGCAATTGTTCGGGCGTGGGTAAAGGTTGAGACTGTGCCACCAAATATGCCACCAGGCGTTTATCTCCTGGAACATCCTCTCTAGCTATGACCACAGTCTGCTTGATTGCGGGATGTTGCTCAAGTATGGTTTCAATTTCTCCCAATTCAATCCGGAAACCCCGCAGTTTCACTTGATAATCTAAGCGACCAAGAAACTCAATATTGCCATCACTCAAGTAGCGACACAAATCCCCAGTTTTGTAGAGTCGTTGAGATGGTGAATTCCCCCAAGGATGGGCAATAAACTTTTCTTGGGTCAGTTGTTCGCGGTGCAGATAACCTCTAGCTAAACCATCACCACCAACATACAACTGGCCAGGAATGCCAATTGGCACAGGCTGCAAGTTAGGATCAAGGATATATGTTTGGGTGTTGGCTATCGGACGACCAATGGGAATCGAACCAGCAATTTGGCTATGACTGTGGAGACTATAGCAGCAAGTAAAGGTAGTGTTTTCTGTGGGTCCATAGCCATTAATTAACCGACAATTACCACCTGCGTGCAAGAGTTTTTCCACATGGGGTACGGATAACACATCTCCCCCTGCTAACACTTGCCGTACAAGTTTGAGCTGGTCAACATACTCGTCTACCATCAGGTGGAACAGTCCAGCGGTTAACCACAGTATCGTGACATGATGATCTCTGAGTGCTTGTGCTAATTCTGGCAGCGATGGTGTTTGGGGTGGCATGACTACCAACCTCGCACCGTTGAGTAGGCATCCCCAAATTTCAAAGGTGGAGGCATCAAAGCAGATGGGCGCTAACTGCAAAAACACGTCAGCAGCAGTGATACTAACATAGTTGGTGTCTTTGACTAAGCGGACTACACCCCGATGGGTAACGCTGACGCCTTTGGGTTTGCCTGTGGAACCTGATGTATAGATGATGTATGCTAAATTTTCGGCTGTGGTCTGGCTTTGGGGATTTGCCACAGAGTATTGCGCTAATACCTCAGTATCAGTATCGAGGTAAACTACTTTGGCTGCATATAGCGGTAGCCTATCGACTAGATGTTGTTGGGTTAGCAATACCTGAACTTGGGCATCTTCTAACATCCAACTGAGGCGTTCTTGGGGATATTTCGGGTCTAAGGGGACATACACCCCACCGGCTTTCAGGATAGCCAATAACCCAATTACCATTTCTAATGAGCGTTCGGCAGCCAATCCGACCATGACTTCTGGTCCGGCACCCAAACTTTGCAAGTGGTGGGCTAATTGATTGGCACGCTGATTTAATTGTTGGTATGTTAGTTGTTGCTGTCCAAAGACAACGGCGACTGCATCGGGTGTGGCTGCTACTTGGGTTTCAAATACTTGCTGAATTGATGCTTGTTTGGGGTAGTTGGTTTGAGTTTGATTCCACTGCCATAATTGCTGCTGTTCGGCGGTTGTCAGTAAGGGAAGTTGGCAGATGGGTTGTTCCGGTTGGGCGACAATTGCTGCCAACAATGTCTGGAAATGCCCCAACATCCGGCTGATGCTTTCATCTTCCCAGAGGTCGGTGTTGTATTCGACGCTGCCTGTGATGCCCTTTGTTGTTTCGCTGAGTTCAAATGTTAAATCGAACTTGGCTGTACCTGTATGCACTGGCAAGCTGGTGATCTTGATGCCTGGCAATTCCAATTCTTGGTTGAAAGCATTTTGGAGGACAAACATCACCTGGAATAGAGGGTGATAACTCAAGGAACGCTCTGGTTGCAGGTGTTCGACGAGTTTTTCAAAGGGTAGGTCGGCGTGAGCGTAGGCATCGAGGGCGACTGTTCGCACTTGTTCTAGGAGTTGGCGAAAGCTGGGATTACCGCCGAGGTGGGTGCGCAATACTAAGGTGTTGACAAAAAAACCGATTAGCCCTTCTATTTCCGCATGGTTGCGTCCGGCGATGGCTGAGCCGATGAGGATATCTTCTTGTTGGCTATAGCGGTACAGCAGAGTTTGCAGTGCTGCCAACAAGGTCATGAACATGGTGACGCCTTGTTGCTGTGAGAGCTGTTGCAGGGCTTGAGTTAATTCTTTTGAAATTGTGAATGTTTGCCTTTTACCGATGTATGTCTGGACTAAGGGTCGGGGGTGGTCTGTGGGTAATTCGAGTACTGGTGGCGCAGTTGCTAGTTGCTGTTGCCAATAGTTGAGTTGGTTTTGTTGGACTTGTGCTTCTAGCCATTGCCTTTGCCAAGCGGCATAGTCGGCATATTGAATTGGTAATTCCACTAGGGGATTGGGTTGGTTGTTGGCAAAGGCTGGATAAAGCTGTGTTAATTGTTGCCAGAGGATACCCATTGACCATCCATCACTGGCGATGTGGTGCATCACTAACAACAAGATGTGTTCTTGCTCATCTAGTTGCAGTAAGCAACCACGTAGCATCAGGTCGCTGGCGAAGTTGAAGGGGCGTTGTGTT
>NZ_MTAV01000058.1:0-23922 GCF_002154695.1 Nostoc sp. T09
ATATCCCAGATTTTGATGGTGTTGTCACCACTGCCAGAAGCTAACTTTTGCCCATCTGGGCTGAAGACTACGCTATTAACCGCACTGCTATGCCCAGAAAGGGTTTTAATGGCTTTGCCCGTAGCTATATCCCAGATTTTGATGGTGTTGTCACCACTGCCAGAAGCTAACTTTTGCCCATCTGGGCTGAAGACTACGCTGCTATGCCCTGCGAGGGTTTTGATGGCTTTGCCTGTGGTGATGTCCCAGATTTTGATGGTGTTGTCAAGACCACTAGAAGCTAGCTTTTGCCCATCTGGGCTGAAGACTACGCTATAGAGCCAATGGCTATGTCCTTCTAAAGTATTAACTTCTATAGCTCGATTTTCTTTTGGCTCTTTGGGTTGTAAATAAACTGCTTGCTGTAATGTCGCCAAAGTTCGCATTTGGGTTAAAGTATCTGTTGCTCCCCCAGCTATAGATTTGAGTTTTACCCCAGCTTTTAAACCTTCAATTAAAGCATCTGGATATTGCCCTGCAACAGAAAGTGCCTCTGAAGAATTGGCCAGGGCGTTGATTTCACTAATTTCGGCGTGTTTTTTTTGCTCATCTGCCCTGCGTGCTGCATCCCAGGCGGTTACTGCTAACCCAGCCAATACCAATCCGGCTGCAACTGAACCCATCAGGGCATATCTGAGTAATTTATTGAATCTTGCTTCACTAATTTTTCTTTGTTTTTTTTCTGCTTCCAGTTCTGCCATTACCTGCTTTAACTTCGGTTCCTGTTGCTGGCGGATAAAGGCGGCTAAATAATCATGCACCAGTTGATAACGGTCTGCTGGGTTTTCTGGTAACAAAACCACCAAGCCAGATTTCACAAAAATCTTTAATATTAAATCTAATCGACTGGCGTTTAAGACTTGATCTCTCGATCCCCCCGCCTGCGGCGACCCCCTTAATAAGGGGGTGGAAGGAGTGATAGTATTATTGCCCCGCTTGGGGATAAAAGCAGCAATATAGCCCCCCTTTTCAAGGGGGGTTGGGGGGATCTCCGAAAGCTGAACCTCACTAAATGAGAGATATTGCTGCAAATCCCGTTCTAGTTCAACGCGAGTCTTCAGGGGGCGAGTTCCTTTTTCATCGGTGAGCAAATACAGCAACAATTCTGCCGCTTGTTGATTCTCTGCACCGCAGTCATCAACCACCTCAGCTAAGTAGCGCTTCACCAATTCTTCTTTAGCGTTACTCCCCAATTCTTGATACTTCGCCAGAGTTGTAATATTCTCGGTTTGCAACTGCGCCCCCACCACCTGCAATTCAATCGGGCGCACTTCCCCCAGTTCCCCGGCTAAATCTGTAACTAGTTGGTCAATTAAAGCAGGTTCTAAATAAAAGCTAGTATTCTCAGTTAAGCGCTGAATAATTGACTGAGTATCACTGGGCGAAAAATTCCCCAACTCATAAAGCACATGATTGCTGAGAATATCATTGCCAATAATCTTCAGGCTCGAAAGGCGATTGCATTCCAGCAAATAATGCAAGTAATCTATACGCAGTGACAAAATCACCTTTACAGACAGGATATTCAGACATTCTCCCAGGAACTCAAAAAACTGCCGTCTTTGTTTTGGTTCTGGATAAACAAAGAAAAATTCTTCAAACTGGTCAAAAATCAACACAGTTCGCAGGTTGTGTTGTTCGTTTTCCCGCAGTTGAGTGAGGAGGGGTGAGAAAGCTGGGGGAGCTGGGGAGGTGTAAAAGTGGGAAGTTTGAGGTTCTGAGCTTGGAGTGTTGAGTAAAAAGCTCGGATTGTCGTGTTCTGAACTTGGAGTGTCGAGTAAAAAGCTCGAATTGTCGTGTTCTGAGCTTGGAGTGTCGAGTAAAAAGCTCGAATTGTCGTGTTCTGAGCTTGGAGTGTCGAGTAAAAAGCTCGGATTGTCGTGTTCTGAACTTGGAGTGTCGAGTAAAAAGCTTGGATTGTCGCGTTCGGAACTTGGAGTGTCGAGTAAAAAGCTTGGATTGTCGCATTCTGAACTTGTAGGAACGAGAATCTAAGCCTGTTGCTTCTAGTTTTACCTCTCCCTCCTGCGCTTCTACTCCCCCAGCTTTCCCTAAAACCCGCCCCAACTCCTCAACCCAATTGCTATACACGCGGATGGCGACAACCAAATTATCTTGAGTACCAATGGCTTTGCGTTTCAAAGCCGGAACTAGTCCCGCATTCACCAAAGAACTTTTACCAACACCCGATTGCCCATGAATTACAATTAATTTATAGTCAGGGCGACCGATGCGTTCTATTAAGCGTTCTACATCCAATTGACGACCAGATGCGGCGATTTCTGGGGCGATATTAGCCAGATTATCAATCTGTAAAGCTGTAATAATTTGCGTTTCTACCTGTTTTGTAGCTTGTAATCTACCTGCACCAATAAACGCCCGCAAACCAAATTGCTGCTCAATAGAACGTGCTTCTAGCTTGGCATCAAATGCATCCAGATATTGCTTTTGCTGAAAATATAGCCTTTGCAAATTATTAAGAATTTCGATATAAATCTGTGGTTCTTGATCGTAAACTCCAATTTTTATTGCTAGTTCTAAATTAGCGATCGCTTCTGCATCTTCTGCTAGCTGTTGTTGTGCTTGTGCCAGAATCAACAGGTAGAGACTGCGGTGGTAAAAGATTAAAGATTTATCTGCTCCTTCCACCTCAAGACAAGTAGATAAAATATTTAATGCCTGCTTTGATAAAGATATAGCATCATGCCAATTTGCTTGCGCTAAGGTATGATCTTCTTTATCTTGGCTAGAAGGTGACGAACTTTTTAATACCTCCTGTATAACCGAATAACGCAAATCTCCTTTTCCTAAAGCTGCTTCAGCTAAAAAACCATAATCTTGAGCTATTTTTAGTTGATTATTTTCTGATTGATGTAATTGCAAAGCTTTTTCAGCCAGAATTTGCAATTGTTCCCAATCTTGGAAACTTCGCAGAATAATACCAAATATATCAATTGAATTGGCAATTAAATCGGGGCGTTCAGCATCTGTAAAGGCTACTAAACTCTGCTGCAAATAATTTCTGGTAGTTTCCCAATCAGTATTTTCTACTCGTATTAAAAGATTATTTTGAAATTTTCTGGTTTTTTCGTAATAACAGATTGTAATTTGACTAAGTATTTTACCTTGACGTTCAAAATTATTATTTATCCGCCAATAATCTAAGCTTTGGTTGTAATGCTCAATAGCAACATCAAAATTTTTATTCGTATATTCAACTAAACCTAATAAAAAATTACAATTGGCTTTTAACTCAGATCCTACATCTTGTCTCTGATTTTGTAACTCTTGCCAAGCTGATTTAATTTCTGAAATAATTTCTAAATGTAGATTTAAAGAGTGCTCAAATAATTGTGTTGCTGTCTGTTGCAGAAAATCAGTTAATTCATGAGTGCCAATAGAAAAATTTTTCGTAGTCGCCCAACTCTCTAAATCTGGCGCTAACTGCATCATTTGCTGATGAATTTCATCGTTAATCCACAACACAATCGGGAAAGGAAAACTTTTGCGAAACTCCTCCCGCACCTGATTAGCAGAAATCAACATCTGGGGCAAATCTTGCAATTTATCCAACCCCACCACCATCAAAGCTTGAACATTATCCCCACATTCCTCACGAATGGCGGTGTAAAGTGTCCTTTGAGATGGTTTGAGAGTTAAAACGCTAATTTTAACAGCAGAGATTTCCTGTAATTTGGCAATTAAGCGATCGCGCTGTTGAGCATAATTGCACTTTGCCAACATCAGCTTAAACTGTCCGACAGAAGCTTGAATTGCCCAAGCTAATTGTTGCAATGCGCGATCGTTGTTTATCTTGTCATTTGTCATTTTTCAGGCGTAGGGTGGGCATGGATATAGATCCCCGACTTCTTGAAGAAGTCGGGGATCTGGAATATGGTAAGTCACAATTAGCTGTTTAATTCCCTGGCTTCTGCCAAAATGGGATTAACATCAAACCAAGACTCACCGCGATCGCGATATTCAAAGACAAAGCGACTGCGAATCAGCTTTTGATAGCCTTGGTCATCGCTGACTTTCTTTCTCTGCTTGACGTGACGTAACAATTGCCACTCATCATCAGAAATTGGCATGGTCATTTCATTCCGCCGGGAGCGAATTACTTGCTCTAAGGTATCGCGAGAAAGGGGAAGCGTCATTTCTTCCATAATCCAGGTGTTCAGCAACCGCAGCAAGTCGCGCACATGACCACCACTCATGTTACATAAGCGTTCTAAGGTGGTTTCACTGTCAAAAATCTCTGTAATCTTACTTAAACGCTCCTCTGGTTCCAAGTCAGGAAAAGCTCTGGCTAACACCATCTGCTGCATCAGCGTTATTCCCTGTTCGTGGACGCTACCATCAGGCCACTGTACCGGAACCATCGGCAAAACCTTCGGGTCTTCAGGGAATCGCTGGGTGAGCGTGCCATAATCATTGGAGAATTTCAGCGATAGGGGCATGGTATAAACTAAATGACAATTTAGCTTGGTCAAAAACTCACCCTGATCGACAAACAGATATTCCTGTTGCGGACGACCCCAAGATTTGACGCGGTTATCGATGCGGTCAAGGTTATCGACAATTACCACTAAACCTTTTTTACCTTGCTGCTTGAGTTTTGCGATCGCAGGTTCTAGGAGTTCGCGATTAATTGCTTCTAGTAACTGGGTTTTCTGCGGGCCGAGATACTGATTGAGTTTTTCCCGCAGCGTTGGGTCATTCTTGGTTTTTGTCGTGATTTCCCCAATCCCAAAAGCTAAAGACAGCTTTTCCTTTTCCGCCGAGTAACCCACATCCCCAACATTTGGAACCTTGAGCTTGACTCCTGTGACCTCAGAGTTTAAGACTCTCAAAGCACCTTGGAGCAATTCATTAAATTTGCTGGTTTCCTCCAGCGTAATTTTATCCAGACTTTGACTTACACGCCGCGCGATCGCCAGCAGCACATCGGCAATATCAACATCGGTCATTTCCAGGTCTTCACTAGACTCAAAATACACTACCTGGAAGCCTTGCTTTTCCAGTTCCGCCTGTAACCGTAATAATTCTGTCGATTTTCCACAACCAATATGACCAGTAAATAAAGTGCAGGTAGGCTCATTCGGCTTGAAAAATGTAATCTTATGCTTCAGCTTGTTAATAATATCGCCGCCCCGCACCTCAGAAAAATCTATGTAATACTTTGCATCCACTCCATTAGTGATATACAGAGTGCGGCTGGGGTCAGTAGCCTGAAAGAAATTCAATAAATCTATGGCCATAAAGCTAGGATTTTATTTATCTTGTATGTCCCAGATATCCTTGATTGCAAGAATAAAGTTATTTACAGCAATTGAAGCTATTATTTCGCAGAATTTCAGTTTTATTATTTAGTATTGTTAAATAAACTTTGCCAAACTTTGACATCCTACAAGGGTGTCGCTATATAAACAAAGCCCACCTTCGTGGGCTAGAGAAATTTAGCCCACGAAGGTGGGCTTTGTATCGGTAGCCCCAGGCTTCCAGCCTGCGGGCGTTCAACAAAATTGGCTAAACTATTAATCAAGGCAAGCAATTTACATAGCAAAAGCCTGACGCTTTTTTGATAGTATAAAAACTCTGACTCGTTAAATAACGATTGATGTATGAGCAAAGGCACCCTGTTCGATAAAGTTTGGGACTTACACACCGTTGGGACACTTCCGTCGGGACTAACGCAACTATTTATCGGGCTTCACCTTATACATGAAGTCACCAGTCCCCAGGCCTTTGCGATGTTACGGGAACGAGGTTTAAAAGTACTGTTTCCTCAGCGCACTATAGCCACAGTCGATCATATTGTGCCTACAGAGAATCAGGCACGTCCCTTTGTCGATACGATGGCAGAGGAAATGATCCAAGCGCTAGAGCAGAATTGTCAAGAAAACGGCATAACTTTTTATAATATAGGTTCTGGCAGTCAAGGTATTGTCCACGTTATCGCTCCAGAACAAGGACTTACCCAACCAGGAATGACCATTGCTTGCGGTGATAGTCACACTTCCAGTCATGGTGCATTTGGGGCGATCGCATTTGGGATTGGTACTAGTCAAGTACGCGATGTTCTAGCTTCTCAAACTCTTGCCCTGTCTAAATTAAAAGTCCGCAAAATCGAAGTGAATGGCACCCTCAACCCCGGTGTCTACGCTAAAGATGTGATTCTCCATATCATTCGTACTTTGGGTGTAAAAGGTGGTGTAGGTTACGCCTACGAATTTGCAGGTACTACCTTTGAGCAAATGAATATGGAAGAGAGGATGACCGTCTGTAATATGGCGATCGAAGGCGGGGCCCGTTGTGGTTACGTCAACCCCGATGGAGTCACTTATGACTACCTCAAAGGTAGAGACTTTGCACCCAAAGCCGCAGATTGGGACAAAGCTGTGGCTTGGTGGGAATCGATTAAGAGTGATGCTGATGCTGAATACGATGATGTCGTAGTCTTCAACGCTGCGGATATTCCCCCGACAGTTACCTGGGGAATTACCCCCGGTCAAGGTATCGGCGTCAACCAATTGATCCCCAAACCCGACGAACTAGCGGAAGAAGACCGATTTGTGGCTGAAGAAGCTTACAGTTACATGGATTTATTTCCCGGTCAACCGATTAAAGGCACCAAAGTTGATGTCTGCTTCATTGGTAGTTGCACCAACGGTAGAATCAGCGATTTGCGAGAAGCCGCGAAAATTGCCCAAGGTCGCCACGTTGCAGAAGGAGTCAAAGCCTTTGTCGTCCCCGGTTCCGAAAGAGTCAAAAAAGAAGCCGAAGCTGAAGGATTAGACAAAATCTTCCTGGAAGCTGGCTTTGAATGGCGCGAAGCAGGATGTTCAATGTGTTTAGCCATGAATCCAGACAAACTACAAGGAAGACAAATCAGCGCCTCATCTTCCAACCGCAACTTTAAAGGCAGACAAGGTTCAGCTTCCGGGCGCACATTGCTGATGAGTCCTGCAATGGTTGCAACTGCTGCGATTAAAGGCGAAGTCGCCGATGTCCGCGAATTGCTCTAATTAATTTAATTGCTCAGATACCCGACTTCTTTAAGAAGTCGGGTATCTAAATCCACCTTATTTTAGAGACATTCGGTAGCAGGGTGCGTTGTTGAAATTACGCATCGAAAATTTCGGATAGTGTTAAGAGTACGGCATAACATACCCTAAAAAGCTCTCTGCAACTATTCTTTCTTCGTGTTCTTTGTGTCCTTCGCGGTTCGTTTTTTACTAAATTTATGGGAAGTGAAGTTAAAACAGTCTCCGGGCGTGGCGTAGCTTTAATAGGCGATGATATAGATACCGATCGCATCATCCCTGCCCGCTATTTAAAAGCCATCACCTTTGATGGATTAGGTGAAGGTGCGTTTATTGACGATCGCACAGCACTCAAAGGACAACATCCCTTCGATCAACCACAATACCAAGGGGCAAATATTTTAATAGTTAACCGCAACTTCGGCTGTGGTTCCTCACGGGAACACGCACCCCAAGCACTTGCGAAATGGGGCATTAAAGCCTTAATTGGTGAAAGCTTCGCCGAAATCTTTTTCGGTAACTGCGTAGCGATGGGCATTCCTTGTGTGACTGCTGATAGTGCGATCGTTAAAAAGCTGCAAGAACTAGTAGTTACCAATCCTCAAGCATCTGTCACGGTAAATTTGGAAACTTTGCAAGTCCAAATTGGTGATTACAATACCCAAGTATCTATCGGTGAAGGTACGAGAAGCACTTTCATTTCTGGCACTTGGGATGCTTGCGGTCAGTTAGTAGCTAATGCTGATAAAGTTCGGGAAACTGCGGCAAAACTACCCTATGTAGGTTGGGGTAATTTAGCTGCGAGTTAGGATATAGGACTCATATTTGATTTCTGAAAAAATCTAACTATCTGTAGCATTGCCCACCGTATCCGGGTTTTGGTGGGCAATGCCCAACGCCACTTGCTTTATGCCGACGGCAGTTCCTCTTTGGGGAAACCACCAAGACCGGACTGCCTTGGGAACCCGTCCACGGCAGTGCTCACCAAATTAAAAATTTGGTGGCTCTTATTAAGTACAGTGTTGAATCCCCTTTTAAATAAAACCTTCTGCCCTCTGCCCTCGTACTTCTGCCTTCTTCAATTGAAGTCTAAAATTGAATAAACGTGAAGCAATGGTTATCAGAACATGGTAGCAATAGTAACCCCCGCAGAAAGTAGGGTTTTACTGCAAGGTATTAGTTGGCAGACTTTTAAAGCCATGTTGGCAGATATGGGAGATGAGCGCAACACCAGGCTAGCGTATGAAAAAGGTATATTAGAAATCATGACCCCTTTAATGCCGCATGAGAACTCAAATCGTTTGATTGAGAGCTTTATTCTTGTGCTGTGTGAAGAATTGGGTTTGGAAGTTAAAAGCACTGGTTCTTTAACAATAACGCGAGATGAGTTAGAGCATGGTGCAGAACCAGATAGTAGCTACTATATTCAAAATGAATTGCTAGTCCGAAATAAAGAACATATAGACTTAGTTTCAGATCCACCACCAGACTTAGTTCTGGAAGTTGAATATTCCCGACCTAAGATTGATAAATTTAGTCTTTACGCTTCTATGGGTGTTCCTGAATTCTGGAGATACAACGGAACAGTATTACGAATCTACACGCTTTCCGGTGGCAAATATTCAGAAGCCCAAACTAGCCCTACCTTTGTCCCTGTAGCAGTCAAAGAGATTCCTAACTTTATTAGAGAAAGCAAAAAATCTGGGCAAATAGCGACAATCCGTGCTTTTCGTACTTGGGTTAAGCAGCAGATATCTCGATAGAAATGAATTGGGCGCGATCGCAATGCTAAAGTATTGCTTGACAACCATAGCATCCTGAAAGTAGTCACTGAGAACAGATGTGTTTTATGCCTTAAACAGTTTCCGCAAAATAGATCAGCTGAATTAATTTCAATTAAACTTACAAATTGTGATTACACAATCGCTTTAACCCCAATTCTAAGATGGCTAAAATACCTTTGTTTTTAAGAAATACCTGGTACTATGCATTACCGAGTAACCAGTTAAAATCTGGACAAATACTTTCAAAAACTCTCTTGAATGAGCCAATAGTTTTTAGTCGTGATCGCTCAGGTAAAGTCTTTGCCAAGCTAAGTGAAACGAAAAGTTATCCAATCCAAGAGGCACAAGGAAATATTTGGATCTATATGTCAGATGATGATAGTTCCTTAATATTAGAAGAAATACCACAAATCCCTGAGTTTGCCGACCAATCTCCCCAAGGTATTGAGTCCATCCGCTTTCCTTGTGATGTCGATCACGCTGTAGTCGGATTGATCGATCCGGCTCATATTGCTTTCGTTCATCAGGCGTGGTGGTGGCGTTCTCCTCAAACACTAAATGAGGTAGCCAAAACTTTTGAACCATCTTTGTATGGCTTTACCATGCGAAAGCATACACTAGAACAACAAACGTTTTTCTATCGCTTGATAGGACGCAATCCACAGATCGAAATCTCGTTTCGTTTGCCAGGAATTCGGATTGAGCGCGTGTCCACTGACAAACATATGGTTTGTAACTTAACAGCAATTACTCCCATTTCCGAAACTGAGACTGAGGAAACAACTATGTTCTACACAACTTTACCTTGGTTTCCGATTCTCGAGCCATTATTGCGACGGTTTACGCGCAGTTTTCTCGATCAAGATCGAAAAATTTTGATTAAACAACAAATCGGTTTGAAACATAATCCACCTTTAACTTTAGTTGGAGATGCCGATGCTCAAGCCCGTTGGTATTATAGATTGAAAGCAGAATTTGCTAAATCTCAAGTACAAGGGCGTTCTTTTGTTAACCCAATTAAAGAAAAGACACTTCGATGGCGTAGTTAGACTTAACGATCTAACTTTTCAATCAGCACTAGTAAAGCTCATAAAAGTGTTTTGGGAGGTTAACGGAATTAAACAGGGATGAGGAGAGGTTGCTTTTGAGCCAATTAGCTAGTTTAAAACAAGCAAGAGTAACTCTCTCTTAGACGAAGACATATCAGAATTCTTGGGAGCTGCAATATTTATTGAATTTATTATCTTGCAATTATCTTAGAGGTTATTTATAAAGTAAAGCTGAAATCGTAGGGTGCGTTATAGCAACGCTTAACGCACCGAGAAAGATGGTGCGTTACGGCTAATAATCACTTTCTCAAACTCCCAAATCCTTGCATAGCCGTAACACACCCTACTTAATATTTACTTTATAAATGGTCTCTTATGCCTGAGTTTTGCTAGGGCATTGCTCACCGTATCCGGGTTTTGGTGGGCAATGCCTACAGATACTTAGATTTTTTCAGAAATCAAATATGAGTCATTTATTATCTTGCAATTATCTTATGCCTGAGTTTTGCTAGCGATCGCAATATCAGCGATAGCCACGTTACTTGCAGTAAAAGTTGCTTTGTTCGCTCAACCTGGCATTGAATTATATACTAGTGTAGGATAATACCAGTATATTTATAGCTATTGAGACATTTGATAAGAATTTGTATAAGATGGACTGATCAATAATCAATTGATGTGAAAAGATAAATCGCATCTTTCATTACCAAAGTTAGAGAACACATGAACAAAAAATTTGTCTTATCTTTGCTTTCTACCCCAGCACTGTTTATGTCTATGCTGTCTATGGTTATGATGACCAAAACAGCTCACGCTAGTCAAACAGTCACTCCAGTAAGTACCCATTTATCTTGTGTACGTTCCCCACATACAGCAACTGCTAAACAGGTGTGTATACAGGTGAATAACACTCCTGTTTCTCCAGCTAAACCCGAAATGACAGTAGCGCAAGTACAATCATCAAATCAGCCTGCGGAATTAGAATTCACCGATGCAGAGAGTGATGAAGCAATAAAGTTGTTTGGTTGTGATTGTCCAGTCTGCATTAACGCTGTACGTCAGTTACACGGTTTGGCTCCAATGCCTGTCTAATAACTTGGTGAGTTAAGCTCAAAATAGATTAGTATTTATCAATACTAAAATAACTACTTAAACAAAGTAGTAATTACGATGTTGTGCAACTTGGTAGTGAACATAAAAAAGCCAGAGAACTCACTCTCTGGCTTTTAGTTGGAAACAAAAGAGTAATTAAACAGAGAAAAACCTAAATTCTTCCCAGGTTATGCAGGCCTAAAATAATACCAGTCCCTAAGATATGACCAAAGGCAGTTGTGGCTAATAATGCAGGTACACCTAAACCACCAAATAAATTAGGTGAGGGTAGATGTGGTTCGGCATTAGGATATTTGATAGTCGATCTGCCAAAGGCAATAGCGGCAATATTAGCCAAAATCATAATCACTCCAACTGTTGGACTCCATTGCAGGGTTGTGGGAACAGTGGTAGCGGCAAGTAAGGTCGAAGTAAGCAACTGATTCGCTCCTGAAACTTGTTGATTATTGAAATATGATCTGAATATTTCGCCACACAATTCAAGAAAACAAGCTGGTTTTGCAGCAATATTTTACAGTTATTCTAAATACTTAATACAAACCAGAATAATCCAGGCGATTAGAAATCGCGGCTAAACAAACAAAGTCCGCCTGCGCGGACTAACATCAAAATAGGGTTGCAAATTTAATCTGACGAGATTAATAAAAGAGCGCTAAGATGCGATCGCACTCTTCAAGGAGTCAAAGTCTTCTCAATGCGACGATCGGGGATCAGCCACATAATTGCAACTAGAACATATAGCCCAAAAGCAACCCACGAGTTCACAAAGGAAAGTGGAATTGCTAAGGCATACAATACAACTGATATCCTGCCCTTAAAGTCTCGACCGACTGCGATCGCTAAAGCCGAATCTCTACCGTGATGAGCAATCAAGGCAAGAGACAGGATAAAGTAAGCGATCGCAGCAAACAACAGTACCGTACCATAAAGCGCGATCGGCCAAGCGGCAAAATGGTTCTCGCCCATCCAGCCAGTAACGAAGGGAATTAACGATAACCAGAATAGCAGATGCAGATTAGCCCAAAGAATACGTCCATTAACGTGCCGGACTGCTTGCAATAGGTGATGATGGTTGTTCCAGTAGATGCCAATGTAAATAAAACTCAGCACATAGCTCAGAAATACCGGAATTAGCGGACGCAGAGCAGCTAAATCGGCACCATGCGGCACCTTCAGTTCCAGCACCATGATGGTGATAATGATGGCAATCACACCATCACTGAATGCTTCTAACCTCCCCTTCCCCATCTGTATACACGCTCCTTTTGTGCTTACTTCAAAGTCAGTTGGGATACTCTGTACTTTACCGCGTCTTGTAACCGCTGTGGAGAAGAGACCTGAGTTGAAAGTGCTGAGTACTGAGTGCTGAGTAAAAATACTAGTTCCCAATCCCTGTTTCATGCTTGGCAGTGAAACTGATTTCATTGGCACCGCCTTAAAAATAGGGCAGAAGTTAGATTTTTATTGCTGGCTCATCACCAGAGGTAGCGGGTAACTCAATCCAAAATCGACTACCTTGATGGAGGGTAGATTCAACCCCAACTCGCCCATTCATCCGTTTAATGCCCCGTTCCACGATCGCCAAGCCAATGCCATTACCTGGGTAAGATTCAACCCCATGCAATCGCTCGAAAGTCCGAAAAATTCGCTCTTGGTGCTGAGGGGCAATACCAATGCCGTTGTCTTCTATCCATAACCGTACCCATTGATCGTGCTTTTCTGCCCAAATGCGGACTTTAGGGGCAGATCCAGGGGATACAAATTTAATGGCATTTGTCAACAAATTCGTAATCACTTGGTCGAGAATTCTCCGATTGGCTTGAACTTTAGGCAAAGGTGGCTCAACCGTAATTTGTGCGTGATGAGCCTGTAATTCTGGTTCTAGTTCAATGAGTATGCCTTCAACTACAGCCGCAAGGTTGACCCGTTGCAATTGGATCTCGGTTTGCCCCAGGCGGCTATATGCTAGTAGGTTTTGAATTAGGGTATCTAAATGCTCGGCTGCTGTTGCTAGACGCTGGATATATTCTCGTCCGAGCTCGTCTAGTACTGCGCCATAGTCTTCAATGATTACCACAGCATAGCCCTGAATTGCGCGGAGCGGAGCACGCAAGTCATGAGACACCGAATATGAGAAAGCTTCGAGTTCTTGATTGACTTCCTGTAATTGCTCAGTGCGTTGCTGAACTCGCTGTTCTAAAGTTTCGTTGAGTTGGATAATTTCTTGTTCTGCTTGCTTGCGACTAGTAACATCGGCTGCTATGGAAATTACCAGCCGTCTGCCATCACTTAATCGTCCTAAAGGAGCTGAACTAAAGTCCCAAATCCGAGTATTGCCGTCCTTGGTAATAATTGTAAATTCGCCTTCATCAACCCGGCGATCGCGCTTGTACAGATTATTAACTAGTTCCAAAACTGCGTGGCGTTCTCCTTTGTAGGCTTTTTCTGTCCAGTCTGCCACAGTCGGAATATCCTCTGGAGTATAGCCAGTGATTTCAGTCCAAGTTTTGCTAATTTGCATCACCTGACCATCTTCAGCGTGAATCATGATTGGAAAAGGAGCATTTACCACAGCTCGCCGGAACCGCTGTTCACTTTCCCTGAGAGCTGCTTCAGCAAGCTTGCGCTCGCTAATATCTAAAACAAAAGCGATCGCGCTATCTTCTTCTGACAACAGAGTACTACCCAACAAAACCGGCACTCGGCTCCCGTCTTTGCGTAGATATTCCTTCTCAAACACATGACTGATACCAGTTCGCTGCAATGCCGCAATTTTTTGCTCGTTTAAATCTAAATATTCTGGCGGGTTAATTCGAGTCCATTGCAGTTTTCCTTGTTCCAAGTCCTCCTTTGTATAACCAACTAAATCTAAAAAGGCATTGTTAGCATAGGAAATACTTCCATCCCGAAAATTGCCCACAGCTACCGCCACTACATTCGATTCAATCAGTTGCCTAAACCGAGCTTCGCTACGTCGCAGCGATTCATTAGTAACGGCGAGTTCTGCGGTTCTAGCTGTAACTCTGGCTTCTAATTCTTCAGTCAGTTGGCGCAATGCTGTTTCTGCTTGTTTGCGTTGAGTGATATCCCTGCCTTCGGGAATTAGCAACGTCACATTGCCAGCGCTATCCCAAACTGGCTTGAGGGAAAAATCAATGGTTGCTACAGTATTTCCGGCTCCTTGGACATCTACCTCATAACGCACAAACTCACCTTGCGCAGCTTTGGCGATCGCTTGCTGTAATTGCGCTTGTGTCTGCGGGGAAATTGTCCACCATCGAGTTTGCCAAAACGGTTTGTTAATCACATCGCTGGGACTTAATCCGCCAAATTTCAGGGCAGTTTGGTTAGCTTCTATGACAGTACCATCTGGTCGCAACAGCCCTACAAATTCAAACGTCTGGTCAAAAATAGTCCGAAATTTCCGTTCGCTAGCAATTAGTTGCTGCTGTACCTGCTGCCGAGAAATATCTACTTGATTAAGTAATCGAGCATTCCACCAAACTACTAAGAAAAAAGAAACAATCTCTAGAATGCTGCGCAGGGAACTTAGATCTTTAACCGATAGAATTACCGCTTTGTAGATAACTAAAGCTACTAAACTGACAATCACCGGCAGAATCACGACTACAGGTGTTAAACGCCGAACCATTAAGCCACCTGGTTCTGCACTGCTAACCTCTTGCATCCACCCACTATCAGCACAAGCAAACACCATGCCAATGGAGAGCAATATGAAAGCGATCGCTGTGTGGATTGCCATGCCAGTTAAAGAACCCGCACCATAAAACAGTACTATTTCATAAATATGCCCTGTTAGTGCGAACAGCGAGATCAAAAAAGTCAGAATGCTCAAGAATTGAGACAGATGGCATTCTCGACGAACTAACAGAATTAGTGCTAACCCTAAAAAAACGAAGTTGAGAGCCGTATTAGAAGCCATCCGTGTCTTCAAGCCTGCATCTACCGCAGAGGGAGAATCTGGAAACAGCAGTTGATCGATCCCTAAATTGGTATCAAAGCCATACTGAATTAATTCCAGCATTCCCAGCAAGAGAACGAACCCAGAAAGAATCAAAATACTGGACTGAATCCTGCGCCTAAATGCTTTATTTTGAATGGTTAATCGCCAATGCCACAACCACAGCGCCAATCCACTTAAAAGCAGCCCCAAAGCCGTATTTGGCTTCATTGTCACTTGTTTTAAGACAATGCTTTTGAGCAATGTAATATCAAACATCCAGCCCAACAGCACTGCACAGCTTATAACAATAACGATGAGACTGGTAATTTTGGAAGTCAATTTGAGCGATCGCAGAATTTTTTTAGAACTATGAGGGGTAGTAGTTGGTAAATCATAAGCACTCATGAGCATTCCCAAGCAAAGCGGCTTATTCTCTTATAATGAATGCTACAGAATCAAGCGTAATCTGTCTAATTGCAGTTTGTATAGTTTTGAAAATAAGGTATTGGGCATGGTGGGCGATCGCCAGTTTCAATCCCTAATAGAGATTTTGATTAATTGCAATTTTTCCAATCGCAATTTTAGCGATCGCCCCTAAAATTCTTAGAGGAAAAAAGCGCAATAGTGCGGTAAGCACGCAAGGCGATGCCTACAGCGGCAAGCTACGCATCCTAAAGAGTATGATGAAATGTCTTCTACTGCATTGTTCTTAACAACGCATCTATGAGCAAAACCAAATTTATACAAAAGCTGGTATCTAGTAAGTGCCCAAAAATTTTATTAAATCGAAAAAAAGCGCAAAAAGCCCTAGCTATTACATTAATCCTTACTCTCACTGTTATTGATGTACATCCTTCCAGTTCAAATTCCTCTATCGGCAAACCCCATATTCAACTACTTCACACGCTGACTGGTCATCAAAAAGTTACTTTTGGTGTTCCAGCAATTGTTATTAGCCCAGATGGGCAAACCCTGATTAGTGGCGGTAGGGACGATACTATTAAATTCTGGAATCTACACACAGGAAAGTTGCTGCGTAGTATAAATGCTCAATCAGACGGTGTTACATCAATTGCCATTAGTCCAGATGGAAAGCTTCTTGTTAGTGGTGGAATAACCACCCCGACAATGAAAATTTGGGATTTACGCACCTTTGAGATGCTTCGTGTTGAGAGTGGACATACACTACCAGTAGAAACGATTGCTATTAGTTCTGATGGTAAATTGATTGCCAGTGGCAGTGACGATCGCACAATCAAGCTTTGGGATTTACGTACTAGAAAGCAGCTTAATACTATTGCTGCACATTCAGCTTATGTGAGTAATGTTGCAATTAGTCCCAATATGCAAACCCTTGTCAGTACTGGTGGTAGTGATGACAATACAATTAAGCTGATTGATTTAAAAAATCGCAAAATAGGTTATACCCTCCAAGGACATAAAATCCCAGTTGATGCTATTGCCATTACGAAAGATAGCAAAAAGCTCGTTACAGGTAGTTTTGGTCAGCTAGTCTCTCGAAATCGGGCAATTAGCACCCTCAAGTTATGGAATCTCCAAACTGGAAAACTGCTGCATGAGTTTTCTGAAAATTTTAGTTCGGTTAAATCCCTGACCATCACCCCAGATGGAAAAATTCTTGTCTGCGGCAATGATGATGGCACTATTAAACTATGGAGCCTAGACACGCTAAAATTGCTGGGCACCTTTCAAGATGGTTCTAGTGCGGTTTTGAGGGTTGCTATTAGCCCAAATGGAAAGTTTCTTGCCAGTAGCAATGAGGACAGCATTATCCATATTTGGCAATTCAATTAAGGCAATAAGCAGACCTGCCAATAGTGACAGTAAATAACTGTTGAAGCGTTTCAATCCCTAATAAGGATTAGATTTAATTGCAATCGCTTGGATTTATTACCCTGTGTGGGAGCAAGTGTTTCAATCCCTAATAGGGATTAGTTTTAATTGCAATGATGAAGCACGTTGTCACTCATGAATATGATGAAGTTTCAATCCCTAATAGGGGTTAGTTTTAATTGCAATATGCCGATACATCAGAACTGTTGGAGATTGAGCGGGTGCTTGTTTCAATCCCTAATAGGGATTAGTTTTAATTGCAATTAAAAGGCTCATATTAGTCTCCGTAGGTTCTTGCGTTTCAATCCCTAATAGGGATTAGTTTTAATTGCAATTTTCTTTACCAGATTAATTCGCTGCTCTTCTTGTACGTGTTTCAATCCCTAATAGGGATTAGATTGAATTGCAATGATATCAAGAACCTCCCGAAGCGAGAACTTATAGCGTTTCAATCCCTAATAGGGATTAGATTGAATTGCAATTTATGTAGTTTGGAAAACTGGCGACTTTATCAAAGAGCGAGTTTCAATCCCTAATAGGGATTAGATTGAATTGCAATGGCTCGCAGTTGGAAGCATTGATATATTTGGTTTTCAAGGTACAGTTGCGTCAACCTCCAATCAAAGTAGCTTTTCAGGGATTGGGTTGTCAAGGGTGTCATTGGATAAAAGCTCAAAAGGCTTGTATAGCAAGGGTTAGAGAGTTTGCGTCAACCTCAAAATAAGTGAAAAAGGGTTCAAAAGCAGAGGCAGTAAGCTTTTGGGGCGGAAAATTTGACTGTTGTTTTCAAACACCTACTGGTTGACGCCAGACTCAAGCTCAAAACACTATGGACATATATAGCAGTCCTATTTCATTTGTGAAAAAACAAAGTGCATTTGTAGATCCTTTTTTCCTGTTCCCTGTTCCCTGTTCCCTGACTCAACTCCTTCATTTCACAACTCATTTAGGATTGCTATAACTAATAGTATTTCATCAACTACCTATTAACTGCTCTAAAGCAATTTTCAAGTCCCGTGTTAACTGACTCGCAGCGTTTCGAGATGCTTGGCGATCGCCTTGAGAATTTTCCCAGCGTTCTGTAACCGAAATTGGTTCACCTACAGTAATACGTGCTGTTCGCCAACCTAACCGGGGACGTGCTGGTGTTTTGCGATCGCTAATTCGAGACAGCATATCGAACATGAGTAGCACTGTTTCGGCAAAGCGTTCAGCAGTCGGCTGTTCCTGAATATAAGTAGAGGTGACAGCGACAAAACTTTCTACTAAGCGCATATGTCGCATCCGCAAATCGGCTTCTTCCGCAATCCAGTTTGCCAATCCGCGTTTCAGGGGCGATAAAGCAGCGATGTCAGGTACATCTTCGCGGTAAATGTAACTCCAGCCAGCCTCTTCCAAACGGCGACAGCGATCAATGAAATTTCCTTGTGGCTGGATATCAAAATATTGCTCGGGTACTTGTAAAGCCGTATCCAGTAGGCGGTGAAGACGGGAAGTTATTTCTTGATTGGGGATAGCAGGAATATCTTGATGATAGAAACGACGATAAAATTCTTCCATTTCGGAAATGATATGTTCAGCCAGCCGACAGAGGCGTTGATAGTAAATTTCTGGCTGCCCATTAATGCCATTCTCAACTGATACTGACAAGCCGCTATCAGCTTCCAATTTACTCAATAATCGCTCCAGTTTTGACCAAGGTGGGTTAACGTAGCGATACTGGATAGCGATCGGCACAATAAAAACAGTTTCAGGACGATTTGCTTTGGCTAAGTCTTCTACACACCAAAACCCCAGTTGAGAAACACCAGGTTCTAACGGGCTAACTATGCCGCTATGACCATTAGTACCGCCTTCAGGTGCAACTGCGATCGGTATTTTGCTATTAGCAAATAAATCTCGTGCTGTTTGGATAGCCTGTCTATCTAATCGCTTACCCCGACGAATTGCTACACCTCCCAGCAAAGAGAAAAACCAACCCAACCAGTCCCCAGCCCACAAAGTCATACCGCGATCGTAGAGAAAGTGAGAGTGAACCGGAGATTGCAACTTTATTCCTTCCTGACGAGCAACTCGTGGCACAATCCGAGAAAGTAGATAGAACATACTGAGGGGATCGTCTACCTCTGGATGTCGAAACGCCAGTAAAAAGCGAACTTTGCCAGCTTGGAACTTTTCATAAAGCTGGGCTAACACCTCAGCATTTTTAGCTTCAATCTGGATAATACCTGCTGGCAACCAAGGTCGAAGCCGCAAACGCAGCATTAATGGCAGCAACCACTTAGCAATCTGGAGTATGACTGCGTTAAACTGTGGCGGAATAAATTTTAGCGGTGGTTGAATGGATTGAATCGATTTAGGCAAGTTGCTCTCCAGATTGTGTTTCAGAATCGCCTACTTGATTTTGACACTTTTAAAAGTGGGCGATCGCGCTTTAGCGATAATTATCAAGAACAACAATGTCCAACGCTTCAATGTTTCACTCTATAAGTAAGTAAAATGACGCCAGTTTTGTAAATTTTGCTGTCGATAAGTTCCAGATCAGTCTGCTTGATGGCTTCAGAAAACAATGGAATACCTGAGCCAAAAACTACTGGATTGACCTTGAGGATGATTTCATCAATCAAATTTTCTGTTAAAAGTGTAGTTGCTAAATATGCTCCCCCGCAGAGATAAATATCCTTACCTGTTCCTGTTTTCAGTTCTCTTACAAAGTCTATGATATTCTCTGAAACTAGCTCTACATTTGGATCGGGGCTGGTTTCCATAGTGCGTGACAGCACATACTGTTTTGTCCAAGGATAGGGATTAGTTACACCAAACTGAAATCCAAACTCGTATGTTTTACGTCCCATCAAGACGATATCATAATCATTCTTGAGCGATTCTAAATAGTCGGTTACATGGTCGCCCTCTGGGATAAATCCTTCGATTGTGTGGTCTTTGTGGGCGATAAAGCCGTCTACGGTACAAGCAACGTGATACTTGAGTTTACGCATATTTTGCTTTCTTGAAAGTCTGCGAAGGCGTTTCTTTGAAGTTATTGTTACATTGTCTTCAAATACAGCAGAATTCAGGAGTTAAAATACAGAATTCAGAAGTAAAACAGTCTTTATGCTTGGGTTTGAGGCTTAGGATCTGTACTTCACTAACTTGAAATTCGCTGTATGAATGTTTCTCAGAATTTAAACGTTTTAGAGAATTGTATAACAAGCAAACTCAACCGATGCATTTTCCTCCCCTAGCTTGCCATCAGGTTTGTTGAGATCTGGTAGCACCATAACTCTCTAAAAGGGCAATAACTTCATCAAAAGGTTGTCCTTTTTTATGCCCTTCCTGTTTGCCCAACTCAGCATATTCCAGAGGATTTAAATAATCTGTGACTCTCACACGAACATCTGCACCTGCTTCTAGCAAAACTCGTACAACTTCTAAATTCCCAGCATAAGCGGCATCGAGCAGTGGATTAAAATGTCCGTCACTTGATCTTTGATTTACATCTGCTCCAGCTGCGATCAATAGTTTGGCAATTTCATGATGTCCTTTAAAAGCAGCTCGACACAAAGCTGTGGTTTCTCCGACACGAAGATTGACATTAATCTTTTCTTGGAGCAAAGATTTTACCTTTTCAATATCGCCATGATTAACAGCTTGAATTAATTCAACTTCTTTTAGCCCCTCTTGAGAAGCACCCGCCTGCTTCAGAATATTGGCAGCTTTGCTTTTTCCTGCAAACTCTGCTTTCATCAATGCTGTATTGCCATCGCGATCGCGTATATTCAGATCTGCACCTGCTTCAATGAGGGCGGTAATGACACCGAGATCGGAATAGCCTAAGGCGTGCATTAAAGCAGTCTGACCTTGAATATCTTGCTGATTTACATTCGCTCCTCGTTGAATCAGCAGACGCACCATCTCCGGTCGATTGGTGGCAAAGAAAGTAATACCAGCTTGCATTAAGGGCGAAGTGTCAGGCAAACCATCATCTGTTTCATCAGGTAAATTGGGATTTGCCCCAGCATCTAGCAAAGCTTGAATGACTGAAATGTGACCACCTTGAATTGCTAAAGACAGGGCAGTACGATCGCAGGAAGCGATCGCATTTACATCTACTCCACTAGCAATTAACTGCTGAACTTGTTTCAGGTTGCCATACATTGCCGCATCAAGCAGCTTTTCAACAGCTGTGTTTTGTTCTCTAGTTTGCCGTCTGATCGTTCTTGCCATTTCTTTTTCGGCATCGCGATCGCCAAGGGCACGAATTTCATCACAAACTAGGGGATAGAGAAAATCATATATATCGCGGTGAACTCCCTTTGCTGCCAACATTAAAGGCGTTTCTCCTTGACTCCAAGCATTCACATCTGCTCCCCTTTCAACCAGCAGTTTCACAACTGGTAAATGTCCTTCCAAAGATGCAGCCATCAGTGCAGTCCAGCGATCTTCTTCATATCCTTCAACATCAGCACCAGCATCAAGTAATAGCCGAACAACTTCTAGATGTCCTTCTTCAGCCGCAGTATGCAAGGGTAATTCGTCAAATCCGCGTTTAACGTTTGCCCCTGCTGCAATCAACTCTTGCACAATCTCTACATTACCTTTGCGGGCAGCAACAACCAGCACAGGAGTTTCATGCCAGACGGATGGATTTGGATTTGCACCAGCTTGAAGTAAAGTTCTCACTGTGTCGATATTACCTTGGAGAATTGCTGCTCCTAAGGGTGTGCTTGCTGACTCCTCATCTTCGTCTTCAGCCAAATCTTCTAATTCATCAGTGGTTTCGTCATCTATTTCCGTGCTAGAAAATTGCTCAGAGTTGTTAGATAGAGCATCTACCACAGACATAAAGCCAGCATAGAAGTTTTTCGCTTCTTCAGGAGCGTCCGCAGTCGCTTGGGCAATCAGATCTGCCAAATTTTGCCCGCCTGGTAGTTTCGTACCACTGATTTGTGGATTGATTACCAATGGTTCTGGCTCAGAATTAATTTTCGCTCCGGCAGAAATTAGCATCTCGATAATTTCTGAGTTGCCAATACTGGAAGCTAAAGTTAAAGCCGTCTGTCCATTAGTATTCTTACGATCGAGAGGAACACCGGATGCTAAGAGTTGTTTGACTCGTTCAACATCAGATGTTTGAATTGCAGCAAATAATTCTGAAATGCGATCGCTGGCTTCGCTCATAAAATTCTCCATCACCAGTTGAAGTAATCGTTTACACCAGGCTGACTTATCCTCAACTAGTATGCCCCTGCGATCGCGCAGCCTAACAGCAGGTTACACGGTGGATTATGGGGTGGCGATCGCTTTTGTCTTTGTGGTTTCTGTTACTGGTAACTTTCGCACCACAAAGTAAGTCGGATCTTGACGTTGTTTAATCAGCGCTGGAATAATTTCCTTGTATGCTTCCCAGCAGCTCGAATATGGAGGTGGAACATCATGCTTGATGGCTTCATGCAGCGCCGACAGGGCATGGTATGGCACCATTGGGAACATGTGATGCTCGACATGATAATTCATATTCCAATATAAAAAGCGGAACACAGGATTCATGTAAATGGTGCGCGAATTCAGACGGTGATCTTGCACGTCTTCAGCTAGCCCAGCGTGTTGTGTTAGTCCAAAAAATACATGTAATGAAGCACCGTAGAATGAAGGCAGACCAATGAACATCAGTGGCATCCAACTAGCGATCGCAATCGACCAAGCTATAACGCTTATGGAAATCGCCATATAAATTCGTGCGGTTAGGATGACGTTGCTGTGTTCACGTTCGGGAACGTAACTTTTCTCCTCAGCTGACAGCAACCCAAGTGAGTGAAGCAAAATCTGGCGCAGTTGCTTCAGTCCTGTCTTGAGATTAAGAAGATTCAGTCCTAGATTAATAAAGCTTGGCGGACGCGGTGACGCTATTTCTGGATCGCGACCAACGATTAGCGTATCTGTATGGTGTCGAGAGTGGCTCCAGCGCCATAATGTAGACTCTCTTAGTACCATGAATGATGCGATTTGATAAACCAGATCGTTCAGCCACTTAGTCTTGAACGCTGTACCATGACTGCACTCATGCCAACGTGAGTCGGAAGCTCCCCCATAAAGCCAGCCATAAACCAAAAACGCTGGGATCGCCAACCAAGTACCCCAACTAATATAGGCGATCGCACCAGTTGTAATAATTAGCGTGAACCACAACACAGTATCTCGCAGTGCCGGCATATCGCTACGCTTCATCAATTCCTTGAGTTGCTGACGCGGAACAGGAGTTCTATACCACTGCACACATGACAGGCCGCTCTCGCTAGCTTTCTGTGATTCTGGTCCGACTAAACTGTAATCTCTCTGGGTAAAATTGGTATTCATAAAGTCTCTATCTGCATATATTCAGTTGTTTATGCTCCTGCTGAAGCTGCTGGTTCACAAGTTGCTGATGACAACTAAAGTAAAAATTGAGCTACTATCCACATTTGAAAGCCGACTTTTTACAAGATTCATATCTGATTTTTGAAATACAGGTAGGCAATGCCTAATGCTAGTTGCTACAACTGAGGGAACCGCTGCAATGCAATGGCTCCCCTATATTTAAGTTTCACGAGTAAGTTATTTTTTCAAAAAACCAACCGAATTCCTATAGAGCTTCATTCAATTAGGAATGAATCCAACTTTTTCAAATTGATTTATAAATAGTAATTTATTAAATTATGCACACGTGTGCATAATGCTATTTTATTTTTGCATAACTGAGCAAAATCTATATTAAGTTTTTTAACCTTATTTAGAGGTTGTTTTAAAAGTATTTGGCTGTGACTTTAGACACTTTTTATCCCCCCTACCCCCCTTAAAAAGCAGGGCCGTTTCATTCGTAATGGTATGTATTTTGTCAATATGAATGGCGATAAATATCAGGGCAAAAGTCATAAATTGTTGACCATCTTGATGCCTAAGATTGAATACCAAGCTCGTTTTTTATCTCCTGAACCCTTGCATTTTCAAGCCTTTTAGGGAATGAAACAGCCCTGCCTTAAAAAGGGGGGAAATAGAATTAAAGTCCCCCTTTTTAAGGGGGATTTAGGGGGATC
>NZ_MTAV01000058.1:23932-38638 GCF_002154695.1 Nostoc sp. T09
ACTACATCATTGAAAACTTTTCAAACATCCTCTTAGCTCGACTTTATCCAAAATTAAGAACTCGGCTTTCCTTATCCAGCAAAAATCCCGGTTTTTTGGCAAATACTTTTTCCATGTCACTGATTAACCATCGAGTTCAAAAACTAAAACTAACGTCCCGCAATGGGTTCAGCGTCGAGTTTTGGGTTTTGTAAAAATGGATAAAGTCGAGCTTAGAGCGCTCCTCTTTAATTTGCGAACTTACTCCTAAATAAAGAGAACAAGAAAAACTGGATATAGAGGAGTAGGTCGTTTTTCAAAAGTCAAACGGATTCCTATATTAGGTGTGCTGATGCACACAACAAGAATTACAGCAAGATTCAGAATTTACAAGTAAAAAAGCCTATAGTCCTAAATTTTAGACCTAATTTGTTACTTTATCAAATTGCAATCCGCTGTATTTATCATGTTAATGGGATGACCTTTATGAGGATTTTTCGCAATATTAGCCAAATCCTGTAATTGATTTATTGCTTCTGCACCCTCCAATTTCATTAATTCGCGGTCATCCTTCATTTCTGTCCAAGTAATGCCGTAATCAGATACTAAAAACCGAATCAGGTGGTTATCTCCTAAGCTAACCATAAATGAACCACTGTTCATTTTGCCGCCGCATGTATAACAAGATGCTACATAGCCACGTTGCTCAAGTACAATTGCCAAGGCTTGCAGGCTCATCACTAAGTCTTGGACAAATTGCCGATGTTCTTGCGCTAATCTTAAAAACACTAGTTTCCTCCTCCGATCGCAGTTAGGCGATCGCTTTTATATTTATATTTAGATTGATATCTCATGTGATTTAACTATCAAAATACCGCGTTTTCGTAGAAATGCAATTAATATTGTCTATTTACAGTGGATTTCAATTTGATGAAATACACAACTCAAGCCGCAAAACCAGCTATAACGCCTGTTTTACTGCTAAATTCTCAATTCTGCGGTCAGCTAAATTTCCAAAGCCGTTCTGATGTTTTGGATAATTTTCTGAGGTGGCTCTGCAATATCTATACATATAGTGTCTAATGGTTCTTCAAGAGTATGAAACTGACTGTCGAGAAGGACATCACTCATATAGTGATTTTGACGCTTTTGCAATCGCTTTTGAATCAACTGATAAGATCCCTTAAGGTAAACTAGCTTGATGCGCTCGCTATCCACTACAAGAAATTGGCGATAACTGTCTTTTAATGCCGAGCACGCTAGCACCACATTTTTATTTTCTTGCAGCCAAGATTTAATCGCTGTTTGCAAATCTTGCAGCCAAGGTATCCTATCGGCTTCACTCAAGGGGATACCGTGCTGCATTTTCTCTATATTCTCTAGCGAATGAAAAGCGTCGGCGTCGCTAAATGTCCAGCCTAAAGAGTCTGCTAGCAAATTTCCTATAGTAGTTTTACCAGATCCAGAAACACCCATTACTAGAATAATCATTTGACAAGTGGCTAAATTTTTCTAATAATTAATATTATAATGCACACGTGTGCATAGTTAAAGTAAGATAATAAATGAGTAAACGAAAAATTTCCATAGAAGATATTGCTCGAAAAGCAGGAGTTTCTCATACCACGGTTTCACGTGCTTTGCGAGATAGCAATCTCATTAGCCCTAAGGTGAAAGAAGAAATTAAGCAACTGGCGCGGGAGATGGGGTATGTTCCTAATGGTATTGCTCAAAGTTTGCAAACTCAACGTACTAATACTATTGGAGTAGTCGTCACTTCAATAGCAGATCCCTTTTTCGCGGAGGTAGTAGAAGGAATAGAACAGATAGCCAGAACCTCAGGTTTAAGTGTGTTGTTGAGTACTTCACACCGAGATGTTGATTTGGAAATAGCGGCTATTGATAATTTTCATCGCCGGAGAGTTGACGGTATTTTAGTAGCTGATTCACGAATTAGTAAACATGATACGAACAAGTTAGGGCCAATTGCTGTGCCAACAGTTTTTATTCACAGCCAAACTGAAGATCAACCCGAAATATTTCACTCAGTGACAGTAGATGACTGCTTGGGTGCTCGATTGGCCGTAGAACATCTATTAAGCCTTGGACACACATCTATTGGTTACCTGGGTGTAGGCGATCGCAGCAGGTCAAACCAGCAGCGTCTAGAAGGATATCAAAAGGCTCTAAGTGAAGCTGGTTTACCCCAAAAGGCTGATTGGGTAGCAATTAGTGATGAATATAATGTCAGAACAAGTGATGTTGTTACTGGTCAACAGATGCTAACCAAACTAGTCGCTGTTGGGGTAACAGGCATCTTTTGTTACAACGATATGATAGCGGTAGGCGCTCTCTTAGCGTGCCAAGAACTAGGTATTTCGGTACCCCAAGATTTAAGCCTGGTGGGATTTGATGGTATTGCTCTAGGCGGTTACGTTACGCCCCCACTCACCACAGTCCGCCAACCAATGTTAGAAATTGGTCGCTCTGCGATGCAAATGTTACTCGATTTATTAGAGGAAAAAACTGTAGAAAACTATGTTTTATCTCCTTATTTGCTCAAGCGAGGTAGTAGTGCGGCGTTTAAGTAAAAGCTAAAATGCTCTGAAAAAAGTGCAAAGTTATTTAAGCTTTTAGAGAGCGCTATCATTTTGCTTGGAACTTTAAAAATGCAAGAGTTCAAGTTTATTGTGAGTTGTAGATCTTCAACCTATATCAAAACTATATATCTCAAATTTCCTATAACTCAAAAGATGAGCTAGCCTTGTAGCTAAAGAATTGATCATTTAGTATTTTAATACAGATTTATTAATACCAATCTCTGACCTATAACACCGAAAAATATGCCTTATGATAGGTTCAATTGAGAATAATTTACCTCATCAAGTTGTGATTGTTGGTGGTGGCTTTGGTGGACTGTACACTGCAAAGTCACTTGCTAAAGCTAATGTAAACGTAACTCTCATCGATAAACGCAACTTTCACCTATTTCAACCACTCCTATACCAAGTTGCCACAGGTACGCTATCACCTGCTGATATTTCTTCACCTTTGCGAGCAGTACTTAGTAAGAGCAAGAATACAAAAGTAATCTTGGGAGAAGTGAGGGATATTGATCCTCAAGCTCAAAAAGCGATCGTGGGTGATCAAGCAATACCCTATGACACGTTAATTATTGCCACAGGTGTAAAGCATTCCTATTTTGGTAAAGACCAATGGGAAGAATTTGCCCCTGGTTTGAAAACTGTAGAAGATGCGATAGAAATGCGCCGCCAAATTTTTATGGCATTTGAAGCAGCAGAAAAAGAAACCGATATAGAAAAACGCCGTGCTTGGTTAACTTTTGTAATTGTGGGTGGTGGTCCCACTGGAGTAGAGTTAGCAGGCGCACTTGCTGATTTAGCATACGAAACCCTCAAACAAGATTTCCGCAACATCGACACATCAGAAACAAAAATTTTACTTCTAGAAGGTATGGATCGCATCCTGCCACCTTATGCACCAGAATTATCACAAGCAGCAGAAGCATCTCTGCGGCAATTTGGTGTGGTAGTGCAGACAAAAACCTTGGTAACGAATATTGAAAATGATATTGTTACCGTCAAACAAGAGGATGAGGTGAAAGAGATTGCCTCAAAAACCATATTATGGGCAGCAGGCGTTAAAGCCTCACCCATCGGGAAAGTATTAGCAGAACGCACAGGTGTAGAATGCGATCGCGTCGGGCGAGTCATCGTTGAACCTGACTTAAGTATTAAAGGCTATCCGAATATTTTTGTAATTGGTGACTTAGCAAATTTTTCTCATCAAAATGGTAAACCTCTACCTGGTGTTGCACCTGTAGCCAAGCAGGAAGGGGAATATGTAGCAGCATTAATTAAACAGCGGTTACACAATAAAACCTTGCCACAATTTTCTTACATCGACCGCGGTAGTTTGGCGATGATTGGGCACAATTCCGCCGTTGTAGATTTAGGTTTTATCAAACTTACAGGTTTTTTGGCATGGCTATTTTGGCTATTGATTCATATCTACTTCTTAATTGAGTTTGACAATAAATTAATCGTGATGCTCCAGTGGGCATGGAATTATATCACCCGCAAACGTGGAGCCAGATTGATTACAGGTCAAGAATTGCTGCCGACTGATTGAGAATCATTAACTAACTTTAATCGGATAAAAAGATGTTAACTAAAACATGGAGTTTATCTCGCGATCGCTGTTTTGCTCCAGAACCAACTCAACGACAACTAGCCCGTCAATTTTTTGACAGCATATGTTCTCTACCATTGGTCTGCCCACACGGTCACGTAGACCCAGCCTTGTTAGCTAATCCAGCAGCCCGTTTTGGTTCGCCGACTGAATTATTGATTATCCCCGATCACTACATTTTCCGTATGCTTTACAGTCGGGGCGTAGCTCTGGAAGCTCTCGGCATACCTACTAACGATGGTTCGCCAGTGGAAACAGACCACCGCAAAATCTGGCAGCTTTTCGCGGATCATTTTTATCTATTCCGGGGTACTCCCTCTGGGTTGTGGTTAAAAGAAGAATTAACCAACGTTTTTGGGGTGGATGAGCCTTTAAATTCTCGTAATGCTGGATATATCTACGATTACCTGGCAGAACAGTTAGCTTTGCCTGAGTTCTCACCCCGGGCGCTATTCAAACGCTTTCATATTGAAGTACTTTGTACCACCGATGCAGCTAGCGATCGCCTTGAGCACCATCAATCTTTACACCAAGAAGGTTGGACTCAAATTAGGCCTACCTTTCGACCAGATGCAGTAGTTAACTTAGACACTCCCGGTTGGCGTGAGAATCTTACCAAGTTGGAAAGCACTGTAGGTAAGGAAATCAGCAGTTACGCTATTTTTATACAGGTTTTAGAAGAACGTCGGGCTTTCTTTAAAAAAATGGGTGCGACAGCTACCGACCATAGCGCAGCTACACCTTATACTACGCAACTTTCTGACCAAGAAGCCGAAGCTATCTTTGCGAGAGCATTAACTGGCAAGCTCGATTCATTTGATGCACAGCAATTTACGGGTCATATGTTTATGCAAATGGCTCGGATGAGTGTAGAAGATGGCTTAGTGATGCAGATGCATTGTGGTATCACACGCAACCATAATCCAGCAATCTTTGATCGGTTTGGAGCTGATAAAGGTGCTGATATTCCCTTGCAAATAGAGTGGACTCAAAACTTACGTCCGTTGTTATCAGCCTACGGTAACCATAAAGACTTCCACCTAATTCTGTTTGGATTGGATGAAAGCACTTACAGCCGGGAACTAGCGCCCTTAGCTGGTCATTATCCTGCTGTACTGCTTGGGCCGCCCTGGTGGTTTCACGATAGCGTCAATGGTATGGAACGCTACTTCGATCGGGTGATGGAAACTGCTGGTCTTTACAACACCGCTGGATTTAACGATGATACACGCGCTTTTGTTTCCATTCCCGCCCGTCACACGGTTTGGCGACGTGTAGCTTGTAACTGGTTAGCTGGATTAGTAGTACGTGGGTTAGTTGAGGAAGAGGAAGGTTACGAAATGGCTCACGCTTTAGCTTATGACCTTGCGAAGAGTGCTTACAAATTGAATTAATCTTTGCGTCTATCCTGCGTGAGACAACAACGAACCGCAGAGACACAGAGGGCACGGAGAAATAAGAGTTTGAGAGAGTTTTTGAGTCAGTCCCAGAGGAATTATCAATGACAGACTTATTAAATAAACCAGATTTAATTTTGCATAAGCTTTTTAGCCTCAAAGACCAGGTAGCAGTAGTTACAGGCGGTTCTGGTGTGCTTGGTGGGGCTATGGCTAGAGGTTTAGCCCTTGCGGGAGCGCGAGTGGTTGTTCTCGGTCGCAATGAGGCACGGGCAAAAGCAGTAGTATCTGATATTACCGCCAACGGTGGGGAAAGTATGGCTGTGCTGGCTGATGTGAGCGATCGCTCTCAATTAGAAATAGCCAGAGATTCTGTTTTAAAGCATTGGGGTCAGATAGATATCTTGATTAACGCCGCTGGTGGCAATATTCCGGCTGCCACAATTACTGCTGATGCGAATTTTTTTGATATGCCACACGCAGCTTTTGCGCAAGTGGTTGATCTAAATCTAGTCGGGACTTTACTACCTAGCCAGGTTTTTGGTCAAGCAATGGTGGCAAGAAATCAGCCTCGTGGTTGTATTGTCAATATTTCTTCGATGTCTGCTATTCGTGTAATCAGTCGGGTGGTTGGGTATTCTGCGGCGAAAGCGGCTATAGATAACTTTACGCGTTGGCTAGCTGTAGAACTTGCCCAAAAGTATGGAGATGGATTGCGAGTCAATGCGATCGCACCAGGTTTTTTTATTGGGGAGCAAAATCGAGATTTACTCCTAAATCCAGATGGAAGTTTAAGCGATCGCGGGCAAAAAATCATTGACCATACCCCAGCTGGGCGTTTTGGCGAACCAGAGGAATTACTCAGCACTTTGATTTGGTTATGCAGTTCTGGTTCTAGTTTTATCAACGGGGTAGTGGTACCTATAGACGGTGGCTTTAGTATCTACAGCGGAGTGTAAAAATGTATTCACTAGCCGTAACTAACGGAACACTTTCAGATGAGCAAGTTGCCGAACTAGTTCATCAAGCTTTGGCAGATCCTCAGTTCAATGGACAGCGCATCCTCGTATTAATTCCCGATGGAACCCGCACTGCTCCCATACCTAAAATGTTTCGATTACTCCATCAAGAATTGGGTAATAGAGTAGCTGCACTAGATTTTTTAATCGCTCTGGGTACACATAATCCCATGAGTGAAGCACAAATTAATCGTTTAGTTGGGGTAACACCAGAAGAGCGAGGAACTACATTTAAAAACGTTCAAATTTTTAACCACCTTTGGAATCTACCAGATACCTTTATTTCTTGTGGAGTAATTTCCGCAGATGAAATAGCAGAAATCAGCGGTGGAATGCTGCGTCAGGAAGTTGATGTGCGTATTAATAAGCTGGTAACAGAATATGATTTGATAATTATTTGTGGCCCAGTTTTTCCCCACGAAGTTGTCGGTTTTTCTGGTGGAAATAAATATTTTTTCCCCGGTATTAGTGGTCAGGAAGTAATTAATCTTTCACACTGGTTGGGAGCCTTAATTACCTGTTACGAAATTATTGGTACACCAGGACTAACACCAGTTCGACGCTTGATAAACCGCGCTGCTAGCATGATTTCTACTCAGAAACTTTGCCTAGCGATGGTAGTTTCCCCAGGAACCAATCAGTTAGCTGGACTTTATATAGATAAACCAGAATCAGCCTGGGAAGACGCTGCAAACTTATCAGCTAAAGTGCATATTAAATATGTAGCTCAGCCTTTTAAACAAGTGCTTTCAGTCATGCCCGAAATGTATGACGACATTTGGACAGCGGCTAAAGGAATGTACAAGTTAGAGCCAGTAGTAGCTGATGGTGGTGAGGTAATTATTTATGCCCCTCATATTACCGAGTTTAGCTATACACACGGCGAAATATTAGCCGAAGTTGGCTATCATGTGCGAGATTACTTTCTTAAACAGTGGGATAAATTCCAAGGCTATCCTGCGGGAGTGCTAGCCCATAGTACTCACTTGAAAGGTATGGGCACTTTTGATCCCATAGCAGGGGAACAAGCACGGATTCGGGTGACTCTAGCTACTGGTATTTCTCCTGAACGCTGTGCTGCTCATAACTTAAACTATCGTGACCCGGCTAGCATTCGACTAGCAGAATGGGCTAACCGGGAGGATGAAGGCATTTTGCTTGTACCAAAAGCGGGTGAAATACTTTACCGCTTGAAATGAATTTTTAAGAAGGAATTCGAGTTTTGAGTTTTGCAGATACAGGAATAAAAATACTTGTTTTGCTAGATGGTGGCATTTGCGAGCTATCTAAGGTTTGCAAACTTTCAAAAGCTGCTTCCCGAACTACGGCTTCCTCTTCCTGAGTCAGTAAAAGTTGCAAGCATTCAACCACATTTTGCTGCACCGAAGCATCAACCCGTTTGCGACCGATCAATTTAGTTAATTGTCGCACAGCAATCAAACGCTTTAAGGGGTCTGATTCGGTTAAGTTGTCCAACAAGCGATCGAGGTGGTCTTCTTCGCGAATTCCATAAAAATTGACAATTTGGCAGACCAACAAAATTAAACTTAATACCGTTCCCAAACCTTGGACAATAACACCAGAAGCAATCCAAGGACTGTTGGAGTCAAACCAGATTGCGGCTGCGATGTAAGTAGTAAAAGTGGCAATCCCACCAGTACTAACTGCTAAGACTAACCGACGGTTGGGCCCGGTGAAAAACCCCTGCATCTGAGACCAGCGCTGTTGCCAGTCCCACTTCTGCATTGAGTAAACTGATAACATTACTCCAACGCCAATAACCAGCGCCAACAGAAGTTTCCAGTTCCACAACAGCATAGCAACGATAATTGTCAGGAAACTAAGAACGCCTCCTGGCCCAGAGAATCGCTTAAAATTTCGCTGCTTTGAGGCTCCTGTCTTAAGATCTGGAAGCGACCAGTTGGAAAGCTGGTTAATTAATTGCTGCCACGAAGACAAAGCCTGTGCCACGGTGTTTACCTACTAAATTACAAGATTGTTTAGTTTATAGGTTTTACTATATATGAAGGAAGAATGCAGACACCCATTTTTTGGTGGTGCATAGCCATTAGCTAAGCTGGAAGCTTTAAACGCCCGTGAGCGTACATCTGCCTCAAGCTGCCATCGAAAATTAATAATACCTTAATTAACAATACTTGGACGGGCTAAAAACAAAAACGAAAGTTATCAAGGGTAAATTGGCCGTCAAAAGCACTGAAGCTCACATGATGAATATCATTCGCAGCTATAGATAATAGAGTGTTTGGGGGTATAGAGGAGCCAGAATTGGCAAGATTTGAGCCTGGTAGTACTGTTTGGGCTACTAGTTTGCGATCGCGATCGTAAGCTGTAAGTACTAGCCGCTGTGAACTTGTGACCAAGGCACTAACCCAGTTAACTGGTCGCAAAAAACTAACTTCTAACAATCCACTCTTAGGCGATCCCATCAACACTTTTAACCCTGAGTGGGTGGGAAACGCCGGATTGGATGGTTGTATTGCCAGAGAATTATGAAAAATTACGCCCCAGGACTCATACTGGCGCTCAACGGTTTCAAAACATTTCAAATCATCAAAGTTCAAAGAGATACAAGTAGGTGTATTTTCTTGGGTTGTAGCAGATGCATCTTTTGCATCCTTCACCTGACCTTGCCACTCTGAAGCTATAGCTTGGTTGTGGATATTACAGCCGTCCAACCCAAATCTAGCGTCTTCAAGCTTTAATATTTTATCTGTTTTGAGAATAGCCTCCTTGACCATGACACTCCGCCTTAAAATTTCCTATAGAATAATCAATTTAATAATTCCATCAAAAATTATTGTTTCTGTTTACAGCTAGAGAACTAATAGCTGTTTTTAGTCAGCGTCTTGCTGAGAACTTAAGGTTCAAAATTATCCGTAATCTTTCTGATAGATTACCATACAAAACCATGCCAGAATTAATAACCCAGTTATCCAGGCTACCTACTTAAATCCTCATAGGGCGGTAAATACAAGCAACACCACTTAGTATGTGTAGCAAAAACATCACAATATCTTCACAGATAATCCAGTAATTTCACATCTACTTAATCTGACGTTGGTGAGAAGTCTAAGAATGATGGATTCACCGATAATAGTGAGGAGTTTAAAGCCAACAGGTAATACCAAGCTGCATTTTAGGATAGTAACTCAGGGATCAAGGAGATCGATAACAGAAGAACAGATGAATTTCAATTTCTCCTGTCAATTTCTAGATGTTATTTCTGAATGCAATTTAGTATAAATACTTAGGTGGCTTAAATATCACCTCTACCAAGCAACCACAACAGTGAACAAAAAATACCTATGTTTCAGCCACTAGGATTTGAGCAACGCTCGATAATTACTTCGCTGGGGAGAATAGTATACTACACGAACACTGGTTCACTTTGGCAGCATGATGTAACCGCAAAAGGCGAACGGGAGACTTTAGTGTTTTTACACGGCTTTGGTGGTGGTTCTTCTGCTTACGAATGGTCTAAAGTTTATCCCGCCTTTGCCAGCGACTATCGCATTCTTGCACCAGACTTATTAGGTTGGGGTAGATCTGAGCATTTAGGACGGAATTATCAGATTGAAGATTATTTGACAACGATTCAGGAGTTTTTGCAGCAAACTTGTATAAATCCTGTAACAGTTATCGCTTCTTCTTTAACCGCAGCGATTATAATTCGAGTTGCGATCGCTCATCCCAATTTGTTCAAATCTCTGATTCTCACTACTCCCGCTGGACTTTCGGATTTTGGTGAAGACTACTCTCGCAGCTTTTTTGCTCAGTTAGCCAGTGTTCCGATTGTAGATCGCTTGTTGTACAGCACGGGAGTGGCTACCGATAACGGTATTCGCACTTTTTTAGAGCAACGACAATTTGCCCAACCTAGCCGAGTTTACCAAGAAATTGTCGATGCTTATCTAGAATCTGCACAACAGCCGAATGCTGAATACACCGCGCTGTCTTTTGTTCGTGGCGATTTGTGCTTTGATTTATCTTTATATATTCAGCAATTGACCACTCCCACCGCTATTATTTGGGGAGAAAAGTCGCAATTTACTGGGCCAGAAATTGGACGCCGTCTCGCCGATCTCAATCCCCAAGCCATTCGAGTGTTTCAACATTTAGAAGATGTGGGATTAACACCACAGTTAGAACTACCAGCAGTAACAATTGGCTTGATTCGACAGTTCTTACCTTTGCTGGATTAATGAATTTAATTGTTCGCGATCGCTAAACTGTTCGCCAAAATGGAGGTTTTATATATTTACAGCAGTCTTCACTTGAGTAGATCACAACCTAAGAAGCACAATATAAAGAATGTAGGAGTGCGATCTAAGTAAATGAAAACTGCTGTAACCCAAAATTATTAATGACTATTTGGCTAATTGAAGAATTGGGGAGATACTTCTCTAATGCCTCCTTCTATGGACATATTTAGCCAAAGTCTGCGTAAATTATCACGGAATTCTTCCATGCTGCCAGTTATTGAAACGATTTTCTTACGTCAAATGGCTTCAGGCGATCGCCTATCTCTACAAGTTTACAAATTTATCGGCGCTCATCCTGGTAAAAAAGTTTACGTTCAATCTAACTTACACGGCGCAGAAATCGCTGGTAATGCAGTTATTCATCAACTGATTGAGTTTTTCCTAACAATAAATGATACAAATTTATCTGGAGAAATTTGGTTGGTTCCTGTTTGTAATCCGATGGGAGCAAATGAACGTGCTCACCATTTTTCTGCTGGTAGATACTGTGTTTACGAAGCTAAAGACTGGAATCGCATCTTTTGGGATTACGAGAAAGAAGCTGATGATTTAGTAGCTTTTACTAAATCTCAACTTCATATTGATAGAGAGGTCGTCCGACAAAATTATCTAACTATAATTAAACAAAGATTTGCCAAAATTTTACAAAAAATTAATTCCGCTTCTGGTCTACCTTATACTGAGCAATTTAGCTACCAACTACAATCTCTCAGTTTAGATGCAGACTATTTGATTGACTTACACAGTTCGACAAATCAAGCAATAAACTATCTTTATTACTTCCGAAATCGAGAAGACAGTGCAAAATACTTTCTGCTTGATTATGGAATTTTACTAAATCCCTATGATGGTGATGCTTTTGATGAGGCATTTATCAAACCTTGGTTAGCACTAGAAGCTTGTTTTCAACAGCTTGGTAGAAACATGAGATTTGATATCGAAGCTTGGACACTCGAACTTGGTGCAGGAATGCAGATGAACCCTGATTCAGTTGCCAAAGGTATTTTAGGTATAAAAAATTATTTAGCACAAAAAGGTGTGTTACAAATCCATGACTTTTCTCTAGCACAAACCACAGATCATAAAATGGCTTTTTCAGTTAAGAGCAAAGTCATAAAATATTATGCGATCGCAGGCGGCATGATTCAATCCCGAGTTGAATTGGGTAGTAATGTCAAGGTTAAAGACAGACTGTATCAAATTCTCAGTTTTAACAAAGAAAGCCAATTACCTCAGGTGATTGATATCTTTGCTGAACACGATGGATTGGTTTATGACATTTCAACTAATCAAGCTGTGAATCAAGGTGAATTTGTACTAGGAATTATTCAGTAATTCCTATTGACTTCTCTATGATCGGTATTGATAACACAATAAAATACAATTGCAGCACAGTACTCTCGTTAAATCAATACCCTATAAGATAGAAAAAATCCTGGCGTTTGTATACTCCTATCTCTTTTTTTAATATTGGAACACAATAGATTTAGTAGTAGATTAAACTTAAGCAGAGGCAATCCCAAAAAATGCCAGGGTGATCTTATGTTTATTACTTGTCTAAGAAAAAAAACAACTTATCCCAACTATAAAATATGACGGTGGAGCTAAAGGTGACTAGTATTGATAATCACATCTTCTCTTTTTCAGGAGAAGTTTCAATTCCCCAGGCTCCTCCTGAATTTAAGTCGGGTTTCATCGGCATTATCGGTCGCCCTAATGTCGGTAAATCTACTTTAATGAATCAATTAGTAGGACAAAAAGTTGCCATTACGTCCCCTGTAGCGCAGACTACACGGAATCGTTTAAGAGGTATTTTAACTACGCCAGAAGCGCAACTAATTTTCGTAGATACACCAGGAATTCATAAACCCCATCATCAATTGGGAGAAGTACTGGTGCAAAATGCCAAAATAGCCATTGAGTCAGTTGATGTAGTGCTATTTGTAGTAGATGGAACGGTGGCTTGTGGTGCAGGCGATCGCTTTATTGCTGAGTTACTGAGTCGTAGTCAAACGCCAGTGATTTTGGGAGTGAACAAAGTCGATCAACAACCCACAGACTCCCAATTTATAGATGAGAGTTATACACAGTTAGCTGAGTCACACCAATGGCAATCAGTAAAATTTTCCGCTAAGACTGGTGTGGGATTGCCAGAACTGCAAAAATTATTAATTCAAGATTTAGAGAACGGACCATTTTACTATCCCCCTGACTTGGTAACTGACCAACCAGAACGCTTTATTATGGGCGAATTAATTCGCGAACAGATTTTGCTGTTAACTCGCGAAGAAGTTCCCCATTCAGTAGCGATCGCCATTGACATGGTGGAAGAAACCCCAAGTATTACCCGCGTACTCGCTACGATAAATGTCGAGCGAGATTCCCAAAAAGGAATTCTCATTGGTAAAGGTGGCTCGATGCTCAAAGCAATTGGTAGTGAAGCTCGCGAACAAATTCAAAAGCTGATTTCGGGCAAAGTATACCTAGAATTGTTCGTCAAAGTCCAGCCAAAATGGCGACAGTCTCGCGTAAGTTTAGCAGAGTTAGGATATCGCGTGGAAGAATAGAAAAGTTGGTCATTAGTCATTGGTCATTAGTCATTAGTCATGGGTCATTGGTCATTGGTCATTGACTATTAGATAAACAACAAAGGACAAAGGACAAATGACAAAGGACAAAAAACAAGTGACTAATGACCCCTAACTGATAACAGATAAATACTAACCAATTGAGAATGTCTCCAGATACTGGCTCCTTCTTAAATCTGCCAACAGATGCGCCACCGTTGCGGGTGTTAATCGTTGAAGACGATCCAATGATGCAACTGGGACTGGAACAATCATTAATGGTTCATCCCCAGTTGGAAATTGTCGGACAAGCAGAAGATGGCTATTTGGGTGTGCAAGCAGCACTCAAACTTAAACCTGATTTGGTAGTGATGGATATCGGGTTACCGCGACTCGATGGAATTGCTGCAACACAGCAAATTAAGGCCGCATTACCAGAGACTCACGTAGTGATGCTGACATCTCACCAAACGGAGACAGAAATCATTGCGGCTTTGTCTAGCGGTGCAGATGCCTATTGTATCAAAGGCGCTAGTGTAGAGCGACTTTTGAGTGCGATCGCTGCCGCAGTTGATGGAGCAACTTATCTCGATCCCCAAATTGCGCGGCGAGTGATTGAAAATCTCCGCACCCCCACAGCTAAGGGAAATACAGCTAACCTATCTCAGCGTGAGTTAGAAGTATTGAGACTGATGGTAGACGGTTTGAGCAACCCAGAGATTGCCGAAAAGCTTTATCTTAGTCCCAATACTGTTAAAACTCACGTGCGGGGGATTATGAATAAATTAGCAGTAGACGATCGCGTAAAAGCAGCAGTCGTCGCACTGCGTTCAGGATTGGTTTAAAAGACATTAGGGCGTAAGAGATATGATTAATCTCGAATACGCCGCAAATCTTCTTCTAGTTGTAAAACCGTTCGGCGTTTCGCCTGATTGTCTGATTCTAAGGCGTGTCGATGGGGTGAGCTAATATTAAGTCTTTAAGCAAGAGAATAGAGAACAGAGGAGAATAATAGCATTCTTGAGATTTTGATGCTCATTCGCGAGTATCAAAGACTCATTCGCGAGTATCAAAGACTCATTCACGAGTATTAAAGACTCATTCACGAGTATTAAAGACTCATTCGCGAGTATCAAAGACTCATTCGCGAGTATCAAAGACTCATTCACGAGTATTAAAGACTCATTCACGAGTATCAAAGACTCATTCGCGAGTATCAAAGACTCATTCACGAGTATTAAAGACTCAT
>NZ_MTAV01000059.1:0-22851 GCF_002154695.1 Nostoc sp. T09
CCCTGTTCCCTGTTCCCTCCCTACGTAAATAATTTCAGTAATCAAATCGGATTGCTATATAAAGACCACATATTTTCTAGAAAAATATATTTTTTGAAAAATTTCAACATGGAATTAATAACTAATTCATTAGCTTCAACTGAAAACGAATTATTTATCAAGGAACATAAAACCTCATTATCAGAACACAATCCAGAACAAGATAGCTTCAGATTATCTATCTTAAAAGAATCCAAAGAACGCCAGTTACTAGCAAAGTGGAATGATACCCAAACTGATTACCCCAAACAAGTGTGTATTCATCAGTTGTTTGAAGCGCAAGTAGAGAAAACACCTGATGCTGTAGCGCTAGTATTTCAAAACCAGCAGGTTACCTATCGAGAGCTAAATTGCCGTGCTAATCAAGTAGCACAATATCTGCAAACACTAGGGGTAGGTGCAGAAGTTCTGGTGGGAATCTGCATAGAACGCTCGATAGAAATGGTTGTAGGGCTTCTAGCCATCCTCAAAGCAGGTGGAGCTTATGTACCACTAGATCCAGGGTATCCGCAAGAACGTTTAGCTTTCATGCTCTCAGATACTAATGTGTCGGTACTATTAACTCAAAAAGAACTAGTTGCCAAATTACCTACTCACACCGCATCTATAATTTGCTTAGATACAGATTGGCATGAAATCGCTCAAAATAACCAAGAGAACCTCTCCACTTACATCACTGCTGGCAACTTAGCTTATGTGATGTATACTTCAGGTTCTACAGGTCAACCCAAAGGTGTTTGTGTCATTCATAGTGGTGTAGTTAGGTTAGTCAAAGAAACTAATTATGCTCAATTAACAGACGAAGAAATAATTCTGCAACTGGCTCCTATCTCCTTTGATGCTTCAACTTTGGAGATTTGGGGCAGCTTACTTAACGGTGGAAGATTAGTAATTTGCCCTCCTAATACACCATCTTTAGAAGAATTAGGGCAGATTATTCAGCAACACCAAGTTACAACTCTTTGGCTGACAGCTGGTTTATTCCACCTCATAGTTGATGAAAAAATAGATGCTTTAAAATCCTTGCGTCAACTTTTAGCGGGTGGTGATGTCTTATCTGTTCCCCATGTAGACAAGTTTCTCCAAACATTAAAGAACTGTCAGCTAATTAATGGTTACGGCCCTACTGAGAATACAACTTTTACCTGTTGCTACACTATAAAATTACCACTGCAACCAGGCGCTTCTATTCCGATTGGTCGGCCAATTGCCAATACCCAAGTTTATATATTAGATGACAACCTCCAACCAGTAGCGATCGCAGAAGTTGGCGAGTTGTACATTGCTGGTGATGGACTCGCTAGAGGCTATTTAAATCGTCCCGATTTGACTGCTGAAAAATTTATTTCTCACTCCTTTGATCGCAATTCAACAACACGCCTTTACAAAACTGGCGATTTAGCGCGTTATCTTCCAGATGGCAATATCGAATTTCTAGGACGAATTGATAATCAAGTAAAAATTCGTGGTTTCCGAATTGAACTTGGGGAAATTGAAAGAGAAATTGCTCAACATCCTGATGTTCGGGAAAATGTTGTTTTAGCACGTCAGCAAGAAACAGGCGAAAAGCAGTTAGTTACGTATATTGTTCCCCATCAGAAAAGTAAATATACGCATAATCAATTGCGTAGCTTTTTACAGCAACGACTACCTAATTACATGGTGCCATCAGCGTTTGTAGTGTTAGAATCACTACCTTTAACTGCAAACGGCAAAGTAGATAGACATAAATTACCAGCACCAAGTAGAGAACGTCCGCAACTCGAACAAGCGTATATTGCTCCCCAAACCGATTTAGAACGTCAGCTTGCAGGTATTTTGTGCGATTTGCTGAAAATTGATCGCGTTGGGATTGATGATAATTTCTTTGATTTAGGAGCAACTTCCATTTCTATTCTCCAAGTTACTGCGCGGGTGCAACAGGAATTTAGTACCGAACTACCTGCGGTGAAGCTATTTCAATATTCAACAATTGGCGCGTTAGCAAAGTATTTGCAATTACAACAGAACAGCCAACCTTCTTATGACAAGCTGCAAAGTCGCGCCCAACGCCAACAAGCAGCTCGTACTCGTCGCCGTAATCATCAACAAGGTGTTTAAGCAATGGTGAATATGCAAGCATCGGATAATCAAGATCCCATTGATGGTGTTGCCATTATTGGTATGGTAGGAAGATTTCCTGGCGCTGGAAATGTCGATGATTTATGGCGCAATCTGTGTGAGGGAGTAGAGTCAACAACTTTTTTTCAAGATGAAGAACTAGATCCCAGTATTGACCCGAACCTTTGCAAAGATCCAAGCTACGTCAAAGCTAGAGGAACCATCCCTGGGGGGGAAACATTTGATGCAGCCTTCTTTGGCATCAATCCCGCAGAAGCTGTGGTGATGGACCCACAGTCCAGAGTTTTCTTAGAGTTGGTGTATGAAGCCCTAGAAAATGCTGGTTATCAATCAGAGTCTTTCGACGGTTTGATTGGTTTATATGCTGGTTGTGGTCAAAATACTTATTTTGCTAACCACATTAGTGGCCGGATGGAAATTGTCGATCGCATCGGTGAATTCCAGACGATGCTAGCTAATGAAAAAGACTTTTTAACGACTCGTGCAGCTTATAAGCTCAACTTGAAAGGACCGGCTGTCAGTGTAAATACTGCTTGTTCTACTTCTTTAGTAGCAGTTATTCAAGCTTGCCAAGCTCTCAGCAACTATCAATGCGATATGGCTTTGGCTGGTGGTGTATCTATGACTACACCCCAAAATAGCGGTTATATAGCTCAAGAAGGCAGTATGCTCTCTGGTGATGGGCATTGTCGCCCCTTCGATGCTAACGCTCAGGGCACAATGTTCAATAATGGCGCAGGAGTGATTGTCCTCAAGCGTTTAGAAGATGCACTGCAAGATGGCGATCGCATCTATGCAGTAATTCGGGGGCTTGGTATCAATAATGACGGTGGTGATAAGGTGAGCTTTACCGCTCCCAGTGTAGACGGACAAGCAGAAGCCATTGCAATGGCGCAAGCTTATGCCAACTTCCACCCAGAAACCATCTCTTATATTGAAGCTCACGGTACAGCCACACCTTTAGGCGACCCAATTGAAATTGAGGCGTTAACGCAAGCTTTTCGAGTGCATACAGATGCTAAACAATTTTGTGCGATTGGTTCAGTTAAAAGCAATGTCGGGCATTTAGTAGCGGCGGCTGGGGTAACGGGTTTAATTAAAACTGCGCTCTCGCTGTATCACAAAAAGCTACCCCCAAGCTTGAATTTTACAGCGCCAAATCCCAAGATTGACTTTGCTAATAGCCCCTTCTATGTCAATACCAAACTAGTGGAATGGACAGAAGGTGAAACTCCGCGCCGTGCCGGTGTGAGTTCTTTTGGTGTAGGTGGGACGAATGCTCATGTAGTTCTGGAAGAAGCCCCACAAATTCAACATTCAGGCCCATCCCGCCCACAGCAGCTATTGTTGCTCTCAGCAAAAACAAGTACAGCTTTAGATGCTGCAACAGCAAATTTGCAGCAACATCTACAATACAACGCCGAAATTAACTTAGCCGATGTTGCTTATACTCTACAGCAAGGACGCAAAGCCTTTAACTATCGGCGCTACATAGTTTGTCACAACACAGCAGATGCGATCACCGCACTACAATCTTTAGATCCCAATCAAGTAAATCCCCGTCATACCGAAATCCGCAATCCCGCCATTGCTTTCATGTTCCCCGGACAAGGATCGCAATACGTCAACATGGGACTGAATCTCTACAACCGCGAACCTGTGTTTCAAGAAGTCGTAGATCAATGTGCGGAAATCCTCAAACCTTTGCTGGGTAAAGATTTACGAGAAATCATGTATCCCGCACCAGGAGATACTGAAACTGCGGCTATCTCTCTACGACAAACCTTCTTTACTCAGCCAGCATTATTTGTGATTGAATACGCATTAGCACAACTGTGGCAAAGTTGGGGAGTCAAACCCCAAAGCATGATAGGTCACAGTATCGGTGAATTTGTCGCCGCCTGTATTGCGGGTGTATTTAGCTTAGAAGATGCGCTGATGTTGGTTGCAACTCGCGGTCGCTTAATGTGGGAGTTACCGGGAGGAGCTATGCTCTCAGTCCGCCTCCCAGCCAAGGAGGTAGAACCACGATTAAGTTCGGAATTAGCGATCGCAGCAATTAACGGCCCTTCCCTATGTGTAGTCTCTGGCCCCACAGAGGCGATCGCATCGCTGCAAAAACAATTAGAAAGCGAAGAGATTGTCTGTCGCCATCTTCATACCTCCCACGCTTTCCACTCCCCAATGATGGATAGTATTGTGGCTCCCTTCGCAGAGGTAGTTGGACAGGTCAAATTATCAGCACCTCAAATTCCCTTTGTTTCTACAGTTACCGCCAACTGGATTACAGATGAGCAAGCCACCGATCCGATGTATTGGGCGAATCATCTCCGCCAAACTGTGCGATTTGCTGAGGGCGTACAAACTCTATGGCAACAACCAGAACGGGTACTGTTAGAGGTGGGACCACGCACCACAACTTCAACCCTAGCCCGCCAACAAGCAAAAGATATTAAACAACAAATTGCGATCGCTTCTCTGGGTGATAACGCCGATAAAGAAGCCGAATGGACTGCATTACTCAAAGCGGTAGGACAACTGTGGCTAGCAGGGGTCACTATTGACTGGAGCAATTTCTATCAAGACGAAACGCGCCAGCGCATTCCTTTACCTACTTATCCCTTTGAACGCCAACGTTTTTGGATTGATCCGCTACCCCATCCCAACCGCACCGTAACTACTCAACTTCCAAATCCCTTAAGTTTAGAAAAGACCAGCACTATGACAACATCTCCTCAGCAAAAGCTCATTCCCTTGCTCAAAGAAGTTATCGAAGAAACCTCTGGATTAGAAATCGCCAGTATTGATGAATCGACAACGTTTTTAGAAATGGGATTAGACTCCTTATCCCTAACGCAAGTTGGGCTAGCGTTGAAGAAAAAATTTAAAGTCAAGGTGACACTAAGGCAGTTACTAGAAGTTTGTCCAAATTTAGGAACTCTAGCTAACTCGATCAATCAAGCTTTATCTCCCGAAACTTTATCCGCACTAGGATTCACAGAAACCGTTGCAGAATCCACTCCAGAAGCATCATTGCCAATATCTGCAACTACATCACCAATAGTGCATCAAGTTCCTCAAAATGTATCTGCTCCTCAAATTGCTGCTCAACCTGTTGCATCCGGTTTCCTCGAAACTGTGATTAATCAGCAGCTACAAATCATGACTCAGCAATTGGCGTTATTGGGTAACAATAATTTATCCCTAACAATGCCAGTTGTATCGACGGCATCAACTCCGCAAAATAATAGTGTCAAGCCGCAAAACGCTGTAACTGTCTCTTCAAACCAAACCAGCAAAGAACCAGAAGCAGCGGTAGAAGCTGAGTCAAATGGTAGTAAAAAAGTATTTGGTGCAGCAGCGCGAATTGAAAAGACCCAGACTAAAACTCTCACAGCCTCACAACGTTCTTATCTAGACAAATTTATCCAAAGATATACACAACGGACGCAAAAATCCAAAGAATATACGCAATCTCATCGCCGTTATTTGGCAGATCCTAGAAGTGTTTCTGGGTTTAACCCAACGATGAAAGAGATGGTTTACCCGATTGTGGTATCTCGTTCATCAGGTTCTAAACTTTGGGACATTGACGGTAATGAATATGTCGATTTAAGTAATGGCTTTGGGTTGAATTTGTTTGGTTGGTCGCCAGCTTTCATTACCGAAGCAATTGAAGCACAACTAAAACTTGGTATGGAAATCGGCCCCCAAACTCCTTTAGTGGGAGAAGTAGCACGGCTGATGTGTGAAGTGACCAACTTTGACAGAGCAGCCTTTTGCAACACAGGTTCAGAAGCCGTTCTGGGAGCGATGCGGATGGCACGCACAATCACAGGGCGTAATTTAATCGCCATCTTCTCCGGAGCGTATCATGGCATTTTAGATGAAGTGATTGTTCGTGGTACTAAGCAACTCCGGTCAATTCCCGCTGCTCCTGGTATCCCACCGGAAAAGGTAGAGAACATTTTGGTGCTAGATTATGATTCACCTGAGTCTCTAGAAATTCTCAAAAGTCGGGCTGATGAATTAGCAGGGGTGATGGTGGAATCTGTGCAAAGCCGTCGCCCAGAATACCAACCTAAGGAATTCTTGCAGCAATTGCGTGATTTCACGGAACAGGCTGATATTGCTCTAATTTTTGATGAAATCGTGACTGGATTTAGAATTCATCCCGGCGGCGCTCAAGCTCATTTCGGTATCAAAGCCGACATTGCGACCTACGGCAAGATTGTCGGCGGTGGGCTACCAATTGGAGTCATTGCTGGCACATCAAAATATATGGATGCTCTAGATGGTGGCTTTTGGCAGTATGGCGATGACTCGGTTCCAGAGGTTGGTGTCACTTACTTTGCTGGTACATTCGTCCGCCATCCCTTAGCACTAGCAGCAGCAAAAGCAGTACTGCAACATCTAAAGCAGAGTGGCCCTAGCTTACAGCAAAATCTCAATGCCAAAACTGATAAGTTTGTAGCAGAACTGATGGGATATTTCCAGCAAGTTCAAGCACCCTTTACAGTCCATAATTTCGGCTCCCTATTTATGGTGAAGCCTGCATCAGACTTCCTCTACGGAGATTTACTCTTTTACTTGCTGCGGGAAAAGGGAGTGCATATTTGGGATCACCGTCCTTGCTTCCTCACCACAGCCCATACCGAAGCCGATTTGGCTTTCGTCATGACAGCCTTTAAGGAAACTCTTGCCGAAATGCAGGCTGCTGGCTTCTTTGCTGCACCACCTGTAGAAGTAACAAACCGCAGCCAAAATGGAGTTGTCGTTACTAATAACAGCCTCCGCAATCGCCCACCCCAACCTGATGCCAAATTAGGACGCGATCCGCAAGGTAACCCCTCTTGGTATATTCCCGATCCTGAGCGTCCTGGGAAATATTTACAAGTCGCAAGTGTTTCCTAAAGTGCTTTAAAAAATGGCGTTGCTGAGTGAAAGTATGAATTAGTCTCACGCAAATAAGCAAAGAATCGTTGTTTAGGCATATCAAAAAATGTCAATTCATACTCAGATTCAGCAACGCCAAAAAATCAATCGCACATAAATATATTGAGAATCAGTAATTTTTCTAAATAGTAAATAAGTAGAACGGTGCAAATAAATCAAAGTATGTAACGAAAAGTAAAGTCGCCTAAAAACCTCTTCCCTTCTGCCCTCTGCCTTCTGCCTTGTCATAACGACAATTTTTAACACCGACCTACTTACTCATTCATCAAGGTTTTGTATGTCAGTTGAGAATCTACGTGAAACTAGTTCAATTAATTCCCATCCGAAGCTTCCCGAACAAATCCTTCAAGCTGACTCTTCAGCTTTTCGGTAAAATTTTAACTGTTCTCATTTCATGTTTTCTCATAACCTGGCGGGACACCCTTTGTTTGAGAATGTAAAGCTGTAGAGTGGGCAATGCCCACCAAAAAACCGAAATATTTTTAAATTTTTAAAATAATTAAATAGCAAAATTATTAATGTATAAGCATATCAAATCGCTTACTTCTTTACGCGGTATTGCTGCCTTGGTTGTTGTTATACATCATTTCTCTTACTACACTTTACCTAAAACTGGTTCAACTTTATCAGCCTATAGCGACTTTTTTCGCAATGGATATTTGTGGGTTGACTTTTTCTTTATTTTGAGTGGTTTTATCATGACCCACGTTTATGTCGGAGATTTCGTATCAAAAGTAAGTTTAGATAACTACCGTTCTTATTTATTCTCGCGTTTTGCCAGAATTTATCCTTTACATATATTTATGCTGTCTCTATTTGTGGGATTAGAAATAGTAAAAATATTCTTACTCAATAATCCTGGTTTTACTGGTAAATTTAACTTAACAGCCTTGTTTGCCAATATTTTTCTTCTCCAAGCTTTTGACCTCAATTGCCCACCTTTATTTTGGTGCAATACTTATTGGAATGAACCTGCTTGGTCAATTAGTGTAGAGTTTGTGATTTACTGTATATTTCCCTTTTTATTATTTTTTATATTAAGAAATAGTTATAAAAATGATTGGATGATTTATTTTTCCACTCTCTTGGGTATATTATTATTAGTCGCTTTTACCCGTGGGAATTTAGATAGTATTATCGGTGTGCCTTCGATAGCTAGATGCGGTTTAGAATGCGTGCTTGGCATTATCACTTACAAAGCCTATCGTCGAGGCAATTATCAAAAGTATTTCAACTTAAATTTATTGGCAATAATATCTATAACTTGGATAATTGTGATTATGCATAATTACTGGCATCATTGGCGTAGCGTTCATGATTGGCTAATCTTACCAGCTTTTTCTTTACTAATTTTAGCTGTGGCTGTCAGTAACAATAGTATGATATCAAAAATTCTAAATTCACAACTAATGCTATATATCGGTACCATATCTTACTCAGTTTATATGGTTCACTGGTTAATTCAAGAAGTAATAAAACTATTCTGGGCTTATGAATTTAACGAGATTTTTGGAAAAAGTTTTACTAACTATGAAGACTTGCTAGCTTTAGGGGCGTTTCTGATGATTACTTTATTCGTTGCATCATTCACATATAGATTCGTAGAAGTTCCTATGCGTAATTATTTAAAGTCAAAACTCTTAGCTACCCAGTATTGAAATTTAGTAGTTTATCAATATCAAATCCCATACACACACATTTAATAATCTGAAAAATAAGAGATTTTTATGACGTTATCACCTGTAAATTTTCAATCCACATTAGCTGCTGTTGATTTTGATCCCTTTGCAGAGGGAGAATTACTGTTAACCGCCCCTGCTACTGAATCTCAAAAAGAAATTTGGGCTTCTGTACAAATGGGAGATGCTGCCAATTGTGCTTATAACGAATCCCAATCTCTGCGACTCAAAGGCGAACTTGATGCCACAGTTTTCCAGTCTGCACTGCAACAGTTAGTCCAACGTCATGAAGCACTAAGGACAACTTTTAGCACGGATGGCAATACACTTTGCATTGTTGACTCCCGAAAAATTGAAATTCCAATTATTGATATTTCTAGCCTAGAACCGCAGGAGAAACAGGAAAAATTAGCTAGTATCTGGCAACAAGAAGTAGAACAACCTTTTGATTTGGAACATGGCCCCTTGTTCCGGGCACAAATTGTCAAATTGCAGCCGCAAGAGCATCTAGCTATTTTGACTGCCCATCATATTATTTGTGATGGTTGGTCTTGGGCAGTACTGATGCCAGATTTGGGTCTACTCTATTCTGGTTTGCTACAAGGTATTGTTCCAGAATTAGACGAAAGCGATCGCCTAAGTGATTATGCAATTTTGCAAGAAGAAGAGGTAGATAGTCCAGAAGCGATCGCCACAGAAAAATACTGGTTGGAACAATTCGCTGACTCTGTACCTGTACTGGATTTCCCCAGCGATCGCCCTCGCCCACCAATCAGAACTTTTAACGCCGCCCGCGAAGATTGGCAGTTAAATCCCCAACTAGTTGCAGATCTCAAACAACTAGGGACAAAACTCGGTTGTAGCTTCATGACTACTATCCTGGCAGGATTCGAGGCCTGGCTACAGCGTATCACCGGACAAAACGACTTAGTTGTAGGTATTCCAGCCGCCGGACAAGCTGCTTTAGGGCAATATAATCTCGTAGGTCATTGTGTAAATTTACTACCCCTACGTAGCCAAATTAATGGCGACAAATCTTTTAGTGAGTATTTGCAAACGCGGCGCTCAACTGTCTTAGATGCCTACGATCATCAACAATTTACCTTTGGCAGTCTGGTCAAAAAATTAATATTGCCACGAGATTCTAGCCGCATTCCTTTAGTACCAATTGTATTTAATGTCGATCAAGCTTTAGACAGCGAGCAACTTCCCTTTGCCGAGTTGGAGGTAGAATTTTTCTCTAATCCACGGGCATTCGAGAATTTTGAACTGTTTATCAATGCTACGGAATTACATGGTCAAGTTATCCTGGAATGCCAGTACAACACTAATTTATTTGATGCTGAGACTATCCGCCGCCGGATGGCAGAGTTTGAAACTTTGTTATTGGGTATAGTTGCTAACCCCAATCAAAGTATTGCAAAATTGCCTCTACTGTCGGTAAATGAACAAAACTTGTTAGCAGCATGGAACAATACAACAGCTACTTATCCTGAGAATCTGTGCATTCACCAACTATTTGAAGCGCAGGTGGAAAAAACTCCAGAGGCGATCGCGGTAGTATTTGAAGGCCAGCAATTAACTTACCAAGAACTCAATCAGCGTGCCAATCAGTTAGCCCATCATCTCCAAAGCTTGGGTATTGGGCCAGAGGCACTAGTGGGTTTGTGCGTCGAACGCTGCTTAGAAATGGTAGTGGGAGTATTAGCAATCCTCAAAGCTGGGGGAGCATACCTACCTTTAGATTACACTTATCCCCAAGAGCGTTTAGCTTTCATGTTGCAAGATGCTCAAATACCAGTGTTGTTGACACAAAAGCATCTCCAAAACAGCCTACCCCAGCATCAAGCCCAAATCATTTACCTTGATGCTAACTGGCAAAGCAACCAAGCACCATTACCAAATCCCAGCAGTAATGTCACACCCGATAACTTAGCCTACCTCATCTATACATCTGGCTCCACAGGTCAACCCAAAGGTGTGCAAATTGAGCATCGGAATGCCGTTAATCTTCTCTACAGCATTCAGCAAGCCCCTGGATTAACCGCTAAAGACACTCTGCTTTCAGTTACTAGCTTATCCTTTGACATTGCTGTATCAGAAATTTTTCTTCCCCTGAGCGTTGGGGCGAAATTGGTATTAGCCAGTCGTGCAGCTGCTGCTGATGGCAATCAACTATTAAAACTGCTCACCACCCACAATGTCACCTTTATGCAGCCTACACCCATTACTTGGCGACTGCTACTAGCGGCAGGATGGCAGGGTAGTCCGCAGTTGAAGATGATTTCCACAGGGGAAGCTTTACCCAGAGAACTTGCCAACCAATTGTTACCCCAGGGTGCAGCACTGTGGAATCTTTATGGCCCTACAGAAACCACAATTTGGGCTACTGGTTGTCAAGTTACCACAGGTGACAAACCAATTAGCATCGGTCGTCCTATAGGCAATACCCAGACTTACATTTTAGACTCCCATTTACAACCCGTTCCCATCGGCATCCCAGGTGAGTTGTATATCGGCGGTTCAGGACTAGCCAGGGGATATTTAAACCGCCCGGATTTGACTAACGAAAGATTTATCCCCAATCCCTTCAGTGCAGATCCCCAATCACGTTTATACAAAACTGGCGATTTAGTTCGCTACTTGCCCAACGGAGAGATTGAATATCTCGGTCGCATCGATTATCAAGTCAAGGTACGAGGTTTTCGGATCGAATTGGGTGAAATTGAAGCTGTGATGGCGCAACATCCGGCTGTGCAGGAAGCAGTTGTTGTCGTCCGCGAAGATATCCCAGAGGACAAAACTTTAGTTGGTTACTTAATTGCTAAACAAGCATCTGATGTTGATTTGTCGGGGAATGCGGCTATCAGTAGTCAACACGTCCAAGACTGGAATCAACGGTGGGACTTACTCTATCAATCAGCTTTAGATAATACTTCGGGAGAAGCTTTACAAAACCAAACTCTCAGTGATGTTGCAATCATCAAACAGTTCACTAATCAAGATGGTTTTGAACAACAAGCCCAAGAGTGGTTAGAGCAAACCTTAGAGAGAATTTTAGCTCTTAAGCCTAGTCGGGTGATGGAAATTGGGTGTGGAACTGGACAGATATTGCTAGAAGTTGCACCGCAATGCACATACTACATGGGAACAGACTATGCAGCCCCAGCCATCCAAGCATTGCAACAACAACTACAAACATCCCAGAAAAACTTACCAGAGGTTGTTCTAGACCATAGGCCAGCTGATGATTTTCGCGGCATTGAGGCAAATGCTTTCGATACAGTGATCATTCACTCAGTCGTGCAGTATTTTCCCAACGCTGATTATTTATTGGGAGTCTTAGAAAAAGCTGTTGCGGCAGTCAAACCAGGTGGTTGGATTTATATTGGTGATGTCCAGAGTTATGGACTGCTGGAAACTTACCATACGATGGATCAGCTTAAGCGTTCACCGGAATCGATGTCAATTAATACATTCAAGAGTGTTGTAGAAAATCGAGTCCGCAATGAGGATGAACTTGTTGTTGATCCAGGTTTCTTCTATGCCTTGAAACAGCGAATTCCAGCGATCGCACATATTGATTGCCAACTGCGTCGGGGTAGCTTATGGAATGAAACCACCCAATTTCACTATGATGTGTTCTTGTACATTGGCACACCAGAAAATCTCAACTCTGCACCGACATGGCACGATTGGCTGGATGAACAATTAACCCTAACTGAAGTCCGTCGAGTTTTGGAAGCCACTCAACCTGAATATTATTGCCTGAGCAGAATTCCCAATGCTCGGATTCAAAAAGAGGTGCAAGCTTTAGCATTGCTCAAACAAGACCAGACATTGGCAACAGTGGAGGAATTACAAGTAAAACTGGAGATGATTTCAGCAGGCATTGATCCTGAGCATCTCTGGGGTTTAGGGAAAGACTTACCCTATGCAATCGATATCAGATGGTCAGACACCGCCAAAGATGGCTATATGGAAGCAGTGTTGATCCGACTAGATCAGCAAGCAAGACAGGCTATTAACATCCCATCTCCCCAGTCCCAGCCAACAGAATTGTTGTCTTGGGCTGCTTATGCCAATAGCCCCATGCTCAAACAAGCTGAGAATGACCAACTGATTCCCGAATTACGCCAATTCCTCAAAGGGCGACTACCTGAATACATGGTGCCGACAACATTCATGATCCTAGAAGCTATGCCTCTTACGCCTAATGGCAAATTGGATCGTAAAGCCCTACCTAAACCGGAGCGCGTCCGCCTAGAGCTAGAAGGTAATTATGTAGCACCTCGTACCCCCACCGAAAAGCAAATTGCTGAAATTTGGACTCAAGTTTTACGGCTAGAGCGTGTTGGTATTCACAACAACTTTTTTGAACTGGGTGGACATTCTCTACTAGGAATCCAAGTGGTTTCTCGACTGCGCCAAGCCTTGCAAGTAGAAATCTTGATGTCCAATTTATTTGAATTACCAACGATAGCAGATTTGGCTCAACGAGTAGAAACTCTGCGTTGGGCAGCCCAAGGTGTTCAGGCTGGTAAGAGTGAAACAGCAGATGATTATGAGGAAGGCGAGCTATGAAAACATTGGATGAACTACTATCTGAGCTACGTCAGCGAGATGTGCAACTATGGCTAGAGGGAGAACGCTTACGCTATCGGGCGGCCAAAGACAGCCTCACGCCAGAATTACTGGCAGAGTTAAAAACGCAAAAAGCTGAAATCATAGATTTTTTACGACAAATTACCACAGTCGCCAGTTCACCGATTCCCCCAATTGTAGCTTGTGAACGGAATGGCAACTTGTCGCTTTCTTTTGGTCAGCAACGGTTATGGTTTCTCCATCAGTTTGAACCTGATAGTTCCTCAAATAATATGCCAATTGTGGTGCGTTTTAAAGGGAATTTGAATGTTGCTGTCTTAGAGGAAAGTCTCAAAGAAGTTGTGCGTCGCCATGAACTCCTGCGGACAACTTTTCCAGCAGTGAATGGAAACCCTACCCAAGTCATCGCCATCGATGTTTCCTTGACGCTGCCTATAATTGACTTGCAGCAAGTACCAGATGAACAACGGGAGGCGGAAGCTCATCTCCTGGCAACTAAAGAAGCTCATCAACCCTTTGATTTGGCCAATGGTCCAATTTTGCGGGTGATGCTACTACGGTTGAGTGAGCAAGAACATCTGTTGGTCTGGAATATGCACAGCATAGTTTGTGATGGAGCATCGGCTGATCTGTTCTATCAAGACTTGACTACCATATATAAAGCCTTCTCGTTGGGTAAAGCTTCTCCTTTACCTCCCTTAAAGGTGCAGTATGCTGACTTTGCCCATTGGCAACATCAGTGGCTCCAGGGAGAGTTTTTGGAGTCCCAAGCAAAATACTGGAAGCGAAAGCTAGAAGGCAATTTACCCATCATTGAGTTACCTTACGATCATCCCCGTCCTCACGGTGTACAGACCTATAAAGGCGATCGCGCTGCTCTGCTGCTGCCAAAGGCGCTCAACCATGCTTTGACAGATCTAAGTCAAAAGTGGGGAGTAACCCTCTTCATGACTCTGCTGACAGTGTTTGAGCTATTGCTCTACCGTTATTCTGGACAAGAAGACCTACTAATTAGCTTTGCCAGTGCAGGTCGGGGACAAGTTGAAACCGAGGGGCTGATTGGATTTTTTTCTAATACCCTTGTACTGCGAAGTAACTTAGCAGGGAACCCAACTTTCCGACAATTGTTAGACCGAGTGCGTCAGGATTGCTTAGAGGCTTATACCCATCAAGATCTACCCTTTGAGAAGCTAATTGAAGAACTTAAACCAGAACAAAGAAGTCGCAATAGTTCGCCTTTATTTCAAGTAAAATTTTCCCTCAATCCGCCTTGGTCGAATGGTCGTGGTATGGCATCGGTAGAGTTGCCTGATTTGACTATCACTGCGCTGTTTGGTTACATATATCATGGCAAGACCAAATACGATCTGACATTGGTCTTGCGAGAACAGGATAATGGTCTAGGCATGGTATTTGACTATAATGCCGAGATGTTTGATGCCATTACCATAGAGCAGATGTTGGGAAACTTCAAAACTTTACTCGAAGGTATCGTTGCTAATCCCGATCAGCCAATTTCTGAATTACCTCTGTTGACAGTACCGGAACAACAAAAAATTCGCGGCTTTTGCATTGAATTGGCAGAACTTGAGACAACTTTGACTCAATATCCAGGCGTAGAAAACACTGTAGTAATTGCCAGAGAAGAAAAGCCTGGGGATAAACGTCTAGTTGCTTATCTCGTTCTCAAACAAGGTGAGAATAGGGAGACTTTTGTTAGCGATAAACTACTGAGTTTTCTCCAGCAAAAGCTACCTGAGCATCTGTTGCCTTCTGTCTTTGTCATCCTAGATTCTCTGCCATTAAATACTAATGGTCAAGTTGATCGCCAAGCCTTAGCTGCTCTTAATCCCACTAATTCTAAAATAGAAAAAACCTTTGCCACCCCAGAAGACCCATTGCAACTTCAGCTAACAGAAATCTGGGAAAATGTTTTAGGTATTCATCCAATTGGAATACAAGACAACTTTTTTGATATAGGTGGAAACTCACTACTTGCAGTACGTCTGTTTTCTCAGATTGAAAAGATATTTGGTCTAAATCTGCCCTTAGCTATTATTTTGCAATGTTCAACCATTGAGCAATTAGCTAATATTATTCGCCAGCAAGGATTTTTACCAGAAAGCCATAATAAACATAAGAATTCAATTATTAAGGTTGAGAGTAGCACTAGCATCAACTCAGGAAAATCGATACCTTGGTCATCACTAGTACCATTTCAGCCTAACGGTTCCAAACCACCTCTATTTTGTATCCATGCTATTGGTTTAAGTGTCTTATACTACCGAGATTTAGCACTCCATTTGGGTGAAGATCAACCATTTTATGCGCTACAAGCGCGAGGATTGGATGGGAAACAAGCTCCCTTTACCAAGCTTGCGGAAATGGCAGATCATTACATCAAAGAAATACAAACTATTCAACCTGAAGGCCCTTATTTTTTGGGTGGCTCCTCCTTTGGTGGACTAGTAGCTTGGGAAATAGCTCAACAACTAGTCAAGCAAGGTCAGAAAGTAGCGTTTTTAGCTTTATTTGATACCACTGGACCAAATTATGTTAAACAAGCGCCATTACAAAAACGAGTTTCTCACCATTGGGATAACCTTGGAAAACTTGGGACTAATTACGTGCTAGAGCAAATCAGGAACAAAGGCTATTGGCTGAAGTATAAACTACAAGAAAATTTCCAAAAGCTGGCCTTTAAATTGTCCTTAAAAATTTGGCGGACAGTACCTTATAACTACCGTAAATTAGCAATCGAAGAGGCCAATAAACAAGCAGCAAGAGATTACGTTCTACAAGTTTATCCAGGCCGAGTCACTGTATTCCGAGCCGAAGAGCGCTTTGCATTGGAAAAACGAGAGGTAGACTCCAAAATGGGTTGGAGTGAAATGGTCTTAGGAAGGTTGGATATTCAAAATGTCCCAGGAAATCACGACTCTATTTTTAGAGAACCCCATGTCCGAACTCTATCTGAAAAAATGAGGATTTGTATAGATCAAGCTATTGCGGACACCTAAACTTTATTGGAGTTATCCAAAATATAATCCAAGTACAAAAGTGGTAGAAAGTGAATTTTACTTTCTACCATTGCTGTAAAATGACGTGAGTTCGACGGATAGGAAAGCGCAAAAAGCTTGCTATGTATGAATCTGGTCAACTGGACAGACAAAAAGGCGATCGCTACGATTGAGAATCGTTGCAAAAGTGACAAACAAAGGCCGAGACTAAAAATATCTTAAGAAAAATCAAGGTCTCGGCTATGTCTACCATTGTATCCCGCCTCGATATTACGCAAATTTTCTGTGACATAGATGATTTCTGCAATCAATGGGAAAGCTTGTGGCAGCAAGTACCACAGCTACCATCAACAACAGGAGAACGGCGTAGTAAATCAAGGATGCATTTATCAGAGGTGATGACAATAGCCATTGCATTTCATGGTAGTGGTTATAAGACTTTCAAGGAGTTCTACACGTTGCATGTGTTAGAAAGCTGGCGTGGAGCATTTCCCAACTTGGTGAGTTATATCATGTCCGGTTGAACACTTGTCATTGCGAGCGAAGCGAAGCAATCCCAACACCTTTGCGATTGCTTCGCTTCGCTCGCAATGACATATTGCAACTGATTTAGCGGACATGATATTACACCTGGTTTGTGGAATTGATGCCTTGGTGTTTAATGTTATTGTGTTGTTTCTTACATACACGCACGGGAGAGGTTACGGGGATTAGTTTTATTGACTCAACCCCGATTGAAGTTTGTCATCGATGCCGCGCACACGCACACAAGGTATTTAAAGGATTAGTCAAATGGGGTAAAAATTCTGTGGGTTGGCACTTTGGTTTTAAACTTCATTTGATTATTAACGACTGTGGAGAATTGCTTGCATTCAAGCTGACTTCGGCAAACGTTGATGACAGAGTGCCAGTCCCAGCTATGACAAAGGATCTAATTGGTAAACTATTTGGCGACCGAGGATATATCTCCCAAAAATTATTTGAAGAATTATATGGACGGGGATTACAGTTAGTTACCAAATCCAAGAAGAAGATGAAAAACCGCTTGGTAAAACTGATTGATAAAATTCTTTTACGCAAGCGAGCAGTCATTGAGTCGGTCAATGACCATCTGAAAAATATGTGTCAAATAGAACATTCTCGACATCGTAGTATATTTAACTTTTTGGTCAACTTGATGGCTGGTTTGGCTGCTTACACCTATCTGCCCAAAAAACCCTCAATTGACATTTACCCAAAAGATTTGCCTGCACTGCCTCCTGCCGTTTTTTAGTGCCGTCGAACTCACGTTAAAATGATTAATTTCCTGCCCCCATTTTGCTCTTTTTTTAATTGGGAGGTCCTATCAGGAATGGGAAAGTTCCCAATCTTGTACCATCGAAATAGCTTTTTTGTAAACACATAAATCGACTTGGTGAACTTCTATTCCTTGTCCAATTCCCTGAAGAAGAGTAATTGACAATTTTCCACCTAAGTGTTCGCGGAACTCTGTAATTCCTCTAAATAAGTGATGAGGATGATCTGGTTGATGTAATTGCTCTGTCAGTGCAGATAAGTACAAGGTAAATCCTAATTTCTTAAGTGTACCTAAAATACTTTGCCATTCTAATTGTGATAGTAGCCCAGTTAAATAGGAATAGGTGCTGTCTAAAGCAATACCGATCGCAACGGCTTCGCCATGACGTAATTTGTAATCTGTAACATGTTCTAATTTATGAGCTGCCCAATGTCCAAAATCCAAAGGGCGTGATGAACCCTTTTCAAAGGGGTCGCCACTAGTGGCAATATGCTCTAAGTGCAATTGGGCACAACGATAAATTAGCTTTTCCATCGCTTTCAGATCGCGGGCAGCTAATTTATCCGCATAAGTCACAATGAACTGAAAGAAATCTGCATCTTTGATTAGTGCTACCTTCACGGCTTCTGCAATACCCGATCGCCAATCGCGATCGTCAAGACTAGTGAGAAACTTAAAGTCATTTAATACTGCATAAGGCGGCATAAATGTGCCGAGAAAGTTTTTCTTGCCAAAAGCATTAATTCCGTTCTTTACTCCTACACCCGAATCGTTTTGTGCTAATACTGTAGTCGGCACCCGTAGCAGTCGAACTCCTCGGTGAGCTGTTGCCGCTGCATATCCTACCATATCCAATAAGGCTCCACCCCCAATCCCTAATACATAGGAGTGGCGGCATAATCCGTCTGCATCGATCATCTGATGAATTTGTTCTACAAATCTTGGTTCGTTCTTAACTATTTCTCCACCCGGAACTATGATAGGCTCATCAATTAAATTTATGACATCTGCATAAAACTGGGCATAAATTGATATTTGATTTAATAACCCATGCTGATGTTTTAACAATCCTCCATCTACTATTGCTAGAACTTTTTTTGGGCTTATGTCTCCATCTGCGGCAATCACCTGCGCTAGTAAAGGATTGTCTATCTGAAACAGACCATTAGTAAAGTGAACATCATAGTTAAAGTTGACACAAACAGATTGCTTAATTGATTGCAGTTTAACAGCAGGCTTGTGTGTAATTAGCATTTCAATTTAATTATTTTTAAGTATTATTTTCAAAGTTTTGATTTTTAGCATCTACTAAAAGATGCATCTAAATTCTGATGATAAATCATCACAAAAAATGCGTTTCAGTATTAAATGTACTGAAATGCTTTAGAGAAATTGTAACTTCGCTCAGAAAGTGGTTTAACTGGATTTAATTGATATTATATGCAGTTAAGAAACACATTATTACTTGAATCTGCCTCAGGCTTTAACTTTGGGTTTTGAGTTTAGCTCTAAATATGGTTGTTGAAGTAAGAAGTAAAATTATTCTATATAAAATAGCTTTATATTTTAACGGTTCACAACCTCAACTTTACATTATCTTATCTAAAGCTTAGAGATTTTTGTAGATTTAGTAAAGTTTGAAAGTATTCTTTTTATACATCTCAGTAATTTTCCTATATTAAGAAAAATATTCTCTGAGTTAATAAATTATTTTTTTAATGGGCGAATTTTAACTTGAGTTTGTCATAGAAAACACTTAAGGACTTTTTTGCATTAATCATGAGTAGCGTAAACAAGTTGTTGCATGACTGGCTAGGACAGTCTATTTCCGAAGAAGCACTAGCTTGGCTGGAACCAAAACAGGCACAGATTGCCAACGGCGCTCCTGAGCGGGTATTTTTCACGTCTTTTAGTGCTGTACCGCGTTATTTAGGTAAAGATAATTTGCAGCTAACACCCCAAGACTTAGCAGCAGCCCATGACCTCGTTCCTGGTTGGTTTCCTGGTGATTGGACTGTAGATCAAGCGGGTCGGACACTCTTGGTACTTGCTTTACCTCACAATCATACCGAGGATTACGTGCGATCGCTCGATCAAGTTTACAGTACAGCGGATATGGGGGAGTTGATTGCGCTGTATCAAAGTTTGCCCCTGTTGCCTCATCCAGAGCTATATCGCCAACGCGCTGCTGAAGGCATTCGCAGCAATATGAGTAATGTTTTTCAAGCCATAGCACTACGTAATCCTTATCCGGCAGATTATTTAGACAATATTGCTTGGAATCAAATGGTGTTGAAGGCTTTGTTTGTCGGGAGTCCTTTGCATCTGATTTGGGGTTTAGATCGCCGTGCTAACCCAGAATTGGCAAGGATGTTGGCAAACTATGCCCATGAGCGTTGGGCTGCTAAACGTCCAGTTTCACCAGAACTTTGGCGAGCCGTAGGAGCGTTTGCCGATCGAGCAATTATTGCAGATTTGGCAAAAGTGCTAGCAGATGGAGACATAGCTGAACAACAAGCAGCAGCTTTAGCCTGCTCTCAATCTCCTTTACCCGAAGCGCAAGCACTGCTCTCACGTTACCCAAAGTTGCACTCAGCTATTCAACAAGGTGAACTGACTTGGAGTAATTTTAGCCGCGATCGCCAGGCAGTCTGCAAATAACACCAAATGTTCATAGTCAAGAGTCAAGAGTCAAAGAAATATTGACAGCCTCAACTAGCAATCTCTGCTCTATTTCTCTGTGCCTCTGTGGTTAATTAATTTCTTAGAAATCCCTAGTTTTTATGATGTTTATCGATCCTCACATTCACATGTGTTCCCGTACCACCTACGATTACCTAATCATGCGGGAATATGGTATTGTCGCCGTCATTGAACCATCTTTTTGGTTAGGACAACCGCGAACAACGGCTGGCTCGTTCAAAGACTACTTTAGCAGTCTTGTTGGGTGGGAGAGGTTCCGTGCTAGTCAATTTGGCATTCAACACTACTGCACCATCGGCCTCAACCCCAAAGAAGCAAATAACGAAGCCTTAGCAGCAGAAGTTATGGAACTGTTACCGCTTTATGCTTGCAAAGAGGGAGTTGTTGCCATTGGAGAAATTGGCTATGACGACATGACAGAAGCAGAAGATAAATACTTTTGCCAACAATTAGCATTAGCCAAAGAACTCGATATGCTGGTATTGATTCATACCCCCCACCGTAATAAAAAGGAGGGTGCCAGCCGCAGCATGGATCGTTGCATTGAATATGGACTAGATCCCTCACAAGTAATTATTGACCACAACAACGAAGAAACCGTTGAAGAAGTTTTAAAACGAGGCTTTTGGGCAGCTTTCACAATTTACCCGAAAACTAAGATGGGTAACGCCAGAATGGTAGAGATTGTCCGTCAGTATGGATACAATCGCATCATTGTAGATAGTAGTGCCGATTGGGGTGTTAGCGATCCATTAGCAGTCCCGAAAACAGCTAAATTAATGCTAGAAACAGGCATTCCAGAAGAATATGTACGAGCAGTATGTTACGAAAATGCTCTATTTGCTTATGGTCAAACTGGTCAAATAAAAGCATCAGACTGGCTAAATGCTGAATCTACCGATCAGCGTCAGATGTTCAACGGTAATTCTGTTTTACGGGGACAGGAACCAGGGATTAAGTCAATTGCAGACTATGTGCTGATTGAGTAGAAGGATTGGGGATTAGGGGATGAGGGAGACAAAGAGACGGGGGGACGCGGAGAATAAAAAATGACAAAGAGCAAAGTCTAGCCCGTTGTATGGTGTTAGCGTAGCAGTAGCGACGTCAGAGCGTTGGCAGCCCAGTCTTGGGGAGCCAGTGCGTTGCGGAGGTTCCCTCCGTTGTAGCAACTGGCGTGGTTTTCCCCTATGAGCAACTGCTGAAGGGGTTGCCGCAGGCATCAGACGGCAGTTCCTTTAAGCGGGGTAACCCCGCCAACAGACTGCCTCAACTTTGTAACAGAGGACAAATGACAACTGACAAAAAGGAAACAAACCAGTGAATGTTGCAAGTTTGAATTTTCAACACTGGCGGGGGTATTTAGAGTTGATGCGCCCAGCTAACATTGTTACTGCTTGGGCTGATATTCTAGTTGGCTTTGCCGCCTCAGGCTCCGGAGTTATTTTTGCTCAATTACTCAACGGTCAAGCAACTGCTACCAGTTTAATTCCCTTAGCTTGGTTGTTATTGGCTACAACTGGTTTATACGGCGGCGGTATAGTTTTTAATGATGTTTTCGATGCCGAATTAGATCAAAAAGAGCGGCCATCTAGACCAATTCCTAGCGGTCGTGTATCTCGGCAAAATGCGGCTTTATTGGGGAGTATATTATTGGCGATCGCAATTGTGGCAGCTTTCCAAGTTTCTTGGTTGAGTGTCATCTTAGCTTTAGTCATTACTTTTGCAGCGTTACTGTATGACTCACTGGCCAAGCATCATCCCTTTTTTGGCCCATTGAATATGGGTTTGTGCCGTGGCAGCAACTTATTATTGGGAGTAAGTGCTGTACCTGCAATCGTCTGGGAACGTTGGTATTTAGCGCTGATTCCTGTACTTTACATTGCTGCAATCACCGCAATTAGCCAAGGAGAAGTTCACGGCGGTAAAAAAATTACGGGAATAGTGGCAGTACTGTTAATTGCAATAGTCCTGACAGCAGTTGTAGCTTTGGGATTTTTTGTAGAATATAGTGCGTACCCGAAAGGGGTTGTCGAAGACATCGCCGCTTTACCATTCGCTGCTTTATTAGCTGTGCGAATCTTGCCTAATTTTATCCAAGCTGCCCGTGAACCAGTACCGGAAAAAATCCGAAATGCAGTAAAAGTCGGGGTATTGTCTCTAATTATCTTAGATGCAACAGTTGCGGCTGATTTTGCGGGTTTATCTTACGGTTTGTTAGTGCTAATTTTGCTACCCATTTCAATGTCATTTGCCAAAATATTTGCTGTTACTTAGAGTCAACAAGGCAGTCTCGATGAAAAAATTTCATCGCTATGTATAAAAAAGGGACAAGGTGAGACAGCGCTGCGGGAGGGGAGCGGCTGCGTTGGACGGGTTTCCCGGCTTGTTCGCTGTTCGGCGGAGCCGTTCCCGTTCCCCGTTGGGCGTAGCC
>NZ_MTAV01000059.1:22861-48812 GCF_002154695.1 Nostoc sp. T09
TTCCCCGTTCGACGAAGTCGTTCCCGTTCGCTGTTCGGCGGAGCCGTTCCCGAAGGGTAAGCGTTCCCGTTTGCGTAGCGTCTCCGCAGGAGAAGGGTAGGGTAGGGGTTCTCAAAGAGTACCCGAAGGGAGGATAATTAATTACTCTTAACTCTTAACTCTGTACTCAGCACTCATTCAAGGCAGAAGGCAGAAGAGAAATTATAGAAATCCTATTTGATTTTTGAAAAAACGACCTCCTTATTTTAGTCCCTTGTTTCTCTATTCCCTATCTCTACGACTAAGTTCAGGAATCAAATAGGATGGCTATATGTTTTTCATATATTAGAGCGAAAATTTTTTCATTGAGACAGCCTGCTGATTGCACTAAAATTAGTTGCAAATCACAAATAAGGTATGTAGATCCAAGATGAAGATTGCCATAGACAGCAAATTTCACCTGACTTACTGCACCAATATTCATCCTGGTGAAAGTTGGGTAGAGGTTTTTGCCAATTTAGAAAAGTATCTTCCTAACCTCAAATCACGTTTATCACCTCAAGCACCTTTCGGAATTGGTTTGCGATTAGCAGATACAGCCGCAAAGCAACTTTTAGAAAAAGATAACTTGGCTCAATTCCAAGCTTGGCTAACACAAGAAGATTTATATGTTTTCACCTTAAATGGATTTCCTTATGGGGGATTTCATCACCAAATTGTCAAAGACCAAGTTTATGTACCAGATTGGTCAACTCAGGAACGCCTGAAGTATACATTAAACTTGACAAAAATTTTAGCTACTCTGTTACCAGAAGGACTTGATGGCGGCATTTCAACATTACCTTTATCCTATAAACCTTGGTGGGGAGACGACCAACAAACTTGGGACATAGTTCTAAAGAATAGCTGTTTCCACATTGCATCAGTTGTAGCAGAAATGGTTCGTATCCAGAACTATACAGGTAAGTTGTTGCATATTGATTTGGAACCTGAACCTGATGGTTTAATTGAGAATACCTCAGAAGTAATTGATTTTTACCAAAATTGGTTATTGCCAATTGGTGGTAATTATTTAGCCCAGAAATTAAATATAGAACAGAATTTAGCAGAGAGTAAATTGCTTAACCATGTCCGGCTTTGCTATGACACCTGCCATTTCTCAGTTGAATATGAGCAGCCACATTCTGTATTTGAACGTTTGCAATCAGCAGGTATTAAGATTGGCAAAATCCAAATTAGTGCAGCAATTCAAGTAAAAATTCCAACTGAGGTTGAGCAGCGTAGTTTAATAGCCGAGCGCTTACAACCCTTTGCTGAATCTACTTATCTTCATCAAGTTATAGAACGTCGTAGTGACGGCACGCTATATCACTATCCTGATTTAATCAGTGCATTACCATACTTAGAAAAATCGCTAGCTGAAGAATGGCGTACTCACTTTCATGTGCCAATTTTTATTCGCGATTATCAAATTTTGCAGTCTACACAAGATGATATTGTAACTATTTTGCATTTACTCCAAAGCAACAATGCTTGTCATCATTTAGAAATCGAAACTTACACCTGGGATGTTTTGCCATCAGAAATGAAGATAGATTTGCTAACTTCTATTCAGCGCGAATATGAGTGGGTATTAAAAAATTTTGCTGGTAATTAAAAGGAGATGAAGTAGATGCAGAAAACGGTTGTTCTAAATGTCGTCGGCTTAACACCCAGTTTACTAGGAGAAAACACGCCGTTTTTATCTGAATGGGCAGCAAAAGGGCGAGTAGTTCCAATTAAATCAGTATTACCTGCTGTGACTTGTTCAGTTCAGGCTACTTATTTAACAGGAAAATTGTCTGATGAGCATGGCATTGTTGCTAACGGTTGGTACTTCCGTGATGATTGTGAAGTGAAGTTCTGGCGACAGTCTAATAAATTAGTGCAAGCTCCCAAAATTTGGGAAATTGCTAAATCAATTGACCCCAACTTTACTTGTGCCAACCTTTTTTGGTGGTACAACATGTACTCTTCAGCAGACTATGCGATTACACCGCGCCCGATGTACCCCGCGGATGGTAGAAAACTACCTGATATTTATACTTATCCTGCCGATATTCGTGAGGAAATTCAATCAGATTTAGGTCAGTTCCCACTATTCAATTTTTGGGGACCAAATACCTCTATTGTTTCTAGCCAATGGATTGCTAATTCTGCCAAGTGGATTGAGGAACGCTACAGCCCTACACTCACATTAATTTATTTACCTCATTTAGATTACTGTTTACAAAAATTTGGTCAAGATGAAAAGCAAATACAAAAAGATTTAAAAGAAATTGATGCTGTATGTGGTGAACTTATTAATTATTATCAAGCACGTAATACTCAAGTAATTATCCTCTCAGAGTATGGCATTACTCCAGTTTCTAAAGCAGTGGATTTAAATCGTGTACTAAGAACAAATGGTTTAATTACTGTGAGAGAAGAGCTAGGACGAGAACTACTCGATCCTGGTGCTAGTATTGCTTTTGCTGTAGCCGATCATCAGGTTGCTCATGTCTATGTGAACGATCCGGCGTATATTCCGAAAGTGCGCGATTTGCTAGAAACAACTGAAGGTGTAGCGCAGGTATTAGATGAAGAAGGGAAACAAGCCTACCATCTCAATCATCCTCGATCTGGGGAGTTAGTGGCGATCGCTCAATCTGATGCTTGGTTTACCTATTACTACTGGCTCGATGAGGCTAAAGCGCCTGATTTCGCGAGAACTGTGGATATTCACCGCAAACCCGGTTACGATCCTGTAGAACTTTTTCTCGATCCACAACTGAAATTTCCTAAACTCAAAATTGCTACCAAGCTGTTGCAGAAACAACTAGGTTTTCGCTACCTTATGGATGTGATTCCTCTGGATGCTTCCTTAGTGCGTGGTTCTCATGGTTGTATCGCTAGTTCTCCAGAGGAAGGGCCGATGTTGATTAGCCATCAGACTGATTTAGTTAATCAAGATTTAATTGCTGCAACAGATGTCTGTTCTTTGATTCTTCAGCATTTAACAATGTAGATGTGCATCGCTTTCACGTTGGTGATGAATGCCTTCACTTACATAAAGAAAGTCCAAACCTTCTTTATGTATGTCCTCACTTACTTAAAGAAAGTCCAAACCTTCTTTATGAATGCGTTCACTTAGTTAAAGAAAGTCCTCACTTAGTTAAAGAAAGTCCAAACCTTCTTTATGAATGCGTTCACTTAGTTAAAGAAAGTCCTCACTTACATAAAGAAAGTTCAAACGTTCTTTATGAATGTTTGAATGTTCTCTATGGATGGAATGATTTTTGTGCTGAAGGCGATTGTGTAAGTGCATAGACGCGTAGCTGCTTCTTGGAACGCGATCGCCAATCAATCACCAAAAACTAAATAACTCTCCCTTGTCTCCCATCTCCCAGAAACTAATGCTTACCCTTACACAAATTCTTGTCAATCTCACGCGCCTCCTCATCTTTAGGATTAGGCTTGAGATACTGTCCTATAAAATTGCAGCCTTGCTTTAATAAATAATCAAAATCTCGCTTCCATAATCTCACCGTCTTGTCAGCACTTGCGGTTGCCAGCATCTTGCCATCCGGACTGAAGCTGACGCCATAAACCCAGTATGCATGTCCACTGAGAGTTTTAATTTCTTTATAGTTGCTGACATCCCATAATTTCACCATCTTGTCAACACTTGCGGTTGCCAGCATCTTGCCATCTGGGCTGAAACTGACGCCATTAACCGAGTTTGTATGCCCGATGAGGCTTTTAATCTCTTTACCAGTACTGATATCCCATAATTTTACTGTGTTATCATCGCCTGCGGTTGCCAGCATCTTGCCATCCGGGCTGAAGCTAAGACTATTAACTGAGTTTGTATGACCAGTTAAGGTTTTAATCTCTTTATAAGTGCTGATGTTCCACAATTTCACCATCTTGTCAACACTTGCAGTTGCCAACATCTTGCCATCTGGGCTAAAACTGACGCTATTAACTGAGTTTGTATGACCACTGAGGATTTTAATTTCTTTACCAGTGCTGATGTTCCACAATTTCACCATCTTGTCAACACTTGCAGTTGCTAGCATCTTACCATCCGGGCTAAAACTGACGCTATTAACCGAGTTTGTATGACCAGTTAGGGTTTTAATCTCTTTATAGGTGCTGGTATCCCACAATTTCACTGTGTTATCATCACTTGCGGTTGCCAGCATCTTGCCATCCGGGCTGAAGCTGAGGCTTTTAACCGAGTTTTTATGGCCGATGAAGGTTTTAATTTCTTTACCAGTGCTGGTATTCCACAATTTCACTGTGTTATCTCCACTTGCGGTTGCCAGCATCTTGCCATTTGGGCTGAAGCTGACGCCATAAACCCAGTTTGTATGACCACTGAGGATTTTAATTTCTTTATAGCTGCTGGTATCCCATAATTTCACCGTGTTATCACCACTTGCAGTTGCCAGCATCTTGCCATCCCGGCTGAAACTGACGCGATAAACCCAGTTTGTATGCCCAATTAGGGTTTTAATTTCTTTATAACTGCTGGTATCCCATAATTTCACCGTCTTATCGCCACTTGCAGTTGCTAGCATCTTGCCATCCGGGCTGAAGCTGACGCTCAAAACTAAGTCTGTTAGCCCGATAAGGGTTTTAATTTCTTTATAGGTGCTGGTATTCCACAATTTCACTGTGCGATCGACACTTGCGCTTGCCAGCATTTTGCCATCTGGGCTAAAGCTGACGCCATAAACCCAGTCTGTATGACCACTGAGGGTTTTAATTTCTTTACCAGTGCTGGTATTCCACAATTTCACTGTGCGATCGACACTTGCGCTTGCCAGCATTTTGCCATCTGGGCTAAAGCTGACGCCATTAACCCTATTTGTATGGCCATTGAGGGTTTTAATTTCTTTACCAGTGCTGGTATTCCACAATTTCACCATGTTATCACTACTTGCAGTTGCTAGCATTTTGCCATCTGGGCTGAAGCTGACACCTTTAACTGAGTTTGTATGCCCGATGAGAGTTTTAATTTCTTTACCAGTGCTGGTATCCCATAATTTCAACGTGTTGTCATCACTTGCGCTTGCCAGCATCTTGCCATTTGGACTGAAGCTGATGTCATTAACCGAGTTTGTATGCCCAATGAGAGTTTTAATTTCTTTACCAGTGCTGGTATCCCACAATTTCAATGTGTTGTCAGCACTGGCTGTTGCCAGTATCTTGCCATCTGGACTGAAGCTGACGCCATAAACCGAGTTTGCGTGTCCTTTTAAGGTGTTGGGCGCTACAACGTTGTGAACTATATGCATTAATGCCAGTTCCACTTGGGTACGGGTATTTACGTCTACCCAAGGTGTATGTTGCATTTGCACCACAGCTTTTAAACTTGTTTTTAAGGCTTTTTGCCCATCTAAACTTAAAAGTGCAGATGAATTCTTTGCATTAGAATTTATTTCATTGATGGCAGCGCTCCTCCAGCCAATACCAGCTAACCCTGCTAAAGTCATGGCTGCTACAGAGAAGCTAGTAAGCACAATATTAATGCGACGTTGTTGGCGTATCTTTTCTTCACGTCTGCGTTTTTCTTGTTCCTTCTCCCTTTCTCGTAATGCTATACTCTCCTGAATAAAATTTGTTTCTGTATTACCAAGTTCTTCTTTACGCTTACTCAGCCAATTTTCCGCTTCGTCTAAAGGCAAACCTCGCAACAACGCTCCTTCATCCTTACCCGTTGCTTCCCATTCCCGCATCCGCCCTTTTAAGCGTTCTTGCCAAGTGCGAAACTCACGGTGATCGTTCATCCACTCCCGAATTAGGGCTTCATGCACCACCTCAACTGTTTCTGCTGGTCTGTCTTCATTGCGTCCCGTCACTACCAAACGGTTAGAAGCAAGGCGCGTCACTAAATCCCAATTATTAGCGCTAATTGCCTCACGATTAGCAATGCAACGGGTATCTTCCGTCCCTTCTCCCGGACGCACTAACTGAATGAATACCCGTTCTGCTCGTTTTTTATCAGCCTCATTTAATTGTTCATAAACCGCTTCCGCATGATTTGCCAGCGCCTTGGCAACTCCCCCAATTTCCTCATAGGCTTGATGCGTCAATTGTCCCCGATTTTGCTTTGCCCACAGTTGAGTCAAAGCAAACTCTAGCAAAGGCAAGTTTCCCGGTTCCTGCTTCACATCATCAAGAATAAGTTTGGTTAATCCCTCCTCCAGTTTCACCCTCATTTTCTGAGCTGGCTGCTCAATTGCAGTTTTCATTTCCTCCCGGTTCATCGCGCTGAGTAACTGTGGCTTGTGCTGTTGTAATGCTTCCCCAAAGGGAGCATAATTCAACACATAACTAAAAAAGTCTGCCCGCAATGTCAACACCACCGTCAAGCTGTTTGGGGCTGATTTAACTGCTGTAAGCAAAGCATCCACAAACTGCTGTTGCTCATGAGTATCCTGGCAAAGGGTGTAAAGTTCTTCAAATTGATCGATGAATATCAGCAAATGCTTTTCAGCTTTGTCCTTGAGAATTTCTAATACAACCTCTGTAAATCCATCTTGCTGAATAGAGTTTATGAGTGCTTTTGCTTTAATAAAGCGATCGGTTTTACCAAGTTTAGGTTCTAGCTGACTTACTAGAGCAGAAGCAAGATTGTAAAAAGGCTTATTTTCGGGACGAAAAGATTCAATCAACCAATTCCCTGTTTCTCGTAATTTGGGAATTAGTCCCGCAAACACTACTGAAGATTTACCACTTCCAGAAGCACCAATCAAAGTTACTAAGGGTTGTTGGTGAACGACTGTCAATAAACCTTCAACATATTTCTCTCGACCAAAAAAGTATTCCCGATCTTGCTCTTGAAATGCTAACAAGCCCCGATATGGGCAAGACAAAGACATATCGAGGCTATCTAATTTGGGTGCGCTTTTCTATTTTCTAACGCTTCTCTAAATAAATTTCTAATTGGTTGAAAAGCGTTTCTCAGGGCTTGTTCTGTATCTACTTCTACTTCATAGGATAAAATTCCCGGTATTAAATTTAGGGCTAACTTTGCCTTTGCAGCCGCAGGATTTCCTGGTTCGTTCAGCTTGTTGAGTATTTCCTGTAACTTCTGCATCAATTCATTAGAATAGTCGCCATTGGGCCTACTTTCAATTAATTGAACTACTTCTGGCTCAACTTGAATAATCACACTCTGCGCCTTGACTTCATTCACCTCGCAAGCAAGACCCACTTGTGCTAAAAGTTTCCAATATTCAGCTTCATACTCATGAATTTCTGGCAATAATTCTTTCCGAATTCTCTGCTTTATCGAGTTTTTTATAAAGATGTCGCTAGCACGAACATAATGCTTTTGTGCCTCACCAAGAGTTTCATATAGAGAATCCAGAATTTCTTCCAAGTCAGCTAATCTGCGGCTCAATCCCATTCCAAGCTAACTCCTATTAATTAAATTATTGATTTAACAAGCTGTATAAGCCTGGTAATTATCTACACCATAAAATAATTTTTCTGGAGAATAAGTATAAATATCTCCGAAAATTTTAGAGTTTATATTTGATGTGAATTATGGTTGTGATGAATATCTTATAGCATGGCTAAATTATCTGTGAGTTATCACAAATAACAAATTATCTAGAAGTATTAACAGCTTTTTATCAAGTAATTTTACTCACTAGATTTATTAAATACTTCTAAAATTTGTCGGCAAATTAGTTTTAACTTGTCTGCGACTTGCGGCGAAGGGATAGAAGCACCGACAATACTCCAGTTATCTATAGTAGAAAGTCGCCAAGCTTCACCGCGATGATCAAATGCAGCGACTTCTACGCCGATCGCACGACGTGAATTGCTTACGGGGTCTTGATATATTCGGATTTGAATTAAAACGCTACGACTGCGCCAGGATTTACTAATACCAGGAAAGTGAAAGCCAATATCTATTGAATCGGGATCGACTAACTCTCTCGTTTCCGGATCGTTCTTCCAAGGTTTAAGATCCGATTTGGCATCAGGAAACTCAAATTTAAACAAATTAACTACTGTAGCAATCTTGCTGGCGAGTTCAAGGTTAGTTGCTTGTTCAGATGCGTTCACGAAAAAACACTCCTATATTGCATCGGCCTATGGGAAATGTGAAGACAGAAAACCGCCAGAAGGTTTATGGTATTGGTGTTTCAGCTTATCAAGGTCTTTCCTGTTTCGCAACTCTAAATTATGCTTTCCTAACAATCATTGTTAACAAAAACTGCCAAAAACTGCTGGTTGAAGTTTATGGATAACACAAGTCATCTTGAGTAATTATACTTAAATTTCTCAAAAGTTAAGCAGGCGCTAGTCTATTTTTAGAAAATAGGAAGCTAGTATCAAAAATCTTGCCGAAAATCCTTTGCTGGTAAGAAGTATATATTACCTTAGCGATATAAAATTACACTGTTAGTCGGCAAACAAACAGCAAATTAGTTCAATATATGTCGCGTCAACGCTCGCTTTTGTCATTGATTTTAGTATTATTGGCAACATTTCTGATCAGTTGTGGCAGCCCTACTGTTGCCAAAGCACCACCTACTTATACAACAGCTCAACTGACGAAAATCCAGACATACGTGCCAGAGATTCAAGCTGTGCGCGATCGCTCAGAAGAACTTAAAAAGCTCATTCAACGAAAAGATTGGATTGATGTGGGTAATTTTATACATGGCCCGTTAGCAGAAGCTAGGTTGAATATGACTTATGTGACTCCTAACCTCCTACCCAAAGACCAACCCACAGCGCGTCAAATCACGCGAGATTTGTTTAACCATCTGGTGAAAATCGATCGAGCCGCTACCAATGGCAATACCCAACTTGCCTTTAGTAACTACCCAGAAGTTTTTGCAGACATTGATAAATTCCTCGATCTGCTTCCTGAGAGAAGCAGTCAAACTGAGTCATAAGTCTTGAGTTATGAGTTAGGAGTTAGGAATTACAAATTTCTAACTCCTAACTTCAAGATAAAGTCATGAGTCATGTAGTAATTATCGGTTGTGGCGTAGTTGGGGCAGCGATCGCCTATGAACTAAGTCAAGTTAAAGGTCTAAAGATTACCGTTTGCGATCGCCAACCACCCGCACAAGCTTCCACAGGCGCTGCACTCGGTGTGTTGATGGGCGTAATTAGCCACAAAATCAAGGGTAAGGCTTGGCAGATGCGCCAAACTAGCATCCAACGCTATGAAACCTTGATTCCCGAATTAGAAGCCATCACAGGTCGTAAAATCCCCTTCAACCGTCAAGGAATCCTTAGTCTTTGCTTGGAAGAGGAAAATTTAGCAGAATGGGAAAAGCTGTTAGCAATTCGCCACTCTCAAGGCTGGCAATTAGAAATCTGGGATCAGACTAAACTACAAAATCTCTGTCCTCAGGTAGATAACGAAAGAATTACAAGCGCTGTCTACTCTCCTCAAGACCGCCAAATTGACCCCACAGCCCTAACATTAGCTTTAGTTGAGGCTGCCCAACACAACGGTGTTACCTTCCAATTTGGCGTGACTGTGACAGATGCCGAAACTTCACCGCAATTGTGCCATCAACTAGAAACAACCGCCGGAAAAATTTCTGCTGACTGGTTTGTAGTCGCTGCTGGGTTAGGTTCAACTCCATTGACAGCACAATTACATCACATGGTTGATATTCGCCCTGTACTGGGGCAAGCATTACAACTACACCTAGGGCATCCATTAGGATATCTTGACTTCCAACCAGCGATTACTGGTAATGATGTTCACATCGTCCCTATAGGAGGTGGCGACTACTGGATAGGTGCAACGGTAGAATTTCCGAGTAATGGAGATGAAATATCTCCCAATCAAGAACTACTTGAATCTATTAGACAACAAGCGATCGCCTTCTGCCCAGAGTTAGCACATGCAAATATTATCCGTACTTGGTCGGGTTTACGTCCCCGCCCTGAAGGACGCCCAGCACCAGTGATTGGTAAGTTACCTGGGTTGAGTAATGTTCTGTTAGCCACTGGGCACTATCGCAACGGCGTTTTACTAGCACCCGCAACAGCTTATGCAATTCGTGAGATGATTATTCCTATCGATTCTTAATAAAAACATAACTTTTTAAAGCAAGGCAGGAAGCAGGAATGATTCAGAAGTAATTAGTGACATCTGAATCATTCCTGCTGGATTGAAACATTTCAAATCTTGGATTTGAAGTGAGAGTTTAACCCAAATAGTCTCTAATGTAGCAACTCGCCTTAAAAAACTTTATACATCCTTCTGCCCTCTGCCCCCTGCCTTCTGCCTTCTAGTTGATAGGAACTTAACGTGTCATTAACAGAACATAAAATAACCGTAAATTCATTAGAGTGGTTCTATCGTGAAGCTTCACCAATTGGTAGAACTGACTTACTACCTGTAGTATTGCTGCACGGCATAGTCTCACAAAGTTATAGTTGGCGTCACATTCTGCCTGCTTTAGCGAACCAGGGGACAAGGGCGATCGCGCCTGATTGGATTGGTTATGGCTTTTCGGCAACTCCAGAAAAAAGAGATTTTGCTTACACTCCTGAGGCATTTATTACAGCTTTAGAAGGATTTATTAAAGCACTAGAACTGGAACGATTTTCTTTAGTTGTGCAAGGTTTTTTAGGTTCGGTAGGGCTTCAATATGCCTTGCGCAACCCCGAAAAAATTGCCAATTTAGCTATTTTAAATACACCCATTTCAACTACTGCTAAATTACCTTGGAAAATTAAACAAATGGGTTTACCTTTAGCAGGTGAAATGATGACCCAAGACCCCCTTTTAGTTGACCGTACTTTAGAAGGCGGTAGCCGTTACCGTATAGAAGATAAAGATTTAGATGTTTATCGTCGACCATATTTGAAAAGTTCGGCTCCTGGACGCAGTCTCCTAGCAACTATTCGCAATTTGCAACTCGACTCAGCCATGACAGAAATTGCATCTAGTTTTCAACAATGGCAACAACCAATTTTGGTTCAATGGGGAATGATTGATCCTTGGTTACCTGTAGAAATAGCAGAAAATTTTACCAATTCTGTATCGAACGCTGAATTAGTAAAGCTGAATAACGTTGGTCATTACCCCCAAGAACACTACCACGAAACAATTTTAGAAGACCTTTTACCCTTTGTGCGTCGTGCTGAATCTAAGTAGTCGTCATTGGTCATTTGTCATTTGTCATTTGTCAGTTATTTCTCTCATCCCCGTGTCCTCCTATCTATTTTCAAGACAGTCAATCACGGGAACATCCCACAACCAAGGCATGAAAATCTTTATCCTTCTGCCCTCTGCCTTCTGCCTTATTTTCAAGACAGTGGTGGCTGAAGCGAAATTTTAGTTAGTTCTGGGCAGTAATATCCAGCAATTTCTTTAGCGATCGCATCTGGTCGGGAAACTCGATCTAAATTACACAACACAATTACGGTAATCTTGTCATCAATAAAGCGAGTAATATTACTTGCAAATCCTAAAATCGAGCCATTATGACCAACTACGCGGCGATCGCTATAATTTGATATCCACCAACCTAAACCAGCTACATATCTCAGCTTCTCCCAATCATCGCCACTATTTGGAGGATGGGGAGTCCACATCAAATCAAGGGTTGCTTGCTTGAGCAAAGTTGCACGATAAAGTGCCTGTTCCCACTTCACCATATCTTCGACACTGGAGAGTTGACCTCCAGCTGAATATGTAACTGAGGGACTGTAGTATGGTTTATTAACGAGCTTGCCTTCTAAAAAACGATAGCCAGCTGCTCGGTGCAACACAATATCTCTGGGATGATTCATCACGGTTGCATTCATTCCCAAAGGCTCAAAAATCTGCTTGCGCAGTAAATCTCCATAGGATTGTTTGGTGAGTTTTTCCAGCATCAACCCCAGCAGATAGTAGCCTGTGTTGTCGTAAGCGCTAAACTCCCCTGGTGGGAACTTGAGGGGTAAATCGGTAACTAAAGCCAATATTTCCGATTTTGATAAATCAAGCCGGGTAATTTCCCAGTAGTTTGGTGCATGGGTATAGTTAGGAATTCCCGACTGATGAGACAGAATCTGCTTAATTGTCACACTCTGCCAAGCTAGAGGTAAATAATCGAGGTAGTCTGCGATCGCTTCATCCAGCGAAATTACGCCTTCTTCCACTAGCATCATTGTCCCTGTAGCGGTGAACGTTTTCCCGACAGAAGCAATTTCATAAACTGTCTTTTCAGTTGCTGGAACGCAGTGTTCTACATTCGCCAAGCCATAACCCTTAACCAAAATCTCTTCACCCTCCTGTACGACTGCAACAGAGAGTCCCGGAATCTGGTTTTTAGTCATTATGTCCCGAATGTAGTCGTCAATCAGCATATTGGGAAAATAAAACTTCAATATCAGCGTTTGAGTTTACCAAAAGCTTGGCGATACTAGAAAAGCTGCCGCAAATGGCGATCGCTAGCTGTTAATCTTGTCATGAGAGTTCACAGTTCTTAATCTATCTGCTGACTAGCGATCGGTTGCCGCATAAGGTTTTACCGTAACCTGATAAAGAGAGTACTAGCGCTCATTTAGGCAATAGCTACTCTACAACAAGTTGAGACAGGCAGGTTACAATTCATGGCTTATTCCTGGTTTAAAGCGTTTCACATTATTGGCTTCGTAGTCTGGTTTGCTGGTTTGTTCTACCTAGTACGTCTTTTTATCTATCACGTTGAAGCCAACCAAGAACCGGAACCAGCACGCACGATACTGAAGAATCAGTATCAAATTATGGAAAAACGCCTCTACAGTATCATCACTACTCCAGGAATGTTGGTAACTGTAGCAATGGCAATCGGACTACTAACTACTGAACCGGATGTCTTGAAAGAGGGTTGGCTGCATATCAAACTATTTTTTGTAGCCTTATTAATTGGCTATCATCATTACTGTTCCCGACTTATGAAGAAGTTAGCAGTAGATGAATGTCGATGGAATAGTCAGCAGTTAAGAGCTTTAAATGAAGCACCTACAGTTATGTTGTTGGTGATTGTACTGCTAGCTGTGTTTAAGAACAATCTCCCTACAGATATCACCGTCTGGGTCGTTTTTGCGGCAATTATTTTAATGGCAGTTACGATTCAGCTTTATGCTAAAAAGCGCAAGCGCGATCAAGAAAAGCTGACGGCACAGATAGGACAGGTTGCACAGGAACAAGGTTAGTAATGGGAGCATCTTACTTTTTTAATCAATACCCTTCTAGGGTATTGCTAGACGAACAAAGCCTAACTGTATAGGCTTCTAAAACTCATAGCCTGCGCAGCAGATTATGAGTTTTTAAAAGCCCCAGGCTAGAAGCCTGTGGGCTTTTATAAAAACTAAGATGCAGCCGTTAATAATTTTCAATTTCGGCAATTTAAGAAGGTTTTAGAGTTAATTGCTCGTAAATAATAGGTGATTTGAATTAAGCTTTATGACAAACTAATTTTGCCGAAATACTAACAGGAGGTAAACCCACGATGAAAAATCAGCAATTATTTAGTAATCGTGTAGCAATACTGGCGACAATGCACCAAAAGCAGAGAGTTATTGCCCCCATCTTGGAGCAGGAGTTAGGTATTGAAGTTAGAGTACCACCGAATTTTAATACTGATGTTTTTGGTACATTCACTAGAGAAATAGAACGACCTGGCACTCAGATTGCAGCAGCTAGATTGAAAGCTACAAAAGTGATAGATTTAACAGGCGCAAGTTTAGTGATCGCCAGCGAAGGTAGCTTTGCACCCCATCCATTGCTACCTTATATTTACTCGAATCGAGAAATTGTTATTTTATTAGATCGAGAAAACGGCCTAGAAATTATTGGCGAAGAATTGTCCCTTGAAACTAATTTTCACTATCAGGTAGTGGATAATATTCAACAAGCCTATGATTTTGCTAGAAAAGTTGGTTTTCCAGAACATGGGCTGGTTGTTAGTTGTCAGCAAATAGCCAAAGATAGCAGTGACATAATTAAAGGTATTACTACCGAAGAACAATTCTTAGAAGCTTGGAATTGGGCATTGAATAATTCACCGGACGGCAAAGTGTATCTTGAAACCGATATGCGAGCACTTTATAACCCCACACGGATGAAAAATATCGAAAAAGCTACCTATGACTTGTTAAGCAAGATTAAAAGCCACTGCCCTCAATGTGATTTACCTGGGTTTGACATTACTAAAAGAATTCAAGGATTACCTTGTGCAATTTGTGCTATTCCCACCACCTTGGTACATTCTGTAATTTATCAGTGTCAAAAATGTGGTTACAGCCAAGAAAAATTATTCCCTAATGGCAGAGAGTTTGCCGATCCAGGGCAATGTATGTACTGCAATCCCTGACAAGCCATAACCTGGATTATAAACTGATAGGCTGCAATAAAAAAAACCTCTTGCCATTGACAAACAAGAGGGTAATAGTATGGTGTGAGGAGCAAACTCAATGTTTGCTTCCTATCAGTGTAACAAGTAGATGTGGCAATTACATAAAATTAGTATGAAAATCATGCGATCGCTGTATGGATTTACGCAAATTGAATTTACTATTACTCAAGTTTTATAGATGCAGATGTTCTTACTTGTAAATTGCGCTTGCAGAATCTAGTAGCAGCTAAAAATCATAGTGGATGCATCGATAATAGTAATTGCTAACGCTAGTTAAATTAATCGTGCTCTAGCTTCTGCTTGCGTTTCATCTACAATCCCATCAGACAGGCACGCACCATACCCCTAGAGGAGATGGGTTCAGGAACTTGAACACTAATTTTATTGAATTTGGATTCTCTAATAATTAAAACAGAATCGTCAGAATTCAGCACACAAGAGTCAGAAGTCAGAATTTAGAGGTAATCTAGTAGATTAGTAAATTGATTCATCAAATATTTCTCCTCATTCTTTAACCCTTCTGGCTCCTGAATTCTGACGGATGTATTCTTACACAGAATCTTCAGAAAAAGTTCTAGAATATCTGCCTCTAATAATAGCAGAGCTATATTCTTGTGTTCCTCCAAAAGTCCGAGCAAAAACAGTCTCACTTGGCTCAAAGTTTCCTACCTCTACAAGTAAGTTCAGGAATCAAATCGGATTGCTATATAATTAGCGCTGACATACTTAAGTAAAGGCAAAAAATTTGACATTTAATAAAATTTCGCCTTCTTGGCAAGCAGTACTGTTTGAAGAGTTTGGTAAATCCTACTTCACTAAACTTCAAAGTTTCTTAGTAGAAGAACGTCAATCACACACTATTTATCCGCCTGAAGAAGATGTTTTTTCTGCTTTTGAATTGACACCCTACGAAAAAGTAAATGTCCTCTTACTTGGTCAAGATCCTTACCACGATCGCAACCAGGCGCATGGATTATGCTTTTCTGTAAAACCGGGTATCAAGCCACCTCCATCACTGAACAATATTTTTAAAGAACTTAAAGATGATGTTGGGTTTAATATCCCCAATCATGGATATTTAGTATCATGGGCTAAACAAGGCATTCTGATGTTAAATGCAGTACTAACCGTGAGGGCACACACACCTAATTCTCACAAAAATCAAGGTTGGGAAACTTTCACAGATGCAGTAATTAGCAAAGTTAACCAAAAGCCAGATCCAGTTGTTTTTGTATTGTGGGGTGGGTACGCACAGAAAAAGGTGAAATTAATCGATACGACATTTCATACAGTGATTCAATCGGCTCACCCTTCACCACTTTCTGCACGCAATGGCTTTTTTGATAGCAAACCTTTCTCGTCTATTAATTTAGCGTTGCGTTCCTTTGGTAAGCCAGAGATTGATTGGCAGCTTCTAGACTTTAATATCTAAATTTGTCATAGAGAGTGATAGTTTTTGCTGAGTTACCATACAAATTTGGTATAAATTTGCTACAGATAATCGAGCGGAAATCCAGTAAATATATACACCTGGCAAAGTTAATCTAGTGAACTATTACGTTGTAATTTTGGATTGAGGATTACTCGCCTTGACTAAATTCCCCACTAACTAGTAGCCAAATTCTTGAAGGAAAATAGCCCTGTACAGGATTTTTTTGCAGTGATTTCGCTAAGATTGCTCCCAATAGCCCACGACGTACTTCAGAATCTGTCACACCTGATATCGCTTGTGCCCTAGAAAAATTAATAATGGCCGTATTGTAATCATCTTTATTTGCAGCAGCCTTAATTGCTATACGCATCAGTCGGGCATACTCCAAACCATATTTGGGGTTGATCCACAGCCCATTGGGAATGCAATCTCCTGAAAATAGATTACCTGGTTTACCAGTGATTTGACTGATGCATTTAGTGTCATCCTTGGCAGCTAAAACTGGAATATTGATTGTGGGAAAAGTAATAATAGCAGCTATTACTCCCAGCAAAACCTGATTAAATACTTGTCTCACCTAATGTTTAGTCAAATTTAGATTTACTATTTCTACTTTTTAGTATTATGTTGCAAAAAACAAGTGAATCAAAATACAAATAATCTTAAGACTTGGCGATCGCTCTTTTTTCAGGTTGTGCAGTAGAGTGAGCATTGCCCACTCTACTTACAAAACAATTAGCTGCCCTTCTGTGCAGTGACTTCAGAGCCAGCGGTCACAATTACTACATTCTCTGGTTTAATTAGCTCCTGGATTACCTGTTGCACTTGGGTCATATTTACAGATTCAATTTGTCGTGGAAAGTCTCGGATTTCCCTTGGTGAAAGCCCGTAGACAGCATTACCCAAAATAATGTTTGCTACATCGCTAGGATTCGCTAAATCCACGGGGTAACTGTTGGAAATTGAGCGTTTTGCGGTGTTCAATTCTGCTTCAGTCACTCCTTGCTCGCGAATCTGTTTCAGTAAAGCGAGGGTGCTGGCGATCGCTTTATCAGCATCTTGAGGATCTGTCTGCATCTGAATCAAGAAAGGCCCGGGATTGATTCCCGCAGCAAAGGCGCTATAAATCCCGTAGGTTAAACCCTGGCGATCGCGCACTTCTGTACCTAAGCGACTAGACAAGGTATCACCACCTAAAATCTGATTCAACACCATAGCTGCATAGAAACGTGGGTCTTTGCGCGAGATGCTATTGTAACCAATGTAAGTAACAGCCTCGGCCTTGCCTGGAATTACCTTACTTAGGCGTTTCAGAGTTTGGGGTAAAGGTACGCTGGGCAAATTGAGAATCGGCGGCTTATCCTTGGCTTGCCATTTACTAAAAGTCTGATTCAACAAAGCTTTGACTTTAGCTGGCTCAAAATCACCGACTAAAGCGATCGTTGTCGTATCCGGTCGATAATGTTCTTGGTAAAAGCGCAACACATCATCACGAGTAATGCTCTTTAAGCTTTCGGCGGTGGGAAAGCTGTGGAAGGGATGATTTTCTGGGTAAATTGCCTGCTGGAATGCCCTTCTTCCCAGCCCTTGGGGGTCATCAAGTTGCACTTTTAGACTGGTCAATGCCCGTTGACGAGTCAGTTCTAATTGATCGGCGGGGAATGTCGCATGTTGGGCGACATCCGCCAGAGTTTGAATTAATATTGGCAGATCTGCTGATAGTCCTTGACCGCTAATGCTGACTCCTTCACGACCAGCACCAAAGTCGAGACTAGCTCCCCTGTCTTCTAAGGTTTTCGCCAGAGTCAGGGCGTTTTGAGTTTGCGTTCCATTCATTAAGTTGCTAGCAGTTAAATTCGCTAGCCCAGCTTTTTGATTGCCATCAAACACAGTCCCAGCGTCAATTTGTCCACTGAGATTTATAGTAGGAACACTGTGGTCAGGCAACAGTAGCACCCGCAACCCATTTGCTAAAGTAAACTGCTGTGGTAGGGCTTGTTGACTTGAACTAGTGGCAGAGGTAGCAGGAGGTAAGTATTTAGCAAGTTCTGCTGGATCTACAGGTTTACCGGGGCTAAAATTCTCAACAGTACGACCGGAACCACCGCTAGCAGATGCTTGTTGACCATCTGGTTGGGTTGGTTCAAAGAAACCAATAGTTTGTTTAGCTGAAGTCAGGTAAGTTTTCGCTATTCGTTGCACATCTGCTGGCGTAACTTTGGCGATCGCAGCTAAATACTTCTCTACAAAACGATAATCTCCAGTAATAGTTTGGTTATATCCCAGTTGTTGCGCCTGACTGGTGATGTCCTGGTTACCCAAGATAAAATTAGCTTGGAGTTGCGTCTTGGCGCGATCTAATTCTTCCTTAGTAACTGGCTGCTGTTGCAGTTTGGCCAAAGATTGTTGGAGTACCTGGGCAATCTTGGCTAACTCTTGAGCAGGAGCAGCCGTGGCGTTAATTTCATACCAACCCGGTTCCAGAAGCTCTGCGGCACTACCACTCACTGAGCTAGCCAGTCCAGATTCTACCAAAGCTTGGTAAAGCCTAGAACTACGTCCACCCGTCAGGATCATATCCGTCACATCAATTGCCGGGACATCAGGATGGTTAATGTCTGGTAGAGGATACACTGTTTGCAGCAGCGCTGCGCTTCCTGGTTGTTTCAAAACAATGGGCGCTTTTTGAGCAGCAACGGAATTCACCGCATCCTTACGTCCTTGCGTCCCCGCGTCTTTTTTTGCTCGTTGCGCCACCTTACCAAAAGTTTCTCTGACAGCCTTGAGCGTCGGTTCTGTCGCAAAATCCCCTGTGATTACCAAAGTGGCATTTTCTGGACTGTAGTATCTTTGGTAATAATTACGTACCTGTTCAACCGTAAATTTTTCGACATCTGCCTTTGTACCTCCCACAGATAAACCGTATGCTCGGTTAGGGAAAGCAGCTTGCATAACTGCCTTACTCAGACGATAGCTAGGTGAATTTTCATACCCTTGCAACTCGGATATCACCACCCGTTTTTCACTTGTTAGTTGCTCAGGTCCAACTAACGAATTTACCATGCGATCGGCTTCCAAAGTCAGCAGTGCTTCGAGTTTGTCTCGGCGCACTGTGCCAAAGTAGACTGTCTCATCGTAGCTAGTAAACGCATTGAACTGACTGCCTAAAGCACTAAATAGCCGCCCAAACTGCACCGGCCGATCTTTAGTTCCTTTAAACATCAAATGCTCTAATTGGTGGGAGATGCCACTCTCTCCTTTACCTTCATTGCGAGAGCCTACTTTGTACCATACCTGTACACTGACTACAGGAGCAGTATGTATTTCTTTAGTAAGTACCGTTAAGCCATTGTCCAACACCGTTTTTTGCACCCCTTGGGTGAGCGAAAGCCCAGATACAGGTGCTACTGCTGTTGGTGTTGCAGCATGAGAAAGATTGCCAGAAAAGGGCACAGTACTTAGGAGCAGACTGAGTAATAACCCTATAAGCATGTATGAGCGTAGCTTCATAAACAATTCGGAATGCAAATTCTCAATTTAACTGAGATTAAAAATCAATGGTAACAATCATCCTGAAACTACGAGTGACGCACCACAAAACAGGCTTTACATCTTCTGAGTTTAATGAGCGATCGCCTTTTTGGTCTTCTTCCTGAGGGTTTTGTCTTGGCCTGTATACGTAAGTAACATACATAGGCATTAACTATTAATAATTATGAGAATTTGGCAATATAGCGCTCTAGTCTCTATTGCGATCGCGATATTACAACTTCTAATAAACATGCCAGCACAAGCTGGATACAGATTTCCTGCTTATCTAATGGCAAGTAATAGAGATTTACCTGTATCCAAGTTTGTTTCACTAGAGCAATTGCTAAGTAAACTCCAACTCAGTTCTAAATCGAGACTAATTTATACAGAACTAAAGCCTTACTTGGAATACACTACAAGCAATAAAGCTGATGATATTTCACCTGATCGCATGATTTGGGAGATCAGAACCATTGAGTTTGAAGGTAAAAGTATGGGTGAAAGAGCATTTTGCAAAAAGAATGCCAAATGGACGAGGGTAATAGATGCACAGACAGGAAATGTACTTTTCCATACTTTCAATTGCCCTCGCGATCAATACATACCCGAACGCTCTCCGTTCCAACGTTAGTACTCAACTAGTTACAATAAATCGTATAACAACACACTTCTACTGCGGTTCATCGAATGTCACTTCACAATCTGCGAGCAATTGCTCCAAACTATCTGGAAATGTCCCTCGTGCCACCATTTTAGTAAAAACCTCATAACAGTCATCCTTCGCACCCTCCCTGCGGGGAAACCCCAACCACAAAATTACAATAGCTTTCAATTGCGGGGTATCAAATGCCCGAAAAAACAGCCGATACCTTTCAGGTAAACCCATCTTTTTGACTCGTCCGTACCGTTTTAACGCTCCTGTTAACGCAAAATGATTGGCCAAGGGGTCAGAGGGAATTTTGGTTTCAATTGCAACAGTAATTGCTGCAAATAACTTCACTGTTGCATGGGTTTTAAACTCATCTGTAGCTAATTTCTCACGCAAATTAGCTACACGGTTGAATAGTTTTTGATACTGAGTACCAAATAGTCGCGGGTGGAAATAAATCTCCCAGCCATTACTGACAAACTTAGGCATCTTCTAGGGACTCGTTATCTAATTCCACACCCTCAATCAGATTACGAGCGGCCTCAGACATTTCGGTTGTATAAGGTTGCAGTGTATTATTTTTCAACGCTTCTGCGATCGCAAAATCGAGAAATAACTGCATCATCAGCGATTCCTCTGTATCTTCATCATTATTAGATTGAGGAACAATCCGCACAATTGCAGTATCCGGCGACAATACCTCTATCCAACCATCTGCATTAGCAAACTGGGGATGCTCGCGGTAAAACTCAGCAGGTAGCCGAAATCCGGCACTGTTACCAATTTTGGTACTGCGAATGCTGTATGAGTTGCTCATCTTGTTATGTATATACGCGATGTACTTACATAATAGCGATTGATGGAGATGGCAGTGCGATCGCAATATTTCTAAAGATAGAATGTGGGCACGCCAAGTTAGAGTACTATGGGTTGCACAAGATCCTTGGACAATTTATGCTCCGCTAACAAAGGATGTAATTGGCGAAAAATTGTCATTCAAAAATGGTAATTTAATCAGCGTTAATTCACCCTCAATTATTCTAAATTTAGATAAATTGACAAGATGATAGTTTATGAGGTGGGCATTTCTCTAGGTCTCTGCGTCTCTGTGTCTCTGCGTGAGACTAAACTTTCATATCCAAGGTACGCACCAAAAACGCCCACTTATCTGCAACTTCCTCAATAATTTTGGCTGTAGGTTTGCCAGCACCATGTCCCGCCTTAGTCTCAATTCTAATTAGCACTGGTGCGTTACCTGCCTGAGCCGCTTGCAAAGCAGCAGCAAACTTGAAACTATGAGCAGGAACAACGCGATCATCATGATCGGCTGTGGTAATTAGCGTTGCTGGGTAAGCTGTACCTGGCTTAAGATTGTGCAATGGCGAATAGGCATATAATGCTTTGAATTCCTCTGGGTTATCTGGTGAACCATATTCCGAAGTCCAAGCCCAGCCTATAGTAAATTTATGGAAGCGCAACATATCCATTACGCCGACTGCTGGTAAAGCTGCACCAAACAAATCTGGACGCTGAGTCATACAAGCACCCACCAATAAACCACCATTGCTACCACCTGCGATCGCCAGTGTTGCAGATTTGGTATATTTATTAGCAATCAACCACTCAGCAGCAGCGATAAAGTCATCAAAGACATTTTGCTTTTTCGATTTCATTCCTGCCTGGTGCCATTCCTCACCATACTCTCCACCACCGCGGATATTAGGCATGGCATAGACGCCACCCATCTCCATCCATACCAAAACACTTACAGAAAAACTAGGTGTCATTGAGGCATTAAAACCACCATAACCATATAAATAGGTGGGGTTATTTTCATCTAACTTAATGCCTTTTTTGTGAGTAATAAACATTGGCACTCTTGCGCCATCTTTACTCTCATAAAAAACTTGTTTTGTCTCGTAATCTGCTGGATTAAAATCTACCTTTGGCTGACGGTAAACTTCACTTTTTCCAGTTACCATATCATAGCGATAGATAGTACCTGGTGTGGTGAAGCTGGTGAAACTATAAAAAGTTTCGGTATCATAACGTTTGCCATCAAAGCCACCTACTGAACCAAGCCCAGGTAATTCTACCTCGCGCACCAATGCACCCTTGAGGTCAAAAATTTTGAATTGGCTGCGAGCATCTTTAAGATAATCAGCAACAAACTGATTATTAAGTATACTAACGCCTTCTAAAGTTTCTGCTGACTGGGGGATGATTTCTTGCCAATTTTCTGGTGCTGATTTTTTAGTATCAATAGCAATAACTCTGCCACGAGGTGCCTTTAAATCTGTACGAAAATAGAAGACAGTATTATCATGCTCAATAAAACTATAATCTGCTTCAAAATTGTTAATGAGTTCTACAACTTCAGCATTAGGATTAGCCAAATCCTTATAAAAAACTAAATTTTTCGAGTCTGTCCCCAACCAAACTGAAATTATTAAATATTTTCCATCTTCAGTAACTTCACCACTAAAACCCCATTCTTTCTGATCGGGTCGATGATAGATTAATAAATCTTCTGATTGTGGAGTACCCAGTCGGTGATAATAAAGTTTTTGATAATAGTTAACATCTTCTAATTTAGTTTTTTCTTGCGGTTCATCGTAGCGGCTATAGAAAAAACCTTGATTATCATTTGTCCATGATACGCCAGAGAATTTGATCCACTGTAGTTGGTCTTTTAGATCTTCGCCTGTTTCGATATCGCGGACTTTCCATTCTTGCCAATCAGAACCGGAGGTCGATAGACCATAAGCTAAAAGTTGACCATTATTGCTGATGGATAATCCTGAAAGCGCAACCGTACCATCTTCTGAGAGTTTGTTGGGGTCGAGTAAAACTTTTGGTTTGGCATCAAGAGTTTTGAGAGTGTAGAGGACGCTTTGATTTTGCAGCCCATCATTTTTGAAATAAAAGTAGCGTTCGCTGGAACTATCCTCTAGAGATCCCCCTTCTTTAAAGGGAATACTGTATCTTTCGTAATTCCACAGTTTGGTAAGGCGCTGTTTAATTTTTTCCTTGACGGGAATTTCGTTGAGGTAGGCAAAAGTAACTTTATTTTCTGCTTCAATCCAAGTTCTTGTTTCTGCCGAGTCAGGATTTTCTAACCAACGGTAAGGATCTGCCACTGAAGTACCGTGGTAGTTATCGACTTGATCGCTCTTGTGGCTAGGTGGATAAGTCAGCATAGTTTTTGATGGAACTCGTTGCCGTGAGTAATTTTCAGAAGCAGGGTTGATAGAAACCTGTTGGAGGAACGGATTTCTATTCAGACTTTTTCCATCGGTTAATTTCTCGACTACTACTTGTGAAGGGAACTTAGTGGAAATTCTAGCATTAGCGACACCAGCAGGTAGCAACCATCGGCAAATAATCACTGTTAGCAAGAAAGTTGCTAACAGCCGAGTCCATGAGGCTTTTACCATTGTGTAATGGGGATGTTTAATTGTTTAAGCAGTAGGACCAAGAATTAGTTTCTCTCCTTTGAGCATTCGCACTGCTGCTTCTAGTAGAGCTTCTTCCAGGTAAGGCTTGGTAAAGTAGCCGCTAGCACCAAGTTGGATTGCCATTTGTCTGTGCTTGTCTGCACCCCGCGAGGTGAGCATAGCGATTGGCAGATGGTTGAGGTTGTTATCTTTCTGAATCCGAGAGAGCAACTCCAGTCCATCACAGCGGGGCATTTCAATGTCGCAAAATACGATATCACAAGGCAACCCAGAGCGGAGTTTATCCCAAGCTTCTTGTCCATCACGCGCTTGTTCTACGCGATAACCTGCCTTGTTAAAGGTGAGGGAGAGTAACTCTCTAACTGTAATCGAGTCATCAACAATCAGCACAGTTGGGTCAATTTTAACGGCAGGGATTTCCAGCGTAGTGGAAGAACCTTTCTGCTGCCAAAGGCTACCACCACTTTGTTTAGATATCCGCCCTTGGAAGATGTCCATGATTTCTAGGACATCAGCAATCGGCATAATGCGACCATCACCCAAGACTGTAGCACCAGCTACACCAAGTGGTTTTGGCGCTGGCCCTTCAAATTGCTTAATTACAATTTCTTGCTCACTCAGCACCAAGTCAATCTGTAGGGCAATTAAGTTATTTGCCGATCGCACTACAACCACAGAAACCATGTCATCATCGCGAGTTCCACCGTAGACACTACCACGGCTGATCTGTCGGTTGAAGGCTAAAAGCTCCTTGAGGGGACGGAATGGCAATACTGTATCTCGCCAAGGAATAAATGTTTGCCCATCAGCACTCTGCTGGATATGTTTAACAGGAATATCTAAGGTATCTTCCACACCGTCCATTGGGAAAGCGATGCGAGCTTTATCAGAAACGCAGCACAGAGCTTTACAAATACTGAGGGTAAGTGGCAGACGAATTGTAAATGTCGTTCCCTTACCAAGGCCGGAATCAGTGTTAACTGTCCCGCGAATTTCGCTAATTTCAGAGCGAACTACATCCATACCCACACCACGACCAGAAATTTCATCCGCCTGGTCTTTAATACTAAAACCCGACTGGAATAGCAAATCGTAGATTTCTAGGCGCGTTATGCTTTTTGCCTCTTCTGCTGTGAGCATACCAAGTTTCAACGCCTTGGCTTTGATTCGTTCTGTATCGATACCTGCACCATCATCACCCACAGATATTACGGTTTGGTTACCTTGATGGAAGGCACGAATCTTAATCATTCCCACCGGATTTTTACCTGCGGCTTGTCGCACCTCTGGCGTTTCAACACCATGAGCGATCGCATTATTGAGCATGTGAGTAAGCGGGTCAGTCAGGTGATCGAGAATCATCTTGTCAATCAAGGTATCTCCACCCTCAATGATTAATTCCACTTGTTTGCCGCATTTGATAGCATTATCCCGCACTCCTCGCCGCAAGCGATCTATAGTTTGAGAAAATGGCACCATTCGTGCTCGTGTCAATCCCTCTTGTAGCTGGGTGGTTACTTGCCGAAACTGCCGTGCTACTCGCTCGGTTTCTTCAGTCACAAAGTCAATGTCACTCGCTGACTCACGTACCCTGACGATCATTTCGATCATTTCCTGGGACAATGTATGGAAAGGCGTAAACCGATCCATTTCTAGTTCACTAAAACCCCGATCAAAATTGGAATCTGGGGCGGGAACATCAGAGTCTTTGTTTTTGCGGCTGGCTAAAAGAGAGGCTTCTAATAGCGATCGCTCATATAATTCCTGCATCCTTGCCCCTACATCAGATAGCTGTTGCACCTGAATCAGCAAGTTATCTAATGACTGCCGCAGACGTTCTTGATCCTGCTCTAAGGTGTTGCGATTTACCACCAACTCCCCAACTAAATTGCTCATATCATCCAGTTGCTTGACTGGAACTTTCATCGTTTCTTCAAATCTTGCCGCACGACGAGTTGAGGAGCGTGGTGTTTTGCCTGTCTTTGGTTTGGTTGATGGTGAATGCGATATCGTTTGATCTGCTTCCGCCAGCAATTTCTCTAAATCACTAAATTCATCGTCAATCTCTAGTGAGATTACAGTGGTGCTAGCATTATTATCAGTTGTCGATACTTGCAATTGCTGTGAGTAGACTGTTGGAGGCGTAACAGCAGCCTCCTCATCGTTGTCTTCATCTAGCAATGCTTCCAGTGCTGCAAAATCTTCCTCTGGGAAAGAGGTTGGAAATTCCTCTTCTAATAATGTTTCTAGGTGTGCAAATTCATCTTCCGATGTAACTGCTGGTGTCACATCCAATGCAGTATCAGCAACAACAGCATTGTCTCCTTCAGTTATCTGGGCTATGTCCAACAGAGGCGCAGACAAATCCTTTATTTCATCTAATAAATCTAATTCGTCTACATTTTCTGCAATAGCAGCTTCGTTGAAGTTACTATTTGCGGTGTTGTCTACTAACTCGTCTAAAGTTGCGAATTCTTGGAAGACAGTTTCTGTG
>NZ_MTAV01000060.1 GCF_002154695.1 Nostoc sp. T09
TTGTTCAGGAACATCTGGCAAATCGGGAATTGTCGCTGCTGTCTCAATAATTGGCAGTTCAGACTCTGATGAATCCCATATAGAATAATTGCTATTTCCTATTGGATTTCCACTATCCTCAGAAGTTGACCCTGTACTACTAACAGCAGACCAGGTAGCGGCCCCAGCTGCTAACCCCGTACCATCTGTTAAGTCTACATTGCCAGTTGAGGCAATATCTTCTGCAATGTTAGATTCCGCCTGGGGTTGTTCTTCGTTCCAATTCTGGGTATCCGATGCAACTATAGGCACCTCTGAATTATCCAAATTTGCAGCTGGTACTTCAGCCTTGGGTAATTCACTATTAGATGCAATTGGAGACACTTCCGGTAGGGGTGGATAAGAAGTATTTACAACTGTCGCTGGTGCTTCTGTTTCCCATGCAGCTTCGCCGTTATTTCTGGCTTCATCAGTTAATCCTGCGTTAGAAAAACCAGATGATATGGCTGCTCCTGCACCTCCAGCTATAGCTGGTGTTGCTGGTGATGTAGTAGGCTCTTGCGAAGCTGAGTCTTTATCTGCTGCCTCAAGTGCCCGTGGGCGTCTTTTTAGAAACCACCAATAAGACAATCCACCCAAAACAGCTATAACCAACAAAGGCAATAGTAACCAAAATGGTGCTTCCCTTTGCACACTTGCATTGTTAGCGGCAGCAGAGTTTGCCAATGGTTCGTTAGGGGCAGTAGTTGCACTAGGATCTGTAGTTGTAGTTATAGCCTCAGCGGTAGGGGCGGTAGTAGCAGCAGTTGTGGCCTCAGGCGTGGGAGAAGTAGTGGTAGTAGTTGTCGCCAATGCTTGCAATCCGCCTTGAGCGATCGCAGCTGCTTCGGCTGATCTTGCTGCTTCTATAGCTTGCTGTCCTGGTGGTGCGATCGCAAAACCAAGAAAACCTGCCGTACCTGTGCTAGGACTTTTCTTGTAGACGTAAACTAAAGGTTGCGAGAAGGGATACTTGGCATCTGTTGGTGAGGTTTGATGTATTTGGAGAACTCGCACACCCGGCAGTTGTGATATCTGATTAGCTAAGGCGTAGCTAATCCCATCCTTACCCAGTTGTTTGACGATTTCTGCGGTGTTATCATCAGCTATTTGAGTTGCTGTAGAGCCTGTAGCAAATTTAGCAGACTTGAAGGCTGGGTAATTCCGAAAAGTATTGCGGGTGTCGCTGGTTGCCGGGCGATCGATAACTCGAATTTTACCCTTAGCTCCTCCCAATTGCGACCAATCTGTAATTTGTCCTCGGAAAATCCTGGCGAATTGCCTAGTAGTCAAGCTTCCTTGGAAAGGATTGTCAGCACTCACAATGATGGCAATTTTTTCTCGATGCAAGCGCACTTGCTCTAGACCTTGTGCTTGTTCTTGTGGAGTCAAGCCACGTCCGAGTGCTGCTATATCTATTTTCCCATCTAGCAAAGCTTTCAGTGCGGCATCAGTACCGTTAGCTGCAACTTCAACTTTCGTACCAGAAAACTGTTTCTCAAAACTTTGTTTAAGGTTTTGGTTGATCGCACTTAAGCCACTTGAACCATCAATCCGCACTGTAGTCCCATTCTCCAATGTTTTTGGCAATGGAAGTGAGGGAGCATCAGTTGCAGATTGTGCCAGTATATGTGTTGGCACTAAGAGACTTGTTGCCATAGGCATAGTTCCTATGGCAAGCAGTAATGCCAGACGGACTAGTGCACTATCTTTTTTTCTTTTTGCCACATATGCTCCTTATCAGGGTACAGAAAACAGAAATCCGGCCAGCCTTAAACGTTATTTTTTATGTATGTTAGGAGGAGACGCGCTAATTATACATCTCTATTAAGTTTCTGCTAAATTGTTTCTATCGTTATATAAATGTATACTGCGTCTAACTTTATCTCGCCTCCAGTTAAGATTAATAGACTGTTAATTTTTTTTAAACTATAGGGTTCATACTTGATTTCTGAAATATATGTAGGGGAGCAACTGCTGAAAGGGTTCCCCGGCTTGAAACAAGTGGCGTTGGGCACTGCCCACTAAAACCCTGAAGGAGTAGGCAATGCCCACCCTACAGATACTAAGATTTTTCAATTAATCAAATCGGATTCCCATATCTCAAGCCAGCGTTTCAAGCTAAGTTTAAAGATAATTTCTTATATTTTATTTAGTTGTATATACGAAGACTTAAAGTAATCAACAATAATTTTGTTACTCCGTAAGAGCAATTATATTGTTATCAAAGGGATAGTTGACGAATAATGACTTGACATATATCTCAGCAATTATTTAGCAATGCCAATCTTATTACTTGAGCATTTTATTATTGGCATTATCTTTGTTAGCCATATCACTAATTTTGAGATTTTTTTATCCTTCTGGATAGAGCAAAATTTCGGCTGGTAATTTAGTCGAAAGCTGAGGGCTGCCTTAATAAAAAATGTCGCTTAAATAACTATTCGCGTGACGTTTGTTCCTTGCTACCGCTATGTACGAAGAGCGCAGTCTTCTTTGGAGAGACCACCAAGTATCAATTAGTTGTGTAAGAAGTCAATCAGAAACTGATTTACTAAGTACACATAAAGAAATATAAAGTAATAATTAATATTTATTTAAGATGTAACTACCAAAATTAGAATTTAATTTGCCGGAGATGGTAGCGTTATTTTCGCTGACTATCAGCTTTTGTGGCACTACATTTTCAATACTGTCTTTGCGAGGTTAAGGATAATTGTCAGATTGAGTGTGCGATCGCTTTTGCTCTTTGAGGTGGTTATAAATTTGCTCATCAGCAGGATTAAGGGATGGGGGATTGGGCGTTTGTTATTTCTCCCTAGTCCCCTGTTCCCCTAGCCCCTAATCTCTAGTCCCTGTTTTCTCCCGTTTCTGAATACCACTAAGGAACATGGGCACAAATTTCTCCATAAATGCTTGGGGATCTCGCTGCCAAGCCCTTTGTGCTGCCTCAATCCTTAGCAACTGCAATTCAGGTGCTAGCAAAGTTTGCGGTAAACGTTCCATCAAATACTGGGGACGTTGCCACAGCGGCATAGTATTTGCGACTTCTACTAAGTTAGCAACCCGTCGCAATTCTGCACCTAAAGTGATATCCATGCCTGACTCAAACGCCGCTTGTTCAATAGCGGCATACTTGCGCTTGGCTTGCTCGACTTTTTGCCGATGTTCTGGGCTTTTATCTGCGATTTGCGCTAACCAGCGATTACCCCAGCGGACGTGTCCGGCTTCCTCTGGCAGAATTTTTTCAATGGTTTCCCGAATTTTAATATTTTCTTCAGTTTGCGGTGCTTTTTTCAATGCGTAGATGTGGGCGGAGAAATACTCACAACCCCGCTTTTCGGTGATGTTAATCGCTGCCAATGCCGCAATGATAGCGTCCTCTAAGTTGCTATTGGCATTAAAAGACTCTCGGTCTATAAGACGATCAAATTCATCAATATAGGAAGAGCCAGGAGGAGTTCCTAGATCAGCTCCCAAGTCTATCAGCAAGTCAGTCAGCCACATGGCATGACGAGCTTCATCCGAAATATGATGCGACAAATCCCGCACTAATTCCCGTGGCTGTCCATTTAATTGTTCAATTACCTCAGTCAGGTCTTTGCAACTGCGTTGCTCGCTGTAACGGTAACGATTGAGGGTAATTAGATGAATTTCGCGATCGCCTACTACCCGTTGCAGGATATCCCTCGCACTCATCGCATTCTGAAATTTCCGTGGGTAAATAACTGTCATAGCTTTATAAACTTTTATAAACTCTGTTTTCATCTGTTTTTGATGGTAACGTAGTTAGCCTTAACTACTACGCTCGCGCTGCGTCACTCAAAAAATACTCTGATTGACAGAGGTAGAGACTTGTCCATATTATTTGGCGATCACCGCAAAAAGTTACCATTCTAAATGCTGTAAAAGCTCAGAATTAAAGAATTTGAATTTTGTAGATATCTACAGACCAGCTTCCTGTAAGGTATTTTGAACTCCACGCACCGATTTTGAGTTTTCTGAGACTTTTACTACTCAAATATAAATAAGTGTAACGAATAAACAATCAACCTTGAGGCAGGTGTGAGTCTTTCGGTCAGACTATCCCGAAGCCAGATGTTTAAGTGCAATCGCGGTTTCAGGCGCATTGGAGATGAATTTTTTCGACTTTTCTCCTAAGAAAGCTATCTCCTTAGTATTAAGTTTTATTGCAAAAAGCTATTTTGTAACATTCGTTACAGAATTGTTTGCTATATTAAATAGAGAGGAAATTAATCAATTATCTATTAAGTAAAAAATTAGGAAGGACTAAGTTATGTCTATTCAAGAAAAATCTCGTGCAATCATGGCGCGTCAATATCAAGAAGTCAAGAAGCGTCAACAATCGATGCTGATGCGTAGCGCACAAGAACTCGGTCTTCCTGAAGAAATGTCCCACTACTGGAACCCCATTCAAGGCAAGATAGACCAAGATACTCGGACACTTTATGGCAGTAGCCACGCTGGTATGAGTTAGGCTGCAAGTGTTCTTAGCTGAATTGAAGGGGAACTTAATACACTATGAATGGCAAATCAGGTGTCTCAGCCTTCATAAATGCCCCCTTGATTTTGGAGGGGGTTTTGCATCCGTACCGTAATTAACTTTAAAAAAAAGCCACCCTCTAGGGTGGCTTTAAAATTAGCAGCAAGAAACCTTCAGTAGCAAAAGTATTCATTAGCAAAGAAGTAGAAAAAATTATTTCATCAGCTTTTTTCCCTTCTGCCACCTGCCTTCTGCCGTCTGCCTTCTCCTTTCTGCCTTCTAGTTATCGCAATTAGCAATCGTAATACATGTAAAACTCGTAGGGATGAGGACGTAGTTGTAGCTGCTTAACTTCGTTAACTAGCTTGTACTCAATCCAATTTTGGATAAAGTCTTCTGAAAATACACCAGTGTCTGTTAAGAACGCGTGATCGTTTTCCAGCGCTTCTAATGCCAAGTCTAGAGAACCTGGAGTAGAAGGAACCTTCGCCAATTCTTCTGGAGAGAGTTCATAGATATTTCTATCTAAAGGTTCGCCAGGATCGATTTGATTCTTGATCCCATCAAGACCAGCACAAAGCATGGCAGCAAATGCTAAGTAAGGGTTAGAGGTGGCATCCGGGCAACGGAACTCTAAACGCTTGGCTTTGGGGTTAGTGCCAGACAGAGGAATGCGCACAGAAGCCGAACGGTTACCTTGGGAGTAAGCCAAGTTTACTGGTGCTTCATAACCAGGTACTAAGCGCTTATAAGAGTTAGTTGTGGGGTTGGTGATTGCCAACAGTGCTGGTGCGTGTTTGAGGATACCACCAATGTAATACAGCGCTGTTTGACTCAAGCCAGCATACTTATCGCCTGCAAATAAAGGTTTGCCATCTTTCCAAATAGACTGGTGAGTGTGCATCCCAGAACCGTTATCACCAAACAATGGCTTGGGCATGAAGGTGACGGTCCTACCATATTTCTTAGCAACGTTCTTGATGACATATTTGTAAGTCATCAACCAGTCAGCAGCTTCGACTAGCTTACCAAAGCGGAAACCCAGCTCGCACTGACCACCAGTGGCAACTTCATGGTGTTGTTTTTCAATGGGTACGCCGCAGGCTGCCATCGTCAGTAGCATTTCTGTACGGATATCCTGGAAAGTATCCGTGGGTGCAACTGGGAAGTAACCTTCTTTAAAGCGTGGTTTGTAACCGAGGTTGGGACCTTCATCTTTCCCAGAATTCCAACGACCTTCTACGGAGTCTACGTAGTAGTAACCTGCGTTGGCGGTTTGGTCAAAACGCGCATCATCAAAGATGAAGAACTCAGCTTCTGGACCTAAGAAGGCTGTGTCACCAATACCAGTAGAAACTAAGTAGTCTACAGCTTTTTGAGCAATCACCCGGGGGCAACGGTTATACCATTCGCCTGTGCGGGGTTCTTTAATGCTACAAATTATACTTAGTGTTGGCTCTTTCATGAATGGATCGATCCAGGCAGTGTTTGGATCGAGAACCATTGTCATGTCTGATTCTTCGATGCCTTTCCAACCCCGAATACTGGAACCGTCGAAAGGTACACCATCAGTGAATGAACTTTCATCGATTTGATTGTAGTACACGGTGAGGTGCTGCCATGTCCCTGGTGTATCGATGAATTTCAGATCAATCATCTGAATTTTTTGGTCTTGAATCAATTTCAAGACTTCTTGTGGGGTTGTCATTGTTACTCCTTCTCTGCCAATTAAATAAACTCAATCTAGAATCTTCAAAGCTTGCTGACCCTGCTGAGCTGAACCCAATTGTGACACACCTGGAATATCCTAAGGATAGGAGATTAAAGAAATTTGTAGTGTTTGTTACAGATCTTCGAGTTTAGAGGTTATTTAACCTTTCTCTAACATCTGTACAAAACTCAAACATATCATCTCAGAGGGGGCAACTTTGGCATAGAATCCTTAAGTAGCGGATATATTGTTTTGTGCCGAAACCTATATTGTAATTGGCACAAAAAGTGACTGTGCATGAAAGCAGCCAAATAAATATCAAACCATAGATAGTAATGATTGGGAGAAACCAGAATGCGCGATGCAGTAACAAGTTTAATTAAGAATTATGACGTAGCTGGACGGTATTTTGACCGGAATGCGATCGACAGCCTTAAATCCTACTTTGAAAGTGGTACCGCACGAGTCCAAGCTGCGGCAACAATTAATTCCAATGCTGCTGCAATTGTCAAGCAGGCTGGTTCTCAATTATTTGAAGAACTGCCTGAGTTGATTCGCCCTGGTGGAAATGCTTATACGACTCGTCGTTATGCAGCTTGTCTGCGGGATATGGATTACTACTTGCGCTATGCTACCTATGCGCTGGTTGCTGGCAACACTAATGTATTGGATGAGCGAGTACTGCAAGGGCTGCGAGAAACTTACAACTCTTTAGGAGTGCCCATTGGCCCAACGGTTCGTGGTGTTCAAATTATGAAGGAACTTGTTAAGGAATAAGTGACAGCAGCAGGTGTAGCTAATGCCGCCTTTGTAGAAGAACCATTTGATCACATCACTCGTGAGTTGAGCGAGACCGATATCTAGATATTTAGAGGTGGGTAATGTCCATCCTTTAAAAATATCAACAGCGATCGCTCAAAGAAAGTGTGGAAAAAAGCGATCGCTTTCTTTAAATAGCTATATAAGTGCAAAAAACACAAATTATAAAATATAATTTAATATTTTGAATTTTTTCTTTACCTTTATCAAGCGCGGGACGAAAGTTGATAAAAGATTAAAATAAATTTTATTTGTCAATGCGCAATTTTGCTTAAAAACTTATAAAAATCAAAATAATTTTGAATATGACTTTTGAGAGTAGGGAAAGCAGTTAACTGAAGATTAAGTTACAAATTTTTCTCAGTATTACATAGTCATATTCAGTTACAAAAATTAGTAATATTCGATTAGTAACGGTTCCTCAGGAATTAAGCGAGAAGCAAAGTTAGACTTTTTACCTAAAGCCTTTAAAGAAGCTATTGCAATTGGAGATTTTAGCCGTTTTAACTCTTGCACTTCCCAAAAAACTGCCCAAGTAGGTTTGTCAGTTGCAGTAGATGGCGGACGAAACTTAGATTTACCTGGATATCTACCATTACGAGAATTTGCATGACCAATGTATAAGCCTTGCCAAGAAGCTTCTGAGTTTAGAGGTTGATCCAGAGATTGTGAAGCGTAAATTAATACTTCTACTTCTTTATCCCCACGTAATTCATCTGCTTTGCGAAATACTTCAAAAGCCATGCTACCAAAAGCGATTTTGATGATTTCATCGCTTAATTCATTTTCCAACTTGTCTATTGTTTCTAATGCAGACAGCAAGTGTATCTCCGGAACAGGTGCAAGAATCGCAAAAGAAGTTGTTTTAGCCATGTTCTGTTCCTAATAATGTGAACTTTTGTAATTATAATTACATTTATACTCGCTATGCTTATTGTTGTAAAAGTAGGTGATTGCAACTGCGATCGCCTCAAATCCGGCACAATAGAAGTTGCTCACAATCATTAAGCTGTAACGCCACCACAAAAGCAAGTTAATTGGCTAAACAAAGACTCGACACACTCTTAGTAGAAAGAAATTTATGTTCTTCTCGCGCTTTAGCACAGCGACTCATCCAGGCGGGAGAAGTGACTGTGAATCAGCAGGTTGTTGACAAGCCTGGCACAGAAGTTGATATTACATCTCAAATACAAATTAAAGAGCGATCGCGCTTTGTTTCCCGTGGTGGAGAGAAACTTGCCAAAGCTTTGGAAATCTTTGCAATTCCTATAGAAGGACGTATTTGTATAGATGGGGGGATTTCTACAGGTGGCTTTACCGATTGTCTGCTACAAGCTGGAGCTAAACAAGTTTATGGCATTGATGTTGGTTATGGACAAGTTGACTGGCGGTTGCGAAATGATTCGCGGGTGATTTTGCGGGAACGCACCAACTTACGACAACTACAACCACAGCATTTGTATGCGGAAACCGATCCTATCCCTGATTTAGCAGTGGTAGATGTGTCGTTTATTTCCTTAACTAAAATTTTGCCTGCGTTGTGGCAACTAACTCAACCTCCCCGCGAAGCAGTATTATTAGTAAAACCACAGTTTGAAGTTGGCAAATCCCGTGTGGGCAAAAAAGGCGTGGTGCGCGATCCACACGACCAAGCAGATGCGATTTTCCATGTATTGCAAGCGGCGCAAGCATTAGGTTGGAAATACCAAGGTTTAACCTGGTCGCCAATTACCGGGCCTGCTGGAAATATCGAATATCTTTTATGGTTAAGAATGGATAGCGAAACACCATCGCCCGATTTAGAAGCAATTCAGCACATCACTAAATCAGCGATCGCTGATTTAAGAGAAAATTAGACATCATATATCAAGCACTCAACTGCTTCGGGATGTTGCTCACAGTAGCTTTCTAAATTGGTTTTGTGTTTTTTTGCCTGCTTTTGATGAGCTTTTTCGGCTTGCAATTCTTCGACAATTTCCCATGCTACAGCACAATTAGCAGAATCCTTGCCGTTGCGATCGCACGTGGTACGCGCTTCGGTAATAGCCTCTAGAATGGCTTGTTCAAGAGTTTTCGTGCCATTTTGGTCAGCGCTAACCGCAGCCTGAACTACTTCTAAAGTTGTCTGCATGATACTTTTACCTTTCTGTAGTGAGATAGGGATGAGACTCCTTGCAAAAGGTACTTTTGCAGGTAAATTCTATTTTGACAAATCTGAGAAGAATTGGCCTAAATAGAATGTTTTTATTCCATATCTCCTGAAATTAGTATATGCAAATCGTAGGAAATAATTATAAAAATTACAACATACAACGCACAACAGGCATATTTACTTTTATCTTTAGGAATACGAGAAGTTTTGGATCAATCAAGTAACTATTATTTCCTTACTTACTGAATGAATCATAGAGTGTAGATGCTTAACCAGACTCCGTAGAAGAAGAAAGTTTTTTATAAATTTTACATTTTAGTTTGGTTTGTCACTGTTGTTTAAGTAGATTTTTTTGTTTATAAATATTGTGTTTGTAATTCTTTACTTTTCTTTATAAAAAGAGGTGAATGCCACAAAATTAATCTTTTTTTGTTGTTCAGATAGGTCATTAATGTCAGAATGAATCGTCCGCCATTAGGGATTGTTTGGGATTTACTCAGCACCCTATTTTTAACCATTGTTAGTGCTTTTGTAGTTGGCACGCCTACCATTAAATTAGTTTCTAGTACTGTAGAGTCTATCTCAGGAATTAGCGCATCATACTCTGGAAGACTCAACTCTCTATTTGCCAATAATTCTTCTATTGGAGTACTGGCTATTTGCGTAGCTGAAGGAAATTGTGAGATTGATGGCAGCAAAACCCAAAACTATTTTCAAAATATTGATCCGGGCAATGGCTTGATAAATAGAGGTTGGTGTTCAGATCAAGGAAGAGGTGGAACTAATTTGGCACATGCGGATACTGGATGTTTAAGACGCACGCAAAGCCGTATTCCTCACCTTATTCAAAGAATGAAGCGTGTAGGTCTAAATCCTGAACAATACTTAGAGGCATTTGTAAATGCAAATGATTTATGGAATCAAGCATCTCCCAGAGTCAGCGATACTTTTCCTACTGCTTATCGTACCGCACTCAATCGAGGGTTGCAAGGTCACGAAGCGATTTTATGGGCACGAGTAGAGGCTTTTCGTGATGACTCAGGAGAACTGTCAGCAGGCAACATAAATATGGAAAGAGGTGTTTATAGAGGATTGTTTGGTATTTGTGCAAACCCACAGAACACTTATTACCAAAGCCGCTTGCAGACTTATCCTTTAATGTCAGAACGCTGGCGTTGGTCTTGTATAGCATTAGATCAAAAAAGGCGTGTCAAAGCTATTCAAAGTGTTTTCACTGTAATTTATTGAAACCAGGCATTGATCTGCGATTAGATGCAATTGGGAATGGGAAAATGATCGAGATAGCAGGCAAATTATCCTTGCTTTTATTTCCTTAAATAGTGATGTTATCACCACCTTGCCTATTAATAACTAATCGCACCACTGATAACCCCAAAATTATTAAGAATAGAACTAGTCCAATTGTGCAAGCATAACTAATTTCCAAATTACTAAACGCTTGTTCATATAAATAGTAAACAATTGTTTTGGAGCTATTAAGTGGTCCTCCTTGGGTCATAATATACACCTCTTCAAATACTTTGGTAGCAGAAATAGCTGAAATTACCGCTACTAAAGCTAGATAAGGTTTCATTAAAGGAATAGTAATATCCAAATGTTTGCGGATACCATCTGATCCGTCAATTGCTGCGGCTTCATATACATCAGCAGGAATTGATTGCAACCCTGCGAGGTAAATTACCATGTAGTAGCCTAACCCTTTCCATACAGTAACAGCCATAACACTTGCTAAAGAAATAGGCACAATGCCCAAAATTTTACTGGGGCTAGTTAGCCAGGGAATTCCTTCAGGAAAAATATTTACAGCTTTAAAAAACTGATTCAGCAAACCATTTTCTGCATACATCCATTTCCAAGCGATTCCCGCAACTACCATTGAAATTACGACTGGCGTATAATACGCAGCTCTAAACCAATTCATTCCCCGTAGTTTCTGATTGGCCAAGATTGCTAATCCTAAAGGAGCAATGACTAGAATTGGCACTACACCTACAAGATATAGAAATGTATTGGATAAAGTTTGCCAAAATACCACGTCTTGCCAAAGCTTGAAGAAATTAGCAACACCTATCCATTGCGGTGGTTGGGCAATATCCTCATAGCTTGTAAAGCTGAGGTAAAATGCTTGCAAAGCAGGCCAAAAGACAGTTAGACCCAAAATTAGTAAAGCAGGCAGCAAAAATAAATAAGGAGTTAGTCGCTGTTTGATAAACATCAAATCTTTGGCAGGCAATTGATTCATAAAAACATAGTGTTGGGTTTCGTTTCTGATACTGGCTGGGAAATAAAGCAACAAGGTAAGGATTTACATAAGTGCTGGTGAACCATAGCTTTTGGCGGGTTTCTCAACCTAAGCGACTAGCGTTACGAGGCACGAGCATCCCCGGAAGGTGTATACAGATCATGATGCCTGTTGGCAATTTACTTCTTAAGCTTGAAAAAAACTATTAATTTATCTGAAAGGTAGTTAAGGTGCAGCAGCGAAAAAACCTTGTTATGGTATAATAATAACCTTGCAACCAAAGCATCCGAAAAATATACATTTTGATGTAACAGCCGTGAGAATATGCTGTACTTGGATGTTTGCCAAACCCACATAGCCAGCCTGTGAAAGACATAAGTAAAAGTGATTTAGCAACAGAGCTTTATGGATTTTGAGGGTGATGTCAATATATGAGACATAGGCTTGGGTTGTTTCAACATGAGTAATTCAGATACACACTAGTAGCTCAACGGTTTCCTTCAGATGTACGTTGTACCCCTCCAGGTAGCTGACCTTCTTAATTACCGTAGCGGGAATATTCATCATAGAGAGAATTGAGGTGTTCTCCAGTCTAAAGGTAGATATTCTGGGGAACACCAGCGCAGTTATCAGTTACCAGAGAGAAATCTTGCGCCAACAGCATCTGTGCCTCAACCAAATCTACGAAAAATTACATTCTGAACCTTTTTTGGTGACTTGTACTCATTCTCATTGCTTGGCTGTTTCCAAAGCTCATCTCGATTATCATGAGTGCGATCGCCCAAGTTCCTTAGCTGACAAACGGAATAAGGGTAGGTTTCAATATCGAAATCGCTTTTTTTGAAATCTTACAAAAAAATATTGTGATCCCCCTTGACGAAACAGAGAAAGTCTTGTTACCTTAGATAAGTGCTGAGGGCGAGGCAAAAACGCCCAAGCAACCGAACCGAGAAAAAGAAATACTTTGAAAGCTTAAAAAAAACCAATCCTCGTCAAACAGGTTTTTTGGGCAAAGCTCAAAAATATAACCAAAATTCA
>NZ_MTAV01000061.1 GCF_002154695.1 Nostoc sp. T09
AGAATTCAGGAGTTAGAATTCAGAATTCAGAAGTAAAACAGTCTTTATGCTTGGGTTTGAAGCCTAGGATCTGTACTTCACTAACTTGAAATTTGTTGTAAGTGTAAAGTCGATATTGTCCACCCTATATATATTTCAAATATCTAAATCATTAATGAATAATAAAATTCCCGACTTTCTTGCAGAAGTCGGGAATTTTATTCGACAAAAATCATTAGACTAAAATGCGATCGATCGCCCATCCGCAAGCAGTGCAAAAAAGCGATGCCTACGGCGGGCTACGCCTACGCTATGTCAAAATTAATCAGAAGAGTTTTTTCTTTTATCTTAATTAAAGTGCTTCTGGTGGAGAAATATCAGGTCCGACTATGACACTAGTTGTACTAGACTTGATTCCTGGTTTAGCAGTTGCTTCAGTTTTCTGTTTTGACTGAGATAACGATGAAGAGAGGTTACTATCCACATCAACATGCAGAGTTTTGTCGGAGTTGGCTTGTTGAGACATTAAGGATAATCCTCCCACTGCTCCAGCAACGAGCGCTGTATAACCAACATACAAATGCATCGGGCGGATTTCAAGCCCCGACACCCCAGACGCTTTTTTCGCTTGACACCAAGAAGGCAAAACTGATTTGACTGTCTCAAGTTTAGGTAAAGAAGCTGCTAAGGCTGTACCATTTAGCCCTAAAGCATTGCCTGTGATGCGTATAAAACCACGAATAAATACATCTTCTGGTAATAAATCTAAATTAGCATTTTCTAACGCCTCCATATGATGGAGTGGTATGAGAGTATATGCTTGCAGTTGCATCAAAGATAATCCTCTAGACTCACGAGCTTGCCGGAGTTGTTGACTTATTTGACGCAAACTTACTGCATATTCTTCAGCTACGGTTAGCTTATTTTGTTCAGCATTAGACGTTTGTTTATTTAAATTAAACCGCTTCATCCATGCTGCTGGAAATTTAGATTCTTGAGTTTTTGGTAAATCTACAGATGTGTTCGTCTGTGAAGGTAAATTACCCTTATTGCTATTTGCAATCGATTCTGGTGCGTGTGATTTAATACTTGTTAATCGCTGTGTCTGATTTTTTAAATCTTCCTGTTCAACACTGGCAGAAATACTAGTTACATCTGCCTTTGGACTACTATCTGCAACTTGCTGACCATGTGTTGCAAATTGCTGAAATGCTAAACCAATTGCTTCCCGACTGACAGCTTTAAATAACATTTTGGCTTGCTCAGCTGATGATCCTAGCAACTGCTGTAAGGTAGCTAAAGCACGGCGATAAACCTTACTACGATGCAATTCAGCTTCAATTTCGCCAAGTAGCGATCGCAATTCATCTTGAGAAATTTCAATAGGAGTATTTCCAGGAATTGTTACTAAATATACAGGAGTCATAGCCATAATTTTATTCTCTTCCAGTACTGGAGTAGATAGTAGTTCCACCTGTATAATTTCTACGACTATTGGCTAACTTATCCGGATTGTTATATATTATTTTTTTACCTGTTTGGGTCTAAATTTGCAAAATAAAAAGATTTTCTAAATATATTAATACCACCATATTAGTTACTGTAGCCTGCGTAGAGCCGCTACGTATCTATGGATGCACAAATTAATGTAATTACGAGATTTTATTAAACAAGATTATATTAAACTAGAGTGGCAATAAACCTACCATAAGAAATAGTTTAAAAGTTGAGAAGAGAATTTATTATATGTAGAAACTTGAATAATAGCTTTCATAAGGTAGTTAACGTTTTGCATAATTTTTATTAGCCATTTAATTACCTGGGAGCATAAACTTGTTGAACAAAATCATCTATCCATTGCATATATTCCCCACCAGCTACATCTGCTACGTCATTGTGTCCTGCGTCAGGAACTAAAATCAGCTTTTTGGTTTCAGGCGTAATCGCATACAGTTGTTGACTCATGAAAAACGGCACACTCGAATCGGCGGTGCCGTGAATAAATAAAACTGGCATTTTTAACTTCGGTAATTTTTTTTTGATTCAAAGCGCTGTGTCAGAATTAAATTGACGGGGAACATCCAAAACAAGTTCCTGTAGGCTACTACCTCGCGAATGGAGGTGAAAGAACTTTCCACAATTAATCCAGCAGCATTTGGATGTTTGACTGCCAGATCAATGGCTATTGCACCTCCCAAAGAATGCCCGTAAACAAAGATCTGCCCTGGTGGAATTTGTAGTTGCTGTACCAGGTAATTCCAAGCTGTGGCTGCATCTTGATAAACTCTCCTTTCATTAGGAAAAGTACCTTCACTGCGTCCATAACCCCGATAGTCAATAAGCAATACAGAAAAGCCTAGTTGATAAAACCGATAGGCATGAGCAATATTTGCACCAATATTGATACCGTTACCATGCAGATACAGCAACACTTTGGCATTCGAGTGCTTAGCTTTGAGCCACCAACCGTGGATGTGTTCCACTCTACGCGATCGCATCGGTACTGGTAACCAAACTTCTTCATAAGCAACATTAAACAGCGCTGGTGTCTCTTGAATGACATTAGAAGGAAAAAAGATAAACCGCGGTTGCTGAATAAAAAGTAACAGACAAAATCCACAATAGGCGATCGCGGCAATAATACCTAAATAAAGTAGTACCTTTAATAAAAAATCTAATGGTAGTTGCAGCTTGTCTATTCTCATGTACATAATTGGGTAAAATTACTAGTATTTATAAACACAACAATTTTCTTACCTGGTAGCTTAGAAACGCTCCAGCTAAGATAAACCCGAACATAAAATTTTAATGAGTTTGAGTTATCAGTAAGATTATATACAAAAATTTACAAAAATTCACTATGCCAGAAGTAAGTTTTCAAACAAGACTGAGAATAAACAACTTACGAGAAATTTAAGCAGGTCTCATAGTGGGTTACGTCATCACAGATAAAAACATCGTGGTGCTATGTCTATTGCAATTAAAAAAATATCCAGATCTCTGTCTTACCAAAAGCTTTTCTATGTTCCGTTCCCGGATAAATTATTGTTTTATTGCACTGATAAAGCAAAATTCCCGAATTTTTGAAAATTCGGGAATCTCGTAGCTCGTCATAATTAATGTATTTGAATACTATTCCTGCATCAAAAGCCTCTATTTTTAAGAAAATTGTGGTTGATGGATATGCCAGGAAGTTGATTGCTCATAGGCGTAAGCTACCTGAAACAGTTGATCTTCTCGCAGCACTCTGCCAATTAGCTGCAATCCAATAGGTAGCCCTTGCTCATCAAATCCGCACGGTACACTTAAGCCTGGTAAACCCGCAAGGTTTACAGGAATAGTCATCAAGTCAGTTAAGTACATGCTCAAGGGATCTGTAGTTTTTTCTCCAGCTTTAAATGCTGTAGTGGGAGCAGTAGGAGAAACTAACACATCAACTTGTTCAAATGCTCTTTCAAAGTCTTGCTTAATCAGAGTGCGGACTTTTTGAGCTTTGAGATAGTAAGCATCGTAATAGCCAGCAGAAAGCGCGTAAGTGCCAATCATAATCCGCCGTTTCACTTCTGTACCAAAACCAGACGCGCGGGTACGAGTGTACATTGACAGCAGATTCTCTGCATCAGGAGCACGCAAACCATACTTCACACCATCATAGCGAGCTAGGTTGGCAGAAGCTTCCGATGGGGCAATGATGTAGTAGCTAGGTAAGCCATACCGGAAGCGGGGACAGGAAACTATATGAATTTCTGCTCCCAAATGTTGCAGTTGATCGATCGCTTTGGTAACTGCTTGTTCTACCACTGAGTCTAAGCCTTCACCAAAAGTTTCTTTGATGATACCTATTCTCAGCTTTCTTCTAGCTTTCAAGTCTGGTTTTAAACTAGCCGCATAATCAGGAATTTCTACTTTGAGGCTAGTTGAATCTTTGGGATCGTAACCTGCGATCGCATTTAATAATATTGCCGCATCTTCTACTGTGCGGCCAAAGGGTCCTATTTGATCCAAAGATGAAGCATAAGCCACCAAACCGTAACGAGAAACTAATCCGTAAGTTGGTTTTAGCCCAACTACACCACAGAACGAAGCAGGTTGACGAATTGAGCCGCCAGTATCAGAACCAAGGGCAACAACACATTCTTCTGCCGCTACCGCCGCTGCTGAACCGCCCGAAGAACCACCAGGAATCCGCGATAAATCCCAAGGATTAGCAGTGACTTGGTAGGCAGAGTTTTCTGTAGAACTGCCCATTGCAAACTCATCCAAGTTTGTTTTTCCTACCATCACAGCGCCAGCATCTGCTAGTTTTTGCGTTACCGTTGATTCATAAGGCGGCACAAAATTTTCTAAAATCCGGGAGGCGCAAGTGGTGGTAATACCTTTGGTACAGAGATTATCTTTGATACCAATAGGAATCCCTGCTAGCAGTCCGATTTCTTCACCAGCAGCGATTTTAGCATCCACTGCACGAGCCTGCTCTAACGCCTGCGGTGCAGTTACACACAAGAAACTGTGCAATTTCGGCTCTAACGCTTGGATGCGGTCTAAAGCTTCTTGGGTAATTTCAACGGCAGAACGTTCTTTTTTAATTAGTTGTTCGTGCAACTCGCGGATGGATGCCATGATTGCTCCCTTTGTGACTCAAGTCCTTGATTTTAGTACATTATGATTGGGCATGGGTCATTGAGAATTAGGCATGGGGGAGGCAGTGCGGTCTTGGGGTTTCCCCAAGTGGAGCAACTGCCGTCATTGGTTATTTCCCCCAGTTCCCAGTACCTAAATTTTGCCTATTTTCGTGTAAGAGTATAGCAGTGTTCGCCCTGGAATAGATTTTGTAGTATGGGCATTGGCTAGTTTAAAATCTTGATAACTTTATAAATTAAAGCATTTTATAGATTTACTTAAGGAATTAATAAAAAAATGGTCAAAATAGTTACACGTAAATTATTGAGCGAACAAAATGTTTATGACATTGGAGTTGAGCGCGACCATAATTTTGCTATCAAAAATGGTTTGATAGCTTCCAATTGTTTCAATAAATCACATTCAACTGCCTATGGTTATGTAACTTATCAAACAGCGTATTTAAAAGCTAATTACCCGTTGGAATATATGGCGGCACTGTTAACGGCTAACAGTGGAGACACCGACAAGGTGCAAAAATATATTGCCACCTGTATGAGTATGAACATTCAAATCGAACCACCAGATATTAATCGCTCTGGTGTAGATTTTACGCCAGCAGCAGAAAAAATATTGTTTGGATTTTCCGCAGTTCGGAATGTGGGGCAGAATGCGATCGCTTCTATTTTAGAAGCTAGAAACGAAGGTGGAGAGTTTAAATCTCTGGGGGATTTTTGCGATCGCGTGGATCTGCGTGCTGTTAACCGCAGGACTTTGGAGTCGCTGATTTCTTGTGGCGCTTTTGATAAAATCCAACCCAACCGTCACCAGCTCATGCAGGATTTACCGTTAGTCTATGATTGGGCACAATCCCGTGCCAAAGACAGAGCCAGCGGGCAAGGAAGTATCTTTGATTTATTAGGGGGATTTGCTTCTACTAATAATAAAACTGCCAATAATGCGTTTGAAATTGCTCCTAAAGCTCAAGCTGTTTCCGATTTTCCTCCACAAGAAAAATTACGGATGGAAAAAGAACTTTTGGGCTTTTATGTATCAGACCATCCTCTAAAATCTATTAAGCAATCATCTCTAGTTTTAGCTCCAATTAACCTGTCACAGCTTGGTGAGCAACGAGAAGACACAATGCTTTGTGCTGTTGTCATGCTCAATGGTGTAAAGAAAGTTATCACCAAAAAAGGCGACCCAATGGCAATTTTGCAAGTTGAAGATTTAACTTCTCAATCAGAAGCAGTGGTCTTTCCTAAAAATTACGAACGTATTAGTTCCTTGCTCCAAGTTGATGCCAGATTGATTATTTGGGGTAAAGTCGACCGACGAGATGAACAAACTCAATTTATTGTTGAAGATGCTGAAGTAGTTGATACTGTAAAACTGGTAATGGTAGAATTAACTCCCCTACAAGCAGTCAACATTGAAGAACGCGATCGCTTAAGAAATATTTTGAAAGAACAATCAGGAGACAAAGACAAGGCAAAAATACCTGTGATTGGCATAGTACAAGCTGGAAATTCTCGTCAACTTGTCCGTTTTGGTAGACAATTTTGGGTACAAGATTCTCTTAGCGCTGTTATCGCTCTTCAAAATGCCAGATTCCCAGCTCATATCAAACCGCTTACTGGTAGTTGAAACCAGGAAATCACAAGTTAACTAGGTTTTATTAGATACTACCTTTACAGCGTCATTACTGAGATTTTTTGAATTAGCTTGACATAAGATTTACTACTCCGTCAACAGTATATAGCCGGAGATAAAAGGCTGTTTAGTCTGTTTTTTGGTTACTTATGCGGATGATATCTTCCCGTAATACATGGTATCTTTTGATGCCATGCCATTTTGGCAATAGCCAGGGGAAGGAGCTAAGATTTGATGATCATCAATGATCTAGATAAATTTGTCTCATATTGTAAAAGAATTCAACCCCAAACGCAGGAAGATATCAAAAAATTTTTTGAAGGGGTGATTTTTTTTCCATATGACAAAGAACTTCTATTACAAGCTTATTTATTTCTAAATCTTAAGAAATTTTTTCCTTCATGCTCTGAATTGTTGTTATTTGAGAAGTCACCAATTGCAGATTATACTGATTTAGGAAAATGTGATTTTGTTTACCTTACAAATCGAGGTAATCTGTTTTTAATAGAAACTAAATTTATTGATACAGAAGCAACAGGAGCCACAGAAAGAAAAAGAAGAAATAAGCATAGAAACAAAGTATTTGAGCAGGTTATTACTTTAAAAGGCCGATTCAGTGAATATTGGCATATCAAACCTGAGCAATTGGAGTGTGGTGTTTTTACCACAGATCCAGAAGTTGATTGGCGAGGTAATGGTGTAAATGTAATAACTAAATCAGTAACTATAGAGCATCTGGAAGAATGGCGGAAAAATTATCAAATAAATAATTAAATTTATAATTATCTGTATTGGGGAAGGCTACCAGCAGATGTGAAAAGTTTACTTTATAAAAAGTCTAACTTTTTTATAATATAGCCAACTTATTTGTTTCATGAATTTAATCTTAGAGGTAGGCAATAGGTAGCAGAGAAAGAATAAAAATAAGTATGTCTTTTTTCCAAAAATCAAAGATGATTCCTATATACGCAAATGAATTATACGTAGCTATTAATTGCTTCCATAACTTTTTATAACAGTTTTTTCAACTTGGTCCCAATAATTGGCTGCTGTGTCATGCTGAAAAGTGAGAGTTAATTCGGTGACCTTGTTTGTTTTTATTATTCATAGGCTTTATTCCTTTTGGTATTCACAGACTATTCTCCGAAATCTAAATCTCTACACACTCATGATTTTGGGAATAATCTATGTCAGTTTATGTAGGCAATCTTTCTTACGAAGTTACAGAAGAGAGTTTGAGCGCTGTGTTTGCAGAATATGGTTCTGTTAAGCGGGTTCAGCTACCTACTGACCGTGAAACAGGTCGTATGCGTGGCTTTGGTTTTATAGAAATGGGTACGGATGCTGAAGAAACAGCTGCCATTGAAGCTCTTGATGGTGCTGAGTGGATGGGACGTGACCTGAAAGTGAATAAGGCTAAACCCAGAGAAGACAGAGGTTCGTTTGGTGGTGAACGTAGAAACAACAACTTCCGTAACCGCTACTAAGCGTTATCAATTTAGCTATTGAAGCTAATACTAATTTGAAAAATGATTGCGACAGATGGAAATCTAAAACGCTTATACAATAAATGTTTCACAATCCAAAATCTGTCTTGGAAAGTTTGCTACGGAGGGAAACCCTCCTGGTAACGCCAGTTGCTACCCTGCGGGAACGCTTACCTTAGCCTTCGGCAACCCCTACCCTGCGGGAAGGGCTACGCCCAACGGGGAACGGGAACGGCTCCGCCGAACAGCGAACAAGCCGGAAAACCCTTTCGGCAGTTGCTCATGGGGGACTCGGGGTCCCCTCTGGGGATTGGGGGCGAACCCCCAAGACCGCACTGCCTCAACTTTTCGCAAAATCTAAAATCCAAAATGGTATAAGCCATTGAAAACGAAAATTAATTAAATTTAAGTATCAGCTCAGGCAGGAATGCTTGAGCCTTTTTAATCCAAAATATAATTCTTTTGTGAGATAAAACTTCTAGCAAGGCCGGGTTTTCAAGGCACAAATCTGAAATCTAATTTTTATAGTACAAATATACTATTTAACTGTTAAAATGCCTGAACAGCCAATTAGTCTTGTCAGAGGAATCATGAGAGAAATTAAAGACAGCGACAAAAAACCTTTTGCTACGCCTATTTCACCGCCACAGGTAAAAACAATAACTACTGCGATCGCGCCATTGCAATTTCCAGAGAATGATATTGGTAATGAATGGGAGCGTTTAGTAGCACAAGTGCAATGCATCAATCAAATGGCCGCGCAGTTAGAAGCAATGATCTTGGAATTCAAAACGATAGCTGGCACACTGCAAGAGAAAGGTCAGCCATACAAAAGCATTTGTCAGTATTTGCCAGTTAGCGTCCCTTGGGTACTACAAAAGCCAGACGAGTCATTTATCCTGACGATGCGAAAAGTAGATATCTTTCATGCAGAAAGAGAAGCAGCACAGCTAGCACAGCAACTTCGTCTGCAAAGCCGAAAAAAAGAATGGCGATCGTAGTAGCACAGAAAACTGAAGAACCATAATTTTTTCTCAAGACTGTTAATCAACAAATCTTAAAGATATGAAGGTGCAACTAAAGCCCAACCCATAAACTGTAAAAGTTATGCTGATTAAAGTGGTAGTCGATAATTCTTACCCAAAGTCGCTAGTACCACACGCCATTGTCGTCTGCAAAAACTTTACTTCCAAGGCGCAAAGGCGGAACTGTCCTAATAGTTGCACTCACGACAATAACGATAGTGCAATGTCGGGGACGATTAATCAGCAAATAAAAGAGGTAAAGAAAAAGTGTTAAGGACTCTTTTGGTGATTGCCATTGGTTTCCTACCATCCCTGTTCTCCCTGTGGATAATCCGCAAAACTCATTTGCGGACACGTTTAAGGATGAGACAAGCAGCTATGAACGTTACGGGAGTGCGGGTAAGGCAAGATATTAGGCCAGTTGAGGGCGATGCCTGCGGCAACCCCTACCCTTCGGGAACGACTTCGTCGAACGGGGAACGCTACTATCTAGAAGGGGTGGGTTATCTAGTTGGCGACATCAGCTGCAAATTTAATGCGAGATCCGGCTATATTCGCTGTGCTGTTAATCCCAACGGTCCATGTCAGGGATGCCGTCACTACGAACCCAAGGAATTAGTTGGCAGTGAGCATAGGACTTAAAATATTTAACCCTGTGCACTTTCCTTTCATAGGAAAGACTGAAGTAAACTTATTTAATTTAGACCATGCACTTTTAAAGGAACTTTTTAGAAAATAGTTAGATTTTGTGAACTAATTGATATTAGATAATCAAATGATGACGTCAATTAATTAACACCACATCTGTTTATCTATAGCAATCTTAAATGAGTTGTGAAATTACTCGTTAAGGCAGGGAACAGGTGAAGCAGTGACGGGTACGCAGGAGAGCCACTGCGTTGCAGTGAATCCAGCGCTGTGGGAGGGTTTCCAACGCCTTTCGGGTGACGCTCCGAGGAACGAGCGTCACCCGAAGGGATGTTGTAGCAACTGGCGTCGGGTTTCTCGGCTTGTACTCCAAAGGAGAACCCGTTCGCGTAGCGTCTCCGTTAGGAGAAGGATAGCAAATGGCGTGGTTTCCCCCATCAGCAACTGCACCAAGCCGTTCGCTGAAAGCGTTCCCGTACCCCTCCGGGGAAGCAAGCTACGCGTAGCGTCTCCGCAGGAGAAGGGTAGGGGAACAGAGGAAAAACAAACTACAAATTTACTTTATTTTTTCACAAATGAAATAGGACTGCTATATTAAGGCGATTGAGATGATTTTGGCAGACTGAGTAACTAGAACTTATTATAAATTCCATGACAATTTATTTTTACACCGTTCGCGAACAATATGGCTGTTTCTCGAACTTCTCACCCCACGGGTTTGAGTTAGATGAGTTATATTGGCCTACCAGCGAACACTATTTCCAAGCACAAAAATTCGTTGGAACCTTGCATGTAGAACAAATCCGGTTAGTAAAAAATCCTAAGGAAGCAGCAAGGATGGGGCGTGAAAGAAGCCGTCCTCTGCGCCAAGATTGGGAACAAGTTAAAGACGACATTATGCGCAAAGCTGTACTACGCAAATTTGAAACTCATGCAGATATTAAGGAAATTCTGTTTTCCACAGGTAATGAAGAAATCATCGAAAACTCTCCTATTGATTTTTACTGGGGTTGTGGATCTGATGGGAGTGGTAAAAATATGTTAGGAATAATTTTAATGGAAGTTAGAGAAATACTTCGTTCCATCTAAAGTGCAGAGGTTGGAATATATCTGTAAAATAATGTTGTTCTCTTCTTTACTGTCTCTCACCAAGTTCTAAAATAAGTATTGAGTAGCAAACAATTTCAAGGTGTAGCCCTGTTGCTGTAAAAGTGCGTTTATGCATCAATCATCCTTTGTTGCCTATTTATGGAGAATTAGGCTAAAGCTTGTATGCTAGCTATGAAACTTCTATTTGTTTTGTGAAGTTACTTATAGAAGCTGTTAACAGGGAACATGAAAGAAGCTAGATAGACGAGTGTGAAACTTTTCTAAAATAAAACCGGATTTTTATAGTACTGCACGGCAGAAATAAACCACTAATTGGAAATGTCTGTAACTCTTACCAATAGTTAATTACGAATTCCTAATTTTGCACAAAGATAATAGCGACTTCGAGTATTATATAACCTTTTGACCATACTTACTAACTTTAATCTTTAAAGGTCTCTTAACTCAAACTTAAAACAATTATATTTGCATAACAAACAACTAAAAATTAGTCATCTCTCAAAGGAGGAAAGCATTTATGTCTTTCTCAAAAAACAAAAAGAGATATTGCAAATGGTTTTGGGATGAATCCTTGGGAGGCGAATACGAGCATTGGGGCACTAGCACTTACTTTATGGAAGTTGGGCATGATTTATATGCCGTAAGGCAAATAGAAATTTACGAAAACGGTAATATCTTGTCTTATGATCGCAGCCACTTAACAGATGACTATGGTATGTTATGCGATAAGCAATTCAATGAAGAGGATCTCCTAGAATTTGCCATTACTAAGGCAGAATTTGAACAAATTTGGAATACCAAAATTCCAATAAATCGTTCAGTAGTCGATATCAAGGAAGAATAAATTACTTGCATGAAGATTTACTGAAGATTTTGGGAATACTAAAATATATCACCAAACTTCATAGGACTTGGTCGATGTCTACAGGCGGAAAAAACATAGATCCCTTAAAAGTTCCAACAAAATATGGAAAATTAAGAAAGAGCAACACCATTGCCCATGAATTTGACCAAGGTTTATCAGAAGAAACAATTTTTTCACAAGAAAGTAACTCCCAGCTATTAGAAGCATCCAAACTACTGCGGCAAGGAGTCAAACAGCAGCAAGCTGGCGATTTAATTGCTGCAATAAAGTCTTTAGAAGAATCTTTAGCGCTGTTTCAAGCAGTCGGGAATTCCCAAAAGCAGGAAAAAGTGCTTTCCTTTTTAGCATTAACAGTCTATACATCAGGGGACTACCAGAAAACTATCTCCTACTGCCAACAATGTCTTGCCTTAATGAAGGACACCTCAGATATAGCTGTGCGGATGCAAGTGCTTTCCCATTTAGGCAATGCTTATCGTCACCTCAACGACTATGACAAAGCCATTCAGTTTTTAGAAGATAGTTTGAAAATCACGCAGCAACAGCAAGATAAGCGAAGTCAAGTCGCAGCTCTAAATAATCTGGGTTTGGTTTATAAAGCTGTAGGTAACGTTGCAAAGGCAATTAAGTATCAAGAGCAAAGTTTAAAAATTGTCCAGGAACTCCAAGACAATTGGGGTGAAGAACAAGTACTCAAGAATTTAGGCAATGCTTGGTATGCATTGGACGACTACCCAAAAGCGATCGCTTACTATGAAAAGTGTGTAGTCATATCACGTTCTCTAAAAAATCTGCGTAGTGCTGTTCATGTACTCAAGAATTTGGGTAATGCCTGCTATGCCTTAGGTGATTATGCCAAAGCTATTATTTATTACGAAGAGCGTTGGCAATTAGCCAGAGAACTTCAAGACAACCGAAGTGAGGAACAGTCTCTAGGGAGTTTAGGAGTTGCTTGTGAAGCATTAGGTGACTACGCTAAAGCAATTACATACCATGAACAACGTTTGCTCTTAGCCAAGGCTATCAAAGATCGTCGCAGTCAAGAACAAGCCCTTGCCAGTCTAAGAGTTGCCTGTTACGCCTTAGGCGATTATGCCAAAGCAATGCAATACCAAACAATGGATCTTGACTGAAAATACTTTTGCTTTGCTCATGACTAATTGCTGCTGAAATAAACCGATACAACTGATACAATAAAAGTTCTGTAAATAACAATTTTCAGCAACAGTTGATTCCAAAAAAATCTCCTACAGGAGAAGTATTGCACCTAAATTAGACAGGTGCTACTGACCCCAACTTCCAGATTGTCATGAGCAGCGAAACCCAACTCAGCCTATTTGACGATTCAAGCTTCAATCAAAGAGATCTGATTCCTACAGACGCCAAAATTCCCATACCTGCCAATACCTATTCTGACATGACTGAGTTGGCACAGCACTGCAATCAGTGCCACCGTTGTGGTTTGGGAGACAATCGTACTCACGCTGTCGTTGGGCGTGGGAACCTCAAGGCACCAATTATGGTTGTGGGGGAAGCACCAGGGCAAAATGAAGACGAAACAGGTTTACCATTTGTAGGCAGATCGGGGCAGCTGCTAGAGAAAATATTGGCATCTGTGAGTTTAAGTACTGAGAATGATGTATATATTGCCAATATCAATAAATGTCGTCCACCAGAGAACCGAGTTCCTACTACTGAAGAAATGGCGGCTTGCTTGCCCTACTTATTGGAACAAATTCGGCTCGTAGATCCAAAAATTATTTTGTTAACTGGTGCAACTGCGGTTAAAGGCTTAACAGGCGATAAGCGTGGTATTACTAAAATTCGTGGACAGTGGATAGAGTGGCAAGGACGTTTGTGTATGCCAATTTTCCACCCTTCCTACTTACTGCGGAACCCTTCTCGGGAAGTAGGCGGTCCCAAATGGTTGATGTGGCAAGACATACAGGCAGTTCGTGCTAAATATGATGAAATTCATTAAAAAGGTTTACTGCGCATCCGTATACTTCCTGCCTGACAATCCCGCAGCCAAATATTAATCGCTTGCGCAATAGCGCTGTTGCTACTATCTCGTGGCGGAGACGGCGGTTGTTGCTTTGGAGATGAACCAGTTTGGGTAAACATCATTACCAAACGCCAACCATTTTGAGTTTTAGTCAACAGTAGCCAATGGAATTCTTGTAATTCCACCGCTTTTCCACTTATATACTGCCGCTCTAAAGTAGTAAAGAATACTTGGTCGACTCCTGATGCTGTACTTTTGGAGGTATCTGCGGTGTCAATCCCAGGATTCAGGGGCAAAGGCGTAAACTCAGGTCTACCTGCAACTAGCATGTAGCTGTAAACTTCACTACTTCTGCTACGACGGCGGGCACGTTGCGTAACCCGGTTGGTATAACTAGGTAAATCCCGTAATAGATAAGTAGTTAAACTATCTAAATTATGCTCCGAGCAAGAAGACGCTGCCTTATTATTAATCACACCTTTATCCGGTGACGGAGATGGGTTCTGCGACAATGCTAAGTTATCAATACTACTTGCTATTACCAGCCAGAAGCCACAAACAGTAAACCATAAGCTACCCTTGCCTTTTCTGATTGAAGAGGACGCGGATAATGAAGAATATCTTCCGTTGAATGCGAATGCTTTCACGAAAGCGGATTTATCCTTAGAGGCAAAAAAAAGTATTCCTTGTTTGGTGGGGTTTACCCGTGTCTTCGTGTCTCTTTGTCCCCGCGTCTTCTTTATTCCTGCCTTCATGCCACTGTGGTTATCTCCTCAGAAATTCTCTTCCAAGCTAACTCAGGGTCAGCAGCAGTAGTAATAGGACGCCCAATTACTAGGTAATCGGCACCCGCTTTGATTGCTTGTGCAGGAGTGAGCGATCGCTTTTGATCTGCCTTGTCTGACCAAGTAGGGCGGACTCCGGGACAAACTAACAGAAAATCATCCCCGCAAGTTTGTCGTAGTTGTGCTACTTCTTGAGGTGAACACACTGCCCCATCTAATCCGGTTTCTTGAGCTATTAGTGCCATCTCTAGGGCATATTCTGGCAGTTCTACGGGAATTTTTAAATCGAATGCCAACTGCCTAGCAGAAATACTTGTCAGCAGCGTAATAGCAATTAATTTTGGCGGTTGAACACCCGTCTGTGCTGCCCCTGTTTGTACTGCCTCAGTTGCCGCTTTTAAGGCATCCTTACCAGCAGTAGCATGAATTGTCAGCAAATCTACCTCATAACGAGCCGCAGCCTGACAAGCACCAGCAACAGTGTTGGGGATGTCATGAAACTTTAAGTCCAGGAAAATGCGCTTTTGCCGGGACTTAAGCAGTTCGAGGATTTTAGGCCCAGTGCTGGTAAATAACTCCAAACCAACTTTCCAGAAACCAACTTGGGGAAGTCGATCCACAAGGGCGATCGCACTCTGCAAATCTGACACATCCAAAGGTATAATAATTCGCTGCTCGGCTTTCATCGGCGTTTATCGGCGTACCCTGCGGGAAGCCACTTCGTGTCTATATCGGGGTTCATTTCATACATTAAGATACTAAGCGCACAAACTTGTTTTTCCCCACTTGCAAAACTCTCCCAGATAAGTCACTAGGCTGCTCAAAAGTGGTATCGACATTAGTAATGCGATCGCCATCTATGTACACCCCACCCTCTTGAATTTTGCGTTTTCCTTCCCCACTACTTTTGCACAAGCCACTAGCATTGAGCAGATAAGCCAACTTGACGGGAAACTGGGATATGCCAGCTAGAGAAAATTCTGGTAATGCACCTTTTTGTCCACCACTGTCTACTACTTCTTTAGCCTTATTCGCCGCTGCTTCGCCGTGATATTGGTTGACAACTTCCCATGCTAGAAGTAATTGGCGATCGCGTGGTTTTTCGGGCAGTTTCTCTAAAGCTAAATCTGTCAATAGCTCAAAATATTGTTCTAGTAGTTGATCGGGAACTCCCTGCAATTTTTGATATTTCTCAGATGGGTGTTCCGATAAGCCCACATAATTACCTAAAGACTTAGACATTTTTTGCACACCATCTGTACCAATTAAAATCGGCAGCAGTAATCCAAACTGGGGTTTTTGTCCAAAATGACGTTGCAAATCTCGCCCCACAGCAATGTTAAATTTTTGATCAGTCCCGCCTAACTCCACATCTGCCTCAACTGCGACCGAATCATATCCCTGCATCAACGGATAAAGGAACTCATGAAGGAAAATCGGATTCTCTTTTTTATAACGTTCTGCAAATCCTTCCTTGGCCAACATCTGCCCCACCGTCATCGTAGAGAGTAACTCTAAAATTTTCCCCAAATCAAGTCGGGAAAGCCATTCGGAGTTATAGCGTACCTCTAATCTCCCAGGTGTGTCAAAATCCAATATAGGACGTACTTGATCAAGATAAGTCTGGGCATTTTGCGCTACCTCTGCCTCTGTCAGTTGGCGACGCACCTCAGACTTACCAGTCGGATCGCCAATGCGAGCCGTAAAATCCCCAATAATTAGAACTGCTGTATGACCTGCATCTTGAAAAGCTCGCAGTTTTCTTACCGGTATGCTATGACCAAGATGAATATCAGCACCCGTTGGATCAATGCCCAATTTGACCCTTAAAGGTCTGCTTGTAGTTGCCAAGCGCTTTTCTAAACTTTCACTTTCGTTGTCAGCATCAGTTGGTTGTGGGAAAATTTCCACAATACCACGACGCAACCAAGTAAAATCTTGCGCCATACTAGAAGATTCGCTATTAATTAAGCTTTGGGCTGGAGAAGTTGGGTTGGTTGTATTCACTGGCAATTTGTCCGTTCTCTTATCTGCCAAACTACTATAATTGCAAAAAATCAACCGCCTTGCTTCACCAAATCAATTACATTTATATTTACGAGTGAGGAAGTGAAATCGCCGTGTCGTCTAGGACTTTTGAAGACAAGGAAGCCCAAAATAAGGCTTCATCAGGTTTTGAGTTTTTGAAAGGAGTAGGTCAGGTAGCTGGCGGAACTCTATTATCAATCACGATGCTGACAAGTTCAATTGTAGCGGGCGGATTGGTGGGCTTGGCTATAAGTTTCCGTAATTTGCCGGATGTCAGGCAATTACGTAACTTCTTTCCTTCAGAAACTACTTATATTTATGATCTAAAAGGCAAACTGTTAACGAGCGTTCATGGGGAAGCCAACCGAGAAGTTGTACCTTTAGATAAAATTTCCCCAAATCTCAAAAGGGCAGTATTAGCCAGCGAAGATGGTCATTTCTACAATCACCACGGTATCAATCCTACAGGTGTGGGCCGTGCCATAGTTGTTAACTCGATAGCTGGTGGAGTCAAGGAAGGTGGCTCTACCATCACGATGCAGCTAGTTAAAAACATATTTTTGTCTCAAAAGCGTGCCTTTACCCGCAAGATAGCGGAAGCAGTGCTGGCAATTCGCTTAGAGCAAATTCTTTCCAAAGACCAAATATTGGAAATGTACCTCAATCAAGTTTATTGGGGTCATAACAATTATGGTGTGCAAACAGCAGCACGTAGTTACTTTAACAAGTCATCAGAATTTTTAACCTTGGGTGAATCGGCAATGATGGCTGGTTTAATTCAAGCGCCAGAAGAATTTAGCCCATTTGTCAGCATGAAACTGGCAAAACAGAAACAAAAGGAAGTTTTAGGGCGGATGCTGGACTTGAATTGGATTAGTCAGAAAGAGTACGACGATGCCCTTAAACAAGAAATCAAACTTGGTAAAATTCGGTCGTTTCAAGGTAGTGCTTTACCTTATGTAACCAATACTGTGTCCCAAGAATTGGCGAAAAAGTTTGGACGCGACGCACTGCTCAAAGGTGGTATGCGAGTCCAAACTACAGTTGATGCTGACTTCCAAAAAATGGCAGAGCAAACTGTCGTTAAGTGGCATGAAACACTCCAAGGCGAAGGGCTATCTAAGAATCAAATGGCCCTGGTGGCAATTGACCCTCGGACACATTTTATCAAAGCTTTAGTAGGCGGCGTAGATTCCAAAACTAGCGAATTCAACCGTGCCACCCAAGCTCAGCGTCAGCCAGGATCTTCTTTTAAGCCTTTTGTTTACTACACCGCCTTTGCTTCAGGAAAATTTGCACCAGACACAACAGTTGTCGATGCTCCAGTTAGCTATCGAGATGGTGATGGTTGGTACTATCCGAAGAACTATGATGGTGGCTTTTCGGGAGCAATGTCAATCCGCACTGCGCTTGCCCAGTCGCGCAATATCCCTGTGATTAAACTTGGTAAGGCTGTAGGGATGAATAAAGTCATTGAAACCTGCCGCACCTTGGGGATTATGAGTCCGATGGAGCCGGTGACTTCTTTGCCTCTAGGAGCAATTGGTGTCACACCTCTAGAAATGGCTAGTGCTTATGCTACCTTTGCCAATTATGGCTGGCAGTCACCACCAACGGTAATTGCGCGCGTTACGGATAGTAGCGGCAATGTTCTACTAGACAACACACCCAAGCCTCAGTTAGTTCTCGATCCTTGGGCATCGGCAGCAATTCTCAATATAATGCAATCGGTAATTACTGATGGTACTGGTAAAAATGCTGCTATAGGTCGCCCCGCTGCGGGTAAGACGGGTACAACATCCTCAGAAAAGGATATTTGGTTTGTGGGTACAGTACCCCAGTTAACTACTGCTGTTTGGGTAGGTAGGGACGACAACAGACAATTAGCCCACGGAGCTACAGGTGGCGTGATGGTAGCTCCCATCTGGCGCGACTTCATGCAAAAGGCGCTCAAGGATGTACCAGCAGAGAGCTTTAAATCGCCCTCGCAATTTACTCGCCCCAAAGCCCAATAATTTCGGATGCTGGATTTTGGATTGGCAATTAATCCAAAATCCAACATCTAAAATTGCTCAGGGCTGTTTTTCTAGCTCGGCTTTCATCCTCTGTAGGGTGAGATGCATTTGCTCAAACATTTGCTGAGGAGTAACCCCAAACTGACCTAGCTGAGTTTTCATCTGTTCCATAGTCATTTGCGCCATGAAATCTTCTGAGAGCTCGAAGCGCTTCATAAAGATGCGATAGCGATCCATCATGGCTTCCATTTGCTCAATAAACAGCTTTTTGCCCTCACGGTCAAATTTGCCGTAGTTGTTACCAAGCTTGATTAGCGCTTGATAATCGTCAAACAGCTGCTTTGCTTCTTGCTGAACTATCTCAGAGTCAAAGAATCCCATTTTGTTTAATATTCAACTGAGTGCTAACACTCAGTAAATTATGGTTTTGCTTATATTTTTATTCTAATCTAGGGTACTAATCTAGGGAATAAGCTTCGGTTCTATTACTATTATTTACCGAAATTTCAACACTTGACTCAAGACTGTTGCTGCGTTACAAACAAACTTAATAAAGCGGCAATGCTCACAGACGTTGCCATTGATCTGGGATTTACATTGTCATTTGGTTTAATGTTCAACTTGCAAGCGTACTTTAAAGCTAGTGGGTGTTGGGGATTAAGTTTTGATGCTTGAGGAATATAAACCGTTGCCATTCCCGGAAAATTCTGTTGGAGATGTACAACGCCGAGTAATGCATGATAGTCACTATTTTGTAGTTCTAGCTTGATAGCATCGCGCAGTTCTTCTACTGCTCTTGTCCAGTTCGCTAGGTTGGCATACTGAATAGCTCGTTGGTAATGACGTCGAGCGTATTTTTTCAAAACTGGTTGAACATTATTGTCTTTATCTAATCTCCGTTTTACTGGCTAGGCTCTAACTTGCGGAATTATGAGAATCACAAATATTGGCTGCAATAGATCAAGGTTGTGAAACAATTAAGTAAACTAAAAATCTATAATTTCAATTTGTTGATGAAGATTTACTCGATCTAAAATTTTGTTTTTAGATGTATTAATCTTTTAAATATTTTTCTAGCTTACTTGTATTATACGATAATACATAAAAGAGGATGAAATAAGCTAAGAAACACAATGGATTTGGACAAGTTGTCTGGGTAGAGTTGATCTGAATATACCCTACATCTAAGTAGCGGCTCCCCTATAGCGGAAATCAATACAATAGATTTATATGTTGGCGGTTCAGTAGGAGAGCACCAATACAGCACTTATCCAGGTACTTTGCTACGATGACTATCTAATTGTAGGAAATGTGGTAATGGTGAATTGAGGAATATGTTAACTAAGCGCAAAAGCCGCAGTGTTGCCGCTATTTTAGCTTTTTCCGGCACGCTAACAATTTCAGGATTACATAAGTTTTATCTAGGACAGCCTTTCTGGGGACTGTTATATGTTTTGCTTTCTTGGACGCCCATTCCCAAGGTAGCTAGCGCTATTGAGGGAGTTTGGTACTTAGCTCAAGACGAAGAAGCTTTTGATCGTAATTTTAATTTTGGTAAGTCAGCAATTAAGAACTCACAGCAAGTCAGCAATCAGGTTGGGGCAATCGCTGAAGCTTTGCGTGAGTTAGATGCCTTGCGCCAAGATGGACTGATTTCTGAGTATGAATTTGAGCAAAAGCGCCGCCAGATGCTAGACCAAATTTCTTGAAACCAGCGAAAATTATGAAAAACTGGCTACCTTTAAATTCTAGGTTGCAAAAACTTCGTGCCAAGCTCCTCAACGACCCGTACTACAGACTACAATCTGGGGAGGAACTTCAGATGGCGGTACAACTGGGTATTCAGATTGATGCCAATCAAGCAACTGTAGATGACTGGTTACGCTTACCTGGGTTGTCAATTCACCAAGCGCGATCGCTGGTGGAAATTTCACATTCAGGTGTTAAATTCTATTGTATTGAAGATATTGCGGCGGCTTTAGCTATTCCTGTACAGCGGCTAAAGCCAATAAAGCCATTGCTGAATTTTGTTTACTATGACGAAGAATCTTTAGATTGTCCTGCACCTTTGGTGAATCCAAATTTAGCCACAGTTGAACACCTGGCAAAAATACCTTTTATCGATATATCTCTGGCGCAAGCAGTGGTGCAAAATCGTCTATCTGCTGGGCCTTACCGCAACTTAGTTGATTTCCAGCAGCGCTTAGCACTATCACCAGATGCGATCGCTCAGTTAATGTATTATTTAAAATTTTGAGTAGTCAGTTATCAGCTCGTTTATTGTTAACTGACTACTGACTACGGACTAATTAAATAAATCCCACTCGGTTAAGAGGCCAAAACCGAAATGTGGCTCGACCAATAATATTTCTTTTGGGCAAAAAACCCCAGTAGCGAGAGTCGTTGCTGTCGTTGCGATTGTCTCCCATAACAAAAAATTCGCCTTCTGGAACTGTATGTGGCGGGTAAGGACTATTTGGTGGTTCAGCAATGTACTCTTCTTGCAAGGCTTGACCGTTGAGGTAAACTTTTCCACGCGCAACGCTTACTACCTCTCCAGGCTCACCAATTACCCGCTTAATAAAAGCTTGGTCTTGAGGATATCCGCGACGTTGGAGTTCTGCTGGCGGCTGAAAAACAATGATATCTCCAGTTTTGGGAGGATGAAAACGGTAAGAGATTTTTTCCACAACCAGGCGATCGCCTGTATGTAAAGTGGGTAACATTGAATCAGAAGGGATGTAGCGCGGTTCGGCAATAAAAGTCCTAATCACAAATGCCAAACATAGAGCGATCGCAATTAAAATCAGATTTTCCTGCGAACTACGCCATATTTTTGAGGACGCTGGAGTATCTTTTACATCACTTTCGTGAGAAGCCATAGAATTTTTCAGCCAGTTAAAAAAGTGGAACAAATCCCTTGATTATTTAGAAGGTCAAGGTATACTTGTAATCAAGCTGGGTTTTACGCAAAAACCCTTACAAGCATTAAAAATAAGGCTATCGCATCTACCAATTATAGGCAAAAACGCTGAAAATAACCTAAAGCCTGTCTAATTCGATACAAGCTAAAGATTAGGTAGAACAAGTAGGTAATTAAAATACCGTTACCTAACTTTTGCAATTATAAGGCAATGTTTTAGAACATTCTTCGTTTTATTGTCTACTCCTGAAAACTAAGATAGTTGCCGACTGGTAGAGCGATACAGCCAGTCGGTTTTTTCTTGTTTCGGCTCTAATTGTCATAAAAAGAGTCAGAACAGATAATTCAGGATTGAGAATATCCTCACTAATTAATCCGGTTTTTTGGGCAAAGATGCTTTGCTTCTCTATTATTCCATGCGTTCATTAATCAAATGAAATTTGATGCATTTTAATTATTGGTTAAGAAAAACTTAGTCAAATGAAAAAAGTCCTAGCTACAAACTGTAATTTGTTTATGCCTAGCTAGTTATGAAAAAATATGATTTTTCAATACACTGATGTACTTGTCGCTCTTGCAACTGCGAATTTTGAAAGTTTAGTGAGTTTCTATACACAAGTTTTGGGGCAAAATCCTACAACTCTGATTCCCAATGTTTATGCTGAATTTCTGTTTTCTGGTTTGCGGCTAGGTATTTTTAAACCTAAAAGCACACACGAGGCTGAATTTGAAACTACAGCCAAAAGTAAGATAAGTTTGTGTTTAGAGGTGAGTAACCTGGAAGCTGCGATCGCTCACCTTACGGAGTTGGGTTATCCCCCACCCGGAAATATTACAGTTGCTTCCCACGGTAGAGAAATCTATGCCTATGACCCCGATGGCAATCGTTTGATTCTACATCAAGCAGTTACACAAAGTTATGAGTCCTGAATCATGAGTTATTAGGGACGAATGACAAATGACAAATGACCAATGACCAATGACAAAGGACAAATGACCAATGGCTTTAACTCAAAACTATAAATTAAACGTGATCCAATGGTATCCGGGTCACATTGCCAAGGCTGAAAAGAATCTAAAAGAACAGCTAAAGCGAGTAGATGTTGTACTGGAAGTACGAGATGCACGTATTCCCTTAGCGACACACCATCCCCAAATCGGTGAGTGGGTAGGAAATAAGACGCGGTTATTAGTGCTGAACCGGGTGGATATGATTTCTCCCCAAGTGCGATCGCTGTGGGGTGATTATTTTAAACGTCAGGGAGAAGTAGCATATTTTACCAACGCTCAACATGGTCAAGGTGTAGCAGCAGTGTTAAAAGCAGCACAAGCAGCTGGGGTAGAACTCAATCAAAGAAGACGCGATCGCGGGATGTTACCCCGTCCAGTTCGCGCAGTGGTGATTGGTTTTCCTAATGTTGGTAAATCAGCGTTAATTAACCGTCTGTTGGGTAAACGGGTAGTTGAAAGTGCAGCTCGTCCTGGTGTGACTCGTCAACTCCGCTGGGTGCGAATCTCCGACCAGTTAGAATTACTAGATGCTCCTGGTGTTATTCCTCTGAAGCTGGAAGATCAAGAAGCCGCATTAAAATTAGCGATTTGCGATGATATTGGTGAAGCATCTTACGATAATCAACTAGTAGCATCAGAACTTGTAAACATACTTAATTATCTACATGATGTAGCTACTAATTTATTACCACAAAAACCATTAGAAGCCCGCTACGAACTTGACTCTTCACCCCACACAGGAGAAGCATATTTGCAAGCTTTAGCAGAACATCGCTACACAGGTGATGTGGAAAGAGCCGCTAGGCATCTGTTAACAGATTATCGTAAAGGGTTATTGGGTGAAATTCCTTTGGAAGTACCGCCCAATTAATTCATAATTCGTAATTCGTAATTATAGAATTGTCAGGTTTGATCTGGGTTGTTAGGTTGAATCGATTGCTTAAATTGTAAAATCGATAGTTTTGCTATTTATTAGGACAGGAGTTTTTTGTCCGACTTTTCCAAATCCAACCTGGCTCTGGAGAACTAATTTCTATCCAGCCACCCTCTGTTCTGCCAGTTGTTGTGACTTTAGTACCTGCTTTCACAACTTTGCCTGTTTTCCTTTGTCCAGATCCAGATAAAGAGCGTAAGTTTGATGAACTAACAACCATCAGACAACTTTTTTTCTGTTCAGGTGGATTTGGATCATTTGCTACTTGCTTAACTTCATTTTGAGCAGGCTCTGAAGATGGTTTTTGTGAGTGATTAGCAGACATGATACCAACCGCAACTACTGCGATCGCTCCACCAGCCCCGATTAGCAATCGGGATCTTGGAGAGGATTTAGGAATAGAACGCCAGTGAAACGGCGAACTACTAGGCGATCGCGTTGGATTGGTAGTCATAGTTAACAGTTCATTCTGGGCCTCAGAGGCTCTTAGGGTAGATGGAGCGGTGATAAGTTGTGGTGTAGAACCAGAGGAAGTTTCGTTATCTGGCGGAATGTAGCTAGGCTTTGCCAGTTCCTGTAGATAGTGCATCACTTTGGTTGCAGTCACATAGCCATCTTTCAAATAGTGACCTACCACTTGGGTGACAACAGCTGCTACAGCTGCGGGTGTGTTGGCATTAGTTATGGAAGTGAGTGCTTGGAGTGCATCGGTTGCTGACTGATAGCGGTATTTGAAGTAATGGCGGATCATCTTATTCAAGATTGATGCCAATTGATCGCTGACTTGAGCATGATGCTGCCATAATATCTCTCCACTGACGGCATCCTCTCCTAATTGCTTGGGATTCAAGCCTGTTAGAGCTTGGATACAAGTCATACCTAGTGCATAAATGTCGCTACAAGGACGTGGCCTGCCTTGTCCCTGCTCACTTGGCATATAGCCTGGGGTTCCAACAGCAACAGTGTCGTTTTTAAGCTGTTCTGGAGTCATCAGTGAGTAACTCTTAATTTGTTTTACAGCCCCAAAATCAACCAAGACGATTGTATTGTCAGAAGCACGACGGATTAAATTTTCGGGTTTGAGATCTCGATGAATCACCCCATGACTATGAATAAATTCTAGGATAGGTAAAACATCTTGCAGTAGTTTAATTACCTGCTCTTCACTCCACCTGCCAGCGGCTACTTCTAACGACAGTGGTTGTCCCTCGATCAACTCTTGCACTAAGTAAAATTCTTCGTTTTCCTCAAAGTAAGCCAAAAGTCGGGGAATCTGGTCATTGTGTCCCAGCTTTTCTAAAGTTTCGGCTTCCCTATTAAACAAGCGTCTAGCTAATGGCAAAAATTCGGGGTCGCTAGTAACAGGTTTAAGATGTTTAACGACGCAAGTTGGGTTTCCAGGACGGCGAGTATCTAGGGCTATGTAAGTATGACCAAATCCGCCTTTGCCTAATAGTTCGACCACTTGGTAACGGTGGTCTAGTAATCTGCCGATCATGGTATAGCTGGACTGAGGTTAACTGTTAACTAGAATACACTTTTTCCTAAAAGAAGAAGTTTATTGGGAATTTCTTCATAACGCTGATGTATATCTGAATATAATTGTTCCGTAATATTCACTAGATTTATAGTTGTCGAAATGCCATTAATAGTGCCATAAAGATAAAGCCAAGGGCTGATAGTTAATATATTCCCAGTCTTAGACATGCTCTAACCTCCAAATTCCAGAACAGATATTTCACACTCATGACTGAACTCAAACTACGTCTACAAGAGGGAAATACTGAAACAACGGTTTCAGTAGATCAAGATGTATTTACTATTGGCCGTTTACCGGAATGTAGCTTATATCTACCTTTTGGGGGAGTCTCCCGTAACCATGCCCAGATTGTGAAAACTGCTGATGGGGTGTGGACTATTGCGGATATGGGTAGTAAAAATGGAACGCAAGTAAATGAACGTATACTTACTCGTCCACAACAGTTGCATCATGGTGATGTTGTTTGGTTGGGTAATGTGAGTTTACTTGTTTTTGTTCTAGATCCTGCTGCACAGCCGATGAGTAAGCGTGAGCCAATCAAGGAACGGGATGGGGATAATACTGAGCAAAAAACGATTCTACGGAACGTCAAACAACTGCAACAGCAATGGATACAAGCTGATAGCAAGGATGGTGATATCAACAATAAGGATATAACCATTGCCCGACTTAAAGACTTGGTAGATATCGCAAAAAATCTTTGTGCAGCCACATCTATAGAAGAGATTTTCTTCCAAGTGCAAGAAGTGGTGTTTCGTTACCTAGACAGCATCGATCGCTTGGGATTATTAATTGATGTCAATGGTGGGGGAAATCTGGAATTGATGAATGCTGCTACCAGAAACGCTTCCCAACAACAAAATCTAGCAGCTGATGGTAGTTGGATTAGTCGTAGTATTTGCCAAAAGGTATTTGAAGAAAAAGTTGTCATTCAATCTGCTGATACCCATAAAGATGAACGCTTTTCTGGAGAACACAGCGTTTTGGTTAAAGGAATTCGCAGCGTCATGGCGGTGCCGTTATGGGATGAGAATAAAGTTGTTGGCGTTCTCTACGCAGATGCACATCTGTCTTCGTACCATTGGGCTAATGAAGGTGAAGAAGAACTTAGCTTTTTTTCGGCTTTAGCTAACCTTGTAGCTTCTAGCGTGCAACGCTGGCTATTAGTAGATAAACTCAAAAACGAAGAAGTAATTCGTCACAGGCTAGAACGTTATCACTCTCCGGCTGTAGTTCAGCAGTTAATATCTGTAGGTAGGTTACCAGATGGGCGTTTATCTCCCGCAGAAAGCGAAATCAGCATTTTATTTGCGGATTTGGTTGGTTTTACTGCCATTTCTGAAAGAGTGACACCAACCGCGATCGCTCAATTACTTAATAATTTATTTGAAGAGATGCTGCAAGAAGTGTTTGGCTATGGTGGCACTTTAGATAAATATATTGGTGATTGTATTATGGCGTTCTTTGGCGCTCCCGAACCCCAACCGGATCATGCCGAACGTGCAATTGCGGCTGCTAAGGGTATGCTAACTCGCTTAGAACGTCTGAATATGAATGGTTTTTGGCAAGAACCTCTACAATTACGCATTGCGATTAATAGCGGTAAAGCAGTTGTGGGAGATGTTGGTAGCTCTCAACGGGTAGAATATACGGCTTTAGGGGCTACTATTAACCTGGCTGCACGCATGGAAGCTGTTTGCCCTCCAGGTGAATGCGTGATTAGTGAAGTTACTTACAAAATGCTTTCACAACCCTTAGACTTTCAAGAAATGGGAAGTTATAGTTTCAAAGGTATTAATCGTTTAATTAAGGTTTACCAAACAACTATGCATAAATAAAGCAGAAGGCAGAAAATTAGGTTATTTGTAATTTATATAATGTGAACTTAAAATTAAGGCAAAATCGGATTTTCACACAATATTCTTTGATGAATATGATTTGATTTTTTCGGTTTTGCAATTAATATTCCAGGCTTTTTTTATATTTTCTAATGACTCTTTTCTTTCCATAACTACGATCGCAGTCAAATCAGCGCTCAACAAGCCATTCTCAGTTCTCCAACCTAAGTAATGAGTTTTATTATTTAGCTGCGTCACTAAAAATGACTTCATAAGTTGCATAAAATGCATAGCATAAAGCTGAAATATTCTCTATATACTGAGTTGACGCAAGCTAAGAATCTCTAGTTTCCAGCAAATTTAACTCAGTAACATAACAGTAAAAAAGGAGCAGAAATTGATCCGGCCATCGCATCTTCAATTTTGGATGACAGTTTTATTAGCCAGCATCTTCGTCATCAATAACTTCCCTAGTCGTGCAGCACAAACTCAACCAGAAACAAAAGGTGCAAGTTTACCAACATCCCTTAGGGACAAAATATTACAAGATATGGCTTGGCGATCATTTGTACCTAAGCCAGAAGTGCAGATTCTTACTACGGAGGAAGCTTTATTCAATGGCTGCTTGGATGTTGCACCACCAGATCAACTTTGTAGCGCCATTGGTCTTCGTGGTTGGAAAGTCACGATCGCAGCCAGACAAAATCGTTGGATTTATCATGCAACCCAAAATTATGGCTTTAAGTTGAATGCTAAAGCAAGTTTATCGCCTGCGATCGCCAATGAAGTTCTAGAAGAAGCATCTTGGCGTTCTGGTTTACCGATTTCCCGACTCAAAATTTACTGGGCGGAAAACAAAACTTGGGATAATGGCTGCTTTGGTTTGCCAGGTTTAATCTCCTGTATTGCTGCCAAAACACCTGGCTGGCAAGTCACTGTCACTGATGGCACAAAGCAACGCTGGGTATATCGCACAGGTTTGTCTTATTCAGTCTTATTTGATATTGCAGCCAGCCAAATCAATCTGAAAATACCACCTAATTTCACAAAAGGAACTGCAAACGCCGTTTTGCAAGATATGTCCAAGCGTACAGCTATTCCATTAGCTGCGCTGCAAGTTGTGAGTGCTGAACCCAGAATTTTGAATGGTTGTTTAGATATTGCCCCGCCAGGAACAGCCTGTACTGAGATTGGTTTGGCAGGGTGGCGAGTAGTTGCCCAAGGCTATCAACAACGCTGGGTTTATCATGTAGCAACCGGACGCGGTTTGAAGTTGAATGGCCCAGAAAGTTTTCCTAGAAAGCTGGTCAGAGGTGTATTGAAAGATGTCTATCCTGCCACAGAAACACCCCCTGCCAACCTCAAAATCTTTTGGGTAGAACAAAAAGTATGGACAGACAGCTGTCGTGGCTTTCCAGTAAGTGTTCCTAAAGATATTTGTACACCTGGCAATTTTCCCGGTTGGATTGCCACAACTACCAATGGAGAGCAAAATTGGGTTTATCACACAAGTCTATATGAAGGGGCTACCCTATTTTCAACATCAAAGAAACAATGAGTGAATTCTCATCTTCTTTAAAATTAGAAAAATTAAACTATTATTTAGCTTTTCTGAATACTCAATCACTATCAAAATAGGATTAATAATATTTATTGTTATTAACCTATTTTGACAATCAGGTAGTTCCAATATCAAGATTTTCATCACCATGTATGGGAACTCAATCTCTGTGCCTATTTTGAAGTCAAAATAGCTAAGAATTTTTATGTCTAAATTATGAATGCTGAGTTATCAAATAGATTTTCCGGTGTACTAATATACGGCATTCATGATGACTACTTAAAAGTAGAAAAAGCTATAAGTAAAAATACAGAGTATATTGTATAGTTTATTTCTATTTTTATTTTGAAATTGTAATATTAAGCCACCAATTCTTGATGAAAAGACTACAATTTGGGTGGTAGCCTCCACAATTTATCTGTGTAACACTAAGAAGCTACCGCAAGTTATTTTTGAACGGGAGGTCAGGTAATGGCTATCGCCACCATTAATCCCGCTACTGGGGAAACGCTCAAAACCTTTGAGTCACTGAATGATACAGAAATTGCCGCTAAACTGGATTTAGCAGGTCAGGCTTTTGAGCATTACCGCAAAACGAGTTTTGCAGAGCGATCGCAATGGCTACAAAAAGCTGCTGAGATTTTAGAGCAAGAGAAAGCAGAATTTGCTAAAGTGATGACTCTGGAAATGGGCAAGCCTTTGAAGGCTGCGATCGCGGAGGTCGAAAAATGCGCCCTTGTCTGTCGCTACTACGCCGAACACGCTGCTAGTTTCTTAGCTGATGTTACTGTAGAAACCGATGCGAGCAAAAGTTTTGTTCGCTACCAGCCATTAGGTGTAATTCTCGCAGTCATGCCGTGGAATTTTCCCTTTTGGCAAGTGTTTCGCTTTGCTGCACCAGCACTAATGGCGGGCAATGTTGGCTTACTCAAACACGCTTCTAATGTGCCCCAATGCGCCTTAGCAATTGAAGATATTTTTCAACGGGCAGGTTTTCCTAAAGGTGTGTTTCAAACTCTGTTAATTGGTGCTGTCAAAGTTGCCGATTTAATGGCTGATGAGCGAGTTAAAGCTGCTACCTTAACCGGAAGCGAACCCGCAGGTGCATCTTTAGCTGTGGCTGCGGGAAAACAAATTAAAAAAACTGTTTTGGAATTGGGAGGAAGTGACCCATTCATCGTGTTAGAGAGTGCTGATTTAACAACAGCAGTTGTCACAGCTACTACAGCACGAATGTTAAATAACGGGCAATCTTGTATAGCAGCGAAACGTTTCATTGTGGCAGAAGCGATCGCTGATAAATTTGAAAAACTGTTGTTAGATAAATTCCTGTCCTTAAAAGTTGGCGATCCTATGCAACCAGACACCGACTTAGGACCATTGGCTACCCCTGGTATTCTCCAGGATTTAGATCAACAAGTACAAGCTGCTACTCAAAGCGGCGGTAAAGTTCTTACAGGTGGACATCCTATCTTAGATCGTCCTGGCAATTATTACGCGCCAACGATCGTCACAGATATCCCCCAAGATAGTGCGATCGCTCAAGAAGAATTTTTTGGGCCAGTGGCTTTACTATTCCGCGTCCCAGATATTGATGCAGCCATTAAACTAGCAAACGCCATACCCTTTGGCTTAGGCGCAAGCGCTTGGACAACAAACGATCAAGAACGCGATCGCTTGGTTGAGGAAATCGAAGCAGGTTCGGTATTTATCAACGGTATGGTGAAATCCGACCCCCGCTTACCTTTTGGCGGCATTAAACGTTCTGGGTATGGCAGAGAATTAAGTATCCAGGGGATACATGAGTTTGTCAATGTTAAAACTGTGTGGGTTAAATAATTAGTTATTAGTCATTGGTCATTAGTCATTGTTAAAACTGTGTGGGTTAAATAATTTAGTCATTAATCATTGGAATCACAAATGACAATTGACTAATGACAAAGTGCAAAGTCGAGCCAGTCGTGTGGTGAGGCAGCGCGGTCTTGGGGGTTCGCCCCCAATCCCCAGAGGGGACCCCGAGTCCCCCATGAGCGACTGCCGAAAGGGTTTCCCGACTTGAACGAACTGGCGTTGAGCGAAGGAAACCTCCGCTCAGAACTTTGTAAGAATGGCAAATGACAAATGACAAAATTGAGGAAATAATAATGAATACGGCAGAATTATTAGTACAGTGTTTAGAAAATGAAGGTGTAGAATACGTTTTTGGGCTTCCTGGTGAAGAAAACCTCCATGTTTTAGAAGCGTTAAAACATTCTTCAATTAAATTTATTACTACCCGTCATGAACAAGGTGCAGCATTCATGGCGGATGTCTATGGACGCCTAACGGGAAAAGCCGGAGTTTGTCTTTCAACTCTTGGCCCTGGAGCAACAAATTTGATGACTGGGGTAGCAGATGCTAACCTCGACGGTGCGCCTTTAGTAGCAATTACTGGGCAAGTAGGCACAGATAGAATGCACATCGAATCCCATCAATATTTGGATTTGGTGGCAATGTTTGCCCCTGTAACTAAGTGGAATAAACAAATTGTCCGCCCCAGTATTACACCAGAAGTTGTGCGCAAAGCATTTAAGCGATCGCAAAGCGAAAAACCAGGTGCAGTACATATCGATTTACCAGAAAATATCGCTGCTATGCCTGTAGAAGGCAAACCCTTGCATAAGCATAATATTGAAAAAACCTATGCATCTTTTGCTAGTATTCGCGCAGCCGCAGCCGCAATTTCTCAAGCAGTAAATCCATTAATTTTAGTAGGTAACGGTGCAATTCGTGCTCAAGCTAGTGATGCTGTAACGCAATTTGCCACTCAGCTGAATATTCCTGTTGCCAATACTTTTATGGGCAAAGGCATTATTCCTTATACTCATCACTTAGCCTTATGGTCAGTAGGATTGCAACAACGAGATTTCATTACTTGTGGCTTTGATAATACAGATTTAGTAATTGCTATTGGCTACGATTTAATCGAATTCTCACCGAAAAAATGGAATCCTGACGGTAAAATTCCCGTTGTTCATATTGGTCTTAGTCCTGCTGAAATTGATAGTAGTTATATTCCCTGTGCAGAAGTAATTGGTGATATTTCTGATTCCTTGGTTGAAATCTTAAAATTATCAGATAGACAAGGTAAACCTAATCCCTACGCTATCAGCTTACGGGGAAATATTCGTGCCGACTACGAAGAACACGCTTATGATGATGGATTTCCCATCAAACCGCAAAAATTAATTTATGACTTGCGGCAAGTGATGGGCCCAGATGATATTGTCATCTCTGATGTCGGCGCACATAAAATGTGGATGGCTCGCCATTATCATTGCCATAGCCCTAATACTTGCATTATTTCCAACGGCTTTGCTGCAATGGGGATTGCGATTCCTGGTGCTTTAGCTGCTAAACTCGTACATCCAAACCGCAAAATCGTAGCTGTAACTGGCGATGGTGGCTTTATGATGAATTGCCAGGAACTAGAAACAGCTTTGCGTGTGGGTACTCCCTTCGTCACCTTAATATTTAATGATGGTGGCTATGGGTTGATTGAGTGGAAGCAAGAAAATCATTTCGGTCCAGGACAGTCAGCTTTTGTCCGCTTTGGTAATCCCGATTTTGTCAAATTAGCCGAAAGCATGGGTTTAAAAGGTTATCGAGTTGAAGCTGCTACTGATTTAATTCCTGTACTCAAAGAAGCCCTAGCTCAAGATGTACCTGCGGTCATCGATTGTCCTGTAGACTATCGTGAGAATCGCCGCTTCACCCAAAAAGCCGGCGAGTTAAGTTGTGCGCTGTAAAAACTTGAGAGTAAGTAGTTAATTCAATACCTTCGCCGCTAAAATCCGGCACCCTAGACGTAGGGTGGGCACTGCCCACAAAAACCCTACAATTAAACTTCAGTGTACAGAATTTTTTCAAAAATCAAGCCGGATTCCTATACTCGTAGACGCAGTTCTAATATCGTCTACGAGTTTTATATATTAATGCATGAGTTTTAAATACTTGTGAATGAGGCTTTTATCCTCATTAATGAGGTTCTGATACTCGTGAATGAGGCTTTTATCCTCATCAACGAGTCTTTGATACTCGTAAATGAGGCTTTTTTCTTCGTCAGCGAGTCTTTGATACTCGCGAACGAGTCTTTTATTCTCATTCATGAGGTTCTAATACTCGTGAATGAGGCTTTTATCCTCGTCAACGAGTCTTTGATACTCATTAATGAGGCTTTAATACTCGTGAATGAGCCTTTTATCCTCATTAGCAAAGCAGCATTCTGACTCAGGACTTTGCTTCTAATGCTCGTGCAGCCTCATCTAGCCTGTCATTACTATCTTTTGCCAGTTTTAGCCATGAAGCTGTAACACTACCATAAATCCCACCGCCCGCGGCTGTGATAGTTCCGGCTGAGATGTTGCCGGAAAACAGTAGCATAATACCAGCAAAACCTGCGATCGCACTAATCGTTGTCATGGCAAAAGCAAGGTTAAATGCTGCACTAGCTTGGCGGAGTCTCTCCTGATAAATGTTGTGGCGTTCCTGGTAAATTAGATTCACAGAAATGTGAGTTTCTTCTGTTGCCTGTTCTGTATTTGCTTGGTTTTGGTTATCCATCTTGCTTGCCCTTCCAATGAACTCTACAATCTATTGAAATCGGGCAATAGGTGAGAATATAGCTGACTAATAGCTGACTTTTAGTAGATTTCTGAAGTGATTTGTAGTCTTGGTAGGGTTTAGTGCATTAAGCTGTCACGCTTGCTACTCTACAATTAACTTTGAAATTGGTATAACAAATGAGGCGTGATGGCGCGATCGCTTCGGGTAGCCCCAGAGTATATTGAAAAAGTGAAGCTAGCACTTCAGCGTAATGGCTATCCTAGCCAGAAATCGTTAGCTAATGAAGTAGGAATTTCTCTATCCACTATTAAAAACTTTCTTAGTGGAAAACCTGTTGATTATCTCAATTTTGTAGAACTTAGCGGCAAATTGGGATTAGACTGGCAAGAAATTGCATCCAGAGAACTAGAAACTCAACCATCTAAACCCCAGCTAACCAACGGGGAAGCCTCACCCTTCATCACTGGCCCACCCATCACCCAACCGCGTTACTTTTTTGGACGAGAGAAAGAACTAAAACGCCTCTTCAACCTACTCAAACGCCATCCCCTGCAAAACGCCGCCATCATCGGTAAAAAGCGTAGCGGTAAAACATCCCTACTACACTACCTGAAAAACATTACCACCACCCCAGCAGCACAGCTGCGTCCTAATCAAAAATCTGATTGGCTACCACAACCAGAAAATTACCAGTGGATTTTCATCGACTTGCAAGACGCACGAATGCAGAATCGAGAGGGGTTGCTAAAGTGCATTTTAGAATCCCTGAAAATGCAAGTACCGACACCTTGCAACTTAGATTATTTCATGGATGTAGTAAGTGAGAACTTGCATAAACCTACAGTCATTTTGCTGGATGAGATTGGTGTGGGATTGCAACGCTGTCCAGAATTAGATAATGGATTTTGGGAAAGTTTGCGTTCCTTGGCGACTAACTCTACAGGCGGAAATTTAGCATTTATTTTAGCTACCCCCGAATCACCAATTGAACTAGCGCACAATACAGGACATAGCTCGCCTTTCTTCAATATTTTCGCCTACACCACATATTTAGGAGCGTTCACTGAACAACAAGCGCGAGAATTAATAGCCAGTTCACCCATTGCTTTTGATGATGACGATATAGAGTGGATTTTAAATCAAAGTCAGTGTTTGCCAATATTATTACAAATTCTATGTCGCGAAAGATTATTTACTTTAGAAGAAGGAGAAGATGAGAATTGGCAAGAAGAAGGATTGCGACAGATTAGACCATTTTCTGATTGGTATTTGTAATTTGTAATTACTTTTTATGGTTGATTTAGACATCGCTCAATCTTTTTCTTTCTGCTAACCGTTCATCAGTATTAAACTGTAGTAACTTTACTGTTGTTCGTCCTTCTGGTGTTAAGCCAACAATTGCTGCTTCCTCACAAGCAAAATGTTCAGACCATTGTTGTGTCCGGGGATTGAAGAGAAAACTAAATTTTTCTGTTTGGGGATCGAAAGAGCCAAGGTCTGTTCCTTTATGACGATTGCAACGCCAACAAGTTAAAGCTAAATTAGCGGCATCAGTTTTACCACCATGCTTTTCTGGAATTACATGGTCAATTTCGTGAGCATAGAAAGAAACATTTTCGGGAAGTAAACAATACTCGCAACGACGGTTTGCTCGTTCTTCAACTAGGCGACGCAGTGCAGCAGAGATATAACTAACACTCATAAGTTAGTAGTTAAGTGCGATAAATTGCCTGTTTTGAGCATAATTATCAGATGTTCAATGCGCTCATATTCGTCTAGTTCTTTTTGTTCTGTAGGATTGAGTTCTCCAGCTTTATTACGTCTAAGTAAAGTTTGCATTCGTTCTTGCATTTCTGCTGTGGGACGGAAAGCTAAGATTTGTTCTGAAGTCGGATTGCTGACAAGGAAATCAAGAATATATTGATATACACGAGTTGGGAGTGGTGGTTGCTCAAGACTAAGAGCAAGGAGTTCTGGCAAGCGATCGCCTAACTGTACGAGCTTGTGTGATAATTCTTCAGGAACTTCTAAGGTTATTTTGACCACGGTTGAAGCTTTGAGATGTAACTATTTCCTCTAATTTACCTCAAAGTCATTGTCAACCACTTTTATAACAAATTCTGTGTCGAGAAAGATTATTTCTTCTAGAAGAAGGAAAAAATGATGAAAATTGGTGTGAAAAATCCGAGTTACGATACATGAAACAGTTTGCTCATTTATTAGATTCAGAACTAGCAGAGTAATAATGAAAGCACATCGAATTGAAACAACATTAACCGAAGACGGAACTTTGATCATCAAAGACTTACCATTTCAGGCTGTTCTACCATTTTTTTGTCCCAAAATTTATATTTCGGACAGGTTTATTGTCTAGCATTATACTCATGATGCAAAGAAAGAGAGGTGCTATGGTGGCTGTTCGGAGAAAATCACAGTTAAAAGCTTTTGAGACGTCGATTTTGGAGGCTTTAGACCAGGTAGAACGAGCTACCTCAAAACTATTTAAGCTGGAAGATATTTTAGAAGCAGTTTGTCAAAACATCCTGGCACTGGGTTTTGATTTTGCCAACATATCTTTAATTTCTCTAGAAAAGAATATTATTGAAGGCGTACATGGAAGTGGTACGGGAGTAGTATGGGCTAATTTGGCCAAACATTACTTGGAACCAGACCCAGAACTCAGAGATATTCAAGCAGATATAATTCTCACTCAACAAACTGAGATTATTTCTGGATGGGACAAACGCTTCGATCGCTGGATTTATCAAGAGTATGGTCATGAAAAGTTAGTTCGTGTATTTACTCCTATAGTTCTGGTTCAGGATTATAACGGCAGAGTCATTAAAAATTGGTATCAGCGCTGTAAATGGCAGAAAATCAACCCTCAATTTGAAGAGAGTAGCGAAAAACAGCATGAGGTTTACAAATTGCGTCTACCACCAGATCTGCAACCTGAGGGGCGCAATCCAGAAGTGATAGTTATTGGTACAGTAGAAGCGGGTTATAGTTCTCCAGAAAGGCGAATTGAGGAGCCAATATTATCGCGATTACTACAATATATTGCTTGGCAATCTTTCGATATTTGGCAAGCACAACTACCGCGAGTTCTAGAAACGATCGCAGAAAAAGCCAAACAAATTCTTGATGCTGATGCAGCTACGCTGCATTTTTTATACGAGCCAAATGTAGAGCAGGGTCGCTACATTTATGAAGTATTTTCCGGTGGCATTGGTAAGCAATTTCTGAAAGCTTGTCCACCGCGTCATAATGGGCTGGGAAGACAAGCCATTCAAGAAAGAAAGTACAAGTTTATCCCAGACTTATCTCAAGGTCACGACAATCTGGAAATGGCAAAGCTTAACCCCCAAGCTTTTTCGGCTGGGATAAAAGCAATGGCAGCTTTTCCATTACAGGTTGAGAATAAAGAAGGAGTACTTTATGTTGTTTTTCGACGCAGCTATATCTTATCTACACGCAAGCTGCGCTTAGTAGAATTATTTGTTCGCCGCTGGGCTGTTGATGCAATTTGGCACACGATCAAACTCCAACAAATGCGTGATGAAGCACGCCAGCTAGCAGGACTCTACTCTGTCACCCAATCCCTCGGTCGCATACCAGAAGATAATCTTTTACATCGTGTCGCTTGGGATACTTTGAATCTTCTGGGTGCAGATGTAGTTAAGGTCTACGAATATATCCAGACCGAAAGGCAATTTACAACTCCTCCGAAAACAGCAGGAAGATTAAGGCAAGACCAGAAGATGCAAGATGAGATTATTGAACAAAATGTCCCATTTTTGCTGCTTCAAAGGGGAGAAAATGTTTATGCTCCACAACTAGAAAAAGAACCAATATTTCAAAATTCAGCCTTTACTCATAGAGAAAAAATCCGTTCGGCATCTGGTGTTCTATTAGAAGTTGATAAAGATATAGTCGGAGTAATGTTTATTAACTACCGCCGACCTCACAGTTTTTCTGAAGATGAGAAAAAGATTATTGAAACTCTGGCTTCTTCAGCTGCGATCGCGATTAAAAATCAAAGCTGGGAAGTTCAAGCTGCTCAAATTGAACTGGATGCACGAAGTTTAGAAAACTGTGCGGATGTAGAAGCGATCCGTCAAGCTCATCGTGGTCTGGCAAATGGCGAACTTGAAAGCCCAGTTCGCACTCTACTAAACATTTTCAGTCGCATCAGTGAAGGTGTTGATGCTGCACTGAATCAGGCAAGTACTTACAACCAACGCCTAGCCCTCAGATCTGTCACCGACCGTTTAGACGGATACTTGCAAGAATTTAATCGTACTAGTAAAAAATACACAATCAATTTCTATCCCATCGCCAAACGTTGGCGTGAAATTATAGCCAACTATGCAGAAGAACTAGCAAAAGCTACAGAACTTCGCCAAGAAATTGACTCTCCTTACATCATTGGCGTGCCCCTCACACAAGAACAAGAAATTTTCACAGGTCGTAATGATATCGGTACACGCATTGAGCAATTACTTTTAGACCGTCGTCGCCCACCTTTGCTACTTTACGGTCAGCGACGCATGGGCAAAACTTCTCTGCTCAACAACCTGGGAAAGCTGCTACCTAATACCATCATCCCCATGTTTGTAGACTTGCAAGGTGCACCCTCATCAGCTAGCGACCATGCAGGTTTTCTCTACAACCTTGCTAGAGAAATGGTGAAATCAGCAAAAAAGCATGATGTTACTCTCCCACCCCTGAGTCGCGAAGCGTTAACTTCTGATCCCTTTACCAGCTTTGACGAATGGCTAGATACGGTAGAACAGACACTCGAACAAAATACCGCCTTGCTTATGCTAGATGAGTTCGAGGTACTAGACAGCGCCATAACCAAAGGACGCTTTGATGAGCAAGATATTCTAGGAATGCTGCGTCACCTCATCCAACATCGTCCACGCTTCAAAGTTTTGCTGGCTGGTTCCCATACTATTGAAGAATATCAACGCTGGGCTAGTTATCTCATAAATGTGCAGGTAGTGCATATCTCATACCTCAAAGAAGCAGAAGCGCGACAACTAATTGAACGCCCTGTGAAAGATTTTACTCTGCGCTATGAACCTGACGCGGTTGAGCGAGTGTTGCAACTCACCCGTTGTCACCCGTTCTTGGTACAGCTACTTTGTGCGGAAATTATCGCCCTCAAAAATGAGCAAGATCCCTCAATTCGTAGATTGGCGACTTTAGCCGATGTAGAAGCAGCAATTCCCGAAGCTTTCAAAAGTGGCGGTTTCTTCTTCGCTGATATCCAAAATAACCAAGTAGATGACAATGGTAGAGCGATTTTACGCTTTATTGCGGCTCAAGGGGAAGGTGCGATCGCTCCTCATCAAACTCTATTACAACAGTTTCCCCATGCAGACATTACCCGCAAATTGCTATTGCAGCGGGAGTTAATTGAGGAAGTGGGTGAGGGCGATCGCTTTCAGGTTGAGTTGATTCGTCGTTGGTTTACTCTGGAAAAGTAAAGCCTTCATTTACTGACTCGATTAATTCCACGCCAAAAACTTCGGCAAAAGCCTGTGCAACATGGAAGCGTACCTCTTGGCAGGTAATCCCCGGAATCCATTCGGCTAAACTCGCTACAGGTTTATCAGCAATACCACAGGGAACAATCTTCGTAAAACCTTCCATTTCAGGACAGACATTTAACGCAAAGCCGTGCATCGTAATCCAACGGCTGACTTTAATCCCAATAGCTGCAACTTTTCGTCCTTCTACCCAAACACCTGTAAATGAAGGGATGCGTTCACCTTGCAATCCGTAAACTGACAATACTCGAATTAAGACTTCTTCTAGTTGCCGCAAGTACCAATGTAGGTCTTTCTGATAGCGTTGCAGATTTAGAATTGGATAGCCCACCAGTTGACCAGGGCAATGGTAAGTAACTTCGCCGCCGCGTTCAACTCTATGGACATCAAACTTAGTTTTGTCAAGGTCAAATTTGAGAAATTCTGCATTAGCTCCTTGTCCCAAGGTGTAGACAGGGGGATGTTCTAGCAGAATTAACACGTCATCCAGATTGGGGTTGTGAATGCGATCGCTCATCAGCGATCTTTGCCATGCCAGCGCCTCTAAGTAGGGTAACAATCCTTGGTTATATAACAAACAACGATATAAATGCATTTGCTTACTACGGATTCCATGAAAAATCAACTGTTTTAGGGACCAAATATATTTCAAGTCACTAGGTTAGAGTCAACAATTGTCAAGCTTTGCAAAGGATTTTAAAGGAACATCAAGGGAACCCGCTTTAGAAAATACAAAGTGCTAGTTTGAATATATAACCTGAATGGTTTTAGGAGGAATTCTCTGCAATAAGCATCACGCCAAAACAACACAAAAAAATGTACTGGCTGGTGACGTCTAAATAAATTGTTTGCATCGAAAACACTAGTATTCTCTATGCAAAGCGAGCGAACACCTTGGGAGAAAAAGAAACTACTCATAGTTATAAAAACCTTGCTCCGACAGCAAAGGCAAGTAGGAGATCGCCTCCTCAAACTACCTCAAAAAGTGATTTCGCATAGGTGACCAATTGCCTGACAACCATTTGGATACTAACGCAGAGATAGAGAAAATTTATCAAGGGAACGCGTGGTAACACAAAAAGATACAACAACAATCATGATAGGCGTATCGGTAGTACATAAAATTGCTTCAGATATAGTTTTGGCGGCAGTGATAGACCTTACCGCAATTTCGTTTCATACAAAACTAATTCACATCAAATAAATATTGAGCGGGAGAGTTTACATGAAGCTTGTCATCCACGGCAAAAATATTGAAATCACCGAGGCGATTCGGGATTACGTGCATCAAAAAATAGAAAAGGCAGTTAGTCACTTTCAGAACATCACAAATGAAGTGGATGTGCACCTTAGCGTAGCTCGCAATCCCCGAATTAATCCTAGACAGGCGGCTGAAGTCACTATCTATGCCAATGGTAGCGTTATCCGTGCCGAGGAAAGCAGTGAAAACCTATATGCCAGCATTGACTTAGTAGCAGATAAAATTGCTCGTCAATTGCGCAAATATAAAGAAAAACGTCAAGATAAGAAAACTCAAGCTCAACCAACTAATGAGGTAGTAATACCGGAACCAGTAGTTGCAGATTTAATTGGCGATCGCACTCCTGAACTCCCCAGCGAAGTTGTTCGCACGAAATATTTCTCTATGCCACCGATGACTCTTGCAGAAGCTTTAGAACAGCTGCAACTGGTAGGACATGACTTTTATATGTTCCTAAATTCTGAGACAAATGAAATTAACGTAATTTATGAACGCAACCACGGCGGTTATGGTGTGATTCAACCCCGCCATAACAATGGTCATACAAACGGTCATGCCAACAGCAAGAATGGTAAAACAGCCAATGCTAATTTTGCCATCTCGGAAAAACCGTATTTAAGTAAATGAAGCCATTGAGCACTAGTAACTAGTAGAATGGGCATTGCCCACCATCATATCGAGGTTATGGTGGGCAATGCTTGTAGTTCAAAAATCAGATATGAATTCTATAGAGATTAGTAACTCACAAAGAAGGCAAGAGTACGGAAGATAAGAGGACAAGTTAGATAAGGGATACTTTTACCTTGTCTCCCCATTACTTCTACACTCCTGCTATCTATTTCTTCTCTAATCCCCATACCCTCACTTAGCTGCAAGCTGTTGCAGCTTTTTTAGTGCTTCTTCAACGTGAGCTTCAAATTTAAACATTGAATCAAAGATATATTGCACAACTCCCTGTTGGTCAATTACATAAGTCACGCGTCCAGGTAACAAACCAAAAGCAGCTTTTGCACCGTATAGCTTCCGGACTTCGTCGCCTTTGTCACTCAAGAGAGTAAACGGTAAATTGTACTTGGCAGCAAATTTCTGATGTGACTCGTTGGAGTCAGCACTCACGCCAATTACTTCAGCGCCAACGGTTTTAAACACTTCATACTGATCGCGAAAGGCGCAGGATTCAGCAGTACATCCCGGTGTGTCGTCCTTGGGGTAAAAGTAAAGGACTACAGCTTTTTTACCACGAAAATCTTTCAGACTCACCGTTGAGCCGTTTTGAGCAGATAGACTGAAATCAGGAGCAGTATCTCCGAGTTTAACAGGCATAGTTAAATGAAATCAAAACTAGGTTTCTTAGATAATGTTTAACAAAACATTGCATAATATTAACGCAGACTGCTCTTCAAAACTCTAGCTTCAGTTTCAGATAGCAGCTTGAATAACTTGGAACTTGTTCTCAATTCTGCCAATGGGTTCAACTTTACCTAGATAGATAAGTACCTAAACAAAAATATTGACAGTCATTGCGAGCGAAGCGAAGCAATCGCAAGAGGTGAGATTGCTTCATTCCGCTACCCTTCGGGAACGCCAAGGGCGAACGCTGCATTCGCAATGACATTGTGTAATTAATTTTGTGTAACTACTTAGCGCTGAGGAAGTAAAAACGGATGCGATCGCTACAGGTTGAGTTTTTTAGCCAAAAGTTATTTATTACTCATCTGTAACAGCAAAGGTGCTTAAGGTTATGGTTAAAAATTGGGGTTTAAAACAAAATTTTTTAGTCTGTGATCGCTCCCATTGAGTAGCAAAGCCTCATTAATGGAGTTAAAAGCCTCATTCATGAGTATCAAAGACTCATCCACGAGTATCAAAGACTCGTCCACGAGTATCAAAGACTCGTTCACGAGTATCAAAGACTCATCCACGAGTATTAAAGACTCATCCACGAGTATCAAAGACTCGTCCATGAGTATCAAAGACTCATTCACGAGTATCAAAGACTCGTCCATGAGTATCAAAGACTCGTTGACGAGGATCAAAGACTCGCTCACGAGTGTCAAAGACTCATCCACGAGTATCAAAGATTCGTTCACGAGTATCAAAGACTCGTTCACGAATATCAAAGATAAATTCTTGGGCTTTAATTCTCCACCGCCCCCAATGCTTTCAGTGCAGCTATCTGGGCTTCGGTTAAGCCTGTAACCCCGGTGATATTCATGCCCTCATAAGGCCTTTCAACTTGCAAAGTTTTGAAACATTCACCAGTGTTAACATTCCATAGTTTAATCGTCCCATCGCCGCTACCACTAGCTAGGGTTTGACCATCGGGATGAAATGCGACTGACCACACTCTATTAATATGTGCCTGTAAAACATGGATGCATTTGCCGTCATTCACTGACCACAGTCGCAATGTTTGGTCATCACCGCCACTGGCTAAAGTTTTACCATCAAGACTAAATGCGACTGACCAAATCCAATTAGTGTGTCCTTGGAGAATTTTTAGGCATTTACCATCTTTGATTGACCATAACCGCACTGTTTGGTCATTACCACCACTAGCTAAAAGTTGCCCATCTGGACTGAATGCTATTGGCCCAACTTGACCAGTATGTCCCTGTAAAACTTTAAGGCATTTACCATCACTGAGTGACCATAGCCTCACTGTTTGGTTATAACCAGCACTAGCTAACATTTGTCCATCTGGACTAAATGCCAGTGACCATACTTGGTTAGGATTTTCTTGCAGAATTTGCAGACATTTACCTGTGCTTACCGACCATAGTCTAACTGTACTGTCATGGCTGCCACTAGCTAAAATTTCACTATCGGGACTAAATGCTAATGACCGCACTTTATGAGTGTGTTCGCCTAAAACGTTCAGGTACTTACCATCTTTAACTGACCATAGCCGAACTGTTCGGTCATTGCTGCAACTAGCTAAAATCTCTCCATCAGGGCTAAAAGCAACTGACCGTACTTGCTGAGTATGTCCGATTAAAGTATTGCTGCATTGATTATTACCGAGTGTCCAAAGCCTAACTTTTTGGTCGAAACCACCACTGGCTAAGGTTTTACCATCGGGGCTGAAGGCTACTGACTCTACGCCGTTAATATAGCCTTGAAAAACTTTGAGGCATTGACCATCACTGACTGACCACAGCCTAACTGTTTGGTCATAACCACCACTGGCTAAAATTTTACCATCAGGACTAAATACGAGCGACCAGACGCGATCGCTATGTCCTTGAAGAATTTGGTAACATTGAGCGTCACTGACTGACCATAATCTTATTGTTTTGTCGTAACTACCACTGGCTACAGTTTGACTATCTGGACTAAAGCTAACGCATAAAACTTTATCGCTATGTCCGTGCAGTACTTGCAAGCATTGACCATTACTAACAGACCATAGTCTCACAGTAGTATCATAACTACCGCTAGCGAGAATTTTACCATCGGGACTAAATGCTACTGACCGCAACCCATCAGTATGTCCTTGGAGTACTTGCAAACATTGACCAGCACTAACTGACCACAGTCTCACTGTGTTGTCAAAACTGCCACTGGCGACAGTTTGACTATCAGGGCTAAAGGCGACTGACCAAATCTCACGGGTATGACCTTGGAGTACTTGCAAGCAATTACCGTCACTAACTGACCAAATTCTTAGGCTTTGGTCAACACTGCCACTAACTAAAAGTTGACCATCTGAACTATATGCTATCGACTCTACGCGATCGCTATGTCCCTGTAAAGTTTGGATGCACTTACCGTCATTAACTGACCAGAGTTTTACTATTTGGTCAACACTACCACTCGCTAAAGTTTGACCATCTGGGCTAAACGCTACTGACCGTACAAAACCTGTATGACCTTTACAAATTAAAATTTGTTGACCATCTTCTATCTGCCATAGGCGAATTTCGCCATTAGCATCGCCTGTCGCGATAATCTTGCCATTGGGACTGAATGCGACTGAGAAAATAGTTGCCAAAATATCTGTAAAAACTGACCTATCTAAAGCAGCATTAACTAATTTTAGCTGCTGCAAATTCTCACCCTTGAGATATGCTTGCCAAAGTGTCAGATTAGAAAAATCATAATTTCTTAAATCTGTTTGCAGGTAGCAAAGCAAATTTAAAATATTACCGCCTATATATCCCGGTTGATGGGTAAATTTTTCCTGTAATGTTGAGAGAATTTCAGTTAGCTTATTTTCAATTTTTTTATTGCTTCCCAGTAAATTAAGTAACCTTTCCGCAAGGGGTTTAATTATCAGGCGAATTTGGGCTTCCCGAATATAATCTTTGGCGGTTGCTTTCATCAAAGCATAGCGATTGAAAAGTGCAATTTCCCCACCAATAATATTTTCTGCTAATTCTGCAATTAAGCGATCGCTTAAATATTCCATGACCACAGGTTGCAGCGTAAACAGTGCATGACTTTTTTCGATCAGCGACCTTCTCACTAATGACTGCAATGCCTCCATCAAATTTGACTGCGATGGTAAGGCAACAATATCCTCGCGTAATTCCGCAATCCCTATCGGTTCCCGATTAATGGCTAGCCAGTACATCACCTCTGTTTCTAAATCTGATAAGCGATGAAATTGCTGGTCTAAAAGTTGGCGTATCCCCCCAAAAACTACAGTATCCTGTGATAAAAATGCCGAAATACTACTATCAAATAATTCTTTAATTGTGGTAGAGATTATTTTTAATGCTAAAGGATGACCTTTATAAAATTCGATAAGTTTAACTTGTTCTGGTTTTGTACCTGACAGTCCTTGAGTATGAAAAATTTCTTCTCCATCTACTGCTTTTAACCCAGCCAGTTGCAAAACCCGCACTGGCAAAGTTTCGCCCTCTAATGCAGCAACTTCTTGGGGTTTTTCTCTACTTGTTAAGATTAAGCAACTTTCATGAGTCGTACCACCAATGCGTCTGAGTAATTCGCCATAAGCTTCATAGCCTTCTCGATATGCTAAAGCGCCTGACTGAAAAATTGACTCAGCATTATCTAGTATCAACAGACAGCGTGATGAGCGTAGATACTCGATAAGTAAAGAAATTCTCTCTCCCACATCTGGCGGTAAATCGATTTGCTGTTGGTGAGAAATAAATTTAATCAAGTCTGCCAGAATATCTTGTATGGGTGGCGCATTCCTGAGACTGCGCCAGATTACATAATCAAATTCCCCTTGAATCTTTTGCGCCAGCTTAATAGACAGAGAAGTTTTGCCAATTCCCCCCATCCCCAAAACCGCCACCACACGACAGCGTTCTTGGACAACCCACTTTTCCAGTTTGGCAAGTTCTTCAGCACGGCCATAAAAAACTGATACATCAACAGCCTCACCCCAATCAACGCGATATGAGGTTTGAGGTTTTAACTGTGGAGTAGGTTTTGTCTTGTCTACTTGTTCAACTGCTAGCTTTTTCTCACGCCGTTTGTCGATGTAGTCGAGAACTTGTACCGTGCTAGCAATAAAGCCGATTAAGCCCACAATAAAGCCGATGGTAGCGGAGATAGGGTCCATGTTAAGCAATTCAAAATTCAAAGATTCAAGATGAAAAACCTATAGTTAATAGGTATCAGACTATTCACTGTATGCAAATTAAATAATGAGGAACAGCTTATCAGTGCCTTACTGAGGATATTGCTCTGCTAAATTTAACATTTTCGTAAATTAGCGGCAGTCTACTTGAGTGGGAGATTTAATAAAATAGCGATCGCAAATACGAATAAATGCACAGGAAGTATTTATCATGGATTACAATGGCTGATAGATACTTAACTATGAGCTACTGCCTCAATCCCAGTTGCAATCAACCCATCAACCCACACGACACTAATTTTTGCCAGAGTTGTGGGATAAAACTTATACTCCTGCTGCGAAATCGCTATCGAATTATTCAACCACTGGGAGGCGGCGGATTTGGGAGAACTTTCTTAGCAGAAGACGAAGATAAGCTCAAGGAAAATTGCGTTGTCAAGCAGCTAGCGCCGCAAATCCAAGGAACTAATGCCCTACATAAAGCAACTGAACTGTTTCACGAAGAAGCACAGCGTTTGCAACAGTTAGGAGAGCATCCTCAAATTCCCACTTTGTATGCTTACTTTAGTGAGGATCGCTACCTGTATCTAGTACAGCAGTTCATCCAAGGACAAAGTTTACGACAGGAGTTGCAACAACAGGGAACTTTTAGTGAAGCAAAAATTTGGGAACTTTTAGCCGAATTATTACCTGTTTTAAATTTTGTTCATGAAAATCAAGTAATTCACCGCGATATTAAACCAGATAATATTATGCGTCGCATCCCCCACTCCAAAGGAACAGGGGGAAATTTAGTATTGATTGATTTTGGTGTCGCCAAGCTATTAACAGTAAACTCTGCGGAACACACAGGTACAAGCATTGGTTCCTATGGCTACGCACCACTAGAACAAATGAAGTATGGTTTTGCTTACCCAGCTAGTGACTTATTCAGTTTGGGTGTAACTTGCTTTACGCTGTTGACAGGAATTCATCCATCGCATCTTTATATGGAAGCAGGCTATGGCTGGGTAGCAAGCTGGCGAGAACATTTAAAGTATCCAATATCTGCACAATTAGACCGAGTTTTAGACAAGCTATTACAAAAAGATATTGAGCATCGCTATCAGACAGCGAATGCAGTTCTCGAAGATTTGCCGCACCAACCACCACAAGCAACTGTGCCACAGGATCGTGTGGTTAAATCACAGCTTGTAGGGATTAGCCAGACAGCTTCAACTACTATTAGCAACTTGATTAAGCCTAAAATCTTGTTGCCATATCAACTACTAATGGCGGGTGCAATCCTGCTTGTAGGATTAGGGGGATATGTAAATTGGCAAAGTTTGCCCTTGACTGGACATGAGGGGGAAGTCAATTCCCTGGCTTTTAGCCCGATTCCCTCATCTCATACTTCCCAAAGTAAACAAACAAATGTCTCTAGTATACCGTTACCCCAAGCTTCGATAGGGCAAGGAGAAATATTAGCTAGTGGTAGCGATGACAATACCGTTAAAATCTGGAATCTGACACAAAAACAGGTAACTCGCACCCTCAAGGCTGATTCTGGCTGGGTGTATACTGTAGCGATTAGCCCAGATGGTCAAACTGCGATCGCAGGTTATCAAGACAAAACTATCAAACTCTGGAATCTCAACACCGGAGAAGAAATCCGCACCCTCAAAGGGCATCAAGGTTTAGTAAATTCTGTGGCCATTAGCTCAGATGGTCAAACTGTAGTCAGTGGCAGTTACGATAAAAGTATTAAAATCTGGGATTTCCACACAGGAAAAGAAATTCGCACCTTGAAGGGGCATACAGGAGAAGTTTTGTCTGTTGCCATCAGCCCCAACGGTGAGAAAATTGCCAGTGCTAGTGCCGATAGAACTATCAAGATTTGGCAGCTAAACACAGGCAAGGAAATATATACTATTGGCGGTCATTCCCAAGATGTCAATGCTTTAGCTATTAGCCCAAATGGCCAGATATTAGTCAGCGCCAGCGATGATAAAACTATTAAACTATGGAACCTGAATACAGGGAAATACATCCGCACCTTTGAAGGACATACAGCCGATGTGAATGCGATCGCCTTTAGCCCCAATGGAGAGTATATCGCTAGTGGTAGTGATGACAAGACTGTGAAAGTCTGGCAACTGAATACAGGAGAAGCAATACAAACTTTTAAAGGGCATTCATCTGAGGTTTATGCTGTGGCTTTTAGTCCCGATGGTAAAACCTTAGTTAGTGGTAGTAAAGATAAAACTATCAAAATTTGGCATTTAAGGGGTTGACTCTCTAGTTAACTGGACATTTCAGAATGTAATCAGAAAACTATTGAGCTTACCCTTATGCAACTCCCTAATCTAAAAAATAGTTGTTTAGCATTTACCCTAGTAGCGATCGCTTCTTTTTCCAGTAGTCTGTTAACAGCCTGTTCTACAAAAACTTACCACACCAGAACGCAAGAACCAGTACCCCACATTACTACTCGTGATGCTAGCGACAAACAACAGACCAACCAGCATGGTGGAATAGATCACAGTGGTATGAACCACAGCATGGCGATGGATTTAGGCCCAGCCGATGCTAACTATGATTTACGCTTCATTGATGCGATGATTCCGCACCATCAGGGCGCGACTGTCATGGCTAAGGAAGCACAGCAAAAATCAAAACGCCCAGAAATTAAAAAGCTAGCAGACGACATTATCAAAGCACAGAACCAAGAAATTACCCAGATGAAAAGCTGGCGCACAGCCTGGTATCCCAAAGCTGGAGATAAACCAATGGCTTATGATGCTCTCAAGGGCCAGATGAAGGAGATGTCATCTGAGCAAATGCAAGCCATGATGATGAACATGGACTTAGGCGCTGCTGATGCAGAATTTGACCTACGCTTTATCAATGCCATGATTCCACACCATGAAGCAGCTGTAACTATGGCTAAAGATGCTTTGCAAAAGTCTCAGCGTTCGGAAATTAAGAACTTAGCTCAAGCAATTATCAAAGCACAAGATACTGAGATTAACCAAATGAAACAGTGGCGAACAACTTGGTACAAAAAGTAAGCTGATGCATTAACAATATTTGTATTACCTCTGCGACTCTGTGTCTCTGTGGTCAGAAAAATTCTTTTAACCACAGAGGCACAGAGAACACAGAGAAGAAAAGCATTTCTCAATTTCATCCCAATTTCATTTTCAGATGAAACACTGGGAATCAGGTGAACACAGCTAGCTTTGTTTACACTCCCATACTGAAAAATTCCTGATAGCGATGTCCAACTCTCTGCGTTCCCAATCACCTACAGCAATTCGTTCTCTTTCTGGCATACTACTGAGTCTGCTTATATTAGCTAATCCCGCAGTAGTTTTAGCCCACGGCGGACACGGTAATGAATTTCAAGCAGGAACTGAAGCAACTCAAACTGCTACCCCTATTCAAGTTGATGCCCAAACAGCTAAACGTCTAGGAATTAAAGTTGAGCCAGTTAAACGTCAGCCGCTAGCTGTGGGGATTAAAACCACAGGGCAAATTGAAACTCTACCCAGCCAAAAAGTAGAGGTGAATACCCCAATTTCTCAGGCAAAGGTGGTGGAGTTGTTGGTGGAACCAGGCGCTACAGTGAAAAAAGGTCAACCTGTAGCCATTGTATCTAGCCCTGATTTGGTGGAACTGCGGGTTAATTCCCAAGAAAAACTAGCAGAAGGTCAGGCGAATTTGCAACAAGCATTAGCTGATTTAAAATTAGCGCAACAAAACCGCGATCGCTATCTACAAATCACCGCAGCTGAAATCGCTCAAGCGCAGACTCAAGTAGCATTTGCTCAAGAAAAGTACAACAAAGACAAACAGTTAGCCAATACTGGCGCTTTACCACAACGCACAGCCCTCGAATCTCAAACCCAACTAGCTGAAGCTAAGGCCGAACTCACCAAAGCTAACAGTCGCCGGGAAGTTATCGAAGCGGAAAATCAGCTAAAACGTGCGGCTTCAGCAGTTCAAGTGGCAAAATCACGAATTCAACTTAGTAATACCACCTATCAAACTCGGCTCTCGCAATTGGGAACCCGCGCCAATGCTCAAGGACTGGTGACGGTGGTATCGCCAATTTCTGGTAAGGTTGCCGATCGAGAAGTTACCCTCGGTCAATCATTTGAGGATACAGGCGGCAAATTGATGACCATTGTCAATGACAGCCGGGTTTTTGCCACAGCGAATATTTATGAAAAAGATTTAAATCAAGTCAGGAGTAGTCAACGGGTAAGTGTTAAAGTTGCTGCTGTGCCTAACCGTACTTTCACGGGACGAATTACCCGAATTGGCTCTGTTGTTGAAGGAGAATCGCGAGTTGTACCAGTACAAGCTGAACTGGAGAACTCTGGCGGATTGCTCAAACCGGGAATGTTTGCCGAACTCGAAGTTTTGACAAACCAAACATCAGCAGCTATCTTAGCTATCCCCAGCGTGGCGGTAGTAGAAGCAAATGGCAAAAAACAGGTTTATCTGCAAAATGGTAAAGCCTATCAGCCTGTGGAAGTTACCTTAGGTCAAACTTCTGGTGACATGGTTGAGGTAAAAACTGGCTTATTTGAAGGTGATTTAATAGTTACACAACGCGCACCGCAACTTTACGCACAATCTCTGCGGGGGAGTAGTGGAGCAGAGACGCATAGCATGGGAGTAGAGGAGAAACCAGCAACTTTTAATTCCTCAATTCCTTTGTGGATGGGAGTTGGGGGAGGAGTTGCACTTATCGGTGTAGCTTTTATGGGTGGTGTTTTCTGGGCTAGTCGTCGCAGTAAACATCAATATCAACTAAGCACAGCACCAGTAGAGGTATCGCCAGAATGGGTTGATAACCATCACCTAGCGAATCAGGATTCAGAAATCAGGATTGAGAAATAACAATGCTTAGTGCGATCATTAAGTGGGCGATCGCTCGCCGTTGGCTAGTGGTTCTTAGTGCAATTATCTTGATGATTGGGATATTTCGCACGATTATCCAAATGCCTTTGGATGTTTTCCCCAGCTTTGCACCACCGCAAGTAGAAATTCAAACTGAAGCACCAGGACTCGCTCCTGAAGAATTGGAATCTCTGGTAACTTTACCGATTGAAAGTGCAATTAATGGTACTCCTGGGGTACAAGCAGTACGCTCATCTTCAGCAGCCGGAATTTCTGTTGTCAAAGTCATTTTTAATTGGGGAAGTGATATTTATCAAGCTCGTCAGCTGGTAACAGAGCGATTGCAACAAGCACAAAGTAAGTTACCAGCAGGGGTAGAAACGCCGCAAATTTCTCCCACTAGTTCCCCTATCGGTACTGTATTGCAATATGCCTTTACTTCCAAAACAACTCCTTTAATGGAAGTGCGGCGGCTTGTTGATTGGCAAGTAACAAATCGGCTTTTGGCTGTTCCTGGTGTGAGTCAAGTTGTAGCTTATGGCGGTGATATTCGCCAATATCAAGTATTAGTTGAACCAGAGAAATTAAAAGCATTTAATGTCACTTTGGCTGATGTCGAAGAAGCAACGGCTGCGGCTAATATTAATGCTCCTGGTGGTTATCTAATTACCCCCGATCGCGAAAAATTAATCCGGGGTATTGGCAGAATTGAATCTATAGAGGAATTACAGCAATCTGTAATTACTGCTCGCAATGGTACACCAGTAAAAATATCCGATGTCGCAGATGTGCAAATCGGTGCAGCTATCAAACGGGGTGATGGCAGTTTTAACGGTGAAAAGGCGATCGTCGTCATGATTAACAAACAGCCGCAAGCCGATACTCCTACCGTTACCCGTGCTATTGAGCAGGCGATATCTACGATGGGCTACGCCAACGCAGAAATTAAAGCGGGCTTACCCAAGGATATCAAAGTTACCCCGACATTTCGTCAAGAAAATTATATCGATGCTTCGATTGAAAATGTCCGTGCAGCTTTAATTGAAGGCAGTATTATTGTTGCGATTATCCTGATTCCTTTTTTAATGAATTGGCGTAATCTCGCCATCTGTTTAACTGCTCTTCCTTTATCTTTACTACTAGGAATATTTCTCCTCAATTGGTTGGGGCAAGGTTTAAATACCATGACTTTGGGAGGATTAGCCGTAGCCATCGGTTCAGCAGTTGATGATGCAATTGTCGATGCCGAAAATGTCTATAGAAATCTGCGAGAAAATAAATATTCTCCCAAACCCAAACCAGTTTTAGATGTAGTATTTGAAGGTTGTCAAGAAGTACGCGATTCGGTATTTGGAGCAACGATAATTACTATTGTTGTCTTTTCGCCTGTGTTTGCCTTAGGTGGGGTAGAAGGTAGCATTTTTATCCCAATGGGGTTAGGCTACATGGCAGCGGTGATTGCTTCGAGTATCACAGCACTGACAATAACTCCAGCTTTATGTGCAATTTTATTACCCCACGGTCACCTTCCAGAAAGCGAACCTTGGGTAGCGAGATTTTTTAAGCGGCTGTATTATCCACTGTTAACATTTTCTTTGCGGCGTTCGGGAATTATTTTAGCTTTAGCTACTGCTAGCACTGTAGCAGCGATCGCGATCGCTCCGGCTTTCGGCAGAGTCTTTTTACCAGAGTTTCAAGAACAAACTTTGGTAAATACCATAACACTCTATCCCGGTGTATCTTTGGAAGCTACTAATGCAGCAGGATATGCAATTCAAGATGCACTCAAAGGGGATTCTCGATTTCCTTATGTACAGTTGCGTTCTGGACGTGCGCCTGGTGATGGGGATGCAGCGGGGGTGAATTTGGCACATTTGGATATTGAATTGAGCCGCGAAGCCCTAGAAGATAGGGAGTCGGCGATTAAAAAGCTGCGTCAGGAATTTGCGAAATTACTAGGAGTAGCGCCAAATATTGGTGGTTTTATCTCGCACAGGATGGATGAGGTATTATCTGGGGTAAGGAGTGCGATCGCAGTCAAGATTTTCGGCCCCGATTTAGCCCAACTCCGCACGATTGGGAGTCAAGTAAATGAGGTAATGAAAACTGTAAATGGCATTGTCGATTTACAACTTGAACCTCAAGTACCCATCGAACAAATACAAATTAAATTCAATCGCACAGATGCTTCTCGCTATGGTTTAACAGTCGGAAAAATTTCCCAAGTTATTGAAACTGCCCTTAATGGAAAAGTAGTATCCCAAATCTTAGATAAACAACAAACCTTTGATTTAGTTGTGTGGTTAAAACCAGATGCACGGCAAAATTTAGATACAATTCATAATTTATTAGTTGATACTCCAAATGGGCAAAAGATTCCTTTAGCGCAAGTTGCTGCAATTGAAAACGGCACAGGACCAAATACGATTAACCGGGAAAACGTTTCGCGTTTGATTGTCGTATCTGCTAATACTAGCGGTAGGCATTTGCGCTCTGTTGTCAATGAAATTCAAGAGAAAGTTAATCAACAAGTACATCCGCCTGCTGGTTACTATATACAATATGCTGGTCAATTTGAGGCGCAAGAACGAGCTACTCAAAATATCTTAATATCGAGTGCGATCGCCTTTGTTGCCATCACAGTTATCATGTATATTTCTGTGAAATCAATTCCTTCTACCGCCATGATTATGATTAACTTACCTTTGGCATTGGTAGGAGGAGTATTTTCAGTAGCTTTATCTGGCGGTATTATCTCTATTGCCTCTTTAGTTGGCTTTGTTACACTGTTTGGAGTTGCAACCCGCAATGGTTTATTACTAGTAGATAACTACAACAATAAATTTGCGGAAGGAATGCCTTTGAAAGAGACTTTAATCAAAGGTTCAATGGAAAGACTAAACGCCATTTTGATGACAGCTTTTACCTCAGCTTTGGGATTAGCACCTTTAATAGCTGACAGCGGCCCTGGTAAGGAAATATTACAACCGCTTTCCATAGTGGTGTTAGGTGGTTTGTTTACCTCTACAGCATTGACATTGGTAGTTATACCCGCGTTATATGCTAAGTTTGGCAAAATTTTGCTACACAAACAATGAATTTAATTGAGGATTAAATCTATGAATTCACTCAAATATAGCTTGATGATTATAGGAAGTATCGGGTTAATTTTCTTGGGAGCTTGTGCTAACAATCAACCAGCAGCTAATACAGAGAACAATCCAAATACCTCTAGCGCAAATACTCAATCTTCAGCAGCACCTGTAGCTAAAACAGAAGGACAACATGGTAAATCTCATGGCGGTCAAGTTGTAGAAATCGGCGCTTACCATTTAGAGTTTGTTCCAGAGAAAGAAGCTAATACAACTCACATGGATTTCTATCTACAAAAAGGCGACAATCACGAAGCAATACCTGATGCCAAAGTTACGGCTCAAGTGCAGTTACCTGATGGCACGCAAAAGACAGTTCCCTTTACCTATGATGCCAAAGATAAGCATTACACAGGTTTATTAAAAGAAACTGCAACTGGTCAGTATCAGGTTAAGATAAATGCAGATATCAAAGATAAAAAAGTAGATGGGCGGTTTAATTTTAATCGCTAACTGTTAGTTAATTGAAAATTAGATAGAAGTCAAAAATTTTAAGTAGGGTGAGCACTGCCCACCACATCTGTAATATGATAAAAACAAAAGAGTAAATTTAAAGACTTTATGCCAAGTTTAGGTAATATAAAGTTTATAAGCACCAAAGGCTAACTAATTTCAAGGATTTATTAAAAGAATTAATATGACTGAAACTACAGTTCGCAAACAGTATGACCAATTGGCTGCCGTTTACGATCTACGTTGGAAAAGTTATATTGCAAAAACACTTTCTTTTCTCAAAACTTGGGCAGAAATATCACGACTAAATACTGTACTTGATATTGCTTGTGGTACAGGTGAGTTTGAACGTTTACTGCTGAGTGAGTATTCATCACAACAAATTGTTGGGGTAGATATTTCCGAAAAGATGCTGGCAATCGCTAAACATAAATTGAAAGCTTATCCCCAAGTATTATTTAAGAGAGCTAGTGCATCAAATTTACCATTCGACAGTAATAGTTTTGATGTAATCGTATGTGCAAATTCATTTCATTACTTTGATAATCCATCTGCTGCATTAACAGAGATGAGACGTGTTCTTAAGCCTAAAGGTAAAGTTATTATCCTAGATTGGTGTAGAGATTATTTAAGTTGTAAAATATGCGACTTGATTCTTAAATATATTGATCCGGCTCACAAGCGGTGTTACACCCAAGAGGAATTTCATAGCTTGCTTAGAGATGCAAATTTTGTGCTTTCTCATGCGGACAGAATTCGTTTTGGTGTCGTGTGGGGATTAATGGTAGCCACAGCCAGCCTCAAGGTTTAAGGCGATTTTTTATGCGAGTACTACTAGTAGAAGATGAAGCTGATTTAGGTGATGCTATTAAGCGAACTCTTACCCAGCAAAAATACTTGGTAGATTGGGTACTAGATGGTAACGATGCATGGGCATATTTAGAAAATAGCTGGACGCAATATACTCTAGCTATTTTCGATTGGATGCTACCAGGAATATCAGGTTTAGAATTATGCAAAAGGCTACGCCATCATAAAAATCCTCTGCCTGTGTTAATGCTAACAGCCAAAGACAGCATGGAAGATAAAGTTGCTGGGCTGGATGCAGGTGCAGATGATTATTTAGTCAAGCCATTTGGCATGGCAGAATTATTAGCAAGATTGCGAGCATTACAGAGGCGATCGCCCCAATTTCAGCCAGAAGAATTAACGGTTGGCAACCTAACTCTAGATTATGGCAACAATTTAGTTGTCAGCCAGAATGCTACGGAAAAAAAACAGGAAATTCCTCTAACAAATAAAGAATTTCAGTTACTAGAGTATTTTATGAAGCACCCAAACCAAATTGTGACCACAGAACAAATTCGCAATCAGCTTTGGGAAGTGAGTGCAGAACCAGTTAGTAATGTAGTAGCTGCTCAAATGCGATTGCTGCGTCGCAAACTAGCTAATAGTGGCTGCGAAAACATGATTGAAACTTTACATGGGATGGGATATCGTCTGAACCTTACCGATGAAATTCCCTAATTTGAATGCTTGAGGTAATGCCAAGGGGAACTGGTATGCGATGCCTGCGGCGGGCTACGCCTACACGGCCTGCCGTTACACTCAAAATATAGCTATAACTACAAAATAAATCTCAAGGAAGCATATTTACTATGAAGTGGCGAGTAATTCTCGAACCCGATCAAGAAACCGGAGAATGGGCTGTTTGGTGTCCTGAATTACCTGGTTGTACATCCGCAGGTGATACGGAAGAAGAAGCTTTAGAAAATATCCGCGAGGCAATTCAATTATATCTGGAAGCCGATCCAATTCAATTAGCACCAGGAGCAATATCCCGCGAGGTTACGGTAGGATGACTCGTACCCGACGAATGAATGCGGATGAGGTTGAAAGAATTTTACAAAACTACGGATTCGAGCTTATTTCTCAAAAAGGTAGCCATCGTAAATGGCGAAATGGCGATCGCCAACTACAAGTAATTGTGCCCTATCACAAAGGTCGGAATCTACCAATTGGGACTTTGCGTAATATCATGATAGGTGCAGATATTCCCGAATCTGAGTGGAAAACTGATTAGTAAAGAGTCGCAACTTACAACTTACATTTGTTCTTTGCACTAGTGGCGGTTAGTCTATGAAATATTTTTACTTTTCTATTGATTGATTGTTATACTAATTCAAATAATATTTACAACACATCAATTATTCGCCAGGGCACAACAACATTGTGCCCCTACTCATCTGTTACATTCTTTTTTTAATTTGGCATTAAATGCCTACAAACGCATTGAGTTCATTAAGAAGAGTTGCTGCCTGTTCCATCTGTGTTAGAGGCAGAAAACGCCAGTCAGGTAGACTTGGCCATTTACAAAGTCGAGAGTTCAAGTTATCTGCTTGTTCTTTTAGAAAATCGTAACAATCAGGCTCAGTCTTTTCAGTGAGACGGGCAAGGCTTTTACTTGATAGAGAGACATAAACATAGCTACTATCTATTTGCAACTTCTCATGATAAGATTCACATCCCATATAGAAGGCTGCTACATAAATCGGCTGACCATTTTTACCTACTTGGGTTATATCTTTCTCCCAAAAGCTGACACTCAAGTTCTTGTGTACCCTGGGGGATGAGTAAAACTTTGATGCTTCATGCCAAACATATTCAATGATGTCTAGCATCTCAAACTCTTTGGCTCTCTCAAATACATGATTTAATATATTCATTTGTTGTAGTGTTAATTTTTTGCACTTGCAATTTCTGGTGTAATCCATATAACTATCTCCATCAACTTATTACCTCTAGGATTCCCACAAATCTACGGAATTCATATAACGCTCTACTTGACTACTGAGATTTATAATTTTCTTCTACAGGCTCAAGTTGCATAGCTGCCAAAAATGTTTGATTATGAATCAAAATAAACTATTCCAGCAAACTCGCCTGCATTTGGCGCTGTGGTATGCGCTTGTTATGGCTGTAATTTTGAGTAGCTGCGGATTTGGCATTTATAGAGCAATCTCTCATACCCATTGGATGACATTAGACCGAGAATTAGAGTCTGTGGCAGGAACTTTACACGATACTATTGAACTGAAACTACAAAAACCTGGTCAATTGGAACCAGTTATACAACAGCTTTTACCTAATATTTGTGTAGTTGGTAAAAACTGTATTCAAGAACAATCAATTTCTAAGCGTCATATTTTAAGCGCTATCAATCAAAGTAATTACTATGTACGTTTTTATGATAATTCAGGAAGCTTAATTGCTATTGCAGGTAGCCATCCAAAGGAATTACCTATAGTTTTTAACAAAGAACTTTGGCAAACCCTTAAAGATAGTAAAGGTAACTTTTATCATCAAATTTCTTTTGTGTTGCACACCCAAGAAAATCGTGATTGGGGTTACATCCAAGTAGGGCGAAGTCTTGCAGATTATAAGAGTTATCTGGTGGCGGTAAAACTCACTTTAGCATTCGGATTACCAATTGTAATGGGTTTGGTTGGTGTTGCTAGTTGGTTGTTAGCAGGATTAGCAATGCAGCCGATTTATCGCTCATATAGACAAGTTCAACAATTTACAGCCGATGCTGCACATGAATTGCGAACTCCTTTAGCCGCAACTCAAGCGACAGTAGAATCAGCGCTGATGATGTCTCACCTGGATGAAACAGAAGCGCGGGAAATTCTCCGAACTACACAACGTCAAAATCAGCGACTTACAACTTTGGTTACAGATTTACTGCTGCTAACTCGCCTAGATCGTCAATCAGTACCAATGCAACGTGAAATTTGCTGCTTGGATGACATTATCAACGACTTAATCGAGGAATTTGCAGCTTTGGCGATCGCAGCCGATATTACACTCACATCTTCAATCCGGGTTTCCCATCCGCTGAATGTTATCGGCAATCAAGATCAGCTTTACCGTCTATTCTCTAACTTAATTGTCAATGCCATTCAATACACACCATCAGGAGGAAAGGTAACGGTTTGCTTAGACCGTAGTGATTATTATGCTGGAATTCAGGTGCAAGATACAGGTATTGGGATTCCACAGCCAGAACTAACTCGGATTTTTGATCGCTTTTACCGGGTGAATAGCGATCGCTCTCGCAGCACTGGCGGTTCTGGATTAGGATTAGCGATCGCTTGGGCAATTGTCCAAGCACACCACGGTAGCTTAGATGTGCAAAGTGAATTAGGTAAAGGTAGCACTTTTACAGTTAAATTACCCCGCCAGAGTTGGGAAATGGGAAAGGGAGACAAGGGGACACGGTGAGCCACTTGCGGTGGACGGGTTTCCCGGCATAAGCAAAGTGGCGAACCCGGAGGGAGAAACGACAAATGACAAATGACGAATGACAAAGGACAACTCCGTGACGGTAGAATATACCTAATTTTCGTAGCTTCAAATAACGAAGTATGACAATGCATTCTTCTCTTCAACGTGCTTTTGCTAACCGCTGCGTCCTGAAAGCGATCAGCGGTTTAAATAACTTTGATAGCGATCGCGTCGCCGCTACTATCAAAGCTGCCGATCTGGGCGGTGCTACTTTTGTTGATATCGCTGCTGATGCTGCTTTAGTAAAATTAGCGAAAAAGATAACCAATTTACCAATCTGCGTATCAGCAGTAGAGCCAGAAAAATTTGTGGAAGCTGTGGCAGCTGGTGCAGATTTGATTGAAATCGGGAATTTTGATTCTTTCTACGCTCAAGGACGTAGATTTGAAGCTGAGGAAGTTCTAGCACTAACTTACCAAACTCGTGCCTTGCTACCAGAAATCACTCTATCTGTTACCGTTCCCCACATTCTGGAACTAGATCAACAGGTACAACTAGCAGAAGAATTGGTGAAAGCTGGCGCTGATATTATCCAAACCGAAGGCGGCACTAGCAGCAACCCAGCACATCCCGGAACCTTGGGTTTAATTGAAAAAGCTGCCCCCACCTTGGCAGCAGCTTTCGAGATTTCCCGTGCAGTTTCAGTACCCGTATTGTGTGCTTCCGGCATTTCTAGCGTTACAGCACCATTAGCGATCGCTGCTGGTGCAGCTGGTGTTGGTGTTGGTTCTGCGATTAACCAACTCAACAGCGAAGTAGCCATGATTGCCGCTGTTCGTAGCATTGTAGAAGCTTTGGCAACAGCCAATAGCCGGGCGATCGCCTAATAAGTGATGGGAGACAGGGAGGACAAGGAGGAATCATACAAGAGACTTCTTCCTTGTCTCCCCCCTCTCCCTTGTCTCCCTCATCCCCCCGCTTTTCTTACCCCAAGCAATCCTTCAGGGCATAAATCACCTGGTCTTGCTGCTCTTGTGTCAGTTCTGGGAACATGGGTAAAGATATCACCTCATGACAGATTTGCTCTGCTACTGGTAATTGCCCTGGTTGATAGCCCAGATTTTGATAAATTGGCTGTAAGTGTAAAGGCAAGGGGTAGTAAACCATTGAACTCACGCCCCGTTCCTGCAATTGCTGACGCACTGAATCGCGATATTTGGCGGTAGCACCGTTTCGCCCTTCGCCAGAGATGCGAATAGTGTATTGATTCCATACACCAACGCCTCCAGCTAATTCTTCAGGAGCGATGATACCGGGAACTTGGCTGAGGAACTGGTGATAATAAGCTGCGATCGCTCGTCGTTGTCCATTCCAATTATCCAGATAACGTAGTTTAATCTCTAGAATCGCTGCTTGTATCGCATCCAAACGGCTATTTACACCGATTTCCTCGTGAATGTAGCGAACTTTGCTGCCATGATCCCGTAGTACCCGCAGTTTGCTAGCAATTTCTGGGTCATTAGTGGTAATTGCCCCACCATCGCCGCAGCCACCAAGATTTTTGGTTGGGTAAAAACTAAAGCATCCAATGTGCCCAATACTGCCAACTTTTTGATCGCCCCAGGTTGCGCCTGTGGATTGAGCGCAATCTTCAATTACTGCCAAATTGTGAGATTGAGCGATCGCCATTAGCGCCGTCATATCTACAGGTTGCCCAAACAGGTGAACTGGGATAATGGCTTTAGTTTTGGGTGTAATTGCCGCTGCTACCTGCTGTAAATCGAGATTAAACGTAGTATCAATATCTACGAAAATCGGCTTGGCTCCTACAGCACTAATGACTTCAGCCGTAGCAATAAAGGTGAAGGTTGTCGTAATTACTTCATCACCTGGACCAATATTCAAAGCGCGTAGCGAGAGAAAAAGTGCATCAGTACCAGAGTTACAAGCTACACATTCAGTCACACCATGATAAGCGGCAAACTGTTTTTCAAAGCCTTCTACTACAGGCCCACCAATATAACGACCAGAAGCCAGAATCTCTAATACAACCGCACTCACCTCTGCTTCTAGAGTAGAGTATTGCTGTTTAATATCAAAAGCAGGGACGGGATTTACACTTTGGATCATGAGTTTTTATTGATCTGGAAATACAAAAGATGCACTTCGACGGTCAATTGTTGCTGATTGAATTTTTAATCAAAAAGTCAGGTAAGACTGTCGCTGAAAATACGCATCGCTGAGGGTTTATACCGGAATTATTTTATAAGGCAGGCTAACATGATTTCTGCAAAAAAGGTATTGTATATCAACCAAGAGCTAACACCTAGAATCTAAGTTCCAAGTGTGTAAACTGTTCTAAAAATAGAATCTCAGGAGGTAGATAACCAATGCAAGAGCTAATCAAACTGGATTTGGCTGATTTGGCGATCGCTGTCGGCTTAATGGCGATCGCAGTTGGTTTGTCCGCTTGGGAAAAATTAGGACTAGAGTTGAACTTCGTCTTCGCTACTGGGAGAACTATTCTCCAGCTACTCGTCTTGGGATACGTTTTGGACTTCATCTTTGCTGTAGACAATGTTTGGGCAGTTTTGGCGATTCTAGCAATCATGCTGACGATTACGGCGATTGTCGCACGAAACCGCATCAGTCAAAAACTTCCCCATGTATTGCTTTGGGTATGGGGGTCAATTTTTATCAGTACAGCCATAACAGTGTTTTACAGCATCTTTTTGATTGTGCAACCAGAAAGATGGTACGAACCCAGGTATATGATTCCTTTAGCTGGGGTAGTTTTAGGTAATGCTATGAATGCAGCTGCGATCGCCGGAGAACGTCTGGTAAATACTATCAATACATCGCATTCAGAAATAGAAACCCACTTAAGTTTAGGTGCAACTCCCCAGCAAGCCATTACCCAATATCGCAGAGAAGCCATTCGCGCTGGATTGATTCCTACTTTAAATCAAATGATGCTCATAGGTATGGTTGCACTACCAGGTATCACCACTGGACAGTTATTAGCTGGAGTCAAACCTCCAGATGCTGTATCGTACGAAATTTTACTGTTATTTATGGTTGCTTTTGCTAACTTGCTCACAACAATGTTAGTCACGCGAGGATTATGCCGTCAGTTTTTTAGCTCCGCCGCACAGTTGGTGAGGTGATGAGCAGCAAGGTTTTTGAAGAATTCCGATTTGTTCCAGATCCCCGACTTCTCAAAAAAGTCGGGGATCTAATTTTTGATGGATGATTTAGGACTGCTATATTAGTCCTATATAGTGGAACTAATTACTACATCTAAAGTCGTTTTTACTTATAAAAAACGTAAGGATTTAGCCAATAAAAATATGAAACTTACATCTATTAATACAGCAGTAGCCTTCGCCTTGATTAGTGTAGGTTTGTCACAAACTGCCTATACTAAAACTCCCAGCACAAACAATGTGCAACTAATACAAGAAGTTGCGGTACTGCGATCGCAAGGACCGCGTGGTTTAGAAAAATTTCTTAATACTCACGCGCAAGAACTTAAAAACCCTTCGCCGCAGATGCGTGAGGCTTTAGATAAGCTTTGCCAGCAAAGAGATTGCTACGCTTCTAAGCTTTATTGGTATACCGATTTAGAACAAGCTAAAGCCGCCGCTAAAGCTAGTAATAAACCTATCCTCTCACTGCGTTTATTAGGAAATCTTGACCAAGATTTAAGTTGTGCTAACAGCCGCTTTTTCCGTGTATCTTTATATCCTAATAAAGAAATTTCGCAATTTCTGCGCGATCGCTATATTCTCCATTGGCAATCTGTACGTCCTGTACCCAAAGTTACTGTAGATTTTGGTGATGGTCGTAAGCTAGAACGTACCCTTACAGGTAATAGCATTCACTACATCTTAGACAATTCCGGCGAGCCAGTCGATGCCATTCCCGGTTTGTACGGGCCGCAAGCTTTCTTACGTCAGTTAGTTGCTGGTGAAAAAGCAGTTAAAGAATATACCAATTCCCAAGATGTAGTCCGCGCAGGCTTTTTGCGTGAGTATCATCGTAAACAATTAGCATCTACTCAACGTCAATGGGGAGCAGATTTAGCGAAACTAGGTATAAAAAATCTTCCTCGGCTTGTGGAAATGTCTGATGATAATCAAACACCCAACGCGGCCGTTGCTGGTACGCTAGCTGTTACTAAGATGCGAGTCGAATCTCCCCTACTACGAAACATCACTTCTGCGACTAATAATCAAGCAGCACTCCAAGACATTACTGACTCGGCAACATGGCAACGAATTGCCCAACTCTACACAAAAGATGCAAAGTTAGATAATAACAGTGTGGCATTAATAGGTAGCAAACGTTTTCAAGCAGACAATCTTAATAATTTACAGCGCGTTGTTGGTAATTTTGAATTAGCAATAGCATTAGATACTGTGAGAAATGAATATACGCTGCACAGTAAAATTCATCAGTGGTTTATGCAAGGTAATGAAACAAATGATGTGAGTGCATTGAATGAAAAAGTTTACAGCGAATTGTTTTTAACACCGAGTTCCGATCCTTGGTTGGGATTGATGAGCAGTGAAAGTTACAGTGCTATTGATAATGATGGAATTCGCAAGTAATTAAAAACAAACCGTATACATTTCATAGGAGCACAACATTGTTGTGCTCTTAGTTACATAACTCATTCAAACGGAAATTACTATAATTATTTATTAAAATTTTTCTGGCTTTTAGATAATTAGAGAAATTTATAAAAGTTATGAAATTCATTTATTTATCTGTGATTGTTGGCGCTGTTACAGCCAGACGAATTTCAAGCGTCTAATATACATCAAGACTTTAACAAAACAAAAGTAGTTTACCTAGGAATAAGTCTTTCATCCTTGAGAGAGGCTTGTTTTTGTTTTATCTTGAGACATCATCATGTTATGTATTTCACTGGTCAAAAATTCCAATTTTTTATGGAGTCGAAATATAGAAACAATTAATCAACATCAGTTTACTAATTAAATAGAAGCTAAAGGCTAGGTAATAAAAATAGCCGATTACTTGTACATGATTCAGGGTACTAAAAAATTAGTTGCTTGCAAAACTCAGATTTTCTGCGCCACCAGTAAGAGGTAATCTATGGTGCAAAATTCAAAGTTAGGGGACAATGTGTACCCTAAGTCTATTCTGCGTCCATCCGTTTTGATCAGTATAATTGCATCTTTATTGGTAGGTGGAATCAGCTTTTATACAGTGAAACGTTTGCAATATTCTGGCAATTCAAATACAGAAGTTGCAGCCAAAAAATTACCACAAATCAAAACAGTAACAGCCTTAGGAAGATTAGAGCCAAAAGGAGAGGTAATTAAACTTTCTGCTACTGTCTCTACACAAGGAAGCCGAGTAGAGCAGTTGTTGATAAAGGAAGGGGATAGAGTTAAAAAAAATCAGGTAATTGCCATCTTAGACAGTCGCGATCGTTTGCAAGCAGCCTTAAAAGAAGTCCAAGAACAAGTAAAAGTAGCTCAAGCGAATCTAGCTAAGACGCAAGCAGGAGCCAAACGCGGTGAGATTGTAGCTCAAAAAGCTGCGATCGCTCGCATAACAGCAGAACGCAAAGGCAATATCGCATCACAAATCGCCACAGTCGCCCGCTTGCAAGCTCAAGTGGAAAACGCCGCAGCCGAAAACAACCGCTATCAGCAGTTGTATCAACAAGGTGCAGTTTCCGCCTCACAAAAAGATAGCAAACGCCTGGCTCTAGAAAGTGCCCGCAAAAGTCTGCAAGCAGCCCAAGCACAGTTGCAACAAATTCAATCAGCCAGCCAACAACAACTCAATGAAGCCACAGCCAATTTAGATCAAATTAGTGAAGTTCGCAGTGTAGACGTCGCAGCAGCCCAAGCAGAAGTGCAACGTGCTCAAGCAGCCATCAATTTAGCAAAAGCAAATTTACAACAAGCTTACGTGCGATCGCCCGAAGATGGACAAGTATTTGAGATTCACAACCGTCCGGGAGAAATAGTCTCAGATGATGGTATCGCCAATATTGGACAGACCAACCAGATGTATGCTGTAGCCGAGGTTTATGAAAGCGATATCAGCAAAGTACATCCAGGACAGCGAGTACGAGTAATTAATGAATTTCTCCCTCATGAATTGCAAGGAAAAGTAGATTGGGTTGGCTTACAGGTGCGACGGCAAAATGTCATTAATACTGACCCTTCTAGCAACATTGATGGCCGAGTCATTGAAGTTCATGTGCGCCTAGATCCGTCTTCTAGCCAGCAAGCTGCCACATTTACCAATATGCAAGTCAAAGTTGTCATTAAACTCTGACATTTACTCAGAACTCAGCACTTTCAATAATGGGACTCATCCAACAACTGCGACGACGAACACCTCTAGGATGGCTACAACTAAGTCATGAAAAAAGTCGGCTGCTAGTAGCATTGTCAGGCATTGCTTTTGCTGATGTTCTGATGTTCATGCAGTTTGGCTTTCAGAGTGCTTTGTATGACAGTAACACCAGACTACATCGCAGTTTGCTGTCAGATATCGTTGTTATCGGTTCTCAAACCCGTAACCTGCAAAGAATATCTACTTTTTCTCGACGGCGACTTTACCAAGCTATGGATATACAAGGGGTGAAGTCAGCAGAGGCAATTTATATTGGCACGATGATTTGGAAAAATCCCCAAACACGACGTGACACAGAGATTTTGGTGATTGGGTTCAATCCAGACAAGCCAACTTTTGATTTACCAGAAGTTAATCAACAATTACAGACAATTAAACAACCATATACCGTCTTGTTCGATCGTGGCGCTAGAGGAGAATACCAAAAAACAATTGCTCAACTGGAACAGGGTAAGCCTGTCAAGACCGAAATCGAGCGCCGGACGGTAACAATTAGTGGTTTATTTAAAGTCGGTGCTTCCTTTGGGGCTGATGGCACTTTGATGACTAGCGATGAGAACTTTCTGCGACTATTTCCTCGACAACTAGCTGGCAATGTCAGTGTCGGTTTGATTCAGTTGCAACCCAGTACTGACCCGCAGCAGATAGTAGCAGCGTTAAAATCTCATCTGGGAAATGAGGTCAAAGTGCTGACTCATCAAGAATTCATTGAATTTGAGAATGACTTTTGGCGAACAAACTCTCCCATTGGATTTATTTTTAACTTGGGTGTTTCGATGGGTTTTTCCGTAGGGGTGATTCTTGTTTATCAAGTCCTCTCTACGGATGTGAATGCCCATGTAAGAGAATATGCCACTTTCAAAGCAATGGGTTATCGCAATTTATACCTGCTAATTGTGGTGTTTGAAGAGGCAGTTATTTTGGCTATTTTAGGCTTTATTCCCGGCACAGCAGTATCTTTGGTACTTTATTATCTAACTTGCAATGCCACCAATTTACCAATGTACATGACTGCTGCAAGGGCTTTATATGTGCTATTTCTTACTATTATTATGTGTGCTATTTCTGGGGCGATCGCTACTCGTAAATTACAGTCGGCTGACCCCGCTGATATGTTTTAAATGTTATTTGTCCTTTGTAATTTGTCATTGGTCAGTTGTCCCCCTCATCTCCCTAGTCCCTAGTTATGGCTAGCAAACCAGCGATCTCGATCCGCAATCTCGACCACTACTTTGGTTACGGTCAACTCCGCAAGCAAGTTTTATTTAATATCAACCTAGAAATTAACAGCGGTGAAATTATCATCATGACTGGGCCGTCTGGTTCTGGTAAGACGACACTTCTCACCTTGGTGGGTGGGTTGCGTTCTCCTCAGTCTGGTAGTTTGCAGGTCTTAGGGCGAGAACTTTGCGGTGCTAGTGCTCAGGAATTAGTAGAAGCTAGACGCCGTAACGGTTATATTTTCCAAGCACACAATTTGCATGGTAGCTTGACAGCAATCCAAAACGTCAAAATGGGCTTGGAATTGCACCAGCATGTTGAATTAGCTGAAATGCGCATTCGTGCAACCCAAATACTAGAGCACGTAGGATTAGGACATCGCCTACATTATTACCCCGATCAGCTATCGGGAGGACAAAAACAACGAGTAGCGATCGCTCGTGCTCTAGTTAGTTATCCGCAAATTGTCTTAGCTGATGAACCTACCGCTGCTCTTGAGAGTCAGTCGGGTCGAGATGTGGTCAATTTGATGCAGAAGTTGGCTAAAGAACAAGGCTGTACTATCCTCATGGTTACCCATGACAACCGGATTTTAGATATTGCCGATCGCATTGTGCATCTAGAGGACGGAAACTTAAAGTCAAAAGTTAAAATTGCCAATTAAAAATATAAAATCAATAACAATTTTTTATTTTAATTAATTACCAATTGTGGCAAGAAGGTTTTAATAGCCACAGCACAGGCGCTGGATATTTCTAGACCCTACCAAAATCCTCAAGTCTTTCCTAACTAACAGTCAAACTTTCTTTGATAGAGTACTAAGGAGCCTCAACAATTTGGCATTAGTTAAAGAACCTATGCGGTTCTGTTGGCAACAGCAATCCTTCTGACACCGAAATAAAGGTGCCAAATGTACGATGATTGAAAACCTGTTCCATGCTTATACTCCTTTGTTCACCTGGATTGGCTTAGGACTGATACTGTCTCGGTTTATCCCCGATAGTTTTCTCAAATTACTGGGGTATATGCTCTACTGGGTAGGAGTTCCTCTACAACTTTTCGTGCTAGCACGTCACACAGATTTATCTCATGGTGGACTAATACCTGCGATCGCAGTAGCCATATTACTACTGAGTCTTGTCCTAGCATTGCTAATTTGGTGGGCATTGCAATCTGTAGCAAGTCGAAAAGTGCAACCAGAACAGGTTGGTTTAGATTTGCCTGTCGAAACTTCCTTATCCAGTGTGAACTCTTTAGCGCAGGCAAGTTTAGGCAGTTTTATTTTGGCGACCATTTTAGGCAATACAGGCTTCGTCGGATTGACACTGGCTCAGGTGCTGACTGGCCCAGCAAATATGGACTGGGCAGTATTATTCAGTGTCACTAACAATGTTGTGGGCACTTACGGTATTGCTGTCTTAATTGCTAGCTATTTTGGCAACAAAGCAACCAAAAACCATTGGTGGATTCAGTTGCGGGATTTGTTAACCGTCCCTAGTTTGTGGTCATTTTTTATTGGCTTAAATACCCAATTTATCAAATTGCCTGAAGTGGTTGAGTCAGGACTAGAACAAGCTATTTGGGTAGTAATCGCCTTTGCTTTATTGCTGGTTGGTCTGCGGATGAAAGCAATGAAGGGCTGGAAAAGCCTAAAAATGGCTTTAGTTGCCAGTATGTTGAAAGTAGTGATTGTGCCTATGCTAGTAGGGTTAAGTGCTACCTATTTAGGCGTTATTGGCGAAGCACGTCTAGTACTGGTGTTAATGTCTGGAACACCTACAGGGCTTTCTGTATTAATTCTGGCAGAAGTTTATGACCTAGATCGGAATTTGTTGGCGAGCAGTATAGCCTTAACTTTTGTGGGATTACTGCTAGCACTTCCTTTGTGGCTTGCTTGGTTTGGCTAAAATTTGTAACAGTATAAAAATAATTACTTGGAAGCGATAGATTAAACTAAAAAACAGTTAAACTTAAGCTTTGTTCCCTAAATAGATTTGCCTTAGTCTACTTCTTGTGTGTCTCAGCTGCTAGTACAGCTACATTAATATTAATTATCGTTCCCGATTCTTGACAATACGGCAATTAGAGTTTAGTCTCTGGACAATTTGCTGAGATTTATCTTTTTACAAAACATTTACTTCAATCAGGAAACACGAGTAGTAGTAAGCTAGTCTGTTGTCCACAGAAGTAAAGTTTTTTGTGGCTCTATGACTATCGAGGATCGCACTAATAATTTTCAAAAAAAGTTGATTGATTTTAAGATCAAAGGTTTTGCAGCTAATTGCCGTACAGCAAATTTTTTAATGGGGATATTTGCGGCTTTCCCCGTCACTTTGGCATTACCTGTAGATGCGTTGCAGGTACAAGTAAATCCTAATAATCCCCAGTTGGGGGATACAGTCTCAGTGATGATTAATTTAGATAATCCTGAGAATGCTAACAACCCAACAGTGATTAGCGGCGATAAGACTTACCCTGCATTTGAAATTGCACCCAATCAATATCGGGCTTTGATCCCCACAACTCCCCTGGAAAAAGCTGGAACCAGAACACTGCGGATATCAGGGGATGGTCAGGTGCAAAACTTATCAGTACAGGTACGAAAACGTACATTTCCCGTACAACGGATTAATTTACCGCCAGGAAAAGCCGGAGTAGATGCTACAGAGTTTGAACTTAAACGTGTGGCAGCTTTCAAAGCTCTACAAACTCCTCAAAAGTATTGGAGTGGCACTTTTTTGAAACCAAATGGTGGACGGATTAGTACAATTTATGGTGTACGTCGCTACTATAATGGTAAATTTGCAGATGATTATTATCATCGTGGCGTTGACTACGCTGGTGCAGCGGGTTCACCCGTAGTTGCCCCAGCCGCGGGAAAAGTTGCTTTGGTAGGCAAAGTGTCTCAAGGTTTCCGAGTTCACGGTAATGTAATTGGCATCGATCACGGTCAAGGAGTGACCAGTATTTTCATGCACCTAAGTCGCATTAATGTCAAAGAAGGCGATTTTGTCAAAGCTGGTCAGCTAATTGGCGCAGTAGGTGCAACGGGAGCTTCCACTGGACCTCATTTGCACTGGGGTCTGTATGTCAATGGACTATCTGTTGATCCAACACCTTGGCGCACTAAGGTTGTTGAGTAGCAGAGACAAAATTGATTGCGACTGTACATAATTTGTATATTATTTTGCCTATAATTAGGCAAAATAAACTAGATTGGTACCGTCCCTACCTTGCTGCGGTGGCTTAAAGATGATTAGCGTTATGAGTATTGAAAAAATTGTAGAACAAGCTCTCCAGGATGGTTATCTGACACCAGCAATGGAAGCAGAAGTCGGGCGTATCTGTGATAATGCCTCGGAACTCTCAATAGAAGAGTATATGGCGCTAGATCGACTAATGGGAGCGCTATTGACTGGCGAAGTTGTGGCGGTACCTCGCAAACAATTTATTAACGTCATGGAAGAGTTAGTACTAACAGAAGCGATCGCCCGTGTAGCAGAAATTGAAGCTACTAGCGAAAGCTCGTTAGATGTTGGAGATATTGCTGCTTACGCTCTAAATCGCCTTCCCCCGTTATACGCTACTACCGAAGAAGGTGCTAACTACCAGCGTCAAAGAGCCAAGGCAGAACTTCAAGAATTAATTTCTCACCAAATAGGTGAAGCGATTGGCCGTAACCTTGACCAACCCAATGACAACAGAACACCAGTCTTGGGCAAAAGCACTGGCAATGAAGTTTTACGCCAAGTTAGTAACTTGCTCCAGGTTTACGCACCTAGTTTTGAGCAAAAATCATCATCTTAATAGCCCAAGATTCCATAGTCCACAGTCAATGGTCAATAGAGCCTTGACCCTTGACTGTGGACTATTGACCAAATCATTCACGCACTATCACTGTTGTTCCCACGATCACTTGCTTGTATAGCAATCGCACATCAGGATTGCGCATTCTTAAACAGCCGTGAGAAATAGCGCTTCCCATTACGTTGGTGTCTGGCGTACCGTGAAAGCCAATTTCATTGTGTCCATCTGACCAAAAACCAATCCATCGGTCTCCCAGCGGACTATCGGTGCCAGGTGCAAATACTTTATTAGTAATTGGATGACGCCATATAGGGTCATGTTGTTTGTGCATGACTTGAAAAGTACCTGTAGGCGTTTCCCAACCCTTCTTACCCACAGCAACTGGGTAGCTGGCTATGACCACATCTGAACGGTAAACATAGGCGCGGCGATCGCTTAAATCAACTACTACTTGCCTCTTACCGGATGTCAGCCCACCAGTATTCAATAATTTTTGTTGAGCCAAAGCCTGAGGTAACAGCGACTGCGGCAGAAAAGACATAATTGGGTTCTGTTTTTGTTCTGGCGAGACTAGCCTAGTCTTTTGCGACTCTTCAGTTGGTAGAGCTACATTTGTGCTGGCTGTTGTCGGCTTACTATTATGAAGCTTTGTTGACGAGGACTTGGATGAAGCTATCCTCTGTGTGCGTTCGCCAGGAAGTATAGATGCTCCCATGACGCTTGTTGTTTTTAGCCTTGCTTTAGATGACTTCTCATAGCTTTTGTTCGTGGAGGCTAGCTGCTCAAACTGCTGTCCTGTTGTCATAACGCGCCAATGGACAAGCAGAGATAAAATTGCTGTACCAAAACAGAGCCACATTATTATCCGCGTTACAGATTCATTTCTTACCATTGCCACCACCTTTTGTTGATCCCTGACATATCCGGTTGGCTAATTCGATTTCTTCACTGTTAACTCATCAAAAATTTATCAATACTTGTTAGTTTCCTTATCAATCTACCAATACCTGTGGGCACACTAGGGCTATGCAGAAGTCCTAGCAAGAATAACTCTAAATAAGAGACTTCATACCTTGGAACTCTTGAGGTGCAGCAATCAATCATTAATGGTGTGGGTGGGAGTGAGACCATGTTTGAAAAACTATTGCTAGCAGTCACGATTACATTTTCCCTTAATTTCTTTTTGCAAGTTCGTGTACCCAATCAAGATAAGACTGGTGCTAATTATCAGCAGCACACAGAAACATCAGCAACAATTTTAGTCACAATACCAGATAAATAAAAGTCCTAGCAGTTACAGCAACCTCAATTACACAAATTCTTGCCTTGTGGCTAGATAAATGTTGCGTATCTGAAACTTTGTATATTTTTCTGTCTTTGGAAAAAACCGTCATACTCTTTTTCATCTCAAGTTTGGATTTTCCTGTTTTTCTTAGTACACTTTTTACCTTAGATGTCAAGCGTATAGTGCCAGATGTCAGTAGCAGCACAAATATAAGTAAGATTGCTGTGCTGATGATATCTAGTAAATTATGGCTAAAAACTATGCTGTGTCATAGGTAGAGCCAAAAAATGATTAGTTAGATTGTTAGAAAGCGACCCAAACTTATATACCGCATTGTTCCAGTCATAAATCCGTCCCTGATTGCGGAACTTCTTACCAATTAGCAGGTCTAATAGTAAGGGATGATTTAAAGCCAGTACGATCTATGAGTCAATCGATTACTGTATCCTGGTCAACGGTTGATGCGAGGTGCCCAGAAGCATCAGTGCAAGTTGACAAACTGTCTAATCACGATTTAATTTTGCGCTGTCAAGCTGGACTGCGTCCCGATCGTGCTGCGTTTGCAGAATTATTGCACCGTTATCAAAGTCAGGTCGATAGAGTGCTATACCACTTAGCACCAGATTGGGCTGACCGAGCTGATTTAGCTCAAGAAGTTTGGATTCGAGTGTATCGGAATATTAACCGATTACAAGAGCCAGCTAAATTTCGCGGCTGGTTAAGCCGCATTGCTACCAACTTGTTTTACGACGAGTTGCGCAAACGCAAGCGGGTTGTTAGTCCCTTGTCGCTAGATGCTCCCCGCTCGGTAGATGATGGTGAGATGGATTGGGAAATTGCTGGAGATACTCCCGGACCAGAGGAAGAACTGACAACTAGAGAATTTTACGAGCAGCTGCGAGAAGCGATCGCTGATTTACCAGAGGTGTTCCGCACTACCATTGTTCTTAGAGAAATCGAAGGTATGGCATATGAAGAAATTGCCGAAATCACTGGAGTTTCTTTGGGAACTGTGAAGTCGAGAATTGCTAGAGCTAGATCCAGATTGCAAGCCCATCTGCAAAATTATCTAGATTCATGATTTACAGTATTTTTCCTCTGCCAAAGGGCAGAGTTTAAATATTAATTAATAATGTTAAATCATTGTGCCGAAGGCTTAAAGATAGTCTGCTATTAGGAACAAATTGATGAATTTCTCAAAAATATTCGCTGTCTTTACCCGTGTATGAATTGGTAATAATGTTAAGATGACTACTGATTCTCAGTTTTACGACCGTTTTCGCTTGCAAATTCCTCAAGATTTAGCAGATGGAATGGCTAAGCATACCAATGAATCAACGGGTGCTATGGATGATATGGTGAAGCGCGATCGCTTCGAGTTATTGAGTGCTTATCTCGATGGAGAGGTAACAGCCGCCGAACGTAGACAAGTAGAAGAATGGCTGGCAAACGATGCCTCCGTTAAATGCTTGTATGCCCGATTGTTAAAGCTACGGCAAGGTTTGCGAACTATGCCAGTGCCAGCCGCCGAACAGCCGCTAGAAAAAACAGTCCAGCAAGTTATGGCACGTTTGCGTCGCCGTTCCCAATTAGCTTGGGCATTTGGAGGTGCAGCTATTGCTGCTTGTGTAATTGGCTCAGTATCCGGCATCATCCCTAGTGGCGATAGCAGGACGCTGCAACTGGCACAACAAAGAATAGAACCAACGGAAAAAATGCCAGAACCTGCTGCTGTTCCAGCATCACCGCTGATGGTGGCCTTAAATAACCCAGTAATCGAAATTCCTAAAGCAGCAGTAGCCTCGCCAACAAAACCAGGGCATCACCAACAGCCTAAACAAAGAGAAATTGAACAGAATTTTAACTAATCGCCAAGTTATATCTAGTCCGGTTAATTGCTCAATTATCTGTGATTGCGCTTAGCGCAATCACAAGTATTTAAAAGGGCATGATATTAAGAGTAAATTCTTAAATCTTGTCTACACTTAGCTTTGCTTTAAACCGTGGCTACTCCACCAGCCATCAGCTTGAGGGATACCTCGTAGCTGGCTGATTTTTGTCGGCGACATGAAGTAAACCCAAGCAAAACCCAAGGATAGGCCTTGTAGATCGTAGATCTCTATTTCCTGTCGATTATAGAGATTTTCTGATAAGTGTCTATGAGGCTGGTAATCTTCCAGTTGATCTAGCTGATTTAAAATTTCTAACTCGGCAAATGAGAGTAAATATCCTTGGACTTGGCTATTCTCCAGTGTCATGGCTGGATAACCCATCGGCAGCGCAAACAGTTTACCCGCCGCTATCGCTCTTTTGGTATCTATGACCTTAGCAGCACAGTATTTTTTATAATTAACTTCACCTGGTTTGAGAGTGCCGTAGACAAAAATACGCACTTTCTCAGAAAATTTTATTTTTAATTCAGTCATAGCTTATTTTAACCAACTGAATTTGTTTGCCTAGCATCTACAATATGGAGGCAGACACAGACAAGATTCCAGTAGGAGCATTTTTGGTGGATTCCCGATATAACCCAGCAGCAATTGAGGAAAAATGGCAAAAAGCATGGGCAGAACTTGGCTTAGATAAAACACCTAAAGATAGTGACAAGCCAAAATTCTACGCTTTGTCCATGTTCCCTTACCCATCGGGCAGCCTGCACATGGGTCACGTTCGTAATTATACAATTACTGATGTGATAGCTCGCCTCAAGCGAATGCAAGGTTACCGGGTACTGCACCCAATGGGTTGGGATGCTTTTGGTTTGCCCGCTGAAAACGCCGCCATTGATCGTGGTGTGCCGCCAGCTACATGGACTTATCAAAATATTGCCCAGATGCGGCAGCAATTGCAGCGTCTGGGATTGTCTATTGACTGGGACAGTGAATTGGCTACCTGTTCACCAGACTATTACAAGTGGACACAATGGATTTTCTTGCAATTTTTGCAAGCAGGGTTAGCTTACCAAAAAGAAGCAGCAGTTAACTGGGACCCCATTGATCAAACTGTATTAGCAAACGAGCAAGTCGATAACGAAGGGCGTTCTTGGCGCAGTGGTGCAAAAGTTGAGCGTAAACTTTTACGGCAGTGGTTTTTCAAGATTACTGACTACGCCGAAGAATTACTCAATGACCTGGATAAATTGACAGGTTGGCCAGAACGCGTCAAATTGATGCAGGCAAACTGGATTGGCAAATCAACAGGTGCGTACTTAGAATTTCCCATTGTTGGGTTGGATGAAAAAATTAGCGTCTACACTACACGCCCAGATACAGTTTATGGTGTGAGCTACTTGGTATTAGCTCCAGAACATCCCTTAACAAAGCGTGTTACCAAAAAAGAACAGCAAGCAGCCGTAGAAGCCTTTATTCAAGAAGTTGCCAATCAAAGTGAGTTGGAGCGTACTGCTGAAGACAAACCTAAGCGAGGCATTCCTACAGGTGGTAAGGCAATTAACCCCTTTACTGGAGAAGAACTGCCTATCTGGATTGCTGACTATGTACTGTATGAGTATGGTACTGGGGCAGTGATGGGTGTGCCTGCTCATGATGCGCGGGATTTCAAGTTTGCCAATAAATATAATCTGCCGATTGAGTTTGTGATTGTCGAACCAGAGGCAGTTGCAGATAAAGATTTAAGTGCCACAATACCTGATGAAGATGGTGAAGTCTTCAATATCATCCAGGTTGAATACAACGAAGCCTATACAGAACCAGGAATTTTAATTAATTCTGGTCCTTTTAGTGGCTTGCCTTCCACGGATGCTAAGCAAGCAATAGTTGAATATGCCGAACAGCAAGGTTTTGGCAAAGTGCGGGTGCAATACCGCTTGCGAGATTGGTTGATTTCGCGGCAACGATATTGGGGTGCGCCAATACCCGTAATTCACTGCTCTAACTGTGGTATAGTACCAGTCCCAGACAAAGACTTACCTGTTGAATTGCCAGAAAAAGTAGAATTTACCGGACGCGGTGGTTCACCTTTGACTCAGTTAGAAAGCTGGGTGAACGTGCCATGCCCAACTTGTGGCACTCCAGCCAAGCGAGAAACTGACACAATGGATACCTTTATTGATTCATCGTGGTATTTCTTGCGGTTTACTGATGCTAAGAACGCACAACAGGTTTTTGATTCCAGTCAAACTAATGACTGGATGCCAGTAGATCAGTACGTGGGTGGGATTGAACACGCAATTTTGCACTTGTTGTATTCACGGTTCTTTACCAAGGTGCTGCGGGATAGGGGTTTATTGAACTTTGACGAACCTTTCCAACGCCTGTTAACTCAAGGTATGGTACAGGGTTTAACTTATATGAATCCCAACAAGGGTGGGAAAGATAAATGGATTCCTTCCCATTTAGTAGACCCAAGCAACCCGCGAGATCCTCAAACAGGGGAAACATTGCAACGCCTGTATGCCACCATGTCCAAATCCAAAGGCAATGGTGTTGCACCAGAAGATGTAATTAGCAAATACGGTATAGATACAGCTCGGATGTTCATCTTGTTTAAAGCGCCACCAGAAAAAGATCTGGAATGGGATGAAGCTGATGTTGAAGGACAATTCCGCTTTTTGAACCGAGTTTGGCGCTTGGTAACAGATTATATTGCTGCTGGCGCAGCCTCTGGAAAGATTAAAACCTCCGATTTGACTAAAGCTGAAAAGGAATTGCGCCGAGCAATTCATAGTGCTATCCAAGCAGTTACAGAAGATGTAGAAGACGAATATCAATTCAACACAGCTATTTCTGAATTGATGAAGTTGAGTAACGCGCTTACTGATGCGAGCTGCAAAGATTCACCAATTTATGCTGAAGGAATTCAGACTTTGGTGGTATTATTAGCTCCTTTTGCACCACACATAGCTGATGAATTATGGCATTTATTAGGGAAAACTGATTCTGTCCACACTCAAGCTTGGCCATCTTTTGACCCTGCGGCCTTGATAGCTGATGAAATTACTTTGGTAATTCAAATTATGGGCAAAACTCGTGGTGCAATTCAAGTACCATCACAAGCAGATAAAGCCGCGTTGGAAAAATATGCCCGTGAATCAGAAGTTGCCCAACGTTATATTGAGGGTAAAGAGATTAAAAAAGTGATTGTTGTACCTGGAAAATTGGTGAATTTTGTAGTCAGCTAAGAGTATGTTTGAAAAGTCCTCGATGATGTAGCAAATACTTTTAGATCCCCCTAAATCCCCCTTAAAAAGGGGGACTTTAATTCTATTTCCCCCCTTTTTAAGGGGGGTAGGGGGGATCAATAAGTGTCTAAAGTCACAGCCAAATACTTTTAAAACAACCTCTAAGCTCGACTTTATCCATTTTTATGAAACCCAAAACCTGACGCTGAAACCATTGTGGGGGGGGAGTTTTAGTTTTTGGACTTGAGCACAAATCAGTGATATGGAAAAAGTATTTGCCAAAAAGCCAAGTTTTTTGTCGGATCAGGAAAGCCGAGTTATTAATTTCGGATAAAGTCGAGCTAAGGGCACAGAGAGAAGGTGGGGAAGAATATATGATTATTATTTTTCCTCAACCTCTGACAAATATAGATTTTGTTTTTGGCATATGTCGAAGAACAAATTATTTGTCGTAGTTAGCATATTAGTGTTGCTCTACGATGCACTCTGCTAAGTTAGGCTATATCAAGGATTAGCCTAATAAATTAACCATATATGTGTTTTGCCGATCGCGGTTCTGTAACTAATCAAGAATCACGAGTACCAACAGTAGGATATTGCCCACATCTGCAAAAAAAATCGCTCTCTAACTTCAGCTTTGACGTTGGGCTGAATCGTCATACACTGATTTTGGACTAATCAAAGGGATTGCCCTTATAGGAACGATGAGCGAAAGTAAGATACCAGACATCCTGGAAACTTTCGAGGCAGACATGCTGTTGGAGTGGATTCAGGAGTTAGCCACTGTCAATATTCGCAGAGGCTTGATTAAAGAAGCCGAGCTAAAGGAGGAGTGCCGGGAATTCCTTAGCTTGTTTCGGATCGCCGTTGGGCAGGGCAACTTGACTAACATTCAGGCACCAGAGTGGCAAGATGTCCGGGAGATGTTGACTAGCGTTTCACGATCGCGATCGCAAAAAGGCTTCACGCCGTCTGAAACGGCTACATTCGTTTTTTCGTTCAAGCAACCCCTCTTCAACCGGATGCGTCAGCAATTGCAAGACCCCATTGAGTTGGTTGAAGAACTCTGGCTAGCTACAACCTTACTGGATCGGCTGGGATTGCTGACGATAGAAGTGTATCAAAAGGTACGAGAGGAAGTAATTCTGCGGCAGCAGGAAGAGTTGCTGGAGTTGTCTACCCCAGTGGTTAAACTCTGGGAGGGAATTTTGGCTTTGCCGATTATCGGTACCCTGGACAGTGCCCGCACTCAAATAGTTATGGAGTCGTTATTGCAGAAGATTGTCGAAACCGGGTCAGAAGTCGCCATCATTGACATTACCGGGGTTCCCACTGTCGATACCCTCACCGCTCAACATCTGCTCAAGACCGTTACCGCAGCCCGTCTCATGGGAGCCGATTGTATGATCAGTGGCATTCGTCCTCAAATTGCCCAAACGATCGTCTATCTCGGCATTGATTTGGCTAATATTACAACAAAGGCAACGTTAGCCGATGCCTTTCTCACGGCGCTAAAACGGATAGGAGCGACCATTACCCGTTCTCAACCCAAATAGGTGGGCAGGAAAAACCAATGGAACGCATTCCTATACTCAAAATGGGCAATTTTCTGCTTGTGACAATCCAGGTGGATATGCACGATCGCCTCGCTATGACGCTACAAGATGACCTGACCAACCGCATCGCTGAAACTCACGCTCAGGGTGTTCTGATCGATATTTCGGCATTAGAGATTGTTGATTCCTTCATTGGCAGGATTTTAGCCAACATTGCCAGAATGTCACAAGTGCTGGATGCCCAGACGGTTGTTGTGGGGATGCAGCCTGCCGTGGCAATTACCTTAGTGGAATTGGGGCTGTCGCTGACGGGCATTCGCACTGCCTTAAACATAGAAAAGGGCATGGCACTGTTGCGATCGTCACTCAATGAAACCACAAATCAAATCACTGCCACCAAATGGCGTGCAGATGACGATGCAGAAGACTGAAACAATCAACATTCAATCTTCTGCGGATGTAGTTTTAGTTCGGCAGGCTGTGCGCCAGTTTGCCGTGGAGATTGGCTTTGGTTTAGTAGATCAAACTAAAATTGTGACTGCCGCCAGTGAGTTAGCCCGCAATACTCTAGACTATGGGGGAGGCGGCACAGCCAAGCTAGAAACGCTTCAGGAAGGGAGACGACGAGGATTGAGGCTGACCTTTGAAGATCAGGGGCCGGGAATTCCCAATATTGAGCTGGCGTTGAAGGATGGGTTCACCACGGGCAGCGGATTGGGTATGGGGCTGGGTGGTGCCAAACGACTTGCTAACGAGTTTGAGATTCAGTCTGCGGTGGGAGAAGGAACAAGGGTAAAAATTGTACGATGGAAGTAAAATGAGAGAATCTGTCGCCATCACAATTACTGAATCTAGCCAGGCTGGGGAAGCCCGACGGGTAGCGATGGCTTTGGCGACTCGGCTCGGCTTTGCGGAAACAGAACGGGGCAAAGTTGGCATTGTGGTGACAGAGGTTGCTAATAATCTGGTGCAGCACGCTCACGGCGGAGTGATGCTACTGCGATCGCTCAAGCACCATTTAGCCGTCGGCATTGAGGTTTTGTCGCTTGATAAAGGGCCGGGAATGGTCGATGTAGATGAGTGTTTGCAAGATGGCTTTTCCACAGCCGGAACGTTAGGCAATGGCATGGGTGCAATTCGTCGGCTCTCTGGTTTAGTAGAAATTTACTCGATTCCCAACCAAGGGACAGCGCTTCTTGCTCACCTCTGGTCAGACCCGAGACTCCATGCACCTGAAAATATCTTAGAAATTGGGGTGATCTGTTTGCCCAAACGCGGGGAAGACGTCTCCGGAGATGCCTGGGCATGTCAAGTTGATCGTTACCGTAGCTTGTTGCTAGTAGTTGATGGCTTAGGGCATGGTTCTGCGGCTGCTAGTGCTGCTTCCGAAGCCGTGAGAATCTTTCAAGAACACGATCATCGTTTTCCTGGGGCGATCGTCGAAGCTGCCCATGCAGCCTTGCGAAGTACACGAGGAGCAGTACTCGCCATTGCCGAAATCGATTTTGAACAACAATCTGTCCGCTTTGCCGGAATTGGCAATATCGCTGCCAGCATTTTCTCGGTTACTGAACATCGCAATCTGCTGTCACACAATGGCACAGTCGGACATGAAATCCGCAAAATTCAAGAGTTTAGCTACCCTTGGTATCCCAACGGACTTTTGATTATGCATTCTGACGGCTTAGGCGCTAAGTGGCAGCTCGATCGCTATCCCGGCTTGAGTCAAAAACATCCTAGTTTGATTGCAGGTGTGCTCTACCGAGACTTTAACCGAGAACGGGACGATGTGACGGTGTTAGTGGCTAAAGGAATGGGCAGATGACAATTCTTTTCAAGCTCGAAATCCACTACGAGCAGGATGTTGTGCAAGCTCGGCAACGAACTCGTGAGATCGCTGAAGAGTTGGGCTTTGAGGCTCAAGATCAGGCACGATTGGCAACAGCAGTTTCAGAAATTGCCCGCAACGCTTTTCAGTATGCCAAAGGCGGAACGGTGGAATTTTGTGTAGAAGGAGAGCCGCAGGCGTTTCGGATTCGGATTCAGGATCGGGGTGGGGGCATTCCTCATCTGGCAGAGGTTTTGGCAGGACGCTACACCTCTAACACAGGAATGGGGCTGGGTATTGTGGGCAGCCGCAGGCTGATGGATTTTTTTGAGATTGAATCGCTGCCAGGTCAGGGAACAACGGTGGTGATGAGCAAAAGATTATCGATGCGTACACCTACTTTTACCGATTCACAATTGCAGCAGATTCGAGAAACCTTGATTAAGCGATCGCCCCAGAATCCTTATGAAGAAATCCAGCGACAAAACCAGGAATTGCTGCGGGCAATGGCAGAGTTACGCAAGCGCGAGGAAGAACTGACCCAGCTCAACCGGGAACTAGAAGATACCAATCGCGGTGTGATTGCCCTCTATGCGGAACTGGATGAGAAGGCAAGTTCTTTGCAGCAGGCAAACGAGCTAAAAACGCGTTTTCTCTCAAACATGAGCCACGAGTTTCGCACGCCGCTCAACTCGATTCTGTCGCTCTCTCGGATGTTGCTGGCACGGATGGATGGCGATTTGACCGCCGAGCAAGAAAAGCAGGTAACATTTATCCAAAAGGCGGCAAGCGGATTATCAGAGCTGGTCAATGACCTGCTAGATTTGGCAAAGGTAGAAGCTGGAAAAATTGAAGTGCGTCCCAGTTCTTTTGAAGTCAGCGACTTGTTGGCTACGCTGCGGGGAATGTTGCGCCCATTATTAGTTCAAGGCTCTTCTGTCGCGCTGATTGTGGAGGAACCTGACAGCATAGCTCCGCTCTATACCGATGAGGGCAAAGTCGCTCAAATTCTCCGAAACTTTGTCTCGAATGCACTCAAATTTACCGAGCAGGGAGAGGTGCGCGTGAGCGCTATGCAAACAGGTCATACCGTGACCTTCTCTGTGTCCGATACGGGCATCGGTATTGCGACCGCCGATCAGGAGCGCATTTTTGAGGATTTTGTGCAAATTGAGTCCCGTCTCCAAAAGCAGGTGAAGGGAACCGGATTAGGATTGCCGTTATCGCGCAAGCTGGCGGAGCTACTCGGCGGCAGCGTTTCGGTTAGAAGTGAGCTCGGTCAAGGCTCCATTTTTACAGCATCAATTCCGATCGTCTACCCACATGGAACTGAATTTCCCACCCTACTGCAACCGATCGCATCACTTGAGCCAACTCGCTTGCCCATTCTGGTGGTTGAAGATCATCCTGAAACACTATTTATTTACGAAAACCACCTTCAGCAGTCAACTTATCAATTCATCGCGACCCGCACCTTAGCTCAGGCGAGGCTTGCCTTACAACAACTTCGACCGGCGGCGATTATGCTAGATATTATGCTAGAAGGAGAAAATGGCTGGACGTTCTTGCGAGAAATTAAAGGAGATGCAAGTACTCGCAGCATCCCTGTACTCGTTATTACTATTATTGATAACGAGAAGCAAGCATTGGCGTTAGGAGCGGACGGGTTCTTAATTAAGCCTGTAGACAGATTGCCTTTATTAAACAAGCTTAATATCCTGATTGCTCAGGATCAACCTCAAAAAATATTACTAATTGATGATGACCCTGTCTCTCGGTATCTTGTAAAACAACTGTTGGTAAATACACCGTTGAGTATTTTAGAAGCCGCGAACGGACAGGAGGGGTTAAATTTGGCACAACGCGAGCAGCCAAGTGCGATTGTACTTGACTTGGAGATGCCAGATATCAGCGGGTTTGATGTACTCAAGCAGCTTCAGAACAATTCCGTCACTAAGTCGATTCCTGTGATCATTCACTCATCTGCCCATCTAGATGCAAAAGCGCAGAGCCAGTTAGCAAAACAAAGCATCGCCATTCTTGCTAAAGAGACTGGCTCGCAAGTAGCGGCGAGCGCCCAACTTCAAGATGCGCTCGTCAAAGCTGGACTCGTTTTGGGTGATTGGGGGAAAAGTCATGTCTGAGCCACGAGGTACGATCCTGCACGTTGATGATAATGAAGCCAACCGTTACATTGTGTGCCGGATTTTGCAAAATGCAGGCTTTAGCGTGGTGGAAGCAGCAACTGGAGCAGCAGGATTAAAGGCAGTTGCTGAACATCAGCCTGCTCTGGTAATTCTGGATGTCCAACTACCGGATATCAGTGGCTTTGAAGTCTGTCGCCAAATAAAGGCAAACCCCGAAACGGCTTTTATTCCTGTGCTACACCTTTCTGCAAGTTTTGTCCAAAGCCAGGATAAAGCAGAAGGCTTAGACAGTGGTGCTGATGGCTATTTAGCACAACCCGTTGAACCCATTGAACTGCTTGCTACCGTGCGATCGCTACTGCGAATTCGGCGGGCGGAGGAAGCTGCTTTGTCCTCAGCGCGAGAGTGGCAAACGACCTTTGACTCGATCAACGACGGCGTATGTCTGGTAGACCGAGAAGGTATAATTCTGCGCTGTAATCGAGCGGTGAAGCAGCTTTTTTGCAAGCATCCCAGCGAAATTTTGGGTCGTCCTCACCATGAGCTGATGAACGCAGAATGGGGAATGGGCGACGGCACCTGTTTTCGCCGTGCTAAAGAAACTCACCAACGGCAAGTTCTAGAATTTCAGTTCCAAGGACGGTGGTTTGCCAAAACTATCGATCCGGTATTTGATGGGCAGGGGACTCTCACAGGTGCCGTTTTCATCCTGTCCGATATCACCGAACGTAAACAAGCAGAAGCCTTATTGCAAGAGCAGAACGATCGCCTCAATCAACTAATGCTCTCTTTGCAACAACAGACTGAGGAAGCCCAACAAGCCAATCGGATCAAAGATGAGTTTCTGGCGGTGTTATCTCATGAGTTGCGATCGCCCCTGAACCCAATTTTGGGTTGGTCAAGGCTTCTGCAAACAAGCCAGCAAGATGCAGCCAAAACTCAATACGCGCTCGAAACTATCGAACGCAATGCCAAGCTGCAAGCACAACTGGTTGAAGATCTGCTCGATGTGTCGCGCATTCTCCGAGGCAAGTTGAGTTTGAACGCAGTGCCAATCAGTTTAGCGTTCATCATCAAAGCTGCCCTAGAAACCGTGCGACTCTCAGCTGAAGCTAAATCTATTCAAATTGAATCAAAATTTGAACCGAATGTTGGGCAAGTGTTAGGTGATTCCGGTCGCCTGCAACAGATTGTTTGGAATCTACTGGCCAACGCGATCAAATTTACCCCACCGGGTGGTCGAGTAAAGGTGCGGTTAGAAAGGGCAAAGGATAAAGGTGAAGGGATGACTGAAGTAGATACTCATCCTGCGGAATACGCTCAAATTACTGTCAGCGACACTGGCAAGGGCATCTCTAGTGACTTTCTACCTTATGTCTTTGACTACTTCCGCCAAGCTGATGGGACAACGACCCGAAAATTTGGTGGGTTGGGGTTGGGGTTAGCGATCGTGCGTTACTTGGTTGAATTGCATGGAGGAACTGTTCAAGCAGCGAGTCCTGGAGAAGAGCAAGGGGCAACGTTTACAGTCAAACTTCCAATCATCGCTGCCTCAAAATTGAATCCAGATGATCCTTCTGCTCATCATCACTCAGACTTCAATCTGAATGGATTGCAAGTGCTTTTTGTAGACGATGAAAGAGATTCGCGGGAGTTCATCACCTTCATGCTAGAACAGTACGGGGCAAAAGTGACTGAAGCAGACTCAGTTAACGCAGCTCTGAGCAATTTGGGGCAAGCAAAATTTGATTTGCTCATCAGTGATATTGGTATGCCGGATATGGATGGCTACACACTCATTCGTCAAATTAGAGAGAAGTCGCCCGACCAAGGTGGAACAATCCCCGCGATCGCACTCACTGCTTATGCAGGAGAAATTGATCAACAACAAGCACTAACAGCAGGATTTCAACAGCATATTTCCAAACCAATTGAGCCAGAAGTATTAATGCAGGCTATTTTAACTATAGTAGGGGTATAAAGGGCTAAATGAAATCGTACAGAGAGTTACGCTAGCGAAATGTAGAGATACTGTCGCCAGTTTGAAAAACAATATGCACTCAGTTGGGCATTTCTTGAAGGGAGTACTTACTGAACGCTGGCAGAAGCGATCGCTCAGAATGCATGAAGCTTGAAAAAACTGCCGATACTATATATTTAACTCTTACCAGACTTCTTAAAAACTTTCCAATACTTGTCTTTTCTATACATAACCCTGCTTGAAGCTTAACTGAACTAGGGTCGTAATTACTGTGACGTTTCTACTGGATTGCCTAAAATAGAGTGTGCTTTTGATAACTTTTATAATTTATTTTCAGAGAGTAACTTTTTTATTTATACACGAAAAAGCGCTTGAGATTTTTGCTGACCCAAGCGCCTTCCCGTATAACTTTATACCAATTCACTTGTTTGATGCAACATCTGAAATCCGCAATTACCTTTGAAGAAGGGCACTGCGAGGATAACTTGTAACAAACATGCAGTGAAGTGGTATCACTCCTTGCACTAATTAGAATATCTCTTCTATAATCATACTGGTACTCTGGTGAGTGACAGTTTATCAACTGACACTAGTAAAAACAGACTCACCATGAATGGTGTCTATCAAGACCAAGCAAGACCGTAAGCTATTTGCGTATTTAGTATAAAGCATGACTGTAATTTTGCGATCGCTCACAAGGCAACAGCAATAGGGTAGTTAAGCAAGATACTGATGGTAGTAGCATCAATTCCTTACCCATCAACCAGGAATTGCCATCGACTAAGCTAGGCAATAGCCAAAAATAAGCTAAAAGAATAACTCAACATCAACTCACAGATGGCTCTAACATTTGTATTATTCCAGCATTCGCATCGATTTCTACTTGCACGCCTACTGGCAAAGTAAATTTATCTTTAATATGACCGATCGCGGAACCATACCAAGCGGGAATGCCTAAAGGTAGTATGTGATCTTGCAATACTTGCAATAAGGTAAAATTCGGTTCATCGCCAAGACTACATTTGGTGCATTGCCCAAAAATCAAGCCAGCAATGCGATTCAGTATTCCAGCATTTTTTAACTGCGTCAGCATTCGGTCTACACGATACATATCCTCGCCTATTTCTTCCACAAACAGAATGCATTGGTTCCATGAAGGTAGATAAGGTGAACCTATCATCGCTGATAGTACTGATAAGTTACCACCCACAAGCTTACCTTTAGCTTTCCCTGGTGCGACCGTTGAGAATTGTGCTTCGTTAGTGGTGGGATTTTGCATTCTCACAGCTTCCCCTGTAAACAGAATGCGCTTAACGTAATCCACCGTAAACTGATTCCAAGTAGAAGTGGCAACTGGTCCATGAAATGTAATTACTCGGCTACGGGCGTTGATCGCTAACAATAAAGAAGTAATATCGCTGTACCCCATCAAGATTTTGGGATGAGAGCGAATATTAGTGTAGTTCAGTAAGGGTAAAATGCGATTACAGCCCCAGCCACCACGCATAGCGATAATCGCTTTCACAGATTTATCGATAAACATAGCGTTTAAATCTGCTGCGCGATCGCGATCTTTCCCTGCTAAATATCCATAACGATCTAAAATATGTTTCCCTAACTTGACTTTTAAACCTAAATCTGCAAGGCTACGCTGTGCTATTTCTATATCTTGGGCGTCAACGATACCCGCAGGAGCAACTAATCCCACAGTGTCGCCTATATGCAGACGAGGTGGTTTGAGGGTAGTCTGCGGAGATAGTTGACCTTGGGCAGTAAATGGTTGTAAGTGAGCGGCTAAGGTAGCTAGTCCAAAGCTAGTGAGAAATCGGCGGCGATTTATGGTCATGAAGGCAGTTTAACCCTCTTGTGTCACGCTCTGAAGAGTAAATCTTGAAAAATCAGGATTGTCAATTATTCTCCAACTAAAGTGACAAACCAGGTTAAGTCGCTTAACCTGCAAGGACGAACTGCTCAATGCATCGACCTGCAATGCGATCGCATCGCCCTACAATGCGATTGCATCGACCTACAATGCGATTGTATCGACCTGCAATTTGATTGCATCGCTCTGCAATTTGATTGCATCGACCTGCAATGCGATTGCATCGCCCTACAATTTGATTGCATCGCCCTACAATGCGATCGCATCGACCTGCAATGCGATTGCATCGACTTACAATGCGATCGCATCGCCCTGCAAAAACTAAGCCACCTTTTATTTAACCTGCTATATCTGAGGTAGAAAAGTTTACATTACAGCGAGACTACACCGTAGTAAGCAAGAATAACAAAGACCGCCCCGAGTCCCAAAAGGATAAATCCCGTGTACACAGTTGCTAATGAAATCGCTTGGTAAAGCTTGGAATACGGTGGTTTTTGCCACTCCCAGCGATATGCTAGAGGAGGTTTAGCTTGGAAATATCCCAGTTGCGCAAGTTGCTGACGATGATAGCTGTCATAGCGAGGAACGCGGGCAAAAGGTAGCTCTCCCAAGTGATGCTGAGAAATAATGCGGCGACGTTGATAGGGAACTGTATTCTCCCCAAAATTGGTTTGGTATTCTTCACTATTTAGCAGTGCATTAATGAACCCATGCAACCCTTTTGTAGCCAGGATAATAGACCAGGAAATAGTTTCCTGTTGACTGTAAACGTTTCGCCCCAAAAGACGTTGTACGCACATTTCAACAAATCGGTAGTTGTTGTTTGTGTCGTAGTTGCGTAAGCGAAAGGTATCAGAAATTGCCAATCCCCGAATAAAATCCCGCACGGTAATGCTTCTATTTTTCAACTGCGATTCTAAAGCCAGTTGACGGTTACTGACGAGAATTTGTTGTTCGTTAAAAATCTGACGATAAGCAGCCCAAATCAACTGATTTATTTCTGCGGTCGAAGGAGTTGCTTCAGTAGTGTAGGTTTTAGGATGTTCGTCTCCAGGCAATTCAAATCCTGCAACCCTTTGGTTTTGGCTAGAGGGAGCGTAAGCTAGTAAGGGAATACTCATAATTATGCTGACAAAAGTGTAGAGAAGAGGATTCACTAATTCCTGCATCACGACTTGGTGGAAAGCGGTGCTGGCTTAGACTGTGGCGTAGGCGTAGCCTTTTGTAGACATCGCTCGAAAGTATCGCTCTACGATTTTGAGTAGAGCGCGATCGCCACCAATGCAGGTAAGGATGCGGACAATATACGCCTGTACTTTCAAAAGCAGTAGCAGCAGCGAAATGCCGCTATCAGAGATTCCACACTTTCTGGAGCAAGTAGCGCTAGCTCCTATACAATCACTGTAACAATTACCTGAGAGACCATTTATAAAGTAAATATTAAGTAGGGTGTGTTACGGCTATGCAAGGATTTGGG
>NZ_MTAV01000062.1 GCF_002154695.1 Nostoc sp. T09
ATTTCTCTCTCATGATATTGACAAACTTCTTACCCTTGTGGAATGAAACAGCCCTGCCCTTGAAAAGGGGGGAAACTGGACTCAAAGTCCCCCTTAAAAAGGGGGATTTAGGGGGATCTACAAACGTTTTGCTACCGACAGCAGGACTTTTCAAACATCCTCTTATATCGTAGTGAAAATGAGTTATATACTGTTTTAAATATATTAAAACAAATAGGACAAATTTTAAATTAATTCTTGTAGAGAGTGGTCACATTAAATTTATCTAAGTCACCTTAACCTGAAAAGGGTCTGATAAAATCCCTAATATTTGATTAATTTCTACAATATAATAATCTCTTCTATCAATAGATAAATTTTTATCGGTAAGCTGTAAGAATTTCCAATCTGTACCAGTAGTTATAGCTCCATAAATTTTGGTAATATTATTTCCCTGGCGCTGGTTAAATATTTGAGCCGCAACCATTTCGGCAATGCATTGCCCTAAACCAGCTTTGATGTTTTCATTCTTAGCCTCTACCAAGGTTACTACAGGAGTGCGGATTTCATATATTTCCGCAGATGCAGTAAGTATATAATCACAGTAACCATTCAGTCCCGATTCATTATCTACGTTAAACTCAGTCCCAGAAAAAAAACCTACTTGAAAGTTAAAATTTCTTCGCACTTCTAATAAAATGGGAGTAATAATTAACTCTGAACGAGCTTTTTCTGTATTAATTGCTGTTGCTAAATTCAAATTTTCTTTAAGAAATGTTTGTAAGATTTGGCTGGGTTCTATAGTAGAAACTTCGGCGAACAAATTATCTGGTTCCGCTATAATTAAGTCAAATTTTTCTCTAACTTTAGAAAGTGTAAATTCACTGTATGCCATTGCGGTAAAATACTCTTAAGTAATAGAAATAGTTCGCTAATTATAATAATGTTAATTTTTGTAAAACTTTAAAATGGTAATATCACCTTTATTATATCAATCATGGTTCAAGTCATCCAAGCACAAAATGTCAGTCTGGCTTATTTAGAAGAAAGATTTGGTCTGCGACAGTCTGAAAGCGAAGATTTTTTTCCAGAGTGGTTTGACCCTTTACCAGAAATCACAGACATAGAAAAGCAATATCTAGACAGAGTTAAAACTAATTTTCTGAGATTGACCAAACGTCCACCAATCTTAGATAATGCAGTCAAAATGATAGTATTATCCCCTTTATTAGATTTAGCGGGATTTTATCGTGAACCATTTTTACTGGCTACGGAAGAGTCTATAGAACTTGCTGTAGAAGATAAGGGAGAAATTGTTAGAGGACGCATTGATGTTTTAGTTATTCAAGAACAACTTTGGTTGTTAGTCATTGAATCAAAAAGAGCTAGTTTTTCACTTTTAGAAGCCATACCCCAAGCGCTTGCTTACATGCTGGCTAATCCTCATCCAGAAAAACCTGTGTTTGGCTGTGTAACTAGTGGGGAAGATTTTCAATTTATTAAGCTAATAAAGCAAGATACATCTGAGTATGCTTTATCTGATAAATTCACTTTATCCAAGCGAGAAAATGAATTATATCAAGTTCTCCGAGTATTAAAAAAATTAAGTCAAATTTTAAGTTAATTTATGTCTATTCGCCCTATCTACCTAGATTGTCATGCTACAACACCCGTCGATGAACGAGTATTAGCAGCAATGCTACCTTATTTCACAGAAAAGTTTGGCAATCCATCAAGTATCAGTCATGTTTACGGTTGGGAAGCAGAAGCGGCTGTGAAACAAACACGAGAAATTTTAGCAGCAGCAATTAATGCGACACCAGAAGAAATTGTTTTTACTAGCGGTGCTACAGAAGCGAATAATTTAGCGATTAAAGGTGTAGCAGAAGCATACTTTCAAAAAGGGCAGCATATTATTACAGTTGCTACTGAACATAAAGCGGTTCTCGACCCTTGTGCATATTTAAAAACTTTGGGTTTTGAAATTACGGTTCTCCCAGTCCAAAAAGATGGATTAATTGATTTAACTGAGTTAGAAAAAGCTTTGCGTCCGGAGACAATTTTGGTATCGGTGATGGCTGCAAATAACGAAATTGGGGTGTTGCAGCCTTTAACAGAAATTGGGGAAATATGCCGCGATCGCAATATCATTTTCCACACCGATGCCGCCCAAGCTATTGGTAAAATTCCTCTAGATGTGCAAGCGCAGAAAATTGACTTGATGTCACTCACAGCACATAAAGCCTACGGTCCCAAAGGCATCGGCGCGCTATATGTCCGTAGACGCAACCCCAGAGTACAAGTTGCTCCCCAGCAGCATGGCGGTGGACATGAACGGGGAATGCGTTCTGGGACTTTATATACACCGCAAATTGTCGGGTTTGGTAAAGCTGTGGAAATTGCTTTAGCAGAACAGGCGACAGAAAACCAACGCCTCACAGAACTTAGACAAAAACTGTGGCAACAGCTTTCACCAATAGAAGGAGTTCATCTCAACGGACATCCTACCCAACGGCTAGCAGGAAACCTAAGTATCAGCGTTGAAGGGGTAGACGGGGCCGCACTTGGCTTAGGATTACAGCCAGTGATGGCGATTTCTTCTGGTTCTGCTTGTACCTCAGCAAATACAGCACCTTCCCACGTTCTCACCGCCTTGGGACATTCACAACAGCTAGCGTATGCATCAGTGCGGTTTGGCATTGGACGCTTTAATACCCCAGAGGAGATTGATACTGTAGCAAAACACGCGATCGCCACAATTCAAAGTTTACGCAAGCAGACCACCCTGGTGTGAACAGGCAGGGGGACAAGGGAGATGAGGGAGTGTGGGGGGTGTGGGAGTTTTCTTCCCCATCTCCTCATCTTCCCTCTCTCCCCTATCTCTCCTACATGCCCCATGCCCTAATATGGATCTGAACTAAACCTTCCCCGCTTGACACTCCTGAGATAATAACCTCTTGTGGGAATATTTTTCAGGTCGAAGCTATCACCCCTGCGAATTCGCCAAATTTTGTAGTCGGAAAATGTCAAAGGAGTGCGGGGTTTGCATACCTCTGGCGGATGATCTCCGAGTACAAAATATGCGGACCCCCTTCCGATTACCTTTGCGATACCATATTTATCTACAACCACCGAAGTTTCTTCGCTAATGGCTATCCCTAAAGCACTTTGAGATTTGCCATCTTGAATTTGGCGGGCAATGAAAGCCATAATTCGACCCATTCTTTTACGCCTGTCTAAGTGGGTGTCTACAATGGTTCCCTTGAGATACTTCCATTTGAAAAAGTTGTAAGTGAAGGTAATGTCCTTGTAAGGATCTTCGAGTGCATCTCTAGTTTCAATCCCTACTTCAGAAGAAGCGCAAGCATCGTAGATAAATTCACTTTGGATCATTGCACCCGCGCTAGTACCACCAATGCCACCACCTCTGGCGTAAACTGAGTTGACAGCAGCCTCTAGCTTAGTGTTTTTCCACTTGCGGATATATTGGCATTGGTCACCGCCAGCAAAGAAAATTACATCAGCATTTCGGACTTTAGCAACAATCTCTCCTTTATTGGCATCCTGCTGATTACTAATAATCAAGGTTTCTACCGATTTGACGCCTTTCATCGCATTAATGACCCGATTGTAATCATGATTCCCGTATGTACGGATGACTACAACATTGACTTTAGTGGCGCAGTCAGTACAACCTCTCACCTCGTTAATCATCCACTGGATAGCGTTCTCTACATCAGGTCCTCCTCCACCCAAGCTAAGAACAGGGCCAGCCAAGGAAGGTAAAGAAGGTGAGGATGGTAAAGGCGATAAAGGAGAATGGACATCCTCGGTAATGTCCTGAAAGTAACTTCTCAAGTTTGCTGTAATATGGGTTATGAAGGAGGTTCCCATCTTCAGCAACATGGTTCCTACATTCTTCAACCACTTTGCTATATTTGGAAAGGCCTTGGTCATGCTAACCTTCTGGTGCAAACTGCAATTATTGCTTACTCTCTCACCAGAAGGGGTGTAATTCCCAGCGTACAAGGCTTGTACTGTTTTTTCACGCCGAAAATGCAGAGTAATCTTTTATTCTCTGCTGGATTTTAAGTTGATTGTGTAATTTAAAACCAGTTGGCTTGCGATCGCTCTTGCACAACTCGCTGATATACTGCCTCTGTTTGTTGAGCTAATTTTGGCCATCTGAAGCGGCGCTCTAAATCCTCATAAGCATTATCAATGAGCCATTGGCGATAACCTGGATTTTTCAACACCTCCAAAATCCCCCAAGCAATCGAATCGGGACTGTTCACCCAGGTAACAATGCCTGTTTTGGTGTGTTGCACTACTTCTGGAAAACCACCAGTGTCAGATACTACTACGGGAACACGAGAAGCAAAGCTTTCTAAAGCAACAATACCAAAGGGTTCGTAAAGGCTAGGGAAAACAGCACAGTCGGCTACAGTCTGAAATTTATCTAAGTATTCATCAGAGAGAAAGCCTGTAAAATAACATTTATGCCAAATTCCTAAATCCCAAGCCTGACGCTTGAGATGGTCGGTATTGCCACCACCAACAATCACAAATTTGACATTACCATCCATTTCACTAAGTACCTTGGGAGCAGCATTGAGTAATAAAGGTACACCCTTTTCATAAGTCATGCGCCCAACATAATAAACAATTTTTTCATGGTCTTCAGCAAATTGGCGGCGAAAAGCTGGAGCATGAAAATCTTCATGGTGCTGTTTCTTTTCTGGCCGAATACCGTTAAAGATGACATCAATTTTGTCCCAAGGGCTGTGTAGCGCTCGTTCTACTTCCCGGCGCATGTATTCGCTACAAACGATAACTCGCCAAGCATTAAAAGCTAACAAATTTTCTTTACCACTGATATAGCGTTGGGTATCAGTATGAATGCCGTTATAGCGTCCGTATTCGGTAGCGTGAATTGTCGCAATTAAAGGTACTTTAAAGTTATGCTTTAAAGCGATCGCTGCATCACCTACTAACCAATCATGAGCATGGATTAAATCAAATGGGCCTTCTTCCAGCATCAACTTCCCACCATGATGCCCCATGCTGTCATTTAAGTTTACTATCCAATGAAAAAAGTCTCTACTAGCAGCTACCGGCACTCGATGTACATGAACTCCCTCTACTAATTCGTACATTGATGCGTGACCATGTTCCACAGTAATCAAGTGGATTTCATGTCCTAGCTTTACCAGTTCTGGGTATAACTCCCCCACATGACGAGCTATACCGCCAACTATTCTTGGTGGAAACTCCCAACTCAATACCAGTATCTTCATTTACTAGGCTCCCCAATGTTTTACAAACAAATATTAAATAGCTAAAAAACTATATTTATCTAAAGGTACAAGTGTGACAATTACAGTGAGTACATATACTAAAAATGTCAAATTTCTTAACAATTTTTTTGCCAATACTCCCGAAATGTAAAAATTAGCAAAGCCAAATTTTCATAGTTAGATAAATCTAGATTCAACGACTTGCCATAATACAGCAAGTTAAAACAAATGCTCAAGAATATAAATCTCTACGAATATAGTCAGCAAATTCTGATAAATTTTATGAAAATTAATATCAAGATAGCCTTTATATTGCTTTGTTATTAGCAGTTTTTACTTGGGGATCGTAGAGAAATTTTGGTAATAGAGAATAAATAATATTAATTAGAAAAATGTTACCAGAAGCCGACACCCTCATAGCCTCAAAGGTGCGCTATACGAACAAAGCCTGGGTTGTCAGGCTTTGTTCGTATAACTACAGGCTTTAGTTTGAGGGCTTATTCCCAGCGAATTGCGCTAACAGTAACGCACTGGCTCTCTTAATCCTTAACTTGGCACTACTAGAATTAGCTTTGATCCAGGCGCAGTACTGCCATAAACGCTTCCTGGGGAACATCCACCGTACCGACAGATTTCATCCGCTTTTTACCTTTTGCTTGCTTTTGCAAAAGTTTCTTCTTCCGGCTGATGTCACCACCGTAGCACTTGGCTAGTACGTCTTTACGCAAAGCGGGAATGTGTTCGCTGGCGATGACTTTACTGCCGATACTCGCCTGAATTGGCACTTTAAATTGATGGCGGGGAATGAGTTCTTTGAGCTTTTCTGCCATTGAGCGCCCGACGTTGTAAGCTTTATCTCGGTGCACAATCATCGCCAAAGAATCCACCGGATCGCCATTAATCATGATATCCAGCTTCACCAAAGGATTCTCGCGGTAACCAATCAGGTGATATTCCATGCTGGCATAACCACGCGATCGCGATTTCATTTGGTCAAAAAAGTCAGTGACAACTTCCGCCAAAGGCAGCTCGTATGTCAGCGTTGTTCGCCCTTGGGTAAGATATTTCATATCCTTGAAAATCCCCCGGCGGTTTTGGGACAATTCCATCAACGTGCCGACGTAGATTTCAGGCGTAATCATTTCTACCTTAACGTAAGGCTCCTCAATTTTTTCGCGCTCGTTGGGAGAGGGTAAATGGCTAGGATTATCTATGTACACTTCCTCGCCCTTGATAGTTGTCACCTTATAAACAACTGAAGGCGCTGTAATAATTAAATCGAGGTTGTATTCTCTTTCCAAGCGTTCTTGGACAATTTCCATGTGCAGCAAACCCAAGAACCCACAACGGAAACCAAATCCCATCGCGCTAGAAGTTTCTGGTTCGTAGTGTAGAGCAGCATCATTAAGTCTGAGCTTTTCTAGGGCCTCCCGCAAGTCTTCAAATTGGTCAGCATCAATTGGGAACATCCCACAAAAGACCATTGGGTTAGCTTCTGTGTACCCTGGTAAAGCTTCTGGGGCTTTGGCGTTAGCGAGAGTAATTGTATCTCCCACCCGCGCATCAGCTACAGCTTTAATTGCTGCTGACAAGTAACCTACTTCCCCAGCGTGTAGTTCATCAACTTGCTTTTGAGTAGGAGAGAGAACGCCTAACTCATCAATTTCATATTCTTTTTCCGATGCCATCAAATAAACGCGATCGCCTTTTTTCACGCTACCATCCATCACCCGGAAGTAAACTATTACTCCCCGGTAGCTGTCATAATAGCTATCAAAAATCAATGCCCGTAACCGCTGATCTACAGTATTGGGGGCTGGCGGTACCCGTTCGACAATTGCTTCTAAAATCTCATCAATGCCAAGACCTTCTTTGGCTGAAGCTAAAATCGCACCACTACAATCTAAGCCGATAATTTCTTCAATTTCGCCAATAACTCTATCTGGTTCTGCTCCTGGTAAGTCGATTTTATTCAACACCGGGATAATTTCCAGGTTATGTTCCAGAGCCAAATACACATTAGCCAAAGTTTGTGCTTCTACGCCTTGGGAAGCATCTACCACTAACAACGCGCCTTCGCAAGCCGCAAGAGAGCGTGACACTTCGTAAGAAAAATCCACGTGTCCCGGCGTATCAATTAAATTCAGCACATACTGCTGACCATCTTTAGCTGTGTAGTTCATCCGGGCAGCTTGCAGCTTAATGGTAATGCCGCGCTCCCGTTCCAGATCCATATTATCGAGAAACTGTTCCTTCATCTGCCGATCTCCAACAGTACCAGTAGCTTGGAGTAAGCGATCGGCAAGGGTTGATTTCCCGTGGTCGATGTGAGCAATAATACAAAAATTGCGAATGCGAACTGCGGGAACGTCAGTCATATACTATCTTTGCTGAAGAAGCAACCAAGGTTATAAAGATCAAATTACTTAATGTATTTTAATGCTTTCTTCGCCAACGACGCTGCTTGCTTCCATCAAAGGAAGATGGAGCCGTCACCAGCAAGAGAAACCTTGATTATATGAGCAATTGAGGCAGATTGGGGACTTCCCTATTTTCAAGACAACCATTCATGAAAATCTAATTTCCTGGCTCTAAACGACGCTATGCCTTACTCCTACGGGAAAGCAAGCTACGCACAGCGCCTCCCTTAGGAGAGGCTTTACGCTCCGAAGATTGCAGCCGCCTGGGTCGAGAAACTCTATCCGCCTCGCCGCATTTCTTTCCCAATCCCCAAGACCCCATGTTCAATTTCCCAGGTAGGAGGTAAAAGATTAATATTTCATCAATTCGTTGTGTCCGCTTCAAATCTCGTAATACCAAATTTCTTCTTCTCGCAGCACAATCCGATGTAGGGAGAGACGATTAATCAAGCCCTCCTGCTCAAATTGCCCCAGAACACGAGTAATAGTCACGCGAGTTGAACCTAATATTTCGGCAAGGTCTTCATGAGTTAGACGCATATCTATTAAACGTCCTTTCTCAACTTCTAAACCGAATTTTTGGGATAACCATGCTAATAATTTAATCAGCATGGTGTCTACCTTTTTATAGCTACGAATCACCATCAATTCTTCAGCCCGTTGAATGTGAGTCAGCAAAGTCTCTGTAGGTTGCTCCCATTCCTCTGGAGGTAATATTTTTGCCTCCACTTTAGTTAAGCACTCTATTTGATATGGTTCTAACCTAGATAAACTTTTACCAACGATATCTCCTGGTCCCCACAATCCTAAAGCTACAGTCGTGCCATCTTCTAAATATGTAAAAGTCCGAACAAAGCCTGTTTCAATCTTCCAAAGAAAACTTTGATGCTCTGGTAAGAATGACCTGCGGGTAAAGATCTGCTTAGTATTTTTACTTGCTTGATTGGTAACAGCCGGGTATAAAGCCATTAGTTTGTATAGTACTATTTTCCGGTAAACTAATCGTAGTATACATATATTAGGTTCTATGAGCCTATGGGTCTTGCACTCAGCTAGGTTTCCTCACAATTTGGTTTTTAAGTTTGGAGTAAGTACAGTTGTGCGGCTTGGGCGATAAACTTTCTGGCAATAATCCGCAACTAATGGTACTGATACCATTTCAATATGAAGATGCATATAATTAGCCTGGGTCAGCAGGCTACTCTTCGGTAAGACTCTAAGCGTCCATGTTTGTGAGCCAGTAGCTTCCAGCCTGAGGACGTTAATGTGTAGCCTCACAATTGGTATCAGAACTTTCCTCAACAGAGAACGCAGAGTCAGGAACTTCTAAATAAAAAAACACCCAAATTGTAGGGTACATTAGACGGAAGCTATCACACACCGCCAATGATATCAAAGATGGGGCTTTAACAGAATGTAACGCACCCTTATATCTTAGAGGTTGTTTTAAAAGCCCTTAGTGATGTATCAAATACTTTTAGATCCCCCTAAATCCACGCCACTTGCTACAAGTCGGGGAACCCGCCCAACGCAGTGGCTCCCCTTGAAAAGGGGGACTTTGAGAGGGTTTTACCCCCTTTTTTAAGGGGGGCTAGGGGGGATCAATAAGTGCCTAAAATCACAGCCTACCACTCTTCAAACATCCTCTTAGAAGAAGTGAATTATGCCTCTAAACTTGAATTTTTCAGAAATTTTTAATGCACTATTTTAGCTGTGTCGCGTCACTACGAAATATTGGATAATTTATTTTTTGCTATTCCCTAAAACAAGAAGATTGGAAAAGACAGCAAAAATAACAATATTTGCACACAATTAAGAATTGTTATATCTGCGCATTAAATTAGCTCAAAAGCTAAATAATATTTTCATAAAAACTACGAAGTTATTCAGAATTTTGCTCTTACCTCGCACAAGCTCACGGGTTGATCTCGCATTCGCCCCGTTTCAGTCGGTATCACTTTTGGGTAAATTAGCGAAATATTGCTAGAAGATTCTGATTTTTGTACAGTTTTAACGTATAAATTCATATCATTATGGAACCAATAAAAGTACAGCAACATCCACGACTGGGAATGAAAGTACTGCCTGGTTGCAATTTGATGAAACTGTCAAATCAACAGGTATTGGAGTTAAAAAAATCTCTTTGGCAGCACGGTGTTATTGTTGTTAGACAGCAAAGTCTGACTGCATTAGAGTTAAAAGAATTTGCTCAACAGACTTTTGGTGATTTAACCCTTGGGCTGAGACCTAAACCAATAGATCCGGAAATTGCCTCAGACTTACAAAGTCCTGGTGTGTTTATCTTAGGAAATCCTAAAGGGCATACTCAAGAAATCGCGGGCAAGATAGCTTGGCAATGGCATCATGACAAAGATCACCTTCCCCGTACAGAAGGACTGGATATGAATGCTCTGTATGTGGTGATGCTTTATGGAGTGGAAATACCTCAACAAGGAACAGATGGACAGCCACACACTACCGAATTCCTTGACATGATAGAAGCTTACAACAACCTCGATCCTGCTCATCAGCAGCAATTAGAGAAAATGTCGATGTATCATTTCGCGCCAGTATCTCCTCAACCAGGAGTGGAGATTCCTGTCAAAAAGCATCCAATTGTATCAATTCACAAAGTGACTGGGCAAAAAGGATTGTATCTTGGCTCAGACACATCGATTCCTACAGGAATGGAAGGTCAACCAGAGTTAGCAAAACAGTTTTGACGCTCACTGTTTGAGACTGTGCTAAAGCGCACACCAATTTACGCTCATGTTTGGCAGCCAGGTGATATTGTTTTTTGGGATAACTCGCAAGTTATGCATACAGGGACTCCCTACGACGCCAAAAAGTATAAGCGCGTCGCTTTGCGCCTAGGAGCTGTAGACAACACTTACATCTAAGTACTGTTCGGCAACAGACCTTGCCCATGACGATATTGTAAGAATTTCAAATCTTACATTAGTTAGCTAAATTAAGTGGCACACATAAAGTCACAATATACTTCAAGGAATATTTGATGAAAGTATATACTTATACGGCTGCTGCTTATGTTACCCGATCGCCCGCTAAAAATTGAAGTTAGGTTGCCATCTTCACATCCTCAACTATTAGAAGGGCTGGATCTATGGTTGCGTTTGGGTTTGATATCGGATGCCCAAGTTAGGCAGATTTGCCAAGAGTTTCTTGTATGTTCGGTGGTATTGCAACCTCAGGTAGCTAGAGTAACTTCCGATCCCGTGAAGCAATTACCTGTAGAGATGTTGCAGGGAACGTCTCTACAATCTCGTAACCGCAAACCACCACCAGAACTAGCAAAACCCAATTTTATAGCCACAATGTTACAGTCGCTGGGGGCGGAATTGAGTGTCCGCTGGCTGCTGTTTTTAGGGGTATTTCTGGTAGTGGTATCCTCTGGAGTACTAGCTGCAAGCCAGTGGGAGAAGTTTCCTGCTTCTGGACAGTATGGGGTTTTATTGGCTTATACCTTAACTTTTTGGGGTTTTAGCTTTTGGGCCGCAAGACAAAGCAACCTGAGATTGACAGCGCAAACATTGCTGCTTGTGACTTTGTTATTAGTGCCAGTAAACTTTTGGGCAATGGATAGCTTCAGGTTGTGGCAGAATCCTTTGGATTGGATAACAGTTGCGATCGCAGCTCCTGCTCTGACAGCTATGACTGTTTTACTCTCCAATAATCGGCTATTTTTTACTAATTTACGCACTGACAAATTACTGCTGCTAAATATTCTCGGGCTATCTTTCTTACACTGGGGTTGGAAATTACCAGGCTTTCCCTTAATTGCCGTGTATTTAGCAATGATTGGTACAACCATCATCACTATTTATCACAATCGCTACCAACGGCAGAAAACCCCAGATACTTCGCCAAGTGAAAGCAGTAGCCGGATTGGTGTAGGAATTAGCTTACCTGCCGCCGTGATTATTTATGCGCTACTGGTGCTATTAGTACGGGCAATTTTTATTGTCAAAGTCGATGTAACCCAGCTAGGGTTAGCGATTGGTATTTGTGGCTGGTTGATGAGTTGGTTAGCACAGCGAGAGATGAGGGAAGCAGACGGGGGGACAGGGGGACGCAAAGACACGGACACTTCTATCCCCGCGTCTCCCACATCCTCCTCATCCTTCCTGATCTGGGAAAGGCTTGGCAGTGTTCTACTGTTCTTGGGTTGGTTAGTTGCAGTTAAAGATTATCCTTGGCAAGCAATAGCTGTAAGTGGGTTGAGTTTGCAGTTTGTGGGTAGTCGGTTGCAGAGGTATAGTTTACAGACTGACTTAGCAGCAGTTTTTGGTATTGGCTTACAAACAATTTGGCTGAGTTGGCGGTTAGTACCTGTGAGTGTACAGGAAGGAGTGATCGCGCTTGGTACTCAACTCACTAAGTCTCAAAATGAACCTTGGGCGTTGCTGAGTATTGCTTTATTCCCCTACATCATTTTCATGGTGGCGCTGACAGATCATTTTTATCGTGCCCATAAGCGAGAATTGGCTCAATTTGGCGATTCACTAACCTTGATGCTGGGAAGTGTTTTAACAACGATCGCATTAGTAAATCCAGCATTGCGATCGCTAAATTTGTTATTTTCCACAATCACGCTTGTTGTCGTTACCAAACGCCGCTTTGACAGACAAGAGCAAAGACCAAGCGAATCTTCCCCCTTGATATACCTAACTCACATCATAGGAGTACTAACGCTTTGCTCAATCATCAATTGGTTATTCCCAAGTTTGGGTAAACAAGTCTGGGCAAGCATTTTGTTAGTTCTGATGGTGGCAGAGTGGGGATATAGCCTTGGTAATGGAATATGGCGACGTAGTGCATGGCATATTGGTTTAGCACTAGCCTTTGTCAGTTTCGTTCTGTTATGGGCAAATGCGGAATCATCTTGGTATGGCGTTGTTCGCAGCCAGCATCATTGGGGAATCATTTGGTTAATTACACCTTTAGCACTTACAGGTATTGCCAGCCGCACAACTACACAGCGTCGCATCATCAGTAGTAGCTTGAGTGTTTTCGCTTTAGGACTTGCCCAGTTACTAACATTACAGCTACCAGGAACCAGATTAATCGGTTTGGCTGTGGCTACAGCTGTGATGTTTGCAAATACGCGCTATTTGCGATACCAGATATCGGCTGCAATTACAGTTGGATTTGGTTTAAGTTTCATTGGCGTGCTGCTGTGGCAAGGTATACCAGGATTACCACATCTAGCCCCAGCAGGTTGGTTTATTGTTGGTGCGATCGCAACCTTGAGTTTATGGTTAGGGCGTACAGTCTTAATCCGCCAAGATAACGAACTAGCAACTATTTATGCAGCCGCCAGTGACTATTGGGCGATCGCATTATGTAGCGTTGAGTTGTTCTTGCTGACAGTGCATTCCCTAGTTGTTTATCAGGGAATTACGGCTTCAGGATGGTTGTATTTAACTGCCATTGCCATAACTTTAGTAGCTATCACCTATCGTAGTTGGCGCGAACCTACCAATTGGGCATTTTATGGCATCGGTTGGTGCTTGGAATTATTGATTGCTGAATTACTAGGGTTTTGGGGACGTTCAGTTGTGAACATGGCGATCGCAAATATTGCCTTGGGCTTGAGCGCGCAAATTTTGGGAGAATGGTGGCGACGCCGCTATCAAACACAAAGACTCAAGAGTAGCCTACACATTCTGCCACTCATTTATGCTGCTTTGAGTGTAGTACTACGCTTGCAGACTTTTAACGACTGGACAGGTTTATGTTCCTTGGGCGTAGCTTTAATTGTAATTGGTGTAGGACGACGCCAGGAAAGCTTAAAACCCTTGCTGTACTTGGGAATCATTGGCGTATCGATTTCTGCCTATGAACTGTTGTTCTACCAAATGTCACAAGCTAAAGGCGGTGCATATGGCGATGGATTAATTGCAATGGCTGCCCTTGGTGCTAGCATTATGTACGCCTATCGCCTTTTATCGCCTTGGCTGTTAGATTACTTAAATCTGACTCCCCAACAATTGCAAAGCATCGCTCATCTTCACTGGGCTTGGAGTAGTTGCTTATTACTCGCTGCTATTAGCGCCCCCATCCAAGTGAATCGCTTATTAGGATTGGGTACAGGAATTGTTTTGATTCAGTATGCGATCTTTCAAGGAAGAAGTGTATCTGCTTCTTCCCGTATTCTGGGCAGCATTACAATAGCAGAAATGTGGGTTTACCTCGGTTTATTAGAGGTAGCGGCTATTAGAATTTATTGGCGCGAGACAGTAGTAGGACATCTTTTAACAGGCCCATTAATTCCTTGGAATGGTGCGATCGCCTGTGTCGTTGCTTATTTTCTCTACATCTTACCTTGGGAGAATTGGGGTTGGCCGAAAAGACCTTGGCAATGGGCAGCATACATTGTGCCATTGATCATTTTAGGTGAAACCAGACTGCAAGTTTATCCAATTACTTTAGCGATCGCCGCTTGTTTTTATATTTTCCTAGCCAAAGTTGGCAATAACATTCGGTTTACATATATCAGCGTAGCTTTGATTGATTGGGCATTATTTCGCTGGTTCTTTGACTTACATTTAACTGATGCTTTGTGGTACGTCACAGTAATTGGTTTATCAGTTCTATATATTGCCCAATTAGATCCTTTACTGAGGCTACCAGAATATAAACCTGCTCGTCACAGCTTACGAATGCTTGGCAGTGGACTAATTTGTGGATGGGCAATTATTTTTAATCAAGATACACCTTTGCTACCAGGAATTTTCAGCCTGATTGCCATTTTTGCCGGATTAGCTTTGCGGATACGAGCATTTCTCTACATTGGCACAGCCGCCTTTTTAATTACAAGCATTTACCAACTAGTAATTTTTAGCTTGCGTTATCCTTTCTTAAAATGGGTGGTTGGCTTGCTAGTTGGGATAGTCTTAATTTCCATTGCTGCTAACTTTGAAACTCGCCGTGCGCAAATTAGTTCTTTGCTGCGTAATACCAATGATGAATTTCATCAATGGGAATAATGGAATTAATTCGTAATTAAATTTTAAAACTAGTGGCGTGACAAGACTAAAATGTTGCAATAAAAAATGTTCGTAGTTGCGCTTTAGCGCCCTATCAATTAGAAATCTAATGCACAACTTTAGCCTTGCCACGCCAGTAGGCTAACGCACCATAAATAGTTAATGGTGACGATTGCAGCACCATACAATTTTCTACCGGAATGCTTGGCATCTTTTGCTTATGCAATGAATTCTCCCGCTTGTCGTAATACTTGTTCGTAAAGGCTGCGACTCACCCAATATTGAGCAGTATCAAGCATGGCATCTAATAAAGGTTGTACTTGCGTAATTACTCCTCGGTTTTTTGCCAGCAAGAGAATACCTAGAGTACCAATTGCTTGTAGCCCTAAATTTTCAGCTACTTGGCGTGCTTCACGTTCATCTAATAATATTCGCTGTTCACCAGTTTCTAGTGCTAAAGCAATTGCTTCGCGTTCGCCATCGTCTAATTCTGAGGGTATATTATTCACTATTATTGACACCGATTGCACTTGCAACCAACTAGAGTTTATTGCCTGCAATACAAATTCTGTTCCTGGAAAACCTTCAACAGTTGTTTCATTGTAGACAGATTGAGGAATAAGAAGTTGCTTAAATACAGCTTCCAAGATATCAAGGCGATTAATAGCGGCAAAGTTAATTAGAGGAGTAGCGTTACAAACAACTGTCACAATCGCTAAAAACCTGCTTCAATTTTTTCAATATCTTGAATTAAATCTACTTCATTGTAATGGCGTTCTATTTTGTGTTGACTCAAAAGTTGCTGAAATTCCCATACGGACAAGTTAGCCAAATGGCGTGCTTGACTAAAGGTAAAAATATTCTGCCCGTATAGTTGTAAAGCTAACTCCTGGCGAATAGCATTTTCCCCTTGATTTAATGAATTAGGTGATATTTGTAAGTTGATTGGTTGAAGAAATTGATTCATTAATCACTAATATCAATTCAAGATTAGGCGTTGCATAATTGCGGGATAATTTTGGAATTTGCAGAAAAAATAATCACCACCTCTCCCCGTCTCCGCGTCAACCTTAATCATTCCCTTATTCAGTAACATCATAATATCAATTATCGGTAAGGTAGGGACAAGGCGTAGATCAAATGTTTCACTGAAAATCTGTGGATGTTGCCTACAATGTGAGTACTACAGTAACTAACGCTAAAGGTGAAAATATAAATATTATAAATTTAAGAAACTTTGCAATGAAATTAACAATTATTCACTTTTATGACCCAAGCCCCCCCAGATTATTAACCTTTAAAGAATTTATCGAGTGGTATCCAAACGACGGGAAGCGTTATGAACTAAATAATGGAGTAATTATTGAGATGGCACCCCCAACCGGAGACCATGAAGATATAGCAGGATTTTTGGCTCGCAAAATAGGAACTGAGTTTGACAGACTCAATCTACCTTACAACATCCCAAAAACAGCTTTTGTCAAAACACCCAATGCCGAATCTGCTTACTCACCTGATGTCCTGGTAATAAATCGCGCCAATCTCATCAATGAACCTCTTTGGAAAAAAGAATCTACAGTTACTCAGCCTGAATCCGTACCACTGGTAATTGAGGTTATTAGTACGGCAGTTGCTTCAAGCCGGGAAACCCGTCCAACGCACTGCCTCACCAACTGGCGCGACGACTACTACAAAAAGTTTGCAGATTATGAGGAAATGGGTATTCCCGAATTCTGGCTTGTAGATTACAAAGCGCTGGGGGGACGCAACTTTATTGGTAATCCCAAACAACCAACTATTTTTGTCTGCGAACTTGTCGATGAAGAATACAAAATGACAGCCTTTACAGGCAATAACCTCATCATCTCCCCCACCTTCACCCAACTTAACCTTGCCGTGCAGCAAATTTTTGATGCGGCGAGTTAGGAGGGATGAGGGGGACAAGGGAGATGATGGAGAGGAGAACAAATGACAAATGACAAATGACAACTGACTTGCGTAAGCACAAGCATTGGTGAAAAAATTGATCCGCGAGTAGCTTCGCGGTTGGCAAGGGACGAAAGAGGAAATTAGTGAAAGTTTTAGTTGTCGGAAATGGGGGGCGCGAACACGCTCTGGCGTGGAAACTGCTGCAATCTAAGCAAATTGAGCAAGTTGTTTGTGTACCGGGAAATGGGGGTACGGCAAGCATGGCAAGTTGCCAAAATTTACCTCTAGCAGTAGATGACTTTGAGGGCATTGGCAAGTATTGTCATGAAAATGGGATAACTCTGGTGGTAGTTGGGCCAGAAGTGCCCTTAGCAAAAGGAATTACAGATTATCTTAACTCCCAAGGATTAATGGTATTTGGCCCTGTGAGAGCCGGAGCGCAAATTGAGGCGAGTAAAGCTTGGGCTAAAGCTTTGATGCAAGAAGCGGGTATTCCTACAGCTAAAGCAGCAGTGTTTACAGAAGCAGCAGCAGCCAAATCTTACGTCAAAGCGCAAGGAGCACCCATTGTTGTCAAAGCTGATGGATTGGCGGCTGGTAAGGGCGTAACGGTGGCTGAAACAGTAGAACAGGCCCATAGTGCCATTGATGCGATTTTTCAAGGGCAGTTTGGCAGCGCTGGCGAATTTGTCGTTATTGAAGAATGTTTGATTGGGCAAGAAGTTTCGGTGTTAGCCTTGACAGACGGGTTAACAATTCGCCCTTTACTGCCAGCCCAGGATCATAAGCGGATTGGTGAAGGTGATACAGGAGAGAATACTGGTGGGATGGGAGCCTATGCCCCAGCGCCCATTGCTACACCGGAGTTAATGGCACGCGTTCAACAAGAAGTTTTAGAAAGAGCGATCGCCACTTTAAGATCTAAGGGGATTGATTACCGAGGCGTGCTTTACGCCGGGTTAATAATTGCACCCAATGGCGACTTTAAGGTGTTGGAATTTAACTGTCGTTTTGGCGATCCCGAAACGCAAGTGATTCTGCCACTGTTGGAAACACCGTTAGAAGAGTTAATTTTAGCTTGCGTACAACAGCGTTTGAGCGAAATGCCAGCGATCACTTGGAAACAGGGAGCTGCTGCTACTGTCGTCGCTGCGGCTGGAGGTTATCCGGGAGCGTATGAAAAAGGACAAGTCATTACTGGAACTGAGCAAGCAACAACTGCGGGAGTAACTGTATTTCATGCAGGCACAAAATTAAACCAGCAACAAGAAGTAGTAACCGATGGTGGCCGAGTACTAAACGTCACCGGAATCGGAGAAAATTTTGAACAAGCGATCGCTCAGGCATACGCTGGTATCCAATCTATTCACTTTCCGGGAATGTATTACCGTAGAGATATCGGTCATAGAGTCAAAGGTCAATGTTAAGAAGGCAGAAGGCAGGGGGCAGAGGGAAGGAGGTTTTAGAAAATAATTCTGCCCTCTACCAGGAAAGTTTTAAGCACATCTGTGGGCTATTAACATTTTTAGAGAAGGTTCAAGCCCCAATGCTACCTTGCTATTATCGGAAAGCCCCACCCTAAAGGTTCAGCAGTCCCCCTATTTTACAGGAAGCTGCTCCGCGTCTACGACGGAAATCGCCAAGACGGGGGTTGCTTCACCGCAGTGGCCTCTGCTTGTGGTGTCTTTCCCCCCTTCTGCCATCTGCCATCTGCCTCCTGCCTTTCTTTTCGACCCTTGACTCTTGACCTATTTCTCAAATTAACTGTTAATTTTTTAGTTGTTGGGGTTTATAAGAAAACTACTAACAACTTTTATTTAAGATGCTGGCTCTTTTGAAAACAATCCGAGAAACGATCGCTAATTGGTGGTCCGATTTCACCCTCCAGACCAAACTGTTAGCTGTTGCCACATTAGTGGTTTCTTTAGTCATGAGCGGTTTGACCTTCTGGGCGGTGAATACGATTCAGCAGGATGCGCGGATGAATGACACCCGCTTTGGTCGTGACCTTGGACTGCTGCTGGCTGCCAATGTTACCCCGCTAATTGCTGACCACAATCTCACTGAAGTTGCCCAATTTTCCCAACGCTTTTATAGCAGCACTTCTAGTGTGCGTTATATGCTCTACGCTGATGAAACTGGGAAAATCTATTTTGGGATTCCATTTTGGGAAGCGGAGGTAAAAAACTCCTTAACCATTGAACGGCGAATCCAACTGCCAGAAGATTACGCTAGTGATAGCGATAAGCCGATGGTGCGGCAACACATGACTCCAGATGGGTCTGTTACTGATGTGTTTGTTCCCCTCATGGCTGACAACAAATACTTGGGTGTCTTGGCGATTGGGATTAACCCTAACCAAACTGCCGTCATCTCCACCAATTTCACCCGCGATGTCACTATTGCAGTTTTTATTACAATTTGGGTAATGGTAATTTTGGCTGGGGTGATTAATGCTCTCACCATTACCAAGCCGATTAAAGAACTATTAGTAGGTGTTAAACAAATCGCCGCCGGAAATTTTAAGCAGCGAATTGACTTACCCCTAGGAGGCGAACTAGGAGAGTTAATTCTTAGCTTTAATGATATGGCAGAGCGTCTAGAAAGCTATGAAGAACAAAATATTGAGGAACTAACAGCAGAAAAAGCCAAGTTAGAAACTCTAGTTTCGACAATAGCCGACGGTGCTGTGCTGATTGACAATAATATGCAGGTGATTTTAGTCAACCCCACAGCACGGCGGATTTTTGCCTGGGAAACTGATGATGTTGTCGGTTGCAATGTTCTGCATCACTTGCCCCCGGCAGTGCAAATGGAAGTTAGCCGTACCTTGTATGAAATGGCAGCAGGCGAATGTGAAAGTGCCGAGTTTCGGATTGCGTTAAATCAACCTACCAAACGCACTATCCGCATTCTCCTAACTACAGTATTGAATTTACAACGGGAGAGTATTAAAGGCATTGCCATCACAGTGCAAGATATAACCCGTGAAGTAGAACTCAACGAAGCCAAAAGCCAATTTATCAGCAACGTTTCTCACGAACTACGAACGCCCTTATTTAATATCAAATCTTTTATCGAAACTTTGCACGACTACGGGGAAGACTTGAGTGTAGAACAGCGGCAAGATTTTCTGCAAACCGTCAATTATGAAACCGATCGCCTAACACGCTTAGTCAACGATGTATTAGATTTATCCAAACTAGAATCTGGTCGCAACTATAATTTTGATGGTGTAGATCTAGGGCAAGCGATCGAGCAAACGCTGCGTACTTACCAACTGAATGCTAAGGATAAAGGCATTGAATTAATTCAAGAAGTTACCTCTCCTTTACCCTTAGTATTGGGTAATTATGATTTGTTGCTGCAAGTATTAGCTAATTTGGTTGGTAATGCTCTCAAATTCACTTCATCTGGTGGTAAAGTAGCCATCCGTGCCTATCAATTAGATCCCAAGCCAAACAACTCTCACAAGCAATCGCCTCAAGTACGAGTGGAAATCTCCGATACTGGTATTGGCATTGCCCCTGAAGACCAACAAGCAATTTTCGATCGTTTCTTCCGCGTAGAAAATCGCGTTCACACCCTCGAAGGTACAGGTTTGGGTCTATCAATTGTGCGGAATATCATGGAAAGACATCACTGTAAAGTTAATCTAGTAAGTGAAGTTGGAATTGGCACTACTTTTTGGTTCGACTTAACTGTGTTTGAGTGAAATTGTTTAGAAAAACCACAGATGCACACATATCAATATTGATAAATATTTGTGTGTATCTGTGTTGGTAGCTTCTTAAGTCGTTTAATTGCATATTTGTGTAGGAGAAATATAGTGCCACCAAGGGATGCAATTCATGAGATTGTTAAGCAAGCACTTATTAAAGATGCTTGGATAATTAAAGATAGCGACGACCCTTACGTAATATCCTACGGTGAAAGATTTCTTTTTGTTGACCTTGGGGCAAGTAAATCTGCGGCTAATAACCCAAGTTGCCAGTTACAAAATCAGACTGGTGAACTGGTGTCAAAAAGGCAATA
>NZ_MTAV01000268.1:0-117 GCF_002154695.1 Nostoc sp. T09
TTCTGGATGATTTAGCTTCTTTACTACTTGCTTATTCCGGAGAGTGACAGAAGAGGGAAAAAGCTAAATTACCTTTCTTTGCCTTCTTTTTGGTTACCAAAGATTTTATTGCAGCTC
>NZ_MTAV01000268.1:127-8739 GCF_002154695.1 Nostoc sp. T09
AGCTAAATTACCTTTCTTTGCCTTCTTTTTGGTTACCAAAGATTTTATTGCAGCTCGTGGTCGTGGGGGAGGCTTGGCTCTCTGGATTCGGGAGACGGATGAATAACCCGAAAAATTGCTTCTAATAATACGTCTGGCTCAACTGGCTTAGGCAGATGCAGTTGAAACCCAGCAGCAAAAGCCTGACGGCGATCGTACTCACTGGCATAGGCAGTCAGGGCAATGGCCGGAATCGTCCCTCCTTGTTCTGGTGACAGTCCTCGTACCTGGCGCATCAGCATATAGCCATCCATTTCTGGCATACCAATATCACACAGCAGCACATCGGGAATCAACTGCGTCAAAATTGTTAGTGCTTCTGCTGCGGAGGAAGCAACAGTAACCTTTGCACCATGCTGAGCGAGAATAAATTCTGCTAGGGAACCCATATCGGCTTCATCGTCTACAACCAGTACTCGAATGCCTGTTAAATCCGTAGGCTGGGTTGCAGGTTGAGTGGCTGTAGATGATTCCGACTCAATGCTCATCGCTGGTAACAGAACTGTAAACGTCGCTCCCAAATCTTCGCCTAGACTTTGGGCTTGAACAGTGCCACCATGTAACTCAACAATCTGACGCACGATCGCCAGTCCTAATCCTAATCCACCAAATCTGCGGGTTGTGCTGCTATCGGCTTGGCGAAAATACTCAAACACATGAGGTAAAAAATCTGCTTTGATACCTTTGCCATTATCAATAACTTGAATTTGCACTCGGTTATCAGTTTGCTCTAACTTAACTTCTACTCTGCCGCCCTCTGGTGTAAATTTAATGGCATTGGAAAGCAAATTCCAGACAACTTGTTGCAGCCGATTAGCATCTCCCAATACCTTTTTCTTGCTAGGCGGCAAAACGGTTTGAATATGAATAGATTTGGCAGCAGCAGCTAGCTGCACCGTCTCAATTGCCCCTAAAATCACCCCTATCAAGTTAACCGGAGCAGTATTAAGACTGAGTTTGCCCCGCAACATCCGCGAAATATCGAGCAAATCTTCAACGAGTTGCGCTTGAAGTTTGGCGTTGCGCTCAATGGTTTCTAATGCTTGATTTACTTGTGTGGGTGGCAATTTCTGGGTTCGTAGTAGCTTTGTCCAACCCAGGATAGGATTGAGGGGCGATCGCAATTCGTGAGAAAGTACCGCCAGAAATTCATCCTTCACCCGGTTCGCTTGTTCCGCTTCGGCTCTGGCTTTGCGTTCTGCTTCATACAATTGAGCGCGAGAAATTGCCTGGGCACATTGACGGCTGATTGCCAAAATAAATTCGCGATCGCCTTCAGTTAGCTGCTTGTACTCTGTGAAATTCAGCGACATTCCACCCACCGATCTACCTTCAGTCACTAGGGGTAGGGACATCCAAGCGCTGGTATCATGTCTGCTGTAACTTTCAGCTAAATGAGGATAGCGGGCAACTCTTTGGGCAACGGTTTCCATCCAAACCGGCTCTCCAGTTCTAACCGCTTCTGCTAATGGAACAGCAGTATAAATCGAAAATCTTCGCCAAGACTCTAATAAGTCACTCTGATAACCTACAGCTTTGACAATTTCTAGCTCTGTTCTGTCTTCGCTCACTAGCACCACCATTCCAGAAGCAGCTTCTAATACTGCCATACTCTGTTCGACTATCACATCTACCACTTGCACAGAAGTCAGAGATTCAGAAAGGGCGGCTGTGACAGTTTGCAGGCGGGCTGTGCGGTCTGCGGCTTTTTCGGCTGCTTCCCTTGCCTGCTGAGCTTCCTGATAAAGACGAGCATTATCAATGGCGATCGCAGCTCGTCGAGCTAAATCTTCAGCTAAAGTCAAATCCTCGTGGCTGTAATGACGATTAGACTCGGTAAATATGAATGAAATAGTTCCTAACACCCGTCCCCGCGCTTTCAAAGGAGCAATAATGCAGGACTTTAAGCCAAGCCCAAGTAAGATTTGCAAATACTCAGCATCTTGAATAGAGGCGATTAACTGCTCATCAGTAATCTCTGTGGCAATTTCACTCTGCCCAGTTTGCATCACCTGAGAGATACCATAGCCATCATCTAAATGCCTGGGATAGCGTTGAGCAACTTCCCATCCTAACTTAACCTTTTGGGGATCGCAATGAGTAACAGCAACGCGGCTAATGGTGCGATCGTCATTGAGCAGATCGACACTACACCAGTCTGCAAAGTAGGGAACGGCTAGATCGGCAACGCTCTGAAGCGTTTGTTCGTAATCTAATGAAGATGCTAGGACACCACTAACTTCTGCTAAAAAAGCCGACTGTTGTTGTGCCGCCTCTGCTGCTGCACGAGCTACCTGCTCTCGTACAAGTTCAACTCGTTTTTCCTCAGCTTGCTTGCGTTCGGTGATATCGCTGAATGCAGTAATCACGCTGACAATTTCGCCTTCGGCATTGCATAAAGGTGAGGCATTAATTGAAAGAATAGAGGTTGTGCCATCGGCGTGGGCGATCGCGTGTTCAACTCCATAAATCGGTTCTCCCGTGCGCATCACCCGCACAAAAGGCAGTTCATCTTCTGGAAATGGTTTGCCATCAACGGTTGTAATCGACCAAGATAGATCGTTGTATACCCGTTCAGTGATGCCACTATGAGTTAATCTGAAGATTTGCTCGGCCGCCTTATTAGCAGCGATAATTTGTCCGGCAGAATTTATAATTACAATTCCATCAGGAATAGTCTGGAAAATACTCGATAATCGCGCTTCACTGTCACGCAGAGCATTCTCTATCTGTTTGCGATCGGTGATATCGTGCATGACTACAACAGCACCCTGTTTCTCACCATTGAAATTCACAATCGCTTGACCATTTGCAGATAGGATGCGTGGCACTCCTTGCAGAGGAACAATCATCATCTCGACATCATGAACCTGCTGCCCCTGTAATGCTTGAAACAAGGGAATGTCGGCTGTGTTCATGGACGTTTTGCCATCGGGCAAATACAGATCGTAGTGTTCTGCCCATTCTTCTGGTAACAGCGGTTGCTCAGGCAATCCATGAAACGATCGCGCTGCTTGGTTGAATAACTTTAATTGTCCATCAGCATCGCAAGCCACGATTCCGGCTTGAACATTATCCAGCAGAACCTTGAGAAAATCTTGTTCTTTTCGCAGCGTTGTTTCTAAGTGTTTTCGTCCTGTAATATTAAGAAAATACGCCAACACACCAGTTTGAGTTGGAAACAGCCGCACTGTGAACCATCGGTTTAACGCTGGATCAAACTCCTCAAACTCAACGGGAAGTTTTTCGGCAATTGCTTGATGGCAGTATTGATAGAAATGAGTTGTTGAATCTACGAACAATACATCCCACAATAGCTTGCCGAGCAACTGATCTCGATTTATTCCCAAAAGCTCCTCTACTTTATTGTTGATAGAGGTAACACGCCAGGCTGTGTCCATCTCAATCAACGCTTCAGCCATGTTTTCCACAATGGCTTTTAAGCGTTCTTCTACAGATCGATCGCCCGCTTGAGATTGCTGAGGAACTTGAGAAAACTGTTCCTGGAAATTGAATAGTTCTGAGCGATCGCTGTTCAGATGAGCCTCCTTCATGCAGGCAATACTTTCACATAAAAGTAATTTAGCCTATCACTAAATTTATAACTGTGGGTTCGCCCATTTTTTTAAGTTAGAGAAATTAGTAATTGATGAAGAAGAATTCAGAAGTCAGAAGTCATACCAATTTACGAAAATCCTGATACACATAAATTTTTCGTAGGGGTTTAGCATTGCTAAACCCTGAAGCGCGTATTTGTATCATTATTAAGGTGAAATGGTATCAGAAGTCAGAATAAATCAGTGGGGGATTCAGACCCACTACTGATTTAAGGCCATCAAATTGAAAATTTGGTGGGGTTTTATACCCGTTTATTCATCCGCCACTCGTACAGAATTCATACTGAATTCTGACTCCTGACTCCTGAATTCTGTTTAGATAACGTAGGACTATCAATATTTTTGTTTATCTACTTATTAGCAAACGCCCCCACTATTGGAGTGAGGGAGAGAAACTAGAGATTAAGAATTTTCATGAGGAGCGATCGCCTGTGGAGGTGTGTTGAAAATCAGCCAACCAGTACCTTATTTTCAGCTTGCGGCTGAGAGCGAATTTCGTTGTGACAGGGACGACCATGTTCAACGTCAGCGATATTAGCCATTGTTGTATCCGCAATATTACGCAAAGCTTCTTCTGTAAAAAAGGCTTGATGTCCGGTGATCAATACGTTAGGAAATGTTGTTAGATGCAGGAAAACATCATCTTGGATGATTTCACCTGACAAATCCTCAAAGAACAATTCTGATTCTTGCTCGTATACATCGACACCAAGATAGCCAATTTTGCCAGATTTCAAGCCTTCAATTACCGCTTGGGTATTAATCAGCGCGCCTCGGCTAGTGTTAATGATCATCACACCTGGTTTCATCTGGGCGATCGCTCGATTATCGATCAAGTGATGAGTTTCCGCAGTCAAGGGACAATGTAAAGAGATGATATCAGAGTTAGCAAATAGCTCAGACAACTCTACATATTTTCCACCCATTGCCTCTAATTCTGGGTTTTTATAGACATCATAGGCGAGTAAGTGACAGCCAAACCCTTTCATGATCTGACCCAAAATTAAACCGATTTTGCCAGTACCGATAATTCCGACGGTGCGTCCGTTGAGGTTGAATCCCAGCAATCTATCTAGGGAAAAATTGCCTTCCCGAACACGGTTATAAGCGCGATGAATTTTGCGATTGAGGCTCAAAATTAATCCGACAGCGTGTTCTGCAACCCCATAGGGTGAGTAAGCAGGTACACGCACAACTGTAATTCCTAACTCCGCTGCCCGATTTAAATCTACATTATTAAACCCTGCACAGCGGAGGACTACCAGGCGAGTTCCGTTTGAGGCGAGAATCTCTAAAGTTGAGGCGTCAACCTGGTCATGCACAAATACACAAACTGCTGGAAACCCGGTGGCTAAGATGGCGGTATCCCGATTTAGACGGGGTTCAAAGTACACCAAGTCATGTTGCTTGGGCGAATTTGCAGCTTCTAAAAACTGCCGATCGTAGGCTTTTGTACTGAAGACAGCTACTTTCATGCAAAACCTTAGGTTTTATGCTGCATAGTTTTCGAGTACATAATAGCTTGACTTGAAGAAGCGCGTTAGCGCAGCTTAACGAAGTTATCGCACCTGTGATGATTGCCAGTCCTAGACCCTCAACCAGATGTAAGCAATTCTTGAATTACAGCAAAACTTTAGAATTCGTAATTTGTAATTACCTTTCCACAAGGGTTTCAAACATTTCTACTGGTTGATTTACGCCTTGCCGTACTAGGTAAACAGGCGGACTCGCTTTCCTAACGGTATCCGCCTTACAGACAAACAACAATACTATGAACTTATCCATGATTACAGCTAACGAAATTTATTACATCATCTAATTGCAATATCTTCATCATTATTATGGATAAGTCGCATTAGCAAAATAAATTGCTCAGTCGATATCCCTTGACTGCTTGCGCATTTTTCAATCTTTTGTTGGAGTTGGGGAGGAAAGTTAATAAAAGTGAATACAAATATCACTCCAATTGTAAAAGGCGATGTCTACGACAGGGTACGCCTACGCACTGTTGTTGATGAAAGCGATCGCCTCATGAACAACAAGATCCCCGACTTTTTCAAAAAGTCGGGGATCTGAGTCTCCATTTGGGTAAGCTGTGATGTCTGCGACAAGCTGCTACGCATCTACGCATTTACTTAGGAAGAGGAAAGTTCATAAAACTGAATACAAATCTCACTCCAATTGTAAAAGGCGATGTCTACGATGGTCACGTTAGCTCTGCCGAAGTGCGGGCTACGCCTATGCACTTTTATTGATGAAAGCGATCGCCAATCAATATCATTCATGTTCTAAAATTGTTTCTATATCTTGCCCTGCATAGAGAATTCGTACAATTTCAATACTTTCATCTCGCTCAAAATAAAAAATTAGATACTTTTTAAATCCTTTAACAGCCCATTTACGTAAACCTTGTAAACGAAGGTTTTCTAGGGAATAACGCCTACCCATTCCAGACATTCTTGCTAACTGTGCAAAAGTTTCTCTTACAGAGTCAAAAAATAAAAGCGCTGTTTCGGGGTTTTCTTGCGCAATGTAAGCAAAATACTCATCAATATCTAAACTGGCCTTGGGTGTAATGACGATCCGCTTTGTCATTATTTATCTTCATGGATCTGGTTTATGAGGTGTGTGCGTTTTTCCTCCCACCATTCATCATTAACTTCTATTACCTCTCCACTTTCAAGTCCGGTAATTAAAAGGTCTTCTATATGTTCTTGAGTTTTGCGTTTTTGGTCTTGACTGATTAAATCTTGCAAGTATTCGCTAACAGAACCGTAGCCACCTTGAGTCACTTGTTCCTCAACAAAGACTTTCATCGATTCAGGCAAGGAAATATTAATGCTGCTCATCACCTTGGTAGTTCGCTTGAACTGTTTTTTCCATATTATCAAGGTTTTCCGGGGTTGTCTTTGAGGAAACTTTGGGCGATGTCTATGACGGGCTACGCCTACGCATTATTATTGATGAAAGCGATCACCTGATGAACAACAAGATCCCCGACTTTTTGAAAAAGTCGGGGATCTGAATCTCAATTTGAGTGTAGACGCGCAGCGCCTTAATAACCTATTCTTCACCCCAAGCACTCAAAAATTCCACCTGATTTTGCATTTCTTCTGCTAACTCTGTTTTTGACTGTAGTGGAGTGCAGCTAGCCTTTCATATTCTGCTTGTTCTTCTGCCAAATCTGTATCAATTTCTTCTCGGTTAGCGTGATAGTAAGTTAGTGCTGCATAAATTTGTACTAGCGTTTAAGTGAGGTTTATTCGCAGCAATTTCTTCGGCGCTGTAACCTTGTTTGTATAAAGCTGCAATTCTGCGTACAGATGTGGCTGTTCCGGCAATGATAGTACGACCGCCATGCAGATTAAGATCTCTTGTAATTAGCGTACCAATATCAATGCTAGTTACCAAGGGTTGTCTCCCGTAATATTTTGTCCTTACATAAATTAGGTTAACATTGCGATCGCCTGACAGTATCTAAAATGCAGTTACAACAAAAATGCGTTGCTGCGGATAATTCACAAATATTCAATTTTTATTATTTGGTATAAGCGAGAAATTGAATATTAAATTACAAAATTATGATGTTATTTCTCTTGAATAAAAACTTTGCGATTTACTGAATCTAGTCTATGAGGTGACTTGATTACACTAAAAGGAGAGTGATGATGAAAAAAGTAGCAGTGTTTGGCAATGCTGGAGGCGGTAAATCAACTCTCAGCAAGAGATTATCCCAAATCACTGGTTTACCACTTCACGTCTTGGACAAGATGAAATATCAATCAGGAGGCGCTGAGGTTTCAGATGAAGACTATAAGCGCGCCCATCAGCAAATTTTAGTTAGTGACCAATGGATTATTGACGGGTTTGGTAGCATGGAAACTCTCTGGCCACGACTGAATGAGGCGGATACTCTGGTTTTTGTCGATTTACCACTATATGTGCATTTCTGGTGGGTAACTAAACGATTCATCACAGGTTACTTTAAACCACCAGCAGGCTGGCCAGAAAACAGTCCAATATTGAAGAGTTCACTTAATAGCTACCGCGTGCTTTGGTTATGTCATAAATATTTGACTCCAAAATATCGTGAGTATATCAAGCAGGCTCAAAGCATCAAAAGTGTTTATCACATTCGCTCGACTCAAGAGATTTCGCAATTTTTTGAATTAATTGAAAATGAGGCTAACTACTAATTTACGTTCTTGCGATCGCCCGAATACGGTATTTAAAGATAAGTAATTGGGCAAAGCAATTCCAACCCTTGCGATCGCAGTGTTGTTGATGAGAAAAAAGTGATCTCGCAAAGCTAATGTTTTAATTAACCATTATATGAGGAGAGTTAAATGTGAGATATTTACGCTTAACCATTACCGACACGCTGAGCTTCTGGGATGACTATCTGAGTGGGTACATTTCTGATCCAGCGAATTCCCAGACGTTCACAAACTGGTATCGCGTTCCAGACGAGTGGCTCGAAAATGGTACGCTTGTTCCTGAACGACGCGAGCACCTGCTTGCACACATCTACGGTTCCAATTGGCGACTTGGTAATGATGACGGCTCGAAATATGTTGTCCTCACGATCGACGAGCACGAGTTGTCGGATGCCGAAAGGGTACAGCGGTTATGGGTCGGCACAAAAAATACCTGTTACGCTGTCAGCCATGACGGCACGATAGAAAGGGTGAGTGAGGACGCAATGTAAGAGTTTGGTGTATATCTGGTATACTGCGACACTGCTGGAAATTGCGATCGCAGCAGTAGTTAGAGGTTCCATTAGCTACTTATATATATGTAACTTATTTCTTTATTAACACATAGCTTTTGTGCTAATTTCTGCAATTAAGGTGAAAAATCTATATCCAGCGCATTCGTAAGAGTAAGAAGGGTTTAGCGCTGCTCATTGGTGTCAACTTAAGAAGATAAAGCCCAAATTTGTTGGGTGTAAGCGTC
>NZ_MTAV01000268.1:8749-43009 GCF_002154695.1 Nostoc sp. T09
TGCTTAAAGCAAGTGGTGAGTCCAGTCCTGTTCGGCGCAGCCGTTCCCGCAGCGTAGGCGGGTTTCCCAAAGCTACTGCTGACAATCTAATTTGCTGAATTAGAAGAATTAAGCTGATTTCGCACTTTTTCAAAGCTAAAAGCTGCTGCGCCAAAAGTTACTAGCAGCACTCCCAAAATTTGCACAAACTCTAAGTTTTCTTGAATCAGCAAACCAGCAAAAATCACAGTTAAGAATGGGACACTTGCACCAATAATTGCCGAACGTGGTGCACCCAGTTTGCGAATCCCAACATTATTGAACACGTAACCCAACAGAGTTAGGACACCCAAAATAAAAGCACTTAGAATAATTTCCAATAACTTAGAAGGTTCTAGTACTAAGCCTAAATCGCTAGGTAAAGGTACCATCAAACCGATAAAGCTCAACAGCAACATGGTAGCGAAGTTAATCAAAGTAAAAGACACCGGATGCAGCTTGCTAGCACATATGCGTGTAAGGACGACGTAGACAGCAAAAGCCACTCCTGACAAAATAGCTGTGCTACTTCCTAGGGGAACATTACCGAGAGAAATACTACTAGCACCACCCAAAATCATTAACTCACCGCAGAAAACCCCACCAATGGCTGCTGTGCGGAAGACGCTAGGGCGATCGCGGAATAAAAACCAAGACAATAGTCCGCTAATGACTGGATAGATAAAGAAAAGTGCGATCGCCATCCCAGTTGTGACTTGGCTAATAGCAATGTAGATCAGCACTTGCGATAAAAACAAAAAGCATCCGCTAGCGATCGACAACTGCAAAATCTTTCGTGTCTTGGTATTACTAGGAGTAGAACCGCCGCGTACTGAGCTAAATAGTGTTTGTAAGTCTTCCCAGACTCGTGGATGCATCATTGGAGCTAAAAGCAACATCAGTGGTACAACCACCAGCAATCGCAGCATCAAAATTAATAGCGTATTGCCTAAAGTTGGCACAAGCAAACGCTCTACTTCAACTACTCCTAAAATCTCAGAACCTTGATGGAAAATCACCTTAATAGCTACGTTGTAAAGCGATGACACCACCGCTGACAACACAATCAGCAAGAAACCTATCTGAATAGACGATAAGCTTGATGAGCTAGGTAAACCTAGTGATGGCGGAGCTACTGCGTGTTTGCGTGATGGTAAAGCTGGTTCCGGTGTAGTTTCTCTCTCAGATAAATCTCCCGAAAGGATAGAAATTGGCTCATCAGGATTGTTCCTGGCTGGTGGGGTTGTGGCTTCTGGTAATGGAATAGGCTCTATTGCAGTTTCACTCTCTGAAAAGTCTTGGGAAATGACAGAACTCGGCTCAGGGTCATTTCTCCTGAATGGTGGATATGTTACTTCCGTTAATGGAAAAGTAGGCTCCGGTGTAGTTTCGTTCTCCGACAAATCTTGAGAAATGACAGAACTTGGTTCGGTGACATTTTCACTTTCTGACAGAAGTGTTGCTTTTGGATTTTCCGGCTGTAAGCTAGTTTGGCTTTGTGAAAATGTAAGTGGCTCGTTAGCTTGGCTGCTTCTCTGTTCTGACTGCGGGGAATCCCAAGAAATGTTCTGTTGCTCTTGCGGTGGTTGCAAAACAGTGCGTGGCGATACTTTTACTCCTGGCTGTTCAGGAAATTGCAAAACAGTAGGTGGTGATACTTGTGCAGCTTTTAGTGGAGTTTCTGCAATTGTTTTTTCCAGACCTTGCAAACGATTAATTAACTCCGCTACGATCGCTTCCCCTTGCTGTTGTTGATTGTGCATCCGAGACAACTGTTGGGAAAGATTGCTTTGATAGTTCTTCAGCTCTTGTTGCAGTGAGTTAAAGGTGATGGTGAGAGTATCATCTAAAGAGCCAAGCAGCTGCTCTACATTCTCATTGTTCTCCCCTTTTGACCCCAATGTTGTTTTTTCGTAGGCGTTGCTCTCTATCGCTTGGTTAGCTAAAGTCGTCAGCGAGGATTGTAGTTGCGAAGATATGTGCTTTGCCAAAGCTTCTGCTAACTGACGGATTAGCACCTGCTGCTCGGTGATTTGCCGCACCTGTTGTAACTGTTCTTTTTCATCAAGCAGTTTCTGAATATCATCACTTAAACGATTTTTTTCCGTCTGAAGCCGCTTTACTTCTTCCTGCAACGACCTCAGTACGTGCTGCTGAAGATTTTCTAAATCCTCAACAACCGCCCAGAGGGCATTTTCTGCTGCCCTGGATAAATCGCCTCTAACTCGCGGGTTGTCTGGTTGCTTCTCAAATCGCCCCATTAGCTTTTAACCTCTAACACCTTGACGATAAAGCTGCTTCCCGTATAACTGCTTGGCGTTCATACTAATTTCCTAGAGTTCGTCAGATAAACCAAAAATTTTAACAGGACTTACGCATATCAACGTAATTCTGTCATGCTGAACACAGAGTTGGCAAAGCATCTAATTTAGCTTATTACTTAGTAAACTGGGTTTCGTTCAGGATCATAGGCAAACATTCTGTCAGTCTTCTTTCAATCATCTATGTTTTTAGCAGGATTTTTTCGGGAGAAAAAATCTTACTCCAAATCCATACGTATTCTTTTTGTACAGATAGTAAATGTTAAAGACTTGTGAATGAATACTTTGCTACCAGCAGGTTGTCTCAATTCTTAAACTTATCTACTAATTACTATTGAATGTAACTTAAGCGACAGTTTATATCTGTAATCGGGATTAAATTATTGGTTTGCGCAAATTAAGAATACTGCTAACCTCTGGAAAATATTCTAGTGAATTAGCAGCCATTGTGCAAAAGAACATTTTGGCTTTAGCCTTCTTAAATTCGCATATAGAAGTTGCGGATGCAGATCAAGGGAAAAGCTAGAAAAATATAAATAATTAATCAAGATTCAGGCGTAATCTTTACAGAAAAAAAATCTTGGCAATGCTAAAGATAGCAGCACTAAGGATTGCACTGATGGGGACTGTAATTAGCCATGCAGCCGCGATCCCCTTAAGAGTTTGGAATTGAATTGACTTAATATTTTGTACTAGTCCAATGCCAACCACACCACCAACAAGAGCATGGGAGGTGGATACAGGTAAACCTAGACGGGAGGCAAGTAAGATAGTTGTGGCAGTTGCGAGTTCGGCACAGAATCCACTACTAGGTTGCAAGGAAATAATATTTTCGCCAATGGTGGCAATCACTTTTTTACCCCAGATGGCTAAACCACCCACAATACCGACACCGCCAAGCATTAAAATCCATATGGGAATAGTAATGCCATCTATGGGTACGCTACCAGTTCGATTAATGTACACGATCGCAGCTAAAGGAGCGATCGCATTCCCCACATCATTAGAACCATGAGCAAAGGCTACAAAGCAAGCACTCAGCAGTTGAAAGCGACCAAATAAACGCTCAGTCGGATTTTGAATTTTGGGTTGCACCTTTGGTGCGCTTTCAGCGCAACTTGGATGTTGAATTTTACTGTTATCTAATTGTTGCCAGCTATAGAAAGTCAGCCCAACTGCTGCTACTGCACCTGTGAATAGGGGAATATCGTAAGTAGGTAGATTTAACCCAAATTGGTCAATTAAAAAATTTGTCAGGGGTTGAGTCAGCGATGGGAGGACAATCACACCAAATATCCCCAGAAGCAACGCACTCAACCAGGGAAGCCATTCGTTTAACTGCACCAATTGATTGGGTTGGTCTAAAATCCAGCGTTTGATTTGACTATAAAATAAAGCGGCGATCGCACCACTAATTAAGGGCGTTAAAATCCAGCCAATGGTGATCAAGCCAATGGATGACCAATCAATTGCACCAACTCCCAAAGCTACCCAACTAAATCCGGCGATCGCACCCACAACTGCATGAGAAGAAGATACAGGCAAACCCCGCGATGTGGCAATTTGGAGCCAAACTCCAGATGCTAGTAACACCGTTACCATCCCCATCACTAATATTTGGGGTGTAGCAGCAAATAAGGCGGGGTTGGCAACTTTCGTCGCTAGAGTTTCCGTTACCTCATGCCCAAACAATACCGCACCTGCAAACTCTAACACCCCAGCAATGATTAACGCCTGTTTCAGAGTCACAGCTTTGGAACCAACAGAGGTTCCCATTGCGTTAGCAACATCGTTAGCACCGAGATTCCAAGCGACGTAGAAAGCTAGCAGAGCGACGATTGCGAGAGTGATGAGCATTTTGGGGAAATGGGGGACAAGGAAGACAACGGAGAAAAAGCAGGGGAGCAGGGGGAAGAAATGTTTGACTGTTGACAAATGACTAATGACTAATGACTAATGACCAGTTATTTAGGGATAAATTAAGATTTTGTAGGTTTCTGGTGTAGGAGCGATCGCTTGATCCACAGCTTTTGATAAATCTTGTAAGGGATAGCGATCGCTAATTAATGCTTCTACATCAATACGGCGATTAAATACAATATCGGCTGAGAGATTTTGCAGACGGTAGGATGAACTATAACTGCCCATCAAGTCAATTTCTCGGCGGTAAAGGAGATTCGGGTTGATGGGAATTGATACTTCGTCGGGGAACTCCGCGAAAAAGAGAATTTTGCCACCTTTACGAGTACAGTCCAAAGCTTGAAAGAAAGCTTTATCGCTGGGGACAGCTAGTAAGGTAACATCAACACCCAACCCATCAGTAATAGCATGGATTTTTGCAGGTAAATCAGGATCGCGGGCGTCAAAAGCGGCTTCTGCACCCACATTTAAAGCTTTTTCAATTCTAGAGGGTAGTAAATCGGTGGCGATCGCTCTGGCTCCGAAATACTTCACCAACATGATGAACATTAAGCCAATGGGCCCCGCACCAGTTACCAACACGGTTTGTCCGGGTGCAATTTGAGCTTTTTTTACTGCCTTTAAGCAGCAGTTAGTCGGTTCTACAAAACTTGCTTCTTCAAAACTTATCTCATCGGGAATGGGAATTAAACCGCCATTTTGCACAATATGACCGGGTACTTTGACATATTCGGCAAAACCGCCGCCACTGGCGTTAAATCCGGCTGTGGTGGAGATGTTTTTATAGACATCACACATAGAATAATTTTCATTGAGGCAGTAGGCGCAACGCATACAGGGTATGTGGTGCATTACCGCCACTCTTTGTCCCACTTGCCAACCTTTGACCTCAGAACCCACAGATGCGATCGTACCAGCGGTTTCATGCCCAAAAATGCGCGGCGGTTCGTAAAGGGGATAACGAATTTTTTTAATATCTGATTGACACAACCCCACTACTCGTACCTGTACCAGCACTTCATCCGGTTCCAGAGTTGGTACTGGGATCTCTTCGTAGGAAAGTTGATTGACGCCTCTAAATACCTGTGCTTTCACGTTGATTTTTCACCTCTCAACGTTATTAGATGTAACATCTACTGGTCAATGTTGTGCTATAAAACTTGAGATTTACTCTGTTCTGGTTTGTAAATCATGACGAATTTTCGCAGCAAATTTTAGTACCCTATTATTTTGGTCTAACTTGTTAACCAATTCAGCAACAGTCAAGGGTGGGTTTTTGAGATCCCCTGATTGCTGGCGAAGGACTTGAATAATTTTGTCTGGGTATTGTTCATACAGGTAAACCAGAAAATCATCTGGATGCAAAGCCTGAATGCCATAAGGAGCTAACGCCTCTTTGGGAAAGTGTTTGAGGTTAGAAGTGACAATGACATTAGCTTGAGCAATTATGGCAGCAGCGACAACATGGTGGTCTCCTGGGTGATTAGTCATCATTTCCGTCAAGGGTGAAGGTACTTCTACCATTGCTTCTGGAAAATGTGTTTTCACCATTGTCTGAAAGCGTGCTGCTTTAGCAGTTGTCATCCTTCCCTTGGCGATAAGATTGCGAGTAGTACCATCCAAAATTTCTTGGGAAAAATGAACTTGGTATAACTCAGCCTCCGCTGCACGCAATAAAGTATCACAAAGAGGCATGGGATAAATCACGCACGAGTCCAAAATTACAGACAAAGAAGCCATAATTACTGATTTAATTCACTAGCCTCTTCATCGTAAAATCCTTCTTCTTCAAGAAACTGAGTTAGTTCTTTTAGTCCTTGCTTACGCTTTTCATCTCGCTGCTGTTTATACTTCGTTAAATCATCAAAGTTAACCCGGCGATGGGAACCAACTTGAATGTAAGGAATTTCCCCCTGTTTTAATAGCTTAATTAAATAAGGGCGTGACACGTTAAGAAAATCAGCAGCTTGCTGTGTTGTCAGTTCTCGTTCTTGGGTGACTATAGATAGTTCCTGACCTAATGCAATTGCATGGACAACTTGCTGCCAAAGTTGATAAATGCATTTAGGAATGGCAATTTGTTCGCCATTAGCTCCTAATAGTTTTACTTGTGAGCCTTGTTCTTTAAGTATGCGCTCCAATTCCTTGATAGATTGAGCTTCTTGTTCAGAAGGCATTACAGACTCTAGAGGCACGTTATGCCGAAATAACATAATCTTCTCCCGCTTATGTTATGGGGCTTGTTGTTGTCAGAGGTATTGACGACGTTAATGGTATTGATAATCTTATAATACACACTACATAAACGAAATATCCGAAATAAAAAATTATCTTGTCTAATGTCCGCCCAACTGGTAAAAATATCAGGACTTACGCAACTGGCACATATATCTTTCGTTGTGAGGGTTAAGAACCTCTGCGAAAAAATATGAAACTTGCGTAATTCCTAAATATGTCCTAATTCCAGTCAGGGTTAATAGATGCTGAATCAGACATATCAAGCTGATGTCTTAGTTGTAGGTGGCGGAGTTGGTGGTACGGCGGCGGCGATTCAAGCGGCGCGACGCGGCGCGAAAACTATTCTGGTGAGTGAATTTCCTTGGTTGGGGGGAATGTTAACCTCGGCTGGGGTATCTGTCCCTGATGGTAATGAATTAGAAGCTTTTCACACGGGGTTATGGGGTGAGTTTTTACGAGAATTGCAGCACCGTCAGCCAGGAGGTTTAGATCATAGCTGGGTAAGCTTTTTTAGTTTCGATCCGCGTATTGGAGCAGAGATTTTTGCGGATTGGGTAAAAGAGTTACCAAATCTGCATTGGATTGATGGAGAAATTCCATTAGAAGTTTCTCGACAGGGAAGTTGTGTAACTGGCGTTCGGTTTAGTGATTTTATTGTCAAAGCCAAGATTATTCTTGACGCTACAGAATTAGGCGATTTATTGGCTTTAGCTGAGATACCTTATCGTTGGGGCTGGGAATGGCGATCGCAATGGGGAGAACCTAGCGCACCAGAAAGCGCCAATCATCTCACAGAAAAATATCCCGTACAAGCGCCCACTGGGGTGGTGCTGATGCAAGATTTTGGCACAGATGTGGCTCCAGAAATCCCCTCTGCTCCTAACTACGATCCATCTCTGTTTGCAGGTGCTTGGGATGGCTATGGCGCAGAGCAATTTTTGAATTACGGGCGCTTACCTGGGGGTCTATTGATGATGAATTGGCCTATCTGTGGTAATGACTACGGCAAAGATTTAGGGCGGCTGTTAGAGCCAAAAGCAAGCAGAGATGAGTTTATTCAAGAATCTCGCTGGCATAGCCAAAATTTCGCTCATTTTATTCAGAAACAGTTTGGGCGGCGCTACGGTCTGTCTACACAGGTTTTTCCTCATTCTGCCACAGCTTTTGCACTACATCCCTACTACCGGGAAAGTCGCCGCTTAGTGGGAATTACAACTGTGAGAGAACAGGATATTTTACCTGTGACAGGGGGTCAGGTTACATCATTAAATATAGATGCAATTGCGATCGGTAATTATGCCAACGATCACCATTACCCTGGCTTCAGCTTGCCACTCCAACCTAAATCTATTCGCTGGGGAGGACGCTGGACTGGCACTCCTTTCACAATTCCCTACAGTTGCCTAATTCCCGCAACAACAGACGGTTTTTTGGTTTGTGAAAAGAATATTTCTGTTTCTCATATTGCCAATGGGGCAACCAGATTACAACCTGTAGTGATGGGCATTGGTCAAGCCGCCGGAATGGCAGCGGCTATGTGCGTTGAGTTGAATTGTCAACCGAGAGATTTACCAATCAAGGCACTGCAAACAGCTTTACTTAAGGAAGATCGCTCATCGGCGACACTTGTACCATTATTTAATTTACTACCCTACGATTCTCAGTGGTTACATTGGCAAACATATTACTTAAATAATCCAGAAGCCTATCCTTGCAACGGCAATTGCCCAACTTCATCATCGTCTCAGTATTATCACCAGTTGGCAAATCAAGTATTAATACGGGGAAACTCCTATTTTAAAGGCACTTTTAATCGCCAAGCTCAGCAGGATTACAGATTCACAATAATTTCACCAACAGTTCATAAACAAAATACTTGGCAGCTTGTGACCTTGCGATCGGGTATTGATTTACAACTACAAGCTTGTAACCATCAGCAATTGCTCACAGTTTGGGGTCGCTTGAACCCTGCTGGTAATTGGTTACTAGCAGAACATATCGATGTTTAAGGTATTTATTTTTATTCTGTAAAAAACAATACTTTTTAGGGAATTGTCCGGATGCAGTAATAAAAACTAAGTAGCAGTGAATTAGTGAGTTCTAAAATAAACATCTGCTATGCGTGCTGTAGTTTCACTTTTAGCCTCAAGTCTGGTAATGGCTACTTTAGTTTTTGACTATCAAGCAATAGTCAATCGCGTATCTCATCTGTTGCTGGCCTCCTCGGCTTCAGAACAGTTACTCTCCGCCAGACCTAAACCAAAGCCCAATCAACCCGAAAAACCTACACCGCATCGCGGTAGTGGGCGCAGAGAGTTGATGGAATATTACGGAAATGTTCGTTCTGCTGTTTAACAACTTTAGCAGCATTGTGCATGTTTCAGGGGAGTTAAATTTACAGACTTATGGAGTGTTTTGCTTGACATCCTTTACACAAACTTTTTAGTAAAGCGAGCGTAATCAACACACTTAGTACATCAGCATTTGCTCAGTATTCCATCCGTAAGTTGTGTATTCATAGTCAAATCCCACCCTGATGTTCCGAATGTAAAAAAACCTGAGTGCCTGTATTGATCGCATCACCGTTTCTGAAAAAGCTACGTTTACTGCTTCTAACTCCTTTTATTTCAAGTATCTCATTGAGGTTATCGGTTCAGATTAAGGGCTTCTAACTCTAGATCAAGTCCAAATTATTTACCAAGCCCATCTACATTCAGAAACCGTAACCCAGTTGATAGAGAAATTCACTTTAAATTAATACACCTAGACCAAGTGGCGAGTACTCCGCACTTTGCAACCTGCAATCTCAGATGTTATTTCTGAATGCATGGTAGAAAGCTAGTGCTGTTTCAACACGAGTATTTTGCAATCGGCAGGATTAGAACCAGACTTAGTGGAGAATTTCCTTTGTCTGTCGATCCGCATCTGGCAAAAAAGCTTTGTTGAACTTGTGCAATGCTTGCATCATAAGCGAGTAAAAGTAGCAAATATAATCAAAATGCAACTTGCTCCCCTCTTGCCAATTCTCTATCGTCTTCTCCAACCAAGTTTCCCTAACTGTCTTTGGAGTGGCGATCGCAATTCAAGAACGATCGCACTCACGTTTGATGATGGTCCCCATCCCCAATACACTCCAGAAGTATTGGCAGTTTTGGACCGTTATCAAATTAAAGCTAGTTTTTTTTGGTTGGGTGCTTGTGTAAATCGCTCACCAGAGGTAGCTAAGTCGGTATGCGATCGCGGACACTGGATTGGATTGCATGGTTATGACCATCGTTCTTTTCCTTTGCTTTCCCCGATACAACTTCGAGAAAGTTTAGAAAAAACCCAAGCTGCGATTTATAGTGCTTGTCATCTCCTACCCGAACAAGTAAGGGATGTCCGACCACCTAACGGATTCTTTACACCCCAAACTTTAAAACTATTTCGCCAGTGGAATTATCGTCCAGTGATGTGGAGTGTCGTGCCTGTCGATTGGTCGCGGCCAGGAGCCAACACCGTAGTGCAACGCGTTCTCAAGCAGGTACAAAACGGTTCAATTATTGTTTTACATGATGGTGCTTATGGCGGTCAAGATGTTGCTGCAACAATAGAAATCTTAATTCCACAATTGCTACAAAAAGGTTATCAATTTGTGAGCGTTGATACTCTCTGGCAGCAAGCTAAAATTTATCATTAGCTGTCATATCAACATTAACTCAATTAACTTTTAATTACAAAAACCTCACATCTTCATTACAAAGTGAAAGAGTGAGGTAGAGCAAATTGCCGCACATCATAACTAACTCAGCTTGAAGTTTCTTGCTACAGCAAATTTAGCTGAATATATATTTCAGCTAGTTTTAGCATGTCGCGTTGAAGCTACTTCCGCGTCAGTACTGGTAGTAGTGACAGATTCCTCAGTTCCTAAAAGATGATGTATTTCACTTAACGAACTTGGTTGTGCTCCTAGAGCTTCTGGTGACTCACTCATATACTCAATTAGGTCTTCCACTTGACAATTAAGAGCTTTACAAAACCTAATGATTCTTTCAATATGGTCTGTCCCAGTTCTGCCGCTTTCCCAGTTCTGGATAGTGCTTTCAGTCACGCCAACAAGACGTGACAACTCAAGCTGGGTTAGCCCTGCCTTTTCTCGAAGCAAAGCGATCCTTGGTTTTGGCTTTTGTTTCACAGCTATAGCACTTTTGTTTGAATATTTATAGTCGTAGATCCTAGCACCAAAAAAAAGCAGCGCTTAAAAAACACCAGAAAAAATTTTGATCTGCTCCTTTAGCGAGGTAGTTGATAACTGCTTTTTGATACCTTTGTTCATAATTATCCAGGATAGTTTTCGTAAAATATGTATACACGTTTGCACTTAGAAATGTGAATTTATTTGGCAATTGTGTTTCAGAATACATCTTCTTCTCTAGTTAAGGTGGGCAATGCCCACCCTATTGTTAACTGATATTACAGACCATTACCAATCAAAATAAAGGGTGCCCAATAAAAGGGATGACTAAATTGATTTTCAGAAGCAGCACTTAACATACTATTACCTTTATTTTGCTTGCTAGCTATTGGTGGTGTTTTAGCGTAGCCCAAATAATTACCTGAAATTAAAGCAATTTGAGCTTTTTGTAAGGCTTCAGCTTTTGTCAGATTCCCCGATCGCAATACTTTATAAAATACATTCATTAAAGCCTGTGTTCCCCCATCAGATACAGACCACAATGAAGCAATAGATGCCTTAGCTCCTGTTAGTTGAATCTGGTATCCTAAACCAAGAATTTCTTGCCCATTACCTAATGTATCTCCCAAGCCTGTTTGGCAAGCACTCAAAACTACTAAATCTACATTCGGTAAAGACCAATTTTCTATATCTCTTAGAGTTACACGTTCACCATCACCAAACAGAATAAAGGACTCTTCGGGATTACCTTTTACTAGCAGTCCATGAGTTGCTAAATGAACAATTTTGAAATCATTCATTTGGGGGATTGTAGCTGAAGGGCTAAAAATATTATCTAAGAGTATCTTAGTTCCTGGAATTGTCTTGGCTAAGTTTTCTACTTCCTGTTTAGCGAACTGCAAACCACTAAAAACTTCTGAGCGATTGGCAAGTTTGATTGTATAGTCGCCTTTTGTAAAAGCAGCCGCTAAAACTTTAATATCTTTTTCTGGTTTGTTGTCGAATTTTGTAAGGCTAGCAGATGTAATGTTATTAACGATAAACCTTTGTACCAGCCACTCTTTACCATCATATAAACCTGCTAAAGGAACATATCTTAATTGTCCATCTGGAGCATAAATAATCGATTTAGCATCAGCTTGTTTTAGTTCATTTTCTATAGGTTTAATTAGCCAGTTATACAATTTAAGTGCTGGCTCTTTAATATTTTTATGAGGGACTTGAATTCTTTGCCGATACTCAAGAATTGTCTTATTTAATTCTTCTTTTGTAACTGGTACTGTGCGATGTATGGGTGGTGCATCTGCTGTGACGATAACTAACTCTAATCTATCTTCTAAAACCAAAGGATAAAGTAGTACTGCTTTTTGATTTAACTGTCGTAAATTATCCCGCAGAGAATTTAGTTGGCGTAAACTGAGATTTTCTTGTCCTGAAGTTGCAGATAATTGCTGAACCAACGCTACTACAGAAGGACTTTTGATAAATTTATTAAACTCGCTAGTAACTTCCTGTTCAAGTTTTACCAGTTCTGCAATCCGCTTTTCTTGAGTAGATGTGCGTTCCTTGGAATTAATTTTCCGCAGACTTGTGAGTTCTTTGCCTAAAACAATTACTTTATCTTGAATTACACTATATTTTTGCGATATTTCTTGTTCTTGCGGTTTGAGAGGTAAGCTTTGTTGTGGCTGAGAATCGTTATTAGCTATTCCTCTTTGAGTATTAACTACTTTTGTTGGACTATTGGCAACTTTTTGAATAGTGCCACGACTATTACCAATAAAATCTTGAACTTCCTGTATTTTTAATAAATCTAGAACTTGTTGAGCTTCGGCTGAACGATTTTGCTTGAGTAATAAATCAGCTAAACGGCGATATCTTTCAGAAACAGTTTCGGTGTAGGATTTTTGAATATCGGTAGGAACAACGCGCAAACTCTTGCGGATAGTTTCGGTAAGATTGACTGATTGTTTGTAAAATGCGATCGCTAGTTGTGGTTGATTTTGTTGCGATAGCACATCTCCTAAATATTTGAGTGTTGCGGTTTCACTAACTTTATCGCTAACTTCGCGATGTATTGCTAAAGCTTGCTGATACAATCCCAAAGCTTTTTCAGACTGATTTTGTTTTTGGTAAATCTGTCCGAGATTACTTAGGGTTACACCTTCACCAGTGCGATCGCCTACTGCTTTATAATTAACCAAAGCTTGCTGGTTAGACTCTATTGCTTGGTTATACTTGCTTTTATTAGCGTAAACACGCCCAATATTATTAAGAGTAAAAGCAATACCTTCTTGATATTTATTTTCTTGGTAGATACCTAAAGCCTGTTGATATAACTTTAGCGCTTGTTCAGACTTACCTTGACTAAAGTAAATTTGTCCAATGTTATTAAGGTTTAGTGCTTCGCCTTGAAACTGAAAAGAATCTTTACCAAAAGCATCGCCAACATTGGCACGGCTGGTAACTTGTTGCAAAGCCTGGGGATTTTGTCCTAGAGCATCGTAGAGTAACTGTATATCTTTTTTATTTGTTTCTTTATATTCCCCAGCACGGAATTTTTTGTAAATAGTTGAAGATTTTTCAGCAAATTCTAAAGATTTTTGATATTGCCCTAAGCTAAAATAAGCACCTGCAATGTTATTCAAAATTGCTGCTTCTGTACCATAAAAGCAAGTTAATTTTTGTTTATAGCAGTTGTCTTGGATAGGGCTTAAAGCTTGCTGATAGGAATCTAGCGCCTGAGTGTAGTTTCCCAAATTGATGTAAACGACTCCAATATTATTTAGAGTCTCAGCACTGCCAATGCGATCGCTATCTGCTTTCTGAATTACTAAACTTTGCTGATAAAACTCTAATGCCTTTTGATATTGACCGATCCTAAAATACAATGCCCCGGTATCAGCAAGCAAACCTCTTTGACTGGAAGAATAGCTAGAATCTTTGGGGTTAGCTGCTTGCAGTTCTTTAAGAATAGTTAAGCTTGATTGATAGGCTTCAAGTGCTTTGGGATATTGACCTGAATTTGTGTAAACTTCTCCTATGTAGGACAGAGGTATCCACTCATTTTGGCGATCGCGTATTTGTTTGCGAATAGCTAAAGACTGTTGTAAAAAGTCCAGCGCCTTAGCATATTCTCCCTTACGCAAATGAACATAGCCAATATTGGTAAGACTGTTAGCTTCTCCAGCTTTAGCATTGTATTTTTTGAAAATAGCCAACGCCTGCTGAAACATTTCTAACCCTGCTTGCAAATCACCCAAACCAACTAAATCTTTATATACCAGATCTGCACCGTTACTATTCAGAGTAACTGCCTCTGTAATTTTTTCTTCGGCTGTTGGCGTTGGTGCTTGGGCAAGAATTTGTGTTGAAGTATGAAAGGGTAAGGATGGAGAAGCTAATGTCAGCAAGAGTGTAGCAGTAATTAGACGTAGTTGCATAAGTAAAATTTTTATCTTCAATACTTAAGATAACTCTAGTAGCTCTGCGCGGAATTAAAAATTTAAAAACTTTTATTGAGCGAGCGTAAAACCCCAAGCTTAAGTAGGGGTTTAGCAATGCTAAATCCAAAAAGCGCGGGTTTATTTACTCATCATCAAAGTAATGATTAATCAAAGCCTGAAACAACTTATTTTGGTAAACTCATACCATGATTAATTTGTACAGTGCGTCAGTCTTCATGAGTTAACGTTTCTCACTCAAGCAACTGAAAGCCATACTGGGAACCTTGAGAAGCAATCCCAGCTTTACCAACCCGAACGAGACGGTATTCTCTATTAATAGGCTCGCCCATTGCTGAAAACTTAAGTCTACCCCCTGAAGTGACATTTGGTGATAGATCGACAGACCGCAGATTTCTCAGTACTGTTTCCCTTGTGGCATCCTTGGATAATGCCTTAATAAAAGCTTGCGCCGCATCATAACCAGCAGCAGTACGCCAGTTGATTTGTCCTTTCCATCTCTGTCTTGCTTCTTTTGCGTAGGAGGAGGTTCCATCATCAAACCAGGGTACAGCTAAAGTTAAGCCTTCAATAGCAGATCCACCCTGTTTTAATGTATTAGGACTATATAGCGCCGTATTACCTAACAGCTGCAACCTTTGCTCCTGCGGTAGTTGGGAATTTGCCCTAGCAATAGAAATAGCGACAGAAGTTGTTTGTACACCTGGCAATAAAATAGCGGCTCGTACTTGATCCTGTTTCACACTACGCTCAACTTCAGCCGGAGCATTCAAGTTTCCATCGCTCAAGTCAACAGTTCGGACAATGCTAATCTTCCGTTTGGTTAACTCTTCCTCAAGATCTTGTTTCGCGCTTTTGCTGTAGATACTCTCTTTAGACTTATCAAAGAAAACCACTACTTTGTCTAAACCCAAAGTGTTTTTGGTAAACTCAGCTAGCTTTTTAGCTACTAACTTAGTAGACGGAACCGTCCGAAAGAAAACCCTACCTTTTAATTTTGAACTGGTGCTGGTGGGAGAAACTATAGCCAAGCCAGCTTTGTCGTATTCGGGTAGTGCGCCAAAACTAGCTTCGCTGGAGTTGTGACCAATCACGCCTAAAACTTTTTGGTTAGGATCAGCCAACCGTTGAGCAACTGTTTCGGTGGCTACTTTTTGGTTGTTTCCATCGTTGGCAATGACAATCTCTAGTAACCTACCATTTAAACCCTCAGCGTTGTTGAATTTAGTTTGTGCATCCGCTACACCTCGCAACACTTCTTGAGCATCGGTGGTGTAGTTTTCTATCGGCACTACTACTGCTAGCTTAAAAGGAGAACCCTTTTGACGAGCTTGGGCATTGTTGAGGTAAATTTGGGGTTCTGGATCGTTAGGAGCGCCATCTACGGCTTTTTCAAAGAACTTAATCGCTTCGGGATAATTTTTTTCGTTGAAAGCTTCATTACCTTTCTCAAGGTCAGGGTTAAAGTTATTTGAACTAAAGAGTTTGTTATTGCCGCTACTAAATAAAACTAAACAAGCACTGTTTATCCTATCTTTACCATCTGGGCAGTATATGTCTCTCTTCCACCACAAAAATCCTAACCATAAAGTAGTAATGGCAAAGGCCGTAGCAGCTGCCACAGCAGTTGCCAGCTGCCAGCGATTAGCTTGTGTCTTTACTTTTTCTCTCTCTAATTCTTGGCTAGCACGTAAAAACTGATCGTCTTCCTCTCCTAAGCTTTTGTCCGCTGCCCATTTCAAGGTATCTTGAAGTTGTTGTCCTCGCAACAGATAGGAGTTTTGACGATTGGATTTCAACCAAGCTTTTAAAGGTTCGGCATAAGGGCGCACATTATTCAGTTCTTTCTCAACCCAAGTCTGGTTAAAAACTTCCTCATAAATAGGATTGTAAATTTTTAAAGAATTCTTCTGTTTGACTACCAATCCTGATAATCGCAACTCTATTTGTTCGGGACTATCATCAGAGATAATTTCTCCCTGTTGCAAGAGTTTCTGATATGTGTCCAACAAAGCAACAGTTCTACTTTTACTCTTTAAAATGCGATCGCGAATTGTCTTTAAATGTTGGGGTACATCTTGAGTTTCCCAATTTTCAATTACTGATGAGCGCACCAGATTTTCAATGTCCTGAGGTTCGCTGCCTTGTGAAATGGGTGATGGTGAGGTAGCAATAAGTTTACATAGCTTTTGGGTAAGAAACGGTTGACCACCCGTCCAGGCCAAAACTTCTTTGAATGCAGCGTGAAAGTTTTTGACTGTCCCGGCTAATCCTGGAGCTAAAGGTTTTACGTCTTCTAGGGAAAAGCCATGTAATTCAATCGCTTGACCAATATTAAATGGCGACTTAGTTTTATCTTGAATCAGATCCGATGGTGTCGCTACTCCTAGCATTGCAAACGTGAGTCGTCTGTATTCTGGATGGTCAGCACGTTTGTTATAGCAGGCTCGGATCAACCCAAAAAAATCGTCCTTAAAGTCTAATGTCAGCAGACCATCGATTTCATCAACAAATATGACGATGTGCCCAGAAACTTGCAGCAGTACATCTTCGATAAACTCACTCAATCTTTGTACAGGAGAAAGATGATCACGAGAGTTCCACCAATTTTGTAAGCTGATTGAAAGCTGGAACTCGCTGTATAGCAAATTGACGAAGCTCCCATACCACTCATCTAGTTTGATAGACTCGCTACCAATCAGGGAAATATCTATCTCAGCGCAAGCAACACCTTCTGCTTGTAATCGATGCATCGTTTGCACTCGCAAGCTCGACTTACCCATTTGTCGCGAGTTGAGTACATAACAAAACTCACCAGCCATCAATGCTTGATATAGTTCTTCGTCAGCCCATCTCACCACATAGCTAGGGTGATCAATCGATAGGCTTCCCCCGACTTGATATTTATAGGTTGAGTTTGGTGTTGGTTTCATTGTTGATCTTTCAAGCGTTCCTTTAAAGATGTTTTAAAAGTATCGTTATTAACATCAAAACCTCGAAACCTAACCCCCTCTTACCTATGAAAGAATGGGGGTTTCAAAGGCTCTCAAAAAGCAGAAGAGAGGTTTCCTTGTATACTTGTTGACTTGGCAAACATCCTCTCAAAATACAAACGATACAAATTGCAGCGTGGTTCCACAGCATTACCTTGCTGCTTCACTAGCCCCAGTTCCTTTAACTTCAACGCCAAAGCCGATTCTAATTCCTCAGGAGAATTCGCTGTCACTACTTTTTTGAGTGCTGCATCAAGTTTTGGATACTTTTGCTGATTCCGTTGCAAATTCCACAAGTGTTCTTGTAAAAGGTCACTATAAATGCCTGTTTCCGTAGGAGCCTGTTGCAAAAGTTCTTCCAGGTTCGTATCCCACCGTGTAATATGTTCTAGGGCTTCTTGCACCAGATACGGATGCCCTCCTACCATGTCCATTAGATGCTCAACTTCGGTACTATCCCAATTAAGTCCATGTTGCTTTGCCAAATCTTTCACCTGTTCTGGGCTAAATTCTGTTAACTCTATTTGTGTACCGACATTAAATGGTGAGCGATTTAGATCAAGTAGAGTGTATTCTTGGGTATACACCAGTATCAACCGGAGTCTTTGCCAGATATCGCGAGTTTTAGCTTTTTCATGCCAGGTTCGTAGCAAACTCAAAAATTCTCCAGCAATTTCAGGATGTTGGTAAACCCGATCCACATCATCCAATCCTAAGACTAGGATGGGCTTGTCTTTCAGCAAATAATCCTCAAAATAGTTCATGCATTTGAGTTTGCTGTTACCAAGGTGCTGATTCCAGTGTTCATTAACTTTGTTGTCTGGCTCGATCTTCAGCATCTGAGTAACGCTACTACAAAACCATTGCAAGAATTTATCCAGATTCTCAAAATCTGTTTCTTCCGCTAGCCGCAGTTTTAAATCAACTGCTCTGTAACCCCGTTCTTTTTCTGCATAATTGATCAGTCTGGATAGCAGTTCAGTTTTGCCCATCTTAGGAGCAGCTTTAATCCTAAGTAACGCTCCGGGTTGCAAAATTTCCGCTTGACAGAGAGATTCAATCGGTGGGCGTTCCACATAATAAGAGTCAGCAGCCAAGTTCACTGGCGGCATTGGCGTATTGTCTTTGTGGGAGAATTGCGATCGCTCCAGTACTGCCCGAAAATTCCTTTTACTTACCGATTCTCCCAAGACTTCCGAAAGTAACTTCCAGAACCTGTAACCAGCATCTCCTTTGAGATAATTGGCCTCATACGGAGAGTTTTGTGCCATTTCATCATAAGTCAGACCCTCCCAAGAGCCTCGAAGTATGCTCAATTCGACATCATTCAGGTGTCTGTGTTCATGCTCCTGAATTGCTGCCTCTACAACCTTGCGTGCTTCTTCAAAATTCATGGTTAAACGAGGGATCAAAATCTACTTTCCATTCAAAACCTTAACTCTATCTTAGCTATTTTCCAGACTTTTTAAAGCTAATCAAGTATTTCGTTACTAAAATCCTTGATTAAACAGACTTTTTCATCAAATACATGTTATAGTCATTTTTATCATGTTTAGGCAGGATCTAATATGAGACCAAATCTAGACCGTGAACTTGTAGAAGTCTCGCAATTGAGACCATCTCAAGAGCAAATTATTCTCGCCTCTGCCAATTCAACTACCCCCCTTACACTATCTGGAGAGGGTTTAATCCCTATACTCGTGCAGGGGGGCATTGCAGTAGCTGTGATTATTGCAATGTCATATTTTTGTCAAATTCTTTTAAAATCGATTGCTCAGTTAATCAAAGATCAGAACGAGAAGAAGAAGTGATACCATGCCTAAAAGAGCGATGTCTACGACGGGCTACGCCTACGCAAGTTGGAATTAATTAATAAACTTATTGCAAAAGAGCTTCAATTGTCATGTTGAGCGAAGCGAAACTTCTTGTGAGACTCTACCTTCACAAAGCCGCTTTGCATCTATATTGCGTTTCGCTCAGAATGACATTCGTGATTTTTTGACTTTTGTGAGAATTTTATTATAGGGCATCAATGTTTCACCCTTAATTTTGATTATCATCTCATACCTGTTTCCTTCTTCATCCAAATTGATAAAGTCAAATTGTAGAGACGTTGTATACAACCTCTCTACAATCTAAAACCGAAAATCAGTACTATTAATTATTGAGAAGAAGAGAACTATCGGTTTACTTAGGCGCTGTAAAACCAGCTTTTTCTGCTGTTGCTGTATCTTTAAAGCAGATATCTGGTTTAACTTTTGCATAATCAGGTAACTTAGCAGTGTGGTATATATTGCCTCGCTTTTGAGTAACTTTCCCTTTAATAGGTGCATTGCTTGGACAAGTAGTTTCACCTTGTGGCTTAACCCCTAACTTTTGTGCTGCTGCTGGAATCGCAGCATTAGTTCCACTTTTAGCAGTAGGCTTAACTTGAGAAACAGCAGTTGAGTTTCCAGCATTATTGCTAGCAGATTCTTCGGGTTTTTTACCACAACTAACTAACATTAAAATACTTAATAATGTCAGCCCAATACCAAATTGACGTAATTTAATTTGAGTGTTCATTGAATGTCTACTACAAAGAATAATTAAGGATATATTCATGAAAGCTCTAGACAGCACTATTGTGTAAGTGCTGTCTAACGAAATGGCTTTGAAAAATGCCATTGCAATTGACAATTGATTAGCCTATGTAAGCTAATCACCCATTAATTAAAAAATTGTTCTAGCCAACTGTAACTTGGTCGGTTTGAACATCAGTAGCACCACTAACTCCCCTAGCAGTCTCGACCATTTGATCTAAAATATCTTGAGAAGGTACTGATCCTTTTAAAACTACTGTACCTCCTGTCTGAGCAACATAAAGGCTATCAATATCATCGAAACTACCATCTTCATCAAAAGCAAGGGCAACTCTTTTTGCTAAACCACTTTGGTCATATTCTCCATTCAGTCCTACTCGCTCAGGAGCAATGGTTTCGCCTTCTGAAGAATCCTCAGCAACTAAACTTGGCTCAGGGTTCACTTGGGCATCGTCTGGTTTTTCCATGCCAAAAAGTCTTTGTAACCAGCCCATAATTGTATTTTCTCCAATGCAAAATCTCGAATTTACGCAACTAGTTTAACTTGCTTTGATTTGAATTGATTGTAGCCAATATCATACAGGCAAATATTGAAAAAATAATATGGACTCTCAAGTAAGTAAGTTGTAAGAATTGCAGAATATTAACTCGTAACCAATAGAACATCAAGTAAATGATTGTTACTATTTGTTAAATACTTTAGCAAAGTTATTGATAGTGCCTGCAAGAGCTTTATAAGTAATTTTTTATTTTTTTACATTCGTGTCATAGTAAATATCTATAGCCAGACAAAAATAACTAAATAAAACTTATTAGAAAAAACAAAGATGACTTATGCAAAATAATAAAAAACGAACCACATAGACAAGAAGTGGCTTCGCGCAGGGTAGGAAACAAAGGACACATTGGCCGTTGGGTGAAGCCTTTCCCGCAGGGTAGGTGTTCCCGTACCCCTATGGGGAAGCAAGCTACGCGCAGCCTCTCTGATAGGAGAAGGGTAGGAATAAGGCTTTCAGAGAGTTATTGCATAAATCCCAACAAATTAAGATTTAGAGCTTCGAGTTCTAATGGAAAGTCTATATAAAAATTCATTCCCATACCATTTGGGAATGAAATAGGCAAAGTATGAGTGAGCTATCCTGAACCGATTATTTAGTTAATAATCGTCGTTAAGGTATTAAAGAAACCAGGGTAGGAAATCGCAGCTGCTTCCGCACGGTGAATCGTAGTGATCCCGGTAGCAACCAGCGACGCGATCGCTAAACTCATAGCAATGCGATGATCTGTATAACTATCTACATCAGCCCCAACTAAGGGAGTACCGCCTGTAATTTCCATCCCATCGGGTAGTTCGCTGACCTTTGCTCCCATTTTATTGAGTTGCTGGGACATGACAGTAATGCGATCGCTTTCTTTGACTCTTAACTCTGCTGCATCCCGAATAATTGTCGTTCCTTGGGCAAATACTGCTGCTACTGCCAAAATCGGAATTTCATCAATCATTCTCGGTATGATATCACCGGCGATCGTACAGCTTTTTAAACTACTGGAACGCACCCTGATATCGGCTACTGGTTCACCCGCGACTTCTCGCTGATTTTCCAGTTCGATATCAGCTCCCATCAATGCTAAAGCTTCTAATATCCCAGTGCGGGTGGGATTAACGCCCACATTTTCTACTACTAATTCAGAACCAGGAACAATTGCGCCAGCTACTAACCAAAAAGCTGCTGAACTAATATCGCCTGGGACTATTACCTTTTGCCCAGACAATTGAGATGGCCCAGTAATTGTCACACTGTTGCTTTCTGAGTCAACACTGAGTTCTGCACCAAACGCCCGTAACATCCTTTCACTATGGTCACGGGAAAGGGCGGGTTCGGTAACGGTGGTTTGTCCCTCAGTTGTCAGACCAGCAAGTAAAATGCAAGATTTCACTTGCGCAGAGGCGATGGGGGAATAATAGTGAATTGGTTTGAGGGCTTGTCCTTGAATTCCTAGGGGTGCTAGAGAATTACCTTTGCGTCCCCAAATTTGCGCCCCCATTTGCAGCAAAGGTTGAACTACACGGGACATGGGACGCGATCGCAAGGAACTATCGCCTGTGACTGTAAAAAAGCGCCCTGGATGTGATGCCAACAGTCCTAACATCAAACGCAGTGTAGTGCCAGAATTCCCAGCATTCAATACATCTACTGGCTCTTGTAAATTCCCTAACCCAATACCTTTAACTCGTACTAAATCTGTGTTGAGTTCAGAAATTTCCGCGCCCATTGCTTGAAAACAACTAGCAGTACTGCGGGGGTCTTCTCCTAAGAGAAGCCCTTGAATCTCAGTTTCACCTTGGGCTATAGCACCCAACATCAGAGCACGATGAGAGATAGACTTATCACCTGGAACCCGGATACGACCTTGCAAGGATAGCCCAAAAGGAGGTCGTTGGATAATTAAATTATGTGAAAGGTCTTTTTGCGTTTCTACGGTTATAACAGCAGCCGACATTAGGATACACTGGCTTTTGAATACACCGGAAGTACATAAGCGATTGCGTGTGCCGCGGCTGTGGACTTCCTCCCTAGTATCCTATCGCCTTTTGCTCTATAAAACTTAATCAAATCTACCAAATTTGATACTTTTACTTATTGAAGGAGTCAGTTTTCTCTTAGCAATCTTAGTAAATTTGATGTTCAATTGTTAACACTATACATTTCTAAAAGTTACGAAAATCCTTCCTCTTGTGTTTCACCAAATACTCCAGCTATATTAATTTCGTAATCTAAAGATTATTTACAATATATTCCCTAAATTTACTTTGAAATTAGCTTTCCGGATAAAAATCGCAGTTTTTGCTTTTTAAATTCGTACCCTAAGTATTTTCAATTTTATTTATCTGGCTTACCAAATAAGCAGATTCAGTTAATATCTAAGCATGTTTCACAATTTAGTTTCTGACCCTGACCTGCTAGAGACCCTGGTGTTGATTTGTTTTTGTTCAATAGCTTTTAGCCCTTATCGCTCCCATGCTGACCCATCACCGCAAGCCCGTGTGCTTATCACTTATTTCCACTGACCTGCCAGTCTGGTCGGTTGTGGAAACTGCCGGGACATTGTATCAAAAAGATACTGACCGTTTTCATTTACTGTTGACTGCACCGCCTTTAATAAGTTGCGAAATAGTGAGTTCCCTCAATCCAGAGGACACGCCTCCTCAAAAAAGGAGCAATGCTTATGCACCCAGCAGTCCGAGGATTTTATGGCTGGAGATTTCCCCTTACCGGGTAATCATGACTATGCAAGGTAACGCTCAAGTGAGTTATCGTCACTTCTGGGAACAGGGTGTTTATGGTGTAAGCCGTTACTGGTTGCCAACTGAGTCATTGCAACCTAACGAGCCTATCCGTCTACGTAATTTCACGACCGCTATGGTCCTCAGTGGGCAAACTTTGCCAGAGCATCTGCGCATAGAGTACGAATTGTGGGCAGAAAAAGTCCAATTGGGACGCTACATCCTCAATTTGGAAATCAAACACTAATCGCAAATTTATATTCACCCTCACTAGTTCAGAAACTATAGCGAGGGTGAATTTTTCTTCTCGCATCTGGCTGCTTAGTTGTTAAGCTCAACATCAACTTTTGAAGACAGATCCCCACAGGCGACCGCCCGCAAAAAGGATGGAAATATTTCTTTCTCTATTCCCTATTTTCAACTCAGAGTTTGATCAACCAAAATAGCTGGGTGCGTTTCCAGCTTTCCACTTGATATTGCACCCAATACTTGGGTTTTGCTCATCTGGTACAGGTTTATCTGTCAGCACCGCTTCAATAGCTGCACGTAAATCTGCGCCTGTTACAGGTTTGCCATTACTTGGTCGGCTATCATCCAATTGTCCCCGATAAACGAGTTTGCGTTCGCTATCAAATACAAAAAAATCAGGGGTACAAGCTGCTGTATAAGCCTTGGCAGTTTCTTGAGTTTCGTCGTAGCACAAGGGAAATTTCAACCCTAATTCTGTTGCCATTGCCTTTAAAGACTCTGGTGCATCATCTGGGTAGTTTTTTGCATCATTAGCACTAATAGCAACTATTCCCAAATCGCTAGTGAAATAGTCTTCTCCTAGCAGCGCCAATTGTTTTTGAACGTGTTTGACAAACGGACAATGCCGACAAATAAACATGACTAACAATGCTTTTTTATCGGCAAAATTAGCCAAGGAAATTGTTTCTCCAGATACTACTTCTGGTAGATGAAAATCTGGAGCATTAGTGCCAAGAGGCAACATTGTAGAAGCAGTTAAAGCCATAATTTCTCTGGTACTGTGTCCATAAAAACGGCTGGTACTGTCAGTTATTTTCAAAATACCATTGATTTTACATAAAATTAGAGACGGGATATTTCCTGTCTCTGCGCTTGTTAAAAAAATATTAAAATCAGCAATTCAAATTAGCTTTTACAGATTTGCCAACAGGCCAACGATCCCGTGTCCTGTGAAAACTTCTAATGCGATGAGAGCTACAAAACCAATCATTGCTAAACGACCGTTGAGGAGTTCTGCATAGGTTGTAAACCCAGTGCGATCGCCTTGCTCATCTACATACACTTTTGGCTCGATCGCAAAGTTGTTCATTAGTCCCTGATCGTCAACGATGGCAGCATTTGTACGCATGAGATTTTACCGGCTTGAATCACTATGTAACGGAGTGTAACGTAAATATTAAATTTTGTAAACTAAATGAGTCTGCTGAAGATGAAGTCCAAGGCAGAGATATGATAGTGAATCGTTCTCATGGAGATGTCTAACGAACAGGTTGCACAACTTATTAGTAGGCACTCCTAGCCACCAATCAAGCCTTAACTAGCTCATGCATCGATTCCGCGTAGAGGTTATTAGCAAAACACCCAATCCTCAGCAGGTGATTTATGCCGCCATGCATCAGGACTACACTGAGGGGTTCGTGTTTGACGAGCGCGACTCGTGGCCTTCGGAGTCACAAAGCGGCGAAATTATTGTGAAGCGACTTTTAGCAGGTGAAAGAGGACATTATGGGCCTTTAGAACATCCCCAGATTGTCTTTAACTGTGGCTACTTTCCCCACAGTGTCATGCAGCAGGCACGTACACACAGGGTAGGTGTATCATTTGATGTACAATCTTTTAGGTATACAGGTAACCAATTTATTGATGTAGTAAATGGTAAGAAAGACATCGAAGATGTTTTCTACCTGCGTCCTGTTGGTTATTACAGTGATAGACAAGGCAAAAAGTACTATTATTCACCAGAGCAAAGAGCATCAGATTTAGAGTGGTGTTTTGAAGCAGCCAAGCGATACAAAGCTGACTTTGAGGCGGGAATGTCTGAGGAACACGTAAGAGGTAAAATGCCTTTTGATTATCGTCAGCATTTTGTAGTAAGTTTCAATTTACGGTCTTTCTTGCATTTTTGTGACTTGAGGAACAAGAAAGACGCTCAACTCGAAATTCAAAAGTTATGTGAAATGATGTGGCCCCATTTTGCAGATTGGGTGCCAGCGATCGCAGAATGGTATGAAAAGTCTCGTCTGGGCAAGGCGAGATTAGCACCATAAACTAATTCTAGAGTCAAAATCCGGGTTTAGACTATATTTAAATACTGGCTAAACGACGATGGATATTCAAAAAGTTCTAAGCGATCGCCGAATTATTTGCTCTGATCCAGATATCATGAGTGGAAGCCCTGTGTTTGTGGGAACAAGAGTGCCATTGCAGACTTTTTTCGACTATTTGGAAGGTGAAGGCGGTTTAGCCGAATTTTTGGCAGATTTTCCACATTTGCAAACTCAGGTTTTACAAGTATTGGAGATAATTACAAAAGCAATGCTGAATCAGGAGCAAATTACTTGTGCTCATTCTGCTTGACGAAAATCTCCTGAACAAAAAGTTGAAGAAGCCGTATATGTGTGGAAAAATCACTGATCATCGTCGTTCAGACGGCTACTTATTACCGCCAATGCAGTTTGTGATAACGTTGCACCTAATCCTGCTACCGCTATAAATAATTCTAAATTGTTATTAAAAAATAAATAACCCATTAATAGAGACAGTGGAATAGTACCAAGAGAAATTAATATTCTAATATTAAAATTTCTTCTTCTAGCTATCTTTTTTTTCTCGATTTCGCGTTGTAATTCAGGAGCAGTACTAGAAAACTGACGTGTTAGTATGTCTACTCTCCCCGGTTCATAAGCTGATTCTTTATCTGCTGCTGACTTATTCTCGAAAAAAACCATTGTGCACAATGGTTCTCCCAGATTAAGCTTTATACTTTTTCTAGAATGATTAGTGATAGCAATTAATAGTTTACCTTCCCAATCAGGATCAACAGTTGTAGATATGTGAGATAAACCCTTTGATACTTGAGAAACCTTAGATAATATTAATGCCGAAACTTTTTTGTTTATTGGCATTTTAATTTCTTCTAGAGTAGTAATAAGAACTGTATCACCTGCATCAATCGTCACTGGACAATTATCATTTACTTGAAATTGCCCTTTTAAGGCAGATGCATAACTATTTCCAACGCTCAAATCATAACTTCCAGGTTTTAAGCTATTTTGTTTAAATGGATTAATATAAATTTTGGGATTATCATCGTCTCTTTGCTGCCATTCCTGTTTGGTAGTACATATCATTTTGATCAGATCAGTATCAGCTAGTAATGACATAATTTTTCCTTATACATGATTATTAGGATTACTTAGAAGTTATACACATCTTCCGTTTTAATGTGTAATATTATACGTTATAATATAATGTTGGATTAAGCATTGTAATCTTTGCTATGCGAACCTTGCCTAAATTAAGCTAAATATTACACTACTGCGATTGTCTGTTATCTTTATAACTACAAACTAGTAAAAGTCACCAGATCATTTTATAAAAAATTTTTAAATATACGCTACTTTTAATTAAATAAATCGCTAGCTAATATAATTAGCTAGCGATTTATTAGTCAATATACATTTAAGCTAATGAAATTAAAAATACTTAAGTTAAATGAGTCAGCCATTATCCCCCAATATGAACATCCAAATGATTCTGGGCTAGATTTAATCTCTGTAGACGAACTAGAAATTCCTCCTGGGGAAAGTAGATTGGTATGTACTGGTATATCAATAGATTTACCACAAGGAACAGAGGCACAAATTCGTCCTAGAAGTGGTTTAGCTCTTAACCATCAAATAACAGTTTTAAATACACCGGGTACGGTAGACGAAGGTTATCGAGGAGAAATAGGCGTAATATTAATCAATCATAGTAAAAACCTTTTTAAAGTGAAAAAAGGAATGAAAATTGCCCAAATGGTTATCACACCAGTAATTCATGTTGAAGTTGAAGAAGTTGATAAGCTCAGTCATACATCTAGAGGAACTGGTGGTTTTGGCTCAACAGGGATAATAGCAAATTCTAAACTTGCAGATTATTAGACTATACGCGAGCCAGTGTCACCATTTCTACCTGATCCTGATATTTACCTTGACGGGTCTCGTAACTAATAGCGCAGGGTTCGCCTTCTAAAAATAGTAACTGTACTACTCCTTCATTAGCATAGATGCGACAGTCGGCACTAGAAGAATTAGAGAACTCTAAGGTAAGATGACCCCGCCAAGCAGCTTCAGCAGGTGTTAAATTGGCAATTATGCCACAGCGTGCATACGTAGATTTCCCTATGCAAATCACAGTAATATTATTTGGAACCTCTAGCTTTTCTAGGGCTACGCCTAGACCATAGGAGTGAGCAGGTAAGATAAAGTAACTACCATTAACATCCGTATGTAAAGGCGTTGATTCTAGATTTTGAGGATTAAAGTTTTTGGGATCAATAACAGTTCCGGGAATGTGGCGAAAAATGCGGAACTCAGATGAAGAAAGGCGGATATCATAGCCATAAGAAGATAAACCATAGCTGATTACTGGTTTAGTCCTTATTTCTGGGTCTTGTTGCACTTTTCTGATTAAAGTTGGCTCAAAAGGCGAAATCATACCCTTTTGAGCCATTTGAGTAATCCAAATATCGTTTTTAATCACAAGTTCACAGCTAATTCAAACCGACTTACTAGGATAGCGTGAAGTGGCACTAAATTTATTTATGCGGATTCTCTCTTTACTATTGTCTACTCGTTTCCATTACTGCTTTGTTCCAAGAAACGCCTAACCAGTTCTTCAGTCCGATCGACAGCGTAATCAATGGTTTTGATTAACTCGCTAATGCTTTCCTCTAGTTGCACCTGAAAGCTGTCTTGCCGATCAGCTAATCGGTCAATTTTGTCACCAAGCTGAGTGATCGCTTGGGTGTTCACTTCCTGCTGTTGAGATACGCGATTCAGGCTGGCAGTAGTTTGTAGCAGCAGCAATTCTATTTGCTCAAGCCTGCTTGGTTGTGGTTGCCCGTTGTATTGTCCTGGGGAGTCGCTCATGCAGCACCTTTGCCTTTTGCGGTTTTTGGTGGAGAGGTTTCACTTCTTATAGATTAATACTATGCGGGCTAAGGGCTATGACTGCGCCGGATTTCGGTAATTTGATCTGCTACATCCAAAAGAGATTTGGGCGTGTCTGGTCCAGTTAGGATGATATCGATATGGGGAGGGCGTTTTGCTAAAAATGCTAAAACTTCAGCTTCTGGGATCAGACCAAAGTTGATCGCTAAACTTAACTCATCTAAGACAACGAGAGAATACTTACCCTCGAAGACTACCTTTTGTGTATGTTGCCACAGTGTTTGTAAAGCTTCATTTTCGGTATCGTCTAGCTGTGGTGTATCGATACAGCGAGGCAAATCGCAACGAATCCAATCTAAATTTTGCCCCATTTGAATGGGTCGTTCATGTCCTTGACGAATGCCACCTTTGAGAAACTGTACTACTAACACTGGCGTGCCTTGACCGGCAATTCTCAGTGCTTGAGCCATAACATTCGTAAAAAAGTTACGGTGTGAGCTAGTGAAAACTTGCACTAGCCCTTCAACAGGGGATAGTAAATTGAGGCTCGAATTTACACTTGGAGTATCTAGCTGGGCTACCATAAAATGAAGTTTAAAATATTACAAAGTAACAAAGTGATTTTCCTGAGACAGGTGAGCGCAAATCTACCTGTAAAATCAATTCAATTTTCACAAATGTGTTGTATTTGGCAAGTTGCATTCTTAGTCAAGCACTAGGTTTGCCCAGAAGTCAAGGGTTAATGATATTGGCATCGATCGCTTGTAAATGCAAGTATTTGTAAAAATAAAAACACATAACTAGCAGTGAAAATTCATCAAAACCTTGGGTGCAAGAGCTGAAAATCAGTAGATGTTAGATTTCCCATTTGTTTGGGCACAACAGAGTAAGTAAGTAGTGAATTTGACAGGATGAGGAGTGAATTGTTGTGAGATTGGTGATTCTGGGTGGTTCAGGATCGGGGAAAAGCACTCAAGCACAAAACCTTTGTAGACACTTTAATATTCCTAAGATTTCTACAGGTGAAATTTTACGAGAAGCAATGTCTGGCGACAAGCAGCTCCTCTTTCAAGAAGAGAGTCCACCTATGTACCTCAACAATCACCTATGTGATTTGGGCCGCCATGCACAGCCATACGTAGAAAAAGGGGAGCTAGTCCCTGATGAAATGATGATTGAGTTGATTCGGACGCAGCTGATACAGCTTGATTCAAAGTCGGGTTGGTTATTGGAAGGCTATCCTCGTACTGCTTTTCAAGCAGAGGAATTAGATTTTTTATTGGAATATTTAGGACAAAAGTTAGACTGGGCAATTTATTTACAAGTACCAGAAGCTATTATGGTTAATCGCTGTTTGGGGCGATCGCTTCCCGATGAGCAACCCGAAATTGTACAGCGCCGGATAGAGTTATTCTACGATCGCACTATTCCCATACTCGAATATTACGACCGTCGCCGCCGACTTTTGACTATTAATGGCGACCAATCACCAGAAGTTGTGCACCACCATATTCTCAATCTACTTTTAGTTTCTTAAGAAAATCTGCAATTTTACTACAGAGTTTCATTACGTTAGTTTTACGCTGACTATACAATTGGACCTCTAGAGAGACTGTGGCGCTAAGGTAACCTTAAGGCAGTATTTCATATGAAAATTTTGAGGCAACTCCAATGGTTTGGCAGCGTCCAGACGGCCGGTACCCCTACCAACTCCGTCCTATCAGCTTTGACAGTGGCTTTACCCGCTTTGCTCCTGGTTCTGTGCTGACAAAATGTGGTGATACTCAAGTACTTTGTACTGTTAGCGTTACTGAAGGAGTGCCCAAGTTTCTAGCAGGAAGTGGCAAAGGTTGGTTAACTGCTGAATATCGTATGCTTCCCAGTGCCACACAACAACGGCAAGAAAGGGAATTGATGAAATTATCAGGACGGACGCAAGAAATTCAACGCTTAATTGGACGCAGCTTAAGAGCAGCATTAGATTTTGAGGCACTGGGAGAACGTACCCTGACTGTAGACGCCGATGTATTGCAGGCAGATGCCGGAACGAGGACAACAGCAATTACAGGCTCCTTTGTAGCGTTAGCTAATGCCATTTCCCGATTATTGCACCAAGGAAAACTAGAGCGATCGCCCCTGTGCGGACAAATAGCAGCAGTCTCCGTAGGTTTGTTGCAAGAAGAGCCATTTTTAGATCTGAACTATATCGAAGATGTGGCTGCAACAGTCGATTTCAACGTCGTAATGAATCAAACCCTGGAGCTTATTGAAATCCAGGGAACAGGAGAAGAAGGTAGCTTTAGCCGTAGCCAGTTGAATCAGTTATTAGATTTTGCAGAAAAAGGAATTCAGGAATTGCTAATCGCCCAAAGAGAAGCGATTACCGACTGGGATGAGATTTTTGTGCGGGATTGATCAAGGAGATGAGGGAGTGAGGGAGGTGTGGGAGGTGTGGGGAGTGTGGGAAGTGTGGGAAGTGTGGGGAGTGTGGGGAGTTTTGTTCCCCATCTCCCCAGAAAATACTTAGTAAATTTTTATTGTTATTTTGTAATGTTACTGATTAATTTTGTGAATATTTGGTGAGATTTAAAAAATGTGCCTGATGTGGCTTTAATCAACAAAATACTAATGATGTTAAAAGTTTCAAAAGTTAAAAAGGGGGACTGTAATAAGTTCGGTATTGTATTGCTGGAAGCAGGCAAAGTAATGATAAAGCCATGAGCAAAACGGTCGAAGTTCTACCGGATCAGTCAGCGCTAGTTAAACGGGCGCTAGACTTGATCCTGCCCAAGATAGATACTGCTATTAAAGAGCGGGGGCAGTTTACCATTGCCTTAGCTGGCGGCAGTACACCTAAGCCGTTGTACGAAGCGATCGCCAATCAAAAACTGCCTTGGGATAAAATCCATGTATTCTGGGGAGATGAACGTTATGTTCCACCAGATCATCCTGATAGCAATGAACTGATGGCGCGTCGTGCGTGGCTAGACCGCGTTAATATTCCAGCCGCTAATATTCATGCCATGCCGACTTTGGAAGCTGACCCCGCAGTTGCAGCGGCTAAGTACGAACGGCATCTGCAAAACTTTTTTAATTCTGCATCTGGAGAATTCCCGTCTTTAGATGTAGTTTTGCTAGGAATGGGTGATGATGCACACACTGCATCTTTGTTTCCGCACACAGAAGCGTTAAAAGTAAGCGATCGCTTAATTACAGTGGGTAATAAAGATAGCAGCATCCGCATCACCTTCACCTACCCATTCATCAACTCGGCTCGCAGCGTCATGTTTCTAGTTGCAGGTGCTAATAAACGACCAGCTTTAGCTCAAGTATTTGCACCCGTAGCCGATGAATTCACTTACCCATCACGCTTGATTCAGCCCCAAGGAGAACTTTGGTGGTTGCTCGATGCGGCGGCGGGTTCGGAACTCCAAACTTAAGTTACCTATCAGGAGTAATTGTTAAAATCGAAAGCTAGAGTTGCATCTGTGGCGAACTTTTGATGCCTGCGGCAAGCCGCTGTGCGTCTACGGCGGTAGCCGCCGCTCAGAGTTCTCTCTGCTTGCCAGTCCCATTTTATGATGAGCTTGAACAAAGGCTTAAATCCATGATCGTCTGCCCTAATTGCAATCACCCCAACCCAGACGGCGCTGTCCAGTGTGAAGCATGTTATACGCCGTTACCAGCGACTAACAACTGTCCCAGCTGTGGGGCAACTGTGCAGGCAGATGCCGCTTTCTGTGGTCAGTGTGGCTATAACTTGCGCGCAAGTGCCGCAGCGCCTCCAACAGCGGTAGCAGCAACCGTCGCACCTGACGTTCCTTTAGAAGTACCAGCGTTGGTTACTCCTGACCCACTTGTAGAACTGATACAACCAGACCCCTTGGCAGTTCCCAATCCGGTGGCGGTTTCACCCTTACCGCCAACAGCAGTGGCGGTTCCTCCAGAAATAACAACACCAGTAGCACCGCCACAGGTAGTAGAAATCAGTGCAGCACCACAACCTGTTGTTTCTGGGCAAGGCGCTCCTACTCCGCTTCCAGAACCGGAACCGGAACCAATCGCAGCACCCGAACCAGAACCAATCGCAGCACCCGAACCACAACCAGTAGCCGCAACACCCCCACCTGCTGTCAGCCCAGCCAGAACTCAATTACAGCAGGTAACAGCCAGCCTATTCCACGTCCAAAGCGACACCAATATAGAATTGCCCCAAACGCTGTCTGTAATTCATATCGGCAAGCCTAATGACCGCATTCCCCCAGATGTGGATGTCTCTGGATTTCCTAGTTCGGAAATTGTTTCGCGGATTCATGCAGATATTCGCGTTGAGGGGGATGCTCATTATATAGAAGATGTCGGCAGTTCCAATGGCACCTACATCAACAATTTGCCACTATTACCGGGGAACAGACACCGCCTCAGACCAGGCGATCGCATCAGTTTGGGTAAGGGAGATATGGTAACATTCCTCTTCCAACTCGCTTAGACAAATTTTGTAGTCAGGACTTTAGTCCTGACTATGAGAGTTTTTTATCCCTGCTTGAAACTAAATAAGTAGATTAGGATGGAAGAAAATACACTCAAGCTGTTGAGGTAATTACGTTAAGGGACTTGACTCATGAGGGAACCAGGAAAAAATTTTAAAAACTTGCTTCCCCAAGAAGCACCGCCAGAAGTAGAACGCATGGGACTAACCTGGCTAATTGCCGCAGCGATCGCGACTGTAGTGCTGTGGCAAGTCCCAGGAGGCGATTATATTTTATACCCCTTTACTATCCTAGCTACTTGGTTTCATGAAATGGGCCACGGCTTGATGGCATTGATATTAGGGGGACAGTTTCAGAAATTACAGATTTTTGGCAATGGTTCCGGTGTAGCAACTTATCGCATCGCTTCGTCATTAGGGCCAATCGGCCCGGCCTTGGTTGCAGCCGCAGGGCCAATGGGTCCACCGATTGCCGGTGCAGCTTTGATTCTGGCTTCCCGCAGTTTTAAGGCAGCTTCCCTCAGTTTGAAAATATTAGGGGGTTTTTTGCTGCTTTCCACATTGGTTTGGGTACGCTCGTTATTTGGATTTGTAGCAATTCCCTTACTGGGTTTAATTATCTTGGGTATTGCTTTGAAAGCGCCGCGTTGGGTGCAGGGGTTTGGCATTCAATTTCTCGGCGTACAAGCTTGTATAAGTACATACCACCAACTCGATTATTTATTTAGCTACAGCGCAGGTCCCTTAGGACTTTCCGATACGGCACAAATGCAGCGGTATCTGTTTTTACCTTATTGGTTTTGGGGTGGGTTAATGGCGATCGCATCTTTGGTGATTTTAGCCCGAAGTCTCCAAGTCGCTTATCGTCATTAATAATTAACCGCCGATATAGGCACGTGGAAGGCAGCTTCCCACAGGTTATGCCGATAAATGTTGATAAGATACACTCTAAAGTTTCCCATTGCAAAATAAGTGCAGAATGGAAGATAAAGGGCAATTTAAATCCAGAGTGTGTTCATGACGGCTGATGTAACTACGGCTACACCTGATTTTGCGGCATTATCTCAAGCTGCGGCTACTTATCGAGGCGAAGGTGGTAAACTTCCGTCTGCTTCTTTGATGGTGGATGCGTTGCTAGCAGCAGAAAAAGCTGCCAAGCAGCAACGGCTAACTTATAACTTTGATTCTCTCGTTGGCAAATGGCGGCTTTGCTTTGCTACTGGGACACGCAAGGTGAGAAAGCGCGGGGGAATTGTCTTAGGTAAGGGTTTGTATATGCCTAAATTTGCCGCAGCGCATATTTCCTTTAGTGCAAGTTCAGAACAGGATTTGGGTAGAGGCGAAATAGGAAATCAGGTGCAAGTAGGCCCGGTGTTAGTGAAACTTACGGGGCCAGCAAAATATTTAGGCAAGAAAAATTTATTGGCGTTTGACTTTACCCAAATGCAAATCAGTCTGTTGAGTCGTGTTGTTTACAACGGACAGATTCGCTCTGGTAAGGTGCAAAACGGAGATTTCTACAACCAGCCTATCCCTCTTCTGTCACTTTCCGGGTATTCTGAATAAAAGAATAAAAAAAGAAAACCCTG
>NZ_MTAV01000063.1 GCF_002154695.1 Nostoc sp. T09
CAGGGGAAAGAAGCAATATTAAGAAATAATCTGACAAATAAGCATGATTTCCCATGTATAGCAAGCTTTTTGAGATTTTCTCACGTAAATTTAGCATACTAGGTACTGAAGAACCTAAATAATTTTAGTGCTGAATTCTTTTAGTCTAAAAATTCAGCGCTATTAATGAAATTAAATCTGCGTTTATTTATAGTGATCGCGTTCTAATTCTGTAATTACTTTTTGCAAATACCACTCTTCTGGCATCTGGGGATAGTAATCTTTTTTTTGCTGAATTAATCTTTGGGCAATTTCCCATTGTCCCCCAACCAGACGCAACAATCGCTGACGCAGAAGATTATATTTGTGGTTTTTGGTTTCAGGAAGAGACTTCTGAATTTTGTTGAGGCTATTTAAAACTAGTTGATAGTTGTCCCAGTCTTCTTTTTCGAGAAAAATACTTGCTGCTTTTTGATAATTTTCAATCGCCTGTTGCATTTCTTCTAAAAGAGTATGGGCAATACCGCGATTATAGTAAGCTTGGGCATCTTCAGGATTAATTTGTATTGCTTGGGAATAATCTTGAATTGCACCGATATAATTGCTGATTGCTCGATAGGCATTACCTCTAGCAACATAGACTAAGGCATCCTGGGGTTGAATTTGCAGTGCAGAGTTAAAATCTGCGATCGCACCTTGGTAATCACCTAACAAAGAACGGGCTTTACCTCGGTTACGATAGACAATAGCATCTTGAAAATTTAATTTTAGTGCTTGATTAAAGTCTGCGATCGCACCTTGATAGTTACCCATTTTGCAACGCACAACCCCACGACAGCAATAAGCTTGGGCATCTTGCGGATCGGCTTGCAACACCCAGTTTAAATCTTCAATCGCCTGGCGGGTATCTCCTTTTTCTGCCTTATCTAATAGTTGCGTAAAATATTCCTTCTCGGATTTGATGGTGACACTTGGAGAAACTGCTTGCTGAACAGCTGGTTTTTCTGGTGGTTGTAGCTGTTTAATTCTTTCCAAACAGAGACGACAATTTTCTTTATCCTTTTGCGCTAGATATAATTCTGCCGCTTTTTTAAAATTAGCGATCGCATCGTGAATATACCCCTGTTTGCGCCGTATCATCCCCCGCAGACTATAAGCTGCCGCATAATTAGAATTCAGGCGAATAGCACGTTCCACATCTTCCAGCGCACCCGGCAGATTTTTCAATGCCACCTTTGCTAAGGCGCGAGAATAGTATGCTTCTAAACTTTCGGGATTCAGCTTCAGGGCTTCGGTATAATCGGAAACAGCCTGGAGAATTTCCCCTGAGTCATAATATGCCAAACCCCTTTGCAAGTAAGCTTCGGGGAAATAAGATGTCGCCTGCAAAGCACGATTAAATTCCTCAATGGCTCCAGCGTAGTCTTTTTGCTTAGCTTTCTCCAATCCTCGATTATAGAATTCGTCATACATAGCTTTTATTCACTTAACTGTGTCAGTTATGGCTATAGTAAGTATTCACCGTGACTCTAGCTTATTTCCTATGTTAATGACACAGTTCATAAGCGTCAGGCGTTGCACATTTGCGAGATCATTTTTATTTCTCTCCCTTAAAAAACTCCTTTGACCCTAGCCTACCCTACCCTGCGGGTTCTGCTTTGCAGTACGGGGAAAGGGAAAATAGCCAAATAAGTTTTGATTGTAATCATCATATTAAGCTATTTCAGTCAATACACGCTCTGAGATTTTTAAGATAAAATGTTAGTGAATAAACCATATTAAGTACTAAGAAGACGGAGAATTGCGCGCGTCTCGTCTTCTCTGCGCCAAGTACTTCTAGCGAATGCAATTTTGATAAACCACTTGCGACAATCAATAGCAAATCAGTTGCTATCGCTAAGCGTGGCAATACAGACAAACAACTTTAACTAACTAAATTTGAGGAGTCATAACAATGACAGGTATTAGTTTCCGAAGGTTACCTGAAAAAGTATCAAAAATATCAAACGAAACTTCAAAAACTATTACAGATGAATTTATTGATATATGTAATTCTAATATTTATAATTTGTAGCTCTATTTATAGTAGAACGCTCTAATAATGTTTCTAATTGAGTATATCTATTATTAATTTTGCTATAAGAAAGTTCACAGATTAATTGAAATGAAAAAAAGTTTTATTGAAAAGATAAGAAACGACGCACCTATTATAGGAACAGTTGTCACCCTCAACTGTCCTGAAATAGTAGAGATTTTATCCCTGTGTAATTTTGACTGGCTGTTTCTCGACATGGAACATGGAACGTTATCGGTTGCTTCGGTACAACACCTGATTCAAGCAATACGCGGTGATTGTTCCGTGATTGTGAGAATTCCTGAGAACAGTACCGTATGGATCAAGAAAGTATTAGATACAGGGTGTAACGGTATCCTTGTACCACAGGTAAAGAATGCAGACGAAGCACGACAAGCTGTAATGGCAAGTAAATACCCGCCAAAAGGTGAACGAAGTGTAGGTATTGCTAGAGCACATGGCTATGGTATGTCATTTGCTGAGTATGTGGCTTGTGCAAATGACACAATTGCTCTAATTATCCAAATTGAACATATTCATGCTGTCGATAATCTTGATGAGATACTTGATGTTGAGGGAATTGATGGGGTTTTTATCGGCCCTTATGACTTGTCAGGCAGTATGAATATATTAGGGCAAGTAACTAGTGAACTTGTTCAAGAGGCAATACAGCAGGTTAAGCAGAAATGTAAAGCAAAATCTATGCCAGTTGGTATTTTTGTTATGAAAGGAGAAGCTGCACAGAAGGAAATTAAAGATGGCTGCAAATTCATTGCCGTCGCTATTGACAGTGTTCTTTTATGCAATGCTGCTCAAAATGCACTCGCCTTGGCTAAGGGTTCAGCTACCAATTAATAGCAGGCAGTAATAGCGTTTCACTATAATGGGGTATAGACAAATTCTAGAAAATAAATTTCTCTATTACCTCCTTCCTCTGCGGCCTCTGCGGTTAAATAAAATACAGCAGAATTCAGGAGTTAGAATTCAGAATTCAGAAGTAAAACAGTCTTTATGCTTGGGTTTGAGGCTTAGAATCTGTACTTCACTAACTTGAAATTTGCTGTATATTTGAACCGCAGAGAAAGAAAAAAAGTACATGTAGGGTGAGTACTACCTCAATACGGTTCAGTTAACCTCAAAAACCGTACCATGTACTTTAGACTAAAAAGCTAATTTTTTGCTTTAATCAGCCAGAACCTTTGACTGAATTTTGAACTACTTAAATTAATTAGATAAAGCTAGATTTTGATAGTTTTATAGCTTGTCTGACTTGCTCAATCCTACCAATAATTTTAGTTAACTTTGGCAGGAACCCAATCATCACGCTTAGGTTGGTCAATACCAGGTGATTGAATACATGTTAAATAACATTGTCCTTCACCTTGCACAGTAAAACCATGAGCGACATTAGTGGGATTATAAATTCGATCTCCAACAGTAATAGGAAACCATGTACCCTTGCCTCCTGACATACCTAGACTATCTGGCTCAGAAGTCGGCAACCAATTTTCTTCTACAAGCGCATAAGCATTAACCGGGTTAGGAAAACCTTCAGCTTCCGCAAGCATTACACACAACGCATGGGCTATCGGATGAGCATGTACAGAACCGGGGTAATTACTTTTAAGGCCAATGAGTATAACTTCCAGTCCCTCTGGCTCGAGGTTGTATCTTTCTATAAACGGTTGCAATATTTCTTTGCGTATCGACATTTTTTCAAACCCGTGATAATCCTTTTTTGTCGACCAATCAAAGATTTCTGCCGCAGGTTTTCTTCTTAACATATCGAGCAAGTCATCGCCAATCACTTCTAAAGCTTCTCTTGATACTTTTGATAGCTTTTGAGTTGGCTTAGGGGAAGTAGTGCCTGTCATGTTCTGACTCCTTAAATTTAGTTATTTAAAGTTGTTTGTCTCTATTTCCACACTTATTGTTTGCAACTGATGCGCTATTGATTGTTGCAAGTGGTTTATCAAAGTTGCATTCAAAGGTGGTACTTGTCACAGCGAAGATGAGACGCGATGAATTCTCCGCCTCTTAAGTACTTTATGGTGATTTACTAACATTTTATCTAAGAAAATGTCAGATCATGTCTTGACTGAAGTAGTTTAATATGATATTTACAAAAAAACATCTTTTGGTATGAAGATAGCTTAGCTCCTGTCACCAAGAGGCACAGGAGAAACCCCATAGGTCAGATTTCTTTGGATATGGTGTATCACGGTTTGTATAGTTTTCCCCGCCATTCCTGACAAATTGAGATACTATAGTATTAGTTTTGTCAATTAGTAATTCTGCTGGAAACTGAAGGCAAGGTGTGGCATCAAAGTAAACTTGGTGCTGGTTTTTTAGGGCAAGAATGATGATGCGTTTAAATATTACGCGATCGCTTCCCTAAAAATTATGTTTTCTAGCACGATTTTTAGAGGCTTTTTAAGCAAAACTACTTATTAAAAACATAGTATAACCTGAACTTTTCGCGCTCACGGAGGCATCAATACTTATGCCAACATCAAATGCTCCGGAGTAAACAACTCCGCTGCCGTCACACTCCTAAAATTTATTTGATTTCCCAAAAAAATCAGTTACTTCACTTAAGTTTGCCAGTGTAGGTTGTTCTTTGATTGCTTTAACAAGATTTATTTAATTTGAGAAGTTTCCAAAAAATCAGCCAACTATGAGGAGTGACGAAAAATCCTCTAAAGCACTCTTTATACTATCAGGATGAGAAGTACAATATGGACGTTTTACATCATGACCAGACTCTTGTAGTCGAAAGTTCCCTAACTTTTAACAGTCTCTGCGGTTTACTTATGGGAAGCACACTTGCTGTGAGGATACCTAAGTTTTATGAAACTGATAGATGTAAATATTTAAGCAACATACTATCAAATTCTGTAAAAAATGAATCTACTTCTTCAGGAAAAATATACATCAGTGATGTTGACTCTTTCTGGAATACTCTAGATAAGCCCGAACTTAGGAAAAGTTACTTTAACACTGCAATACCGACAATGAGAAGGTTGCGTAAATTCAGCTTTCCTTACGCATCCCCAACTGATTTATTAAGGCTTGAGCTTGATGAGATATGGCCTAGTGGAGCATCAATCATGCATTTAGGCGGAAAAACTATGCTCTTTGGCATTACACGCATTTGGCAATTAGGCTTTGAAGCTCTTCCTCATCAAGATGTTCTTTGGAGAGAAATACCCAATTCAAATGAAACTAAAGATCAGATTTCTCAATTGGGTGTGAATGTATACTTGAGTTCAGCTGACTTAGGAGGAGAGCTTGAACTTTGGAATTATTCATTTTCTGATGAGGAGTGTGTAAGGTACGGAGTTAAGGGAAGTTATGGCTTTAGTCGTAGTTTGTTACCAAATAATTCCCTAGTTATTAAACCTGAAGCAGGAGATTTAATCATGTTTAATACTACTAAAGTTCATGCTATTAGAAAAATTTTACAAGGAGAAAGGATAACTATTTCAGGTTTTGTAGGCTACTGGGGTATGGATAAGCCGCTAAAATGCTGGAGCTAGTACCCGCAGAATTCACGCTAATTCAAAATAAAGATAAACACAGAAAAATCATCTGTGTTTATCTTTGTTTTTATTTGTAAATAGTATTAATCAGAAAGCAAACTTGGAGAAGTTAGTACAAAAACATCTCTTGTTCCTTGAGCCTCAATCTCTGGTTTAATTGGAGTAGTAAAGTGTAAAAATTCATGGTCGTTAACCAATAAAAGTTCACCAGGATTAAGAACTTTATTGAAAATGGGTTTTTCTTTATTAGCGGTATATAGATGTGTTTCTCCACCTATAATATTGTCTCTATCAACAGAGAAGATACCGATAAAATCTGTACCATCTCTATGGATACCTTCAGGCGCAGGATTACCCAAATTATCAAGCGAACAGCTAATCCTAATCTGATGAACTCCTATTTCTGCTTCTGGATGAAGTTTACAAGAATCAGTGAATGCTAAGATAAGGTTTTTAAATATATCAAGTTCTATCATCGCATCATCTAATTCTGCAAACTCTCTTTTAACATCACCTAATAATGGATTGTAATCTTTGCTTTGGTAGAAATAACCGTGAGGTAGTTTAATCAATCTATCCCCAACAACAGTAAATCGAGATAATCTTCGAGAGCGATAATTGCCTTTGATGTAAGGATCAACAGGCATATCATCAAAAAATGGTTTAAAACCTTCTAATTTGATGGAATTTACCTTTCTAAGGGTGAACAGAAAGGCATATTCTAATTCCGTTACTCCCCGAACTGTTTGCATAGGATTTACCTACTTGCAGATTGCAACCCTCCTAACTTTTTTTCTTTTAGGAGGCTGATAATATCTATTGTATGCTACTTTTTATTAAACTGTCGTAAACAGAACTACAGAAATTACCAAACTATGGTATAGAGATATGGTCTTACTAAAGTATTAGCGACTTCTAGGGCAGCAGTGCGATCGCACGCTTGCTGTCCCATCTGCTGTGATATTTATTAGTGAGAGAGTTTAGCGATCGCTCACCTGCAAACTGCTGAAATAGAAGCACGTAGCGCTGGCTTTGCACCAATTTGTCAAATCATACATGGCGAACCGGAAAAGATTATAGGCTCCTACCTAGAAACGCAAGAGATCGATTTACTAATTATGGGAGCCTACGGGCACAGCCGTATTCGGCACTTAGCCATTGGCAGTACTACAGCCCAAATACTAGGCAGCAGCCACATCCCTGCCTTACTATTTAGGTAGGTTTTTATCGCACACAATTAAAAAGTTTACTGAAAATACTTAATATCAGTAATTAATAATTAAATTGATGGTTTAATGAAGCACCAAATATAAAGTACTGGTTGCTTTTTTATATCTGTATTTACTCTAGCTTTTTGTGGTTATCTATTTAATTAATAGCAAATTATGGTTAGTATAATTTATATCTTGAGTTAGAATATTACTAATGATAAAATCCGCTACTTTACACAATATTTATATTTTTTATTTAAACTTTACTCTTTCTTGACAATACTTTCGTAAGTCTCTTTTAGGATGGGGAAAGCACACTATTTGTGTCACTATAAAGGCGCTTTAGTGAATATGTAAATTCTCTGTGTACATCATTATGAGAACAGCAGCAGACTATAAAAACTGGCTGCAAGTAAGCCGTTATAGTAATCGGGGAAGTATTTATTTGTATGCTCCGATGGTTAACTTCAATGTGATGGCTGAAGTTGGAGATACTCCCCCCTAATTTAACGTGGTTGTACTTGCTTGGAAATTTTAGAGTGATTCAAAAATTACATCTTGAGGATAGCGAGGAAATTTTATTCTCACTTTGGAAAAGTATAAATAGATGTAATTAGAATAACAACTTTGGTATTTAATAACTGATATCTGAATCTTAGTAGCTTGTCAAATTGCTCATTAATACACATCGAGAGTTAGATAATTGATGTTGTAATAAAGCATTAAGTTTCAGTATTAATCAGTATTAAATATAAAAAAGTAACTTTTATATTTCCAGCAAATACACTTAATAAATAACAATTACAGAATTGGCTTGTAATTGAAGAAGAATTCAGAAAAAGGCTCACTAATAATTGAAGAACGCTAAATCAAAGTTTTGGTGGATGTGTAAAAATGCCGTTTATTCATCCATCATGGGGGTTCTGCTTTAGCAGTACAGGTGACGCTTGTAGCCACCTACAGAAGAAAGAACATCTTCTTGCAGCGCTGGCCCACCAATCGCACAGAATTCCTCTTTCTGTATTCTCGTGAGTGACGCTTAAATTCTTCTTTGATAAATACAGTAGCTATTGTGTAGCCATTTCTAAAAATTAAATAAGTCTTCTATTTAATACCTTCTAACATTAAGGCTTGCTTTAAGTTTTTCAAATGTTTGAAAAACTTTATCTTAGCCATCGTGTTTTTCATTCATCTGTAATCTAATAATGCAGATATAGAAATATAGAAGACTATTACTTAGGCATCTCACAATTCCACAACTCTCTAAGTGAAAATTTAGCTAAGAACAATAAAGCCATGAATAACTGGAAATATTTTTCAAAATTGAAGCGGCTTCAACAACTTTTGTTTACTACTTTTTTAGGCGAAATTCCAACAATTCTGGGAGGCGTAAAATTACGTAATTTCCTATATCGCGCAATTTTCGCTCGGTTAGGTAGCTCAGTCTATATTCAAGATGGCGTCGAATTTATTAGTACTGATTCTATTGAAATTGGAAATGGAGCGTATATTTTCAAAGGTGTTCGTATAGATGCAAAAGGGCACGAAAACAATAGAATTCATTTAGAAAATGGTGTTGTCCTGGAGCGTAACGTTTTAATAGGGGCACTCAACAACACTTGTATTCACATCGGTCAAGATACTTTTATTGGTCCTAGCGTTTGTATTGCTGGCCCTGGAAATATCAAAATTGGCAAGCACTGTTTAATTGCTGCTCATATTGGAATATATGCTAATAATCACAACTTTGCAGATCCGATAGAGCCAATCAAGTACCAAGGTATCACTTCTAAGGGGATCGTGATTGAGGATGATTGCTGGTTAGGACATGGAGTGAAAGTATTAGATGGCGTGACAATTGGTAGAGGAAGTGTTATTGGTGCTGGGGCTGTTGTTACTAAAGATATCCCCGCATTTTCGGTAGCTGTGGGTGTACCTGCACGAGTAATCAAAAGCCGTGGCAGTAAAGAAGTTGCTAAGTCTACAGAATTATCTGCCTCATCTTCAAATTAAATTCGTAAAAGGTTTGCCTGGTCGTTTTATCCGCGCACAGGCAACCACTAACTAACACCATGTGCAATTGATTTGACGCAGAGGATTAGAGAATAAAAGCTTTGTAATTCAACAGAAAAATGACACGCGAAGCGCAGTAAAAATAGTAATCCTTTAGAGTTAAACTTGTTTAGCTCTTAATAATCTCCTTGCTTTTATAGAGGAGAGCGTCAAAATTATGGATTGGCTTTATCGTTACCCAACTTTATATCCTGGGATTCTACTCAAGCGCTACAAGCGCTTTTTTGCTGATGTGCAACTGACTTCTGGCGAAATAGTGACAGCACATTGTCCTAACACAGGGCCGATGACTGGAGTATCTACTCTTGGTAGTGCGGTGCAGCTATCTAAAAGTGCCAATCCTAACCGTAAACTAGCTTACACTTTAGAACTGATTCAGGTGCATGATAATGACCCGACTTGGGTAGGTGTGAATACTGCTTTGCCAAACCAGATAGTAAAGCTAGCTTTGGCAAGATATTTATTCCCAGAATTGGGTGAATATAGCCACATCAAGGGCGAAGTGGTTTATGGGCAAGACAAAAAAAGTCGAGTAGATTTTTTCTTGACAGGAAATGATGAAGATCGTCCAATTTATTTAGAAGTGAAAAATACAACCTGGACTCAAGGTAATTTAGCAGTCTTTCCCGACACAGAAACGACAAGAGGACAAAAGCACTTGCGGGAACTCATGGCGCTGCTACCCCGAAGTCGTGCAGTGATGCTGTACTTTATCAATCGAGGTGATTGTACAGAGTTTGCACCTGGTGATAGTACAGACCCTATATATGGTAAGTTGTTGCGCGATGCGATCGCTCTCGGTTTAGAAGTCTTACCCTGCCGTTTTGATGTTTCACCAGAAGGCATTCGTTATTTAGGTTTAGCAAAATTAAAAATTTAAATAAGGGTAAAAGGGAACGGGGAATGGGGAACAGGCAACAGGGACTATATATGGTGGAGGTTTTGAACCCCTACCAACATTTACTACCTATAGATAGGGAACTCAAACCCACAGGTTTTTGGAGCAGGAGGGAATAGGGAAAGATTACATTCATTAGCGTTGCTTTCGTGTTCCCTGTTCCCTGTTCCCTGACTCAACTCCTTCATTTCACAACTCCTACACGGATTGCTATATAATTAAAACCTTGTTTCATACTCAACAACAGCGCGACCTTCATCTCCGAAGTTAGTACCACCACGCACACGAAGGTCGTCATTTAAACGATAAATTACGTTGTAAAGTAAGGGTTCATCAGTAGCAAAAACCCGCGACAAAGAAACAGAAAAATTCCTAGATACATCAAATACACCCTCTGCTGCTAAACCGAGTACTGAAACATTAGTATTTCTATTAGTCACTAGAGTTGGAAATAGCCGCAATTCACTCAAGCCGATAGTTTCCCCAATTCGACTAATAGTGCCTTGCAAATTGGAAAAAACTGCCGAACCAGCTATGTTAATCAGTCCTAAACCTGTATCACCTTGCTGCAAAGTGTTAAGAAATGAACCTCCTAGCAAAGCTACGATTTCTGCTCTACTACGGCGAGGTTCGCTAGTGAGTACAAGATTTCTAGATAATTGACTGGCTGGCCCTTTTGCTATGGCTTGAATGCGCACAGTATTTAAAGTGCCAAAGTTGATTGCAGAAACATCTCGAATCTCGCTAGATATAGGTGAAGTGCGACTCAAACTGCGAGTTGCCTCTGGGACAATTGTTACTAGGCGCACATCTAAAGTTGGGTCAAATCCTCGACTGGGAGTAAATACTGCGGTTTGGTCGTAACCACGAGCCAAGGTAAATTGAGAGGTAAATAAATTTATCTGACCTCCCCGCAGACTAACCTTTCCTTGAGGACGAGGTTTAGCTAAGGTTCCGTTGAGAGCCATATCACCTTGAGCTACAAAGCTGAATAGTGGTTGACTGGTAACACGAACATCATTAGCTAAAACTAGCTGTAAATTGTCAAATGCTATAGGTATTTTTGGTGTAGTTTCTGTTGTGGTTGTTGTCGCAGAATTAGCAGAATTAGCTGAATTAGTAGCAGAGGCTTGTTCTGGTGTTGTGATTGTAATTTCTGGGGAAGTTGTTGCATTTGGTGTTGTCGCAGAATTCCTAGATGTGCTTTGTCTTAGTGATACCTGACCATTATTTAGCTCAACTCTACCGCCAAGCTGGGGAGCAAACGCTGTGCCCGTAATTACAGCATTACCGCTAACTCCACCTTGGTATAATCCTTCAAGATTTACCCTCAAGTTATCTAAAGCCACAGTTAGGGGATTAGCAGCTGCTTGTTGTTGAGCATTTTGACTAGCAAAAATCGGCAGAATTCCCGCCGCCGTTAATTGTCCGCGACTATATTGCCCTTGAAGATTATCGACAATTAAGCGATCGCCTGCAAACCGCGCTGTCCCTGTAACGTTGGTTAATGGTTCTGAGAGGCTTTGCACATTGATTGTGGCATTATTAATTGTGGCAGTACCAGTAGTCTCTGGGCGAGCTAATGTCCCCTGAACTTGTACGTTTACTTGTCCTTGACCATCTACCCATTTAACTTGATTGTTTAATACGTTTAATACTGCCAAACCTTCATTTTGAACGTTAGCCTGGATGCTAATTTGATTGCTATCTGGTTGGGCAGAAGCAAAGGGTAATTTAGCAGGAACACTGCCATTAATTTGAATTGGTTGTGTGCCACTAACTAGAACGTTACTGTCAAAATTAAATTTTGCATTATTATAGTTAAAGGCAACTTGGGCTGACTGTATAGATTGATTATTTAAGCTCCCATTTACCAATGCTAATTCCCCAACAGCTTGAGGATTATTTAAATTTCCGCTGAGGGTGGCATTAGCATTTACATTACCTGTTACATCTACAGGTAATTGAGGGAAGAAAGGTTTAATATCTGTTAGTGCTAAATTTTGGACTTGTGCCTGCCCAGATAATGCTTGTTGGCTCAATTGTCCATTAAAGGCTATCAGAGAATTATTGAAATTAACTTGCAGAGGTTGTAGCGTTAAATTACCATTCTCATAATTACCAGTAGCTACGATTTGGTTAATATTATATTTACCCCATACCCAATTAGCACCTGTAAAATTAAAACCAATATTCAAGCCCGATCGCAAACTTCCTGTTACTCCTAATCTACCACTAATGATGCCTTGCAATTCTTCTAAAGTAGGTATACGGCGAGAAGCTTGTTCCTGCGTTCTTTCTTGAACAACTTGGTTTTGAATTTTGGATAAGAAATCTATTTGCGCTAATAAATTTGTATTAGGCAGACTTACAGGCTGAGTTTGTAATGCTTCAGCACCAGCCAATTTTGGAGCCTGTAAGCCAGTACGTACATCTTGAAAATTGTAGATGTTTAGTGTTTGCAGTATATTTTCAATTCTCGCTTGGTAGAAGCTAACTTCAAATTGCAAGGGATTATTACCTGTGGTTGGTAAATTTCCACTGAGTGCATAACGAGTTTCACCTTGCAGCAATTCTCCATTAGTTAAACTGAAGTTACCATTACCATAACTGATAATGCCGCGAAACTCATCTGCTTGAATTCTGCCAATTCTGGGTTGAGCAACTGCCACATTGCCAGCTAAACTATAATCATTTAAATTAACTGTTAAATTTCCTGATAATTGTCCGTTAATTGTACCTAAGTTTGCGTTAGCAGGAATGAAACTCTTAGCTATAGATATGGGTAAATCTTGAACGTTAACTGTTAAATTATCTCCAACAGTGTTACCAGTAGCGACAGTGCGATCGCGTCTGATATTAAATGCAGTTGGACGATTATTTGCACCTAAAGAAACAGCAATTAGGTCTTGTCTACCAGCTACTTGAAATTGGGTTCCCTGTCCTTGCTGATAACGGACACTACCAGTTAACACAGGGTCAAATGCTAAACCGTTAACAGCCAAATTTTCTAAGCGAATATTGCCGTTAGCAATTGGGGTAGTAGGTGTACCCGCTACTTGTCCGTTGAAATCTACCCTACCTGCCAAGGCAATATTACCTGGAAGCTTAATTGGCAAACCTTGCAAATTATAATTCTGTGCCTGAACATTCAGGTTTAATCCGGTAATTTGGGGAGTTGGTTCCAACGCCACAGCAATATTACCAGCCGCCCTTAAACCTGGTGCAGTTGCTTGGACAATTTGCAGTCCACTGCCATTCCATTGAAATTCGGCAGTCAGTGGTTGTGTGAGTGCCGCTAAACCTTGGGAGAATCTCACATTTCCTGCGGCTTGAATGTTCTGTGGTTGAAAGGAAGCAGTAGTTCCCGCTGCTAGTACATCACCATTTAACCGCCCACGCAAATTTTGTGATAAATTATTCAGTTGAACTTGAGAAATATTGGCTAAAGCTTGCCAGTTGCCGTTCTTCAAATTGATATTTCTTAAGTTAACTCTTCCCCTAGCTAAACTCACCCGCGCCTCGCCAGCGGCTTGAATGTTATTTAAAGCAAAGGAATTAGTATTACCTGCAATCTGCACATTACTATTAACAATCTGTCCTTTGACATTTTTGGCAAATTGATTGAGTTGAATACCGGAAGCATTGGCTACAGCTTGCCACAGACCGTTATTGAGGCGGATATTATTGAGGTTAACTCTACCGCCAGCAACATTTAAATTCGCCTGTCCAGAAGCTTGAATGTTAGGTAGTTGAAATGATTTCGTAGTTCCCGCTAAATTGAATTCACCGTTTAAAATACCTTGAAATTGCGGTGGTAAAGCTGGGTTGGGGTTTTCCTGAGTGCGCGTAGCTTGGGCTAAACTATTGAGAGGAACTCGAGAAGCATCAACAAAAGCTTGCCAGCGATCGCCTATAAGTTGTCCTCTTGCTGCAACTGTACCCCCTGCTACTTGAAAAGCTGTATTTTGGATCTGGATAATTCCCTTGTTACCTGCTAATTCGACTTTGCCCGGATAAGTAGCTAGAGGTGCTTGAATTTGCACCAGGGTTTGTAAATTAGCGAGAGTTCCAGAAACTTGCGTATTTGCAGAGACTGTACCAATGCGAATATTATTTAAATTAGCGTTGTAAGTCTGCGCGATCGCATCCCCCGGTACATTCGCTGCCTGCAAGTTTACTGCAACTTTGCTCTGTTTTCCTAAGCCAACTCGACCTTTACCAGTAATTTGTCCGCCTAAGGTTGGGGTAGCTTGAATTTGGGAAATAACAATTTCCTGAGGTGTGCCCCGAAACTGAGTGGTAATTTTCTCAAAGCTAACACGGTCAATAACAGCAGGTTTAATTGTACTTACCGCACCTACTAACACTGGCTGTTTAATTGCACCTTGTAACTTGATATTTGCAGTGAAGTCGCCAGCAGTTGCGATCGGTAGTTTAACGTTAAAGGTTTGTAAGAGGTTTTGAGTGCTAACAGCTTTCACATCAGCTGTTAGGTTATAACCCTTTTGAGTATTTATAGACCCGTTGATTTGCGCGGGAATGTTACCCAAGCTTGCAGTAAAATTTTCCAGTGCAACCTGCTCACCTTGGAATTGTAATTTACCTGTAGTGTTAGTTATTTTTGTCGGAAAATTATTAAGTTGTGCTACTACTTGATTAACGCCAACTGTACCAAAAATACTAGTTTTCGGCTGATTTCGTTGTAATTTAACTGTCAAATCACTATCTATACTTCCAGCTTGCAAGCTAACTGGTGTCTGCACCAATTGCGTCAGATTAGTTGCGAGTAAACTAGCTGTACGAATTTTCAGGGATGTTTGAGATGTTTTCGGCAGCGTCTCTCCAGCAATCTGTACACTTCCCCCACTAAGAGCTTGAGTGCTAACATCAAAATTAATGCGTTGATTTTGCTCTAGAAAATTGGCAATACCGTTAAGTTGATTGAACCCAACTGTTACTCTCGGCTTACCTTGGGGAATATATGGGGCTAAGATTAAACCGCCATTTTGCAACCGCAGTGACTCTAGTTGAGTTTGAATAAAACCTTTGCGTTCTTGAGATGCAGTATTGAGTCTAGTTGAAACCCAGCGCCCTTGTTGATCCTGTTCGATATAAACAGCAGGCTGAATTAATGTAACATTTAGCTTTAATGTCCGGTTGAAAACTAATTGCCAGGGATCGAATCCTACGTCTACCGCTTGTGCTACCACTGTATCTGGATCTGTTGTAGTTGCGGGGACTAATGTTTTACCAAAACGCAAACTATTCGGCGAAAAACCTTGAACTGCGCCTAAGTTTACAGGTCGTCCTAGCAACTCCAAAAGATTGCTTTCAATTAACGGTGCTAACTTTTGATGAATAAAAATATTAGCCCACCAAATGCCCCCCACAATCCCAGCGATTAAAAGCACTCCCAAAGCAATGCTGGTACGACTTAATAACAGCAGCCATAAACGCCGATTAGAATTCGGAGAGCGTGTCATCTCTCATCCTCTGGTGATAAGCCTGGCAAATAAACTAGCATTATTACTGCTTCTTACATGCCCCTATGTATAGAGTCTACTTTATTAGACTGCCTTAAAATGGTGATTCTAAAATCATCTCTGCGGTAGATTGCATTTTTTGCACAAATTTACTGAAGATATAGGACGGACATCCTAAGAGTGGGAAAAATTCAGGCTCCAGGTTTGAAATAATCGAGGAGGCGATCGCCGGAATCTGCTCGAATTAATGCCACAACTACATCAGGTAAAGCTGTCAAGCTAGGGTAAACCAGGTAGCGTGGTTCCCAATGGGGACGAAACTTTTCTTTATAGGCGTGTAAGCCTTTGAAGTTGTAGAAGCGATTTAAATGTTCGTAAAGATAGCCTAATACTCTCTCCAAACGGCGTGATTGTGGGGTTTCACCAACTCCCGCAAGGGCAGAAAGTGCAAAATTAAAGCTATCGTAGTTTTTCTCCTTAAAATGCTGGAGCATGGAAGTAAATAAAACATCCATTGTGCCATTCTCCATTGATGGACGATGCCGCATCATATCGAGAGTTACTTCATTAAGTTGATACCCTGGCACGATATTGGCAAAAGCCCTAATTTTTCCTTCAGGATCGTAAACCACAGCAATTACACAGTCCCGCAGGTAAGCCTCGTCAAACCAACCCAGAGAAAACTTTTTTTCCGAACCTTGCACCATCCTCAACCATTCATCACTCACAGGTTTCAGCTGGCGCAACAATTCATCAGTAATTGGTGGTTGGTAAAACTTGACTTCATATCCTAGTTTCGCCAATTTATTGATAGCAGGTCGGAAGTTTTTACCAGCTTTGCCTTGTAAAGTAAAAGCTTTGAGGTCAACGATCGCTTCTTCCCCAATCTTCAGTACCCTAAAACCCAGAGAAATGTAGATGTCCAAATCATCTGGCAAAGTTTGGTAAAAAGCTGGATACCAATCGTTACGTTGGCAAAACTGTCCAAAAGCAACGATCGCCTCTTTGCGGTCTTCTATGGGCCCAATGGGATCTCCTAAGGCGATCGCACCCCGTCCTTTGGGAACATATGCAATCATGCTGCGACCAGAAGGACTAAAATAGTAACTTTTATCGTTTAATAGCGTATAGGCTGCTAAAGAAGACCTGCCATACTTTTCGACAATTTCCTTTGCTTTTTGTCGTTCATTTTGGGTAGCTGAATTACGTAAAAAAACTGGCTGCAACAGCATGACAAATGCATATGTAAAGGTACAAGCTGCAATTACATAAATAGAATCAGCAAAAAAGTCGCCAAACCTGGTTTTTGGTTGCAGTCCAGCATTATCTTCTGTAAAAAACATTGCTAAAGTTTGAACTATAGCTTCACCCCAATCAAAATTTACCGAAAACTTGCCATCTAGCAAGTAAAAACCAATTGTTCCATAAGCCAAAGTAAACAGTAAAGCACCAAATAATACCCGAACACCCCGTGCAATTGAAGGACGATCTGATTGTGCTGTAAAAACCTGGCGCATCCAAATTAGTTGCACTAATAAGACACCTGATAGTAGACTTTCTTCATAGTCCAAACCCTTCAGTAAGTGACTAATAATTGAAATTACTAATAAACCAATTGTTAACAACCAAGCAACTCGTTTTCGTCGTAATAAATTAGTTGCTAATGCTAGTAAAGCAAACCCAGCCAAAGCTGCAAATATATGACCACTAGCACGAATTTCAAAGGGCAGAAAGTGCTTTAGCCAATGATTGCGTTCAGGTAAACTAGGAGTTACTGCTGAGATTAAATTCACCACTCCCACCAACGCTGTCAGAAAAGCAGCACTTTGAAGTCCAATCTGAGTTTTTATTTTATGATTCATTGGTCATTAATTATTGGCATTTAGTTACAAAAAATTATTAATGGTATTTAATTATTTTTTTAATTTTGAATTATTAAACTGTTTTCCTACATAGGAAAGTGAATCTTTGAGATGTTTATGAAAGTAGTTCCATCCCACATCAGCACCAGACAAACCATGACCTCCGGGAAATGCAGAGAAGACATTAGCAATGCCTAATTTATTTAAGGTTTCATGAAAAGCTTTAGTAGAAGACAGTAAATTAGTGTCGCTAAGTCCTGCATCAAGATACACTCGCAATCGCTTTCTGTCTTGAATTGATAACTGTTGCACAATCTGTTGAGGGCTATTTTGCGGGCCGCTTTTATCTGTAAAATAACCGCTATGACTAAAGAAAATATTGAAGTTGTTTAGATAGCGTAACCCGATATTAAATGCTCCCCATCCTCCAGAGGATACACCTCCTATCGCCCAAAAATGGGGGTTATCTAAGGTGCGGTATTGCGACTTCACTACTTTGACTAATTCTGAACCTATCCAAGTTCCTACTTTACCATTAGGCCCATCAAAATAATCTGGATCGTACAAAGGGCTAGAACCACGATGATCGTTGCCATCTGGTGTAATCAAAATTGATGGAGGCAATTGTCCACTTTGATAAAGTTCATGCAGTACATTCAATAATGCATATTTATCAGCATAAGCACGAGCATCATCATGTCCACCGTGCAATAAAAATATTACTGGATAACGCTTTTGGGAATTTTTATTATAGCCAGGAGGTAAAATTACTCCATAGTTACGGACTTTTCCCATTGCTTGAGAATTAAAACTTTCTAACTGAAAACTCAGTCCTGTATTGGCTTGTTCTTGGGGTCGATCTAATTGTGGCGCACCTAAAATAAAGACGTAGTAGTAACCAGCAGCAGTTAAGAGAGCGATCGCTCCTGCCAAACTAATTACAACTTTAGAAATTCTCATATTTATTTAGAGCTTTATCAACAACATATAACAATATTTAACTAAGCAATATGTAGTAGTTATAGGGTGGGCAATGCCAATCTTAAAAAGGTTTAACTTCAATAATTATAATTCTTAACTATGCTAATTATTCGGAGGATTTTTAGCCCGATCAAAGCCTAAATTATCAGCAGCATGAGCTATTTGCGATACGCGGAATTGTTCACCTACAAAGGTTAAAGAATCTGCTAGGTGTTCGCGCCAGTATTCCCAAGTATGACTGCCTGGAAATTGATGAAATATATTATAAATCTTCAATTGATTGAGCACTTTAGCAAACTGTTTACCTTCATCGAGTTCTTCCGTATCTGATAGACCGGAATCTAAATAAATCTTCAACCTTTTTTTAGCCTGTGGAGAAATATTTTTGATATAAATTATCGGACTATTTTGCGGGCCACTCTTATCCTTAAAATAACCACTGTGACTAAATAAAATCGAGAATCGAGGTAAGTTATGCAATCCTACATTTATTGCCCCCCAACCACCAGATGATAGTCCACCCATAGCCCAAAAATCAGGATTGGGTAGTGTACGGTAGCGGGTTTTGACCACTTTTACTAGTTCATCGCCAACGGCTGTAGACACATTACCTTGAGGCCCATCGATATATTGAGGGTCCCAATAGGGGCTAGTGCCGCGTTTGTCGTTACCATCGGGGGTAATAATAATACTAGGTGGTAACTTGTTAGTGGCATAAAGTTTTTCTAATGTCTTGAGAGCCTGTCCTTTTTGCCGATCAAACCAGGAATTAGGATCGCCGTGTCCACCGTGAAGCAGAAAAATTACGGGATAGCGTTGTTGAGTATTTTGCTCATAGCCAGGAGGTAAAGAAACTCCATAAGTGCGATTTGCCCCCATCACTTTGCTATCGTAAGTCTCTAATTTGTAAGTGAGTGGTTTAGCTAATTCATTAGTATTTGGCTGTGGCGGTAGGATTGAAATAGTTGGCTGTAATTTTTGGGCTGGCTGTGCTGCTACATCTTGAGAGTAACGACAACTTATGAGCGTAAGTAGGGAAACTAGTAGTAGAATTTTAGATGATTTATAGTTCATTTAAGGATAGGTTATGAATATGCATTTTTATTACTCAATAGAGTAGTTGATTGAGGAGAAATAAAAATGCATAGCTAAAGTAAATTGCTAGTAAATTACTTTAGCTATGATTTTAGTAGTTAACCGAATGGACTTTATGTAAAAGAGCTTATAGTAAAGATGTGTAGCTTTTGTGTCAATTTAATGGAAATATTGCGACTATATTCATCTATATAATCGCAATATGAATGTGTAATTTTTTTAATGTAAATCAATAACCTTGAGTTAGCTCAAGATGCGATCGCGCTACCATCTTCTTGAGTTTCTAGGAAACCCTTACTGCATTCTATCAATTGTGCGATACTGAATCGCTTCGGCGACATGATTAGCTTGCAGTTTATCCTCTGCCGCTAAATCTGCAATTGTCCGTGCTACTTTGAGAATGCGATCGCTTGC